>JBHLON010000132.1:0-3414 GCA_048940445.1 Promethearchaeota archaeon
ACTATCTCTCTTATATGTGGCCCAGAAAGAAACTTTATCCCAGAAGAGATAATCCTCCTCACTGTTAGTTCTGTTATTTTTCCCGCAGTGATTTGATTTAATCCAGTTTCTTTTACTAAGCTCAACTCAATCTTAGTAGGGTCAAAAGCTACAACGTCTCCTTCAGTCCTAAAAACTTTTGGCATTAACTTCCTTAAATAAGATTTATCTTGATTCATATTTACTACACAATTTGTAATAATGCATAAAGTTAAGGTTCTTACAACTATGAGTTAATAATAATTTAATTAAATTTTGAAAGAGAACCAAATAATTAATACGAAATTAAAAAGAAAAAAAAATTTAATAACCTGATTCTTTACTGATATTCAATTAATTTTTGTACTATAATATTTAATGTATTCTCCCTTTGTTCTGCAAATTGATCTTTAGGTTGCTTATTAAGTCTTAAGGGTGTTATATCGATGCTCACTGACACAATTTTACCAATGTCCACATTAATTATATAGGAAATTGATTTTTTGCTTCTCTTTATTTTCATTGCATTATAGATTGGATAATAATACCCCCACTCAACTAAATTCCATTCTTTTAAGTCTTTATGAAATGCCCTCATAATTGCTCCCTGTATAGCTTTTCTATGTCTTGTTATTCCCGATCTGACAAGTGCTCCAACAATACTTGAACGACCTACTTGTTTTTGGGCAGATCTCGTTATTTGTCTGCCAAATGAAATTAGTCTAAAATTGGTTAAATAAATCCATCCCCTGGAAATAGTTTTTTTTTCACTAGTTACTCCATAGAATGTAGTAATTATATCTTCGCCCTCTAATAGGCAATATTTTTTAAAAATATAGTTGTTCCTTTCAAGAATTTCATCAAGTGATTGATATTTAGATACCATTTGTAAACCAGGATATATTTGTTCCATAAAATAGTTTGGATTTCTTCTAGATAATTCAACATAGAGTTCTGATAATTCTTGGGGAGTTAATTTCGCTTTTTGCATAAAACGCTTAAAAGCTTTCCCGAGCTTAAATATTTTCTGGTTATCAAAATGTAAAAATACTTCATTTTTTAGATCATTTATATCACTCATAATCTTCTATTCTCACATTATTTAGTAATTTATAAAAGTTGAATAAGTCATGATTTTGTCTTTAATTTCTTTTTGTTTTTGTTTATATTTATATTTATTTTTCTTTAGAAGACTACAATTATATTTACCAAAATATGAGTAAATTAATCCCTGCTAGAATTACACCTCCTAAAGCTTTATAATGAATATTTCCTTTCCAAACGCCAATTCCACCAAGAATTACACCAATACTCAAAAGATTATTGCTTAATTTCCAAAAATCTTTCTTTGAGAAAAAAATTCTAGTCTATTAGGACTTTTAAAACGAGTCTGATATGGATTTTGATGTTTTAACCCTTTAGAATTTAAAACTAATGTGTTACCTTGATTAGGACAATTCTACCAATCCTCTTCTGCTTCAATACTACTTGTTATGCAAAATTTTGTGTTCAAAATTCAATATAGTATCCGTGAAAATTTAAGTATTTTATGTAAACATCATTGTTTCAATACCCTCCTATTATTATTCTTGGTTAGAATCTAAGAATTAGATATGAACAAATTAGATCCGATATCATGGATACCACACTTTTTTTTGGAAATATACAAAAAATTAACCGCTTCAGAAAAAGAAGCTATTGAAATTTGGTGCGAAACCTATGAAATAAACTCTTTAAAAGATTTGGATGAACTTGAAATTCACGAGGTCATAAACAATTTTGAATTCATTTCAATTCAAAAAGGTAGATATACGCAGTTTTATTCGATTAATAAAATCTTGTTCATTATAGAAGCGATTCAAATTCTAGGTTTTGATATTAAGAAATTATCTAGCTTAATCAATTATAGTGGATTCGAACAACTAATTGAAGAAATAGTTATGAGAAATGGATATATAACGATAAAAAATTTTAGATTTTCCGATAAATCATATTACAGAAAAAAAATGCAGCAAACTAAGTATGAGATTGATGTAATTGGATGGAAAGAGAATTATATTCTCCTTATTGATTCAAAACAATGGAAAAAAAGAAATATATATAACGCACTTAATAAAGCAGCAAATTTACAAAATCAAAGAGTCTTTATTCTAAAAAAAAATCCTGAAATTCTTTCAGATCTTATTCAATCTCTTATAGGAAAAAATTGCTATCTAAAAATTAAATTACCTCTAATAATGATCCCAGTAATAGTTACTTTCGAAGAAAATTGGATGCTCCTAAATGAAAATTTAGTACCATTGGTCTCAATTTATAAACTTAATTCTTTCCTTCAGGAATTAAAATTAAATTTATCTAATTTTAAAGTATTTAAACTAAATAAACTTTCGATTCAGAAACAAATCATTTAAATCATTTTGAAAATCCTAAATACTCTTTCACTTGCTTTTTAACTATATTTGCTGCAAAATGAATAATTCCACTTTTAACCTTTGGATTAGAAAGGATTACTAAAATCATATCATTAAATTGAGTTGTTTTAGCATCAATAGGGGCCAAATCTAAAACTCCGTTTGTACCTCTTATTGAGATATTCAAAAGTTTTCCTGCACTTAAACTTTCAATAATATCCATTCCAATTAAGGAAAGACTCTGACCGATAGTTGCAAATAAAGAGTCAGATATTCGAGAAGAAATGGCTGAAGCAAGAATGGTACCATCTCTTTTTATAATAGCTGATGCCTCAATATGAAGGTCCAATTTTAATAATTCTTTCAAGATTTCATTCATGCTTGAAGGTGAAATAATTTTTTCTTTTTGCTTCTTTTCTTCTTTCTTTTGCTCTGATGGTAGTTCTTGAACAGTTACTTTTTTAGAAAGAAATTTAAGAACTTTTGTCATATCATCTTCTAACTGTTTCTGCTTGATTAAAGTAGATTCTGAGTTATTCTTCTTCTCGATTAAAACTTTTTTGGGTTTTCTCTCCACAGCTGTCTGGAATACTGCTTTCGAGGCGATGATTGAGCCATTAAAAGGTTTAGGAGTAATTTCTTTTAGGATTTCTTTTTCTTCTTCCATTTCTGGATTATACTTCTCAATGTGTTCTTGAGAGATATGATTCTGTTCTTTTGATTTATAATCCGCTTCTTCAGTATCTTTATATTCTTTAGGTATCTCTTGAAGATCTAATGTAGAGGGCTTATTAAGAGTTTTTTCAATTATAGTTGTCTTTTTCGATTTAGTTGATTTGGTAGCCTTCTTTTCAGCACCAATTTTTACTCGTGGGGTCTTACTTGAAACTGGTAGAAGTGCTCCACACGTTCTGCAAATACGCTCACTTGATGGATTTGTTGTTCCACAATTCGAACAAATTATCATGAATTAAGACTCGATAAT
>JBHLON010000024.1:0-56161 GCA_048940445.1 Promethearchaeota archaeon
CGGTTAAAATTTTTGAATGAATTCAAAAACAAAATAAGTTTTATCAATTTTAGGAATCTTATTTCCAATAATACTGTACTTTATTTATTATGGCAAAATATTTGGATTATTCGGATTTCATGGGACTTATTGAATTCCTTCGCAATCTACCTGGAGTTGAAGAGGTTAAAACTGAGATTGTATTGGATCGAATAAAAGAAGATCACTCGATTGTTATTCCAGAATAAGAGTCAGGGTAATCTATTCCTTCATATAGTATTAGATTTTAGTTTGATTTAAAAGTTAACATTAAAATAAATCCTTAAATCATTCTCAAGATAATCTTATTCTCTGTAAATTTTGACATTATCTCTAGAATATTTATAAGTTCCTTTAAAAACATAACAAAAGAGTAAATTCATTAACCGTTCGCATTCCTCAAAATTTAATTCAATTTTTTGATTTTTTTCCAGATTTTTAAATTTTTGATGGAGATATACTTTGTTTTTAGTGTTTTGAATGACTATGTAAGTCTCTTTAAATGGGACTTCTTGACTTTTCTTTATATTTACACTTATATTTTTCGATATCATTTTCAACTAATTTTTTTTATTAACTTTTGTCTTGAAAAAGTTTAGAATCATTGAGAAACTTTAGTGAACATTAACATTATACTTTTACTGTTATATTAAGCCATTTTTATTGCTGAAGATAATACGTAATTAAGAAGATTCAATAAAATAACTTAATTCTTCTGAACTCCCTGAAATTCCTCCTCATTCACATCTGATACAGGAGTATAGGTAATGTGGATGGATGATTTAGGGCTCAATTCATTAAGAGGTACTATTTGGGTTCTATGGCCTCGATGTGTATGCTCAAATTGCTGTAATAATTTTATGGCTTTATAATCATTCACATCAACGATGCAATATACATGACAATCAAAACAAGCTCTCACTCTTGCTCTTTTTAAATTATTATTATCAATTAAGTCTTTCAGACCCAATTTTACTATCCCCTTTTTTTATTATTTTATATCTGGGTAGATTAGACATTACAATATCTAAAATATTAACTTAGGCACTTCTTAGGGACTACTCTATATATTAATCATTCCGACAAATTTAAACCTTTTCATTATTGTCAATAATATTCTATTAAATGAATAGAACAATGGGTGAAATAAAATAGTTACAAACCTCAGAAAACGATTTGAACAAGAATATTGAAGATTCCTAATTTTAAAAATAAACATAGTAAACAATCTGAATTTTTTTTATAATATATTATGCCCTAGATAAAAGAATATCATCCAATCAAACGATAAATTATTAATTTTTGTTATACCATATGATTTATAATGACATTATTTCATGGTATTGAAATTAATGATTTAGAAATTATCGCGCTACAGGATATTGAAAAAATTATCAATGAAGTTTTACCTTTAGTTAAAGATATCGATTATTATACAGATTGGTTTGGAGTGGTAGTTAATGATGAAACAGTGGAGAAATTAGGACTTGTAGAGAAAAATATAACTCACTTAGCAGGTACTATAGGAAACTTACGAAATCTTGAAGAACTCAATTTATGGAATAATAAGTTGAAAGAATTACCGAATCGATTAAGTCAGCTCACTAATTTGCAATCTCTGGATTTATCAGAGAATCAATTGCCCTCATTTCCAAAAAACATCTTTACTTTAACAGAATTACGATATCTAGCAATAAGTAGTAATCAAATTTCATCAATTTCAGAAAATATTCAATATCTTAATAAACTTGAAGAATTTTATCTAACAGGCAATAAATTAACATCACTCCCAGAAAATATAGGTAAATTGGAAAATCTTAAAACATTAATATTATCTAGTAATCAATTAAAAACTTTACCTGAGAGTATATATACATTATCTAATCTTGAACACTTGGATTTACGATATAATAAACTAGATATGAATTCTGAAAAACTAAAAGGTTGGATTAATAAATTACGATCCAATAATGTTGTAGTCGATTGATGTATTTGATATCATGAGTTTAATGGTTAATTTGAATATTTGGTGTCGATAACTGGTTGATATTTTTTCATAAGCTTAACAGAACACTTTTTCAAAAAATAGGTTTTTATTTTCTTTTTTTAAGTCTTCTTATCCTTAATATTTATACTTAGAATTATTAAAAATAATATACTTATAATTTTAAATTTTAAAAACTATATAGATTACATGCCCAAAATCTATTCTATTTCTACAATTAGAAAGAAAGTAAGGGAATATGGAAAAAAAATCAATGCTCCAAGCCAATTACTTTCTGTTCGTTCTTCTAGTGATGGATTTGGTACACCTTATATTGAAATTGATAAGAATGGATATAATTATGTAATCAGTGAGAGAGGAGAAGAATTTGAAAGAAGACAAACAACAGATTTTGACAAATTATTATATTGGATATTCAAAGATATTGTTTTTGAAATGGCGAGTCAGTATGAATTAGATCATCGTATACCTAATGAAGATTTTAGAAGGCAATTATTTACAAAAGAACAGGAATTAATGAGACAACTTGATTTGAAATTTGTAAAATGGAAGAAGAAAGAGTTTGATAAAATTCTTGAGGAATCATCTTATGAAGATAATTTATAATTACTGGATGATCTATGATTAGTATGCATAAAGGCTTTATTGAACGGAATGAAACCAACGATATAAAGGTTAGAGTGTTAGAAGGAATAGCTAAGATTGAAAAAGATCACGAATTAGATAAATTGAGTATAGATAAAATCGTTGAGAAAATAGCTCAAGCAGATGTTTTATCAGATAGTCTTGTTACAATGTTCGGGGTAGTTTCAACTTCTTACGCCTACTTCAAACACATAAGTAAAAGAGCAACAATTGAAAAACTCGAAGAATTAACAGAGCATTCAAGTTATGTAGTGCAATGCTATGCTTTTGCTGCACTCACTCAAAAGGCTCCTGATAAACTCTTTAAAATAATTAAGTCTAAGCTACATATTACAAAAAAAATAAAAACAGTCTATTTTGATATTTTAGGAAGAGTCAGAGTTGCTGATTTCTTTATTTATGAGGGTCTTCCTTTTCTTACAGCAGAACAATATAATTATATTGTTGATGAAGTGCTTGAACATAATTATGATCTTGATTTCAAATCTAACTATTTTTTGGAATTGAAGCCAGATGAAAAAAATTATGAGCGAATAAGAAAATTTGTTATAGAATTTAATGATCCCTATGCACTTGTAGCCCTTGCGAAATTTCAAAAAGATTCGGACATAGAAATTATTAAGAGTTTTTCTAAAGGAGATTCATGGCAATTTTATGAAGCAGTAAAAATATTTCCGCATCCTTCTTTTTGGAATTTATTATTGAAAATATATAATATGGGATTAGAAGCAGAAGAAACTTATCGCCCCAATATAGATTATCTCTATAAAGCTATCTCCGTTTATCATAATGTTGAAGCAAAAGAAGTTTTAACAAATAGCTTTGATAAAATTAAGAATCAAGATTTTGTAAAATCTCATGCTGAAGCAATTTTCCGGGCCATTAAGACTTTTAAAGACGGTTTTTATGATAAACTTCTATTTAAACTTTGGAAAGACTATAATCTGATTAATCTGGAAATATTTGATTATTTATGGGATAAAAATTCCGATCTCTGTCTTGAAATAATAAATATTTCGTTAAATGATCCAAATAAATTATCTAAAATATTTTGGAATAGTTCTTTCTATGGAAATATTGGGACTTCTATAGATGAAAGTGAAGAATTTGCAGCAAAAATTATTAAATTATTTATAGCGAAAGATAAAAAAAATGCCTTTAAAGCAATTAAAAAAAACATTCTCTATCAAAATGTCAGTTATTTACCAATATTTACGAAAATTGTTTCCGATCTATTAGAGGATGATTTTATAGAAGTTTTATTTGAACGGTTTTCAAATGATAAGAATTATGATGTTTACTGCGACATTGCCAAATGCCTATTAGAATATAATTCACCCGAAATTAACAAGAAACTGCTTAAAATCATTAAGAATAAATCATATCTACAGAAAAGTTGGGAATTAAGAGAAATTTTGAATAAAAAAGCAGTTAAATAAGATTGGTAATATGAAAGTTATTAGTTGCTAATTCAAGCGCTTAAGATTTTTTACAAATTTTGGGAGAGCGCCTTTTATTACTATATCATTATATACATAACCTTCTTACCAATTAATATCAAAATTGAATTCAAGATTAGGATTACTTTTTATTTTAAAACTTTTTTAGCGTAAAGCATGAAAACACCCATAATCCCAAATCGACTATCCAAATCCACATCTACTTGAAATGATTTTTCCTTTAACATTTCAACAATTTCATTTAATAAATTCTCTCCATCTTTAATATGCGTATGAATTTCCATTGATATTTGTCGAATTTTGTTCCAATCCTCCTCTTTAATCCCTGCTAAAACTTCTTGTTCATAATTCTCCGCATCAATTTTTAATAAATCAATGCATTCAATATTATTTTCAAGAATAATATCTGATAATGTGCGTAATGTACAATCAACCATCTTTGATTTATAATTATTTTTCAACCATGCTTTAACAACAAATTTTCGTAAAAATTTTGGCACGATTTTAGCGATTGGTACTATCTCTACAAACATTTCGTTATAATGTTGAATGAATTGATTAACTTTCAAATCCCAATCAAAAGGTGTGATGGCAGAGTCAGCACTAACTTTTGGATAATAATGAATTTTGATCTTTTGGTTGCTTTCACCTAATCCGATATTGTAAGTTTTTATATTAGCAGATAGGTTCCTAAGATTTGCTTCTAATGCTTTATAGATTAGAGGTACGGGTTCAAAAGCGAGAATTGTTAGATTTTGTGCTTGTTGTGCGATAAAGCGAGAAAATAGCCCTATATTTGCTCCAATATCAAAGATTACATCGTTTTCATTGACCTTTATTCCGAATTTTAAGTAATCATTTTCAATATAAATTTCTTCATAAATATCGAGAGCAGATAATTTGTCGATAAAATATATTTCTTCACCATTTGGTAATGTAAGAGTTCTCATAGTTTCATTTCCTTATACTTAATTTGAATTTTCTTTGAGAAATATTTTTATTAGGAGAGCCTTTCATAGCGTTTATAGATTACTTAATTCAAAATGTAAGACTAATTTTTTTAAATTTATCAAAAACATCAAGATTATTATCGATAACCTTCAATTGATACGATTTATATGATCTATAAATGTTTTTAACTATATCGCATAGCATAACCTAGTCCCTAAACAATATTTTTGTACGCAGTACTTTTAATTTCTACTCATTTGTAAAAGTGCGAAAAATATATATACAACAATGTTAAATTATTAGTTATATTTAGGTTTTCAAATTAAAAAAGGCAAAAAAATGAAAAATACTAAGAAATTAATCTATTTTATTATTTGTGTGTTATTTACTAGCTCTTGCTTGATACCATTATATTATCAAAACTTTGATAGACTTCAAAGTGAAAGTGAAAATAATGCATTTAATATCAATAGTAGTGATCATATATATGTGCCTTTCGTTGTTGGTGTTGCTAAAGGGCCGTCTGGCATAGATCCAATTAATGTATGGGATATGGATTCATGGAATGTAATAAGTCAAGTATGTGAAGGTCTTTTTAAAAACAATCTCTCAGATCCTGATTTAAATAGGGTTAATTTGCTTGCTGAATCATATTGGTGGGAAAATGCAACTACTTTACAACTTAAATTAAGAGAAGGTGTCTTATTCCACGATTATACTCCATTTAATTCTACTGTGGCAAAATGGAATTTAGATCGAATACAATATTTGATATTTAATGGTGCATTGGATGCGCAACTTTGGCGTTTTCCTAATGGCACAAGCATTATGAAGCAAATTGATGCTGTTAGTGAGTATAATATTACTATACATCTTAATGCTCCCTATTCTCCTTTTTTAAATCTGTTATGTTATCCAGGAGCATCGATGATTTCCCCTTCAGCTTATTCTCAAACTGAATTTATTAACATTACTACTGACGATTTAATAGGCACTGGTCCCTTTGAATACGATCGATACATTAATGGAGTTGAAGTGGATTTCCATGCGTTTGATGATTATTGGAGGGGAAAGGCGAACATCTCCAAAATGGTTTTTTCTATTTATCCGAATGCCACAGCAAGAAGAAACGCTTTGTTGAACAAAGAAATAGACTTTATAGGTGCTCCAATTACTCCTGATTTCTCTATGCTCAAAGCTGATCCAGAAATAATCTTAGCAGAAGCTCCCAATGTGGGATTGGAATATAATTTTCTTGGATTGAATAATGACAAGATTAATGTAACCTGGAGAAAAGCAATTTCTTACGCAATAGATTACACTAATTTATCTCAGTACTGGAATACAACTTTGCATGAATCCGTTGAGAGAGCTTATAGTCCCATATCCCCTGGGTTTGGAGATACATATTATAATTGTTCAAAGATTGCCCCTTATTACAATCTTACAATTGCCAGGCAGGCACTAATAAATGCAGGCATTACAAATTTACCTCTAGATGATGATACAGGATGGCAGGCTGCTGAATTAGCTGTCTTCAACTACACTTATTGCACAGAATTTTCATCTCCTATTTGGGCAGATTTATATCCTTTATTAGCTGATTATCTTGATAAGATAGGAGTTACAGTTGTGGGAGAACCTCTAGATTTAAGCGATTTCATTTATAAGATAATAATATATCAGCAAGCAGAGATGTACTATTGGGGCTGGTATCCAGATTTTGTTGATGCTGATTATTATCTTTACAAAGGATTATTTAGTTCAGGTCCAGAAAATTTTGCTAATGTTAATGATCCTTGGTTAGATGCGAAAATAGTAGAGGCAGGAACAACAATTAATGAAAATGCAAGAAATACAATTTATCACGATATACAAATATATTTATCCTCAAGTCTTTTTCCATTCGTATCTCTTTTTCACAATCGAGAATTCTTTGCGTACAATGCTAAGTTACCCAATTACCCTAATAATGCCCTTGGTTATTTATATTTTTATCCTTGTAAATGGACTCCTATTCCTGTGTTAGAAATAAATTCACCTATTGATAACTCTATATTTGCGAATACTGCTCCTACATTCAATCTAACTATAAATAAAATTAATTACAATACGATTTGGTATACAATAGATAATGGTATTACAAATATAACTTGTGGAATGTCAGGTCAAATTAGTCCAACGCTTTGGAATGGATTAGACGATGGGTTTTGTACGCTTAAATTTTTTGTTGAAGATTCTAATGGTTCTATCGTTACTGATGAAGTTTTGATTTATAAAGACACTACAGCCCCTAAAATTCTTATAAATATCCCAAATGATAAAGATGTATTTGGTTCCGATGCACCAAGCTATGATGTTTCCATAAGTGATATTCATTTGTCTGAGATGTGGTATACTCTTGATGAAGGACTACATACATATATATTTACTGAATTTACTGGGACTATAGATCAAACAGCATGGAATGCAATAGCACAGGGAGAAATTAATATAACATTTTATGCTATAGATGTTGTAGGAAACCTAGCATCTAAGAGTATTACCATAATCAAGAGTATTCCAAATGGATTAGATCCTATTATGCTTACAATAATTGCTGGTTTGATAGTTGGAGGGGTTGTCATTGCCTCAGTAGTCTATATTTTCATGAAAAGACGTTCAAGAGCCTAGTATTTCAATTTTTCTATTTTTTTCTTGTATCTTGATTAAATCTGTTTTTTCTTCTAAATCTGAATAATTATTTAACTAAGAAAGAATCTTTCCTTTGATTTTTGAAAAAAAATTAATTATTTAAGTATAATTACAAAAAGGTGCTTTTTTATAAATTAGGCATATTAAGTCCTACAAGCGGAAGTGCATCGCCTCCAGACATGAATACTTCTATTTCTTGTTTGAATCCCTCAAGCTCAGCGAATGATAGCACTTCTTTATAATGTTGTTGCATCCATTCTTTAAATTTTCCCTTCTTAACTTCAACTACAGAAAATGCTTTCATTCCTTCATGAGTAATTCTTATTGCAAGTGGGATAATTATTTTTGCTAGTGTTTTATCAGGTGGAACCATTTTCAATATCTCAAGATACTTCTTTCCCACTTCTGCAGATTTATTTGCAGGAAAGTAGACTGTATTTACAACCAATACCATTCATTTCACCTCATTAGATTCTTCGATTTTAAATTAGGAAATATTTTAGAAAGGTATAATAGAATAAGGAACTATAATATAAAAGCCTATACAATCGTGTTAAAAAAAATCTTTCTTTAAAAAGAATACTTTATTTTTTCTCCATTTGGTAATGCAAGTGTTCTCATATTTTCATTTCCTTTTTAGAATAAACTTTAAATTCTGTAAACATAAATTTTTTTATCTGAATCTTCGTTAATAATCGATAGTCTATGAAATTTAAACGAATTTGATGCCACACGAGCGGTAGGTTTAAGTTCTTGAATAAGCTTCTCTTCTAATTTGTCATTCGTTTCTTGTAATAAATAACATATCACCACATCAGCGTAGCTTAAATCAGTTTTGAAAAAATTACCATACTTAACTTTGACTTGTTTTCGCAAACCAAGAATTGTTATTAACAACTGACACCAGAGGTAAAATAGAACATTAATTTCAATACCTACCGCTTTTGCCCTAAATCTTCGAGCTGCGGTAATAATAATGCGTCCATCTCCACAACCAAGATCATAAAGAGTCTCATTAGGCTGAATATTAGCCAAAGTAAGCATTTCTCGTACCTTTTTCATTCGCGTTGGAAGCCAAGGCGCTCCTTTTATATGAGACCAAGCGTATAAAAGACAAAAAATTATACCAATTATAATTAAACTTATAAAAACTTGTTGGATAGCGTTAACCATTTCTATATTCCATTTTACCTTCTATAAATATATACTCAATAAATGATTCTTAGTATTTCTTTTAAATTCTGATCTAACGCATTATAGTGGTCTTTTTTCTATACTTTTAAAGAAAATTATGATTGGAGATTTTTTTATGACTTTTTTAGTTTTTTAATTTTCTTTATCTTATCCTTGTGTAAATTCTTTATTCTCTTCTTTAACTTTAAAATTAAAGCATCTAGCTCAGCTTTTCTTGCTTTCAACGTAGGATAATTGGAGATTCCATAAATTTTTTTTTCTTCGTGTTTGATTCCTTGCTCAACCTGGTGTAATTCCTTATGTAATGTGGCTAGATCTGATTCTAATTCCTTCAAGTTTTTATGATATTCTGCTTGTAATTTTTTATACAATTCTGCTTTTGATTCGTTTACCATAAAATAATCATATTTGAGAATTACATTTAGCAATTGAATAATTAAGTATTGCTAGTTTTGATTAAATAAAATAAACAGCGCTATATAAGCGTTTAGACGTAGAATTATTTCTATTCAAATTTTCTTTTAAATCTATAATAAACATTATAGATAAAAATGAGGAGAAAAATTTGGAATTAACGGACAATTAAAAGATTCCTAAGGAGAAATTAAAAAATTTAAGGAACTTCTAAATTATTTTGAATGAGGCCTTTTTCCACTTTTATTGAAATTTACTTTTTTCTTTTGGTCTGTGTTTACAAGTGTTATACCTAAAATTACTAAGAGCAAAGCAAAGGGGTAAATAATAACATCGAATTGTTCTTGTAAAAAAATAGCTGAGAAAACTACTCCAAAGATAGGTACAAGAGTCTGAAATATTGCTGCTCTGCTAGCATTTAAGCGTTTAACGCCTTCTAAATAAAATGTATATGCACCTACAGTAGATAAAAACGCTAAATATGCAATCCCAAACCATATACGGGGAGGAATGGCAAAATAGGTTATTGGATTTAGAAATTCAGGACTTATAAATAATGCTATAGGAGTGGTTATTAAAAACCCAAAAAAAGAGACCCATGTCATTATCCATAACGAGCTTGGTTGGAATGATGCTGGGGAATTCTGTGCTATATTTAAAAAATGACGGGAAGTTATCGTGTAAATTGCGTAAGAAAATGCAGCTATCAATATTAGTGTGTCTCCAAATATCCTATTTGGGACTTTTACATTAGGAGAAAATCCTACAACTAAAATTACAGCTGCAAATGCTAAAAGAGTTCCGAAAAGTTTTTTCCAGCTAAAAGATTCAGTTTTCAATAAGATACTCGAAAGTATCACAACCCAAATTGCATTTGTAGCAACTACAATACTTGCATCGCTCGCAGCTGTAAAGAACTCACCGAAGAGATAACCTATTTGATAAATTGTGACGGAAGTTAAACCCATAAAAATCAATAACTTCCAGTTCTTTTTTGCAAACTGCCAATTTATCTTTCCATCTTGAATCTTAAGGATAGGAAAAAAGCAAATAATTGCTAAAAAATATCGTATTACTGCAATCATCAAAGGAGGGATAGTTGGTTTTTCAGAGACTAACCATCTTCCAAGAGGCCAAGTTCCTCCCCATATTAACCCAGTAATAATTAATAATATATAAGCAATTAACTCTTTTTTTCTTTCAGATTCCTGAATTATCTTCATTTTTAGAACTATTAATTTAACTAAATATTTTTAATTATCTCTATTACTTCAAACATCTCTTTTATTTCATAATCTGGTTGGATTTCTGGTATTGTTGATTGATCGGAATCATTAAACCAAATAGCCCGCATTCCATAATCTTTAGCTCCTTTAACATCTGTATGTAGGAGATCTCCAACATGAATACTATGTTCTGGTTTACATTGAAGCTTTTTGAGAGCATTCTCAAATAATAATGAATATGGTTTATAATACCCGATTTCATCAGAGAAGATTGTAACCTGAAAATATTTAAGAATACCATATTTTTGAAATATCTGGGATATTATATAACCGGGAGTAATACCCGTATTTGAAATTAGACCAATTTTGTAATCTTTTGAAAGTATTTCTAAAGTCTTTTTTACATTTTTTTTTAGTAAAGGAGGATCCTTTAACATAGCTTTCTCTAAATTTTCCTTAATTAGTTCAATTTCAATATTAGATATCTGAATTTTCAGGAAATTAGTCATCCTTACTATTCTCTCTTCAATGAATATATGGCGAAAGTTAAAACCATTATCTTTATAATCTAAAAATTTGAAAGATTTATCATAAACTTCTTCAATTTGATCGATATCATAGTCAAGATTTAAATCACGAAAGAATTTTGTTAGAAACTCTAACCTGATTCTCGAGAATGATTTATTCTGGAATATGGTATTCCAAAGGTCAAAAGTTATAGCTTTTATCATATTTCTTCATTAATTTTAGCTAATTTATCCATTTCCTATATAAAATATATATCCAGAAATTAACTCTTAATGAAGAATTTATAGATTCTAAATAAACTTATTGATTCATGAGTCTTCTCTTATCTAGATGAATCATTTTGAAATATCAAATATCATTATTTTACTTAGAATGATTAAGCATAATAAGAAGTGTTTTAAAGATGAAAAGATCTGAAGTCAATAAAGTAATAAAAGAGGCAATAATCTTTTTGCAAGATAGGAAATTTTATTTACCTAGTTTTGCTTTCTGGACGATAAACGACTGGAAAAGTAAAGGAACAGAAATCAAGGAAATTGTTAACAATCAATTGGGATGGGATATTACTGATTATGGACGTGGAGATTTTAATAAAAATGGCTTGATCCACTTTACGATTCGAAATGGTAATTTAAAAGATTTATCGAAAGGAGGAAAGCCTTATTGTGAAAAAATAATGATTATTAAAGAAAAACAAACCATACCACTACATCACCATTATAAGAAAATGGAGGATATTATTAATCGTGGAGGAGGAATTTTAGTAATTAGGTTATTTAATTGTACTAAAAACGATGAATTAGAACAAAATCAAGTAAAAGTTATGATGGATGGAGAAAGAAACTATGTTGATGCTGGTGGGATAATCGAATTACACCCTGGAGATTCTGTCACTTTGACTCCTAAACACTACCATGAATTTTGGGCAAAAAAAGGAGGGGGAAAGGTACTAATTGGGGAAGTTTCTAGCATTAATGATGATTATATTGACAATAAATTTTACGAACACATTACACGATTTAGTGATATAGAAGAAGATGAAAAACCTCTTTACTTGCTTCATATTGATTATGAAAAATATATTAGATTTTAATCAATTTATTGTTATTTGCTAATTTATAGGCTAAAGCAAAACTCATCTTATTTATTGCAGTTTTTAAAGAGATTTTTGATCCATACTTGAGATACAGAGTCCTAAATAAATACCCAAAGAAAATGTTTCCTATAATTACAGCAACCCATATAGTGATAAAATTCAATTGTTCTGTAAAAAGAAAATATATAATATTATGTGCAATATAAATAGTAAACGAGTAGTATGAATAAAAAAACAAATATCTATAACTTTTTTTGGTTTTAAGAAAGCTAAATATTTGTTTAGCCATGAAAAATGAAATTGCAATTAAGATTACTCCCAAGGAGTACGCAAATGCAGAAATTGTATTGAATACAAAAAATTCTGGGAAGAAAAACACAATTCCAAATATAAGTAAAAGGATCCCTGCTAGAAACATTGGAATTAACAGTTGATTTTTAAATAGGAGCTTCTGTTCTTCATGATTTTTTATATTATTTATCTCAAAAATTTTATCTCCTAATGCTGTTCCTAAAAGAAATATACTGAAATAAGCCCAAATGGGATATTGACTTTTTGGATTATAAAAAACGTAATATATCACACCAAATAAATTAGGTTGATTTTCAAAAGGTAACAACAATGACAGGAAAAATTGATTTAAGATTAAAATTAAAATACTCAGTAATATCCTAAAAGTTCTTGATACTTTCAGAAATGACCAAGATAGAATCAGTGAGAAAGCTATTGTTTGCAATACTAACCAACTCCATAAATTTATGATATTTCCACTCCACAACACTGCTACAAAAAAATTGTAAATCAAACCAACTAATAATATTAACATCGCTCTTAAAAAATATGTATTCCGTACTGTAGATGGATTTAAATCTAGATTTCGAAGCTTTAATTGAGTACTTCTAAATGCCAATGCTGCGCTTATTCCAGAGATAAAAAGGAATCCTGTAGCACCAATTGATTCTAAAAAAGCAAATAGCCATTGACGTAACCAATCATCCTCTGGCCTTAGCCACCAATCTATCATATGACCATAGATCATGATCCACATGCATGCACCACGAATAGTGTCAAGTCCAGTAATTCTCTTCAATCCTTTAATCAACCTTTTTAATATTAAAGTAACTATATAAAATTTTAATTAGAAATAGGTTTTAATGTTTTAAAATTTTGAGAAAAATGGATGTTCTTCATAATAATAGAAATAGATCTAGCATGAACATATCTAAATTGAGATCTTTCAATAATTTCATATTATTAAAAATATAGGCATAGATATTATCTTCGCTGAAATATTTCAAACACAGATAAATTCCTTTTACATCTTTTAAACCATTAACAACTTCAGAGAGAAGAAGTTTTAGAAATTTTATAACTATCTCTTTTTCACATTTAATTAATTTTTCATCAATTATATTAAACCATGCTTCTTTAGAGAAAGTTATATTTGTTAATTCTTGTTGATCTTTAAAATCTTTTTGGTTTATTAACGCTTTATATCTTTCATCTACTTTATTTAATATAATATTTTTAGATTTAGTATACATTCTATTTTCAATGATATTTCTAAGTATAATAAAAATTTGTTGAAAGATTCCTAAAATATCAAAAAAGTCTGCTACTTGAGTTAAGGTTTCTACTTCTTCCCACTGATTATAGTAATCTTCAATGGTATTTAAGAAGGATGAGAATACACTAATGCTTCCATCCCAACTTTGACCTCTTTTTTTCCAAGTTGATTCAAATTGTTTAATAAAAGCTTCCTTTATAACATTTAATCTTCCCATTAAAAGCTCGGTTCTTACATGTTTTGTTCCAGCTGCTACAAAAAGTAAATTGAATTTTGGTTCTAGAATATAAATCCACTTTAATCCTCCCATTTCTATTGATTCTAAAGATTGATGAAACTCAACCATAGAAAAATGGTGAAATGCGGTTAGAAAGCCAGAAACTATATCTTCGTCTGCATCAGTCTTCAAAAATGATTTGTAAAGTAATTTTGACCCTGAATCACTTTCAAGAATCCAAATAATCATTGTTAAATATTTACAGTAATTATTACTTAAAATTCTTATAGATTTAATTTAAGAACAAATTTTTTTCTAAATATTTAAACTTAAATTCTCGTATTTTCATTAATTATAAAATTATTATCACGATATTTCTCCTAAAATGTCCATCACAAAGAAATTAGGAGAGTTTAAAAAAGTTAAATTAGACATTTGGTCTGATGTCTTTCATAAAATAACAGGGTATGATTAATTGGAACAGCCATCTTTAATTCAAATAGAGTTCAAATTAAAAAGTACAAGAAAATTAGTTGAAATTCTTGTAGCTTTTCTTACAATTAAGAGAGTCAGTTATTTTTCCATTATTCTAAATCCTATTTGCATTGTTTCTGGAATCTTCTATTTGATATTTCCAACTTATAATGCTTATTGGGACATTTTGGGCATTTTAATTATAGTTACTCTATTTACTAATGGTTTACTCGTATATATTAATTCAATAAAAGTAAATAAAGCGAGCAAATTAGGGAAAAGGTTAAATTTAATCTGTTATGGTTATTTAGGGTTTACGATTCTCGCACTAATGGGAATAATGGGTGGTAATTTACTTATTTATTCAAGTTATCAAGCATTAAGCGTTAATAGTGAATTTGGATACTTTTTAATCTACTTTTGCTATTTCAGTTTATTTGGATTTACTTTTTTCATTGCGATATTCGATATTAAAAACATTAAACATAAAATTCTTTGGAATAAAGCTAAAGTTCAATTTAAAAGAAATTTACGTATAACTAGAATTTTAAAGAAAATTTTTACTATTCTAAGTAATATGATTTTCTTTATTGGAATAATTTGTGCTTTTGTTATCATATTTGGATCATTTGAAATTGTTACCACTATTTTTGCTATGTTTTCCGCCCAATTTGGAGCATTTTTTTCATTAATCTTCCTTTTAAATACTCTTATTTTGATAAAATTAAAAAGGCACAAATGGACACCCAAAAAATTCAAGCGAAAAACAATCACTGGTCTTGTCGTATCATTTGTAATGCTTTTACCGATACTTCTAACCAATGTTACTACCTATACTGCTAATAATAATTTTTCAACAGCATTTGGATTTGATTGGCGTAGTAGAATTCCGACGAGTGTAAATGAATATTTCCTAAAAACACCTTTTTCAACCTCTGGATACTTCCTTGGAATCCCTACAAAAGATTGTATAATAAAAGGACAACAGTTATATTATAGTTATAAAGGAGTGGATCTTTATTTTGATGCTTACTTGCCATTAAATTACGGGAGGGGCCTTCCTGGACAAAATTCAACAATAATTCGGATCCATGGTGGTGGTTGGATTTTAGGAGATAAAGGGGGATCAGATATGATTCCATTTAATAAGTACTTAGCGGCCCAAGGATATATAGTGTTTGATATCCAATATGGGTTATGTGATTCCTTTTTAACTCCAATAGATCCAATTACTCCAAAATATACCAAAGGGGATTTTAATATAGACGATATGATGCAACAAATAGGGAATTTTACATATTATCTAACTGATCATGCATCCGAATACGGTGCTAATTTAAATTCTGTATTTATAACTGGAGGCTCTTCAGGAGGACATCTTACATGTGCGGTAGCATTGGCAATTGCGAGTGGAAACTACACAGATATATTTAGCTCAAGTATAATTGTAAAGGGAATGGTGCCTTATTATCCTGCTAATGGAGCAATGCAATGGTTCGGAATAGATGGTAAAGAAGAATTCAAAAACCCAGAAAATTTAATTGCATCCAATAGCCCTCCTTGTCTCATTTTCCAAGGAACCCATGATATTTTAAATTTCTTCAGTATAGCAACTAACTTCAAAAATATTTATTTATCACAAGGAAATAAACAGTGTGCAATTCTTTGGATGCCATTAGGAGGACATGGTTGCGACTTTTATTATCCGGGCTATTATACTCAGGTATTTCTTTATTATATGGAGCGATTTCTCTATCTTAATCACTAAAAAATTTTTAAGTACTCTTTTTTGTTTTTAATCTGTTTTTTTGATAGAAAAATACTAATGCAAGACTATTAGTAGTTAAATGTAATAACCAGGGATAAAGTAGACCTAGTTGTATCAAAGCAAAAAAATATATTATAGATGATAATGTCGTCGATAGAAAATGCAACCAATTTTTCGAGGACGAAAAATGGCTAAATCCAAAAACGAGAGAGATAAACATGATGGCAATAAGAATATTCCAGTTGAGATAATTTACCAGAACTGTTAATAATAAACTTCGAAAAATAAATTCTTCAATAAATGCCGAAAGGGGTAATAAAAGAAAGATTAAAACAAGTTTTTTATTAGTTATATTATTAGTAAAATATTCAAAAAAGTCATCAGATCTCTTTTCGTCAGTTAATTTGACAATCTTCTTATAAAAAAATTTTATTGGAAGAACTTTTAGAATAGTTAAAGTAAAATAGAGAAGTATTAAAAACGGATCATAATTTAACTTAATTCCTATTAGATTATAAAACGGAAAAAAGACAGCTGAGGTAAATGCTTCATACGCATATATGAGTTCTATAATAAAAGATATAGGTATTAAAAGAAGTATTATGTGGAAAACCTTAATAGAACGTTTACTGTTTAATTTTATATTATAAAAAAGTGATAGTGCAATAAAGAAAATAATTGAAAAAGATAAGAGATATGATCCCACGAGGTTATCATAGGTAGAGCGAAAAAACCAAAATACAATAATTAAAAATGTAATAATATTATAAAATAAATTTCTTGTTATTCGCTGTTCGGCTTTTTCAGGATTAAAAGACATGAACTTATTTGAATGAATTATGATATTATAGTAAATCCTTAAGCTAGAAAATTTTTAAATTTACTTGTAATAAAGCAAAAGAATTATATGCATTTTTTAATTTGATTTTTCACTAGAAATTAAAATTACTTTCTATAATGGTGCAAGAAATGGGTGAAGAAGAAGAATTTAATCTTAATAAAGAAGAACTCGAATTATTTTATGAAATTCTTTTTAAGAAGATAATGGAATTAATGAAAAAACCTGATATGGATATAGATCCCTTTGGAGAAATGATTAAAATCTTAAGTACGTTAAGCGGAATTTTTACTTTTAAAAGTATGATTTCTCTAATACCTGAGCTAGTTGCTTTTGCAATTAGATATGGAATGTTAGTACAAAGGGCATATATGGATGAACAAGCGGATTTAGAGGAAGATCTCCAAGGTGTAGATAAAGAAGAAGAACAATTAAAAAGAATCTCAAAAATTAGAGATGATATTGATAAACTTAGTATATATCTATAGAGGATAACTATGATTTTACAGATTTTTAATGAAGGTTGGTTGCAATCTTTAGATACTTTCGAAGAAATAATGTGGTTCTTGATACTCTATCTGGTCATCCTTATATTGATGACAATTTTCCTTAAGATAGCATTGAGTTTCTTCAGTAAAGCACGTCACACTTCATTTGGAGGTGTATTTCTTACTTCATTTCTTATCACAATTTTATTTGCGATAATCTTTCTATTTCTAACTAGCTGGATCGCATGGATAGTAGCATTGATTATCACCTGGATAATTATTAGTATCAGGCACCATACTGGTTTTGGTTATGCTATCATTGTAACAGTGATTGCTTTTGTCCTGTACGTAGTCGTTGCTATAATAATTGGGGTAATTTTTAATGTAACTCTTATAATTTTACCCTTTTAAATAAATCTTTTTACTTTTTTATTTCAGGATTCTAAATAATTTAAAAAAATAGTTTAAAATTGCTTTTTTCTAACAGAGTTTTCCTTCTATTTCATAACAATCAAATAGATTATCAAGATCGTCAATGTAATTAACCATGGATTCATACCACTTGTCTAATAATTCTTTAAATTCAGTTTTAATCTCATTTATATCTTTTGCACTATACACGTAAATATATCCTCGTTTATTATCTAATGTTTCAGTATCTATTCCTTTATACTCGAAATAATCCTTTAATGAACGTGAGTCTCGACTAACAATTTTTAACTTAATTAATTCTCCTAATGCTCTTTGAATTGAACTTCGATCTTTATCCAAGACTTCCTTTAAATCCATTGTGCTAACATTTTGATGTTTTAGAATATAAGAAAAGACGTTGGCTTGAATTTCATTAAGTCCAAGGATACATTTAAATAACTTTTCACTCCTAAATACATCCTTTTCGTCTAACTGTTCAATAATACTTTCCATGGTTATTATCCTCTATTAAAATATTATAATTTAAAAATAAGAAAATAGCTTTATTTGGAAAATGATTTAAGTTTCTCAAGCACGCGTTCCATATATTCTTGATTTACAGCTCCGACTATTTTGTGAACTACATTTTTATTTTTTATAAACAGTGTTGTTGGAATTCCTGTTATCCTATATCTTTGGGCAATCGAAGGGTTTTGATCTACATTTACTTTTATAAAAATGAATTCATTTGCATGTTCTTGCTGTAATTTTTCAAATATAGGTGCAAACATCATACAAGGTCCACACCAAATTGCCCAGAAATCTATGATTATTACTCTTTCTGGATAGTCATTTAGTAAATTGTCAAATTCCTCAATTGAGTTTATTTTTATAACCTCTTTTGGCATGGATTGTGACCTTAATAATGTTTCAGCCTTTTTCATCTTAATTTTTTCTATCTCATCGTTTGACATTTTTTTCTCCAATTTTTTGTAATTATTAAAGTTGTGCGAGAGTTGAGCACAACCTTTTCTTAATTGAAAAAGTCATATATCCTATTTAAATGTCTTTATTGTGAAAAAAAGGTCATAACTTATTATGAAAAAAGGCAAATTATATGACGATTTTAAGGCAATATACGAAATTAAGATATTTTTAGATAACTTATATATCATAATTTTTAAAACTAAAAATTTTATAAAAATTTAATTTTAATATTTCAACCCATAAAGGTAATAAATCTTGGAAATAAAAAGGCTCTCTGTATCTGAATTAGATTTTCTTCCCAGTATTTGTTTAGATCCAAGTGTAGGAAGGCAATTAAAAGAAATAATGAAAAAATGCATGGAACAAAGAATATGTTGGATAAAGAAAATGATGGAGTATGGATTAGAAATCCTAGTGGCTCTGGATATACCTAAAAGTAAAATGATTCATTACAAATGGGCAGGTAAAATGAAGCATTCAGATTTAGCAATAAGGAATTATGTGCCTATGGGATTACTTGAAAGTATTCCAATTGAATTTGCGTTAGAGCCTATTGAAGGCGAATCTTCATTATTTATAAATTGCATCTGGATTTTGCCACCGTTTTGGAATCGAGGAGTAGGGAAAACATTAATGAGATGCTTCATTAAACAGGCGAATAAAGTTGGTGGTGCTAGTGTTATAGCATATGATGGTGATAACTGGTTTGGAACTAAAATAAAATATATGCCGTTATCATTTTTTCGAAAATTTGGGTTTAAAGAAATAGAACGTGAAGGTACGAGAGTTCTTCTTCATCTAGATCTTGGTTCAAAAAAGTTACCCTACTTTATAATAAATAAAACTGAAAGTGTTAAGCCACATGCTTGTGAAGTAAACATTTTTGTAAATAATCAATGTCCATGGAGTTGCTTTATGATTGATGATATAAAGAAAAATATAAAAAAATATCCAGACATAAGGTTGAAAATAGTAAACACAAATAGCAGAGAAGATATTAGGCTCTATGGAATTTCTCGAGGTATAACAATAGATGGAAAGCCTTTAATTAAAAGAATGGTCTCTTGGAGTGAAATAAAAAGTCAATTTGAAAAAAATATTAAAAGTATAGGAGATTAATTAAGGAAAAATTAATTAGGACTTTCTTAAAAATGAATAATATCGATAACTTATTCTAACAATACTTATAAACCTATATTTCTTTAAATCTATTTATAGGAGTGTTGTGGTTTAAAGTCAATGAAAATACATTCATTATTCATTTTAACGAAAAGTGGAGCATGTATTTACAGTCGGAATTTTACAGATGATTTTGAAAATATAGAGCCTAATTTAATTACACCTTTTTTTTCCGCGATTTTTTCGTTTTCTCAGACTGTCATTTCAAAGAAGACACCAGAAGTTCTTGAAATGGGAGGTTTTAGATTTGTATTTAAAACTCAGATAGAACATATTTTTGCAATCTTAGCAGATTCAAGTGCGAGTCTGTTATTTATCAATTCCAGATTGAATGGGATTGCTCGTGTATTTGATGCTTTTTTAGCTGAAAATGATATTGAAGATTACGAACAAATTATTAATGCTGGGTTTGATTCAAAAATAGATAAAATGATTACAGGTGAAGAGGAGATTACTGCGAGTCAAGCTCTCTACAGAAAAATAGTTGAAATGATTAAAACTCTAATATTTGAAAATGAAATTCTTGGGGCTGCTCTTTTTGCTATTAATGGTAAAGTTATATATTCTTCTCTTCCCCAAGAAATACTGTTATCTTCATTAAAAGAATTGGAAATTCGTTATATGGTAGCCAGTGATTTCAACACAACATTTTATAGTTTAGACAATAACCAAAAAATATTTTCTAAAATTGTGAAAATTCCTTGGAAGCTGGATCCATTATTAATTGTCGTTTTATTTGAATCTTCTGTGCCACTAGGAATGGCAGAGGTTAACTTAAATAAAATTTCCAGAACAATTGAAAATATAATTTGAATAAAATCTTTACATATGTTATTATTAGAAGAATAATCTTTTTTTATTGTTAATAATTTAAAATCTTAATATGTTTGATGTAATAGTCATTGGAGCTGGTACTTCAGGAGCGACTTTTGCAAATAACGTATCTAGCTTCGCAAAAACTCTTCTTATTGAAGCACAAGATTATGATAAAGAAATTCCAAAACGAACTAACATCTTTGCAGAACATAATAAACCTTTTATTGAAGATAAATTTTGGTATGATAATTCAATTTTTCCAAAATCATTTCTTCAATTAAATTATAAAAGTGAAAAGTATGATGGCTTATTAAATTCAAAAGAATTTGGAGCTCCCTTAGGAAAAATATCACACACTGAAATTTTCATTCAAAAGCTACTTGAAAGCTTTGAGAATAGAGGTGGTACAGCACACTATAATGAAAGAGTTACAAAAGTTAACAAACATAACGATTATATTGAAATAATTAATAATAAAGATGAATCTTATAAAACAAAGCTATTAGTTTTAGCAACAGGTTCGCGTGGTTTTAAATTACAGCAATCTTTAGGATTCGACATTCCAGAGTCCTATATGGGCGTCTACACAAACATTTGGGCTGAGGAAGAGTTACTTAAAGAAAATTTTAACTTTCAATATATGTTTCACTTAAATCCTAATATAAGTCCTAATGGCCCCTTCTTCTTTAATGTGGGAAAAGGTAGAATCTCTACAGGTTATTTGGGCAATAGAGAATCTCATAGTGAACTCATTGATAAGCTAGATCGTATTCTACATAATTACCAAAAAATACAAAAATACATACAAGGACTGAAGTGGAATAAAAGTGATTTTATAAGTGGGGCAATCTCTAAACATCCAATAAAAACATTTACAAGAGACAGGGTAATTATTTTAGGTGAAGCTGCTGGTTTGGTAACCTCTTACTTCTATGAGGGCATCTTATGTGGGTTAGCATCTGCTAAGGTAGCAAGTGACTTAATTAGACCTCTTATTGAGCAAAATAGTAATTTTACTAAAGCAGAATTAGTTAAATATGACCGAGAAGTAGCACGAATTTTACTCAAAGGTTATTTCAGAAATGGAGACGCATGTGAATATCTATTTTACAGCGGGGGTTCTTACGTAAAGTCTCTATGGAATGAATATACAAATCTTCTACTTACAAATAAGACTGTTAGAAAATATGTGTATGAAGCTCATACAATCCAAGATCTCTCCAAATATGATACTGATAAAGATCGCTATGTAGGAGAATGCTTGTTTAGCGCATTACCTACCCTCTCAAAAATAGCTTTAAGTCCACGCTTCTTCAAAGCTATGTTAAAATAATTTCTTTTTACCACAAACCTATATTTTTGTACAAAACTTATACGATACATGATCACAAAACGTATTAAAAAAGTCGTAATTTATATCTTAATACTTTTACCATCAATTTAAATTTGATATAAGAGTCATTAACAGGGTTATGTAAATTTTGGCTCTTAACATTAATTCAAATAAGGTTTTCGTATTGACATCAGAATGGTCTATTCTTTGTAAGTTGGGAGGTTTTGTAAATAGTAATCCTGAATTGATTAGTACATACCCAATGCTTGATTTTGGAGAACATAATGAACTTTTATCAAAATGTTTTCCAATTGGAGCAAAACCAGGCGATTTCATCATGGACAAATATAATAAATACAACGTATTATCATATGTCTTCACTGTAAAACAAAAACAAAATCGAGACGATCTCTTTTCTTTGGCGATATTATTAGGCAAGAAAGATAAGGTAGATCTTTATAAGCCTGCTTTGAGCGAATTAATACGAATCTTAAATAATAACGATGTCTTGAATGAATATATTCTTTTAAAATATCAACAGACTATATATGAAGGAATTAATGAAGAGAAAGATGTCATTATTGAAAATATCTTAATAGAATTCTCAAAAATATTTAATGAGATTAAATCGAAAATTTTAAAGGAAAAACCACAGTTAAAAGGGAGTTTTTTATAATGGTTGAAGATATGCTACTTGAAGGTTTTAGACTTACAGGATATGTTCTCAGTGCTATACTTATTCCATTAGCCGCAATAATCATCGGAAGGAAAGTTTTAAAAGAAAAAAAAGTTACAGGAAAATATAATATTGTCCGTACGATTACTTTTGGGGTTTTTTCGTGTTTTGCATTGATGAGTGTCTTAGAAATCTTAGTTGAGTTTTCAATATTCCCCTTCTTAAATGTAATATTTGGGGGCGGTATTGAAACAATAAACCTATATTCTATTTTGATTGGTACAATGGTTTCATTAGGGCTCAGCTTAGTCTTTTTTGCAAATAAATTGGAAGCAATGTACTTTTTCCCATTTTTTGTATTTGGAGGAATGGTGATCTTTTATTTTTTAACTGGATTTGATGCCATGGTTGAAATTTATATTCAAATTGCAGCTATCGTTAGCTTAGTGTTTATTTTCTTTACGGCCTTTCGCGTTAAAGATAATGGTGCCCTCGGTTTAGCAATTCTTTTCACATTAGCATTTAGTACTTTGATAATTAGCGTCTCATTTGTTACTCAGATTATTATTCTTTCTTATGATGTATTTACAGTGATACTCTCGCTTGGATACTTTAAAGTCTTTAAACAGGAGGTATTAGTATAAAGTGTTGAATTTAGAATATATTATACCTGAAAGCTTTATTATAGCTTTCGCAGTTTTAGCTCTTATGCCTGTCTTTAAGAATTGGAAGGAAAGCAAAAACAGGATGTATATAGCAATCTTTGCTTATACAATCGGAGTGATTGGATATTCAGGGATTAATATATTTACGTATTTATTTGAAATAGACACAAATGACTACCTAATTGGAAGCTTAAGATTCGGTTTCATTTTAGGATATATGCTATTGACAATTCAGTTCGAATTCATATTATATTTAAGAGGATTAACAAAATTCTACACCTTGCCTCTCGTTATTGCTTTTTATCTTGTCTTAGGACACATATTGAACACCACATCAATGGTTTTTATATTATATGCTATGATGGTTAGTTATGCTCCAGCTTATTTTCTACTGAGAGATGGTAAGAAGAAGAGGAATGGTTTAGCATTTGGAATGGGCTTATTCTTTTTAATTTGGGGAATAGGGCAGGCAATCCCAATTATATTAATAACAGGAATATTCAGAGCAATAGCTATGATAATGTTTTTTTTTGGAACCCGAGGGTTTTATGAAAAGTATATTTTCGTCAGTCAAGAAGAAGAACAAAAAATTATAGGTACTTGGATTGCAAAGTTTGTTGCTAAAGAATAAAATTCCGTATTTTTCTTAATTTCTCTCTTAATAATCTTCTTTTTTTTAATGTTGGCTTTAATACTGGAATATAAAGAATAAAAGGCAATCAAAATCCATAAGTTCCCAATTAAATTTAGATAAGGCGCCCATGATTAGAATAAATCTTGTTTTGTCGCAATATAACAAAAATTTGGAAGAAAGAATGCACTTTTATTTAGAATCTATTATCAATTTTTTAATAAAAATACTAAAATAAACTGAAAAAAAATGGGAGTTAAAGACATTTTAAAAAGAATCTTTACTAAAGAAAAAAAAGTTGTGATTTGTGGATTAGATTCTGCTGGAAAATCAACTCTTGTATCATTTTTGCAAAATGGCACATTTATTGAACATACTCCAACAATGGGAAAGCAACTCACGCAGTTAGAAATTCAAGGAATTCGTATTAATATCATGGATATGGGTGGTCAAAAAGATTTCCGAGAATTATGGCTTCATGAAATGTCAGATGCAGAATGTGTGATCTTTATGGTTGATGCATATGCTAAAGAAAGATTCAATGAAGCAAAAGATGAGTTATGGAAACTCTCATCTGTATTTAAAAAGAAACCATTGATAGTTTTAGCAAATAAGTATGATTTAATGCCAATAGCTCAAGTCGGTGAAATAATTGAAGTACTTGATCTCTCTAAAATAGCGTCATTCGAGATTTTGCCAATATCTTGTAAAACAGGTTATGGAATTGTCCCTGCTTTTATGAAGATTTATTACAGACTTACTGGCAAGCACTTAACGAAGAAAATAAATATTAAAGCTGTAACTGTTTTTGATCAAGGAGGAATTCCTTTAACTTCTTCTGATAACCAGCAAATTTTGCAAGGTGGATTATTTACCGCGATTCATAGTTTTGTTAAAGAATCTTTCAACTCTGAGTTAAATCATTTAAAAATGGGAGAAAATCTAATAATATTTAAGCGTTCAAAACATTTACTAGGCTCGATCGTAGTAAATGAGAATGATAATGTAAATCTTAAACAAGCTGAAGAAGGACTAAATGAATTATTGTGCCATTTAGAACATATGTGTCCTGAACTTGATAAAGAAGAGTTAGATCAATCAAAAATAGAATATCTAGTAGAGCAATATGCATCAAATCTTTTGTAAAAAATTTTATTTTTTAAATTAATTCTTTTTTATGAAAAAGTCTATCGATTCTCAAACTTATTGGCTAATTTTTCTTCTATATTATTAATTATTTCCTGAAATCTTTTAACTAATGGAGATAAATCTGAAATTAATTCCGGATTTAAATCTAATGCTTTGCTAATATGATCAATTGCTGCATTAAAATCTTTTTTATCCAAATATGTATACCCTAAAAATAACCAAGCTAAAGCATAATCAGATTCAATTTCAATTGCTTTTTTGTAATTTTCTATTGCTCTACTATAATCTTGCTTTAATTTGAAACAATTTGCCATATTATAAAAGGCTTCAGCATAATAGGGTTTTATCTCAACAGCCTTTGAATAAGAATCGATAGCACTCTCAAAATCTTTCTTCTTTTCATACACTAATCCCAAATGATTCCATGATTTGGAATGGTTTTTATTTAAATCTAAAGCTTTTCTAAAATTTTGGATCGCAAGATCATAATCATGTTTTTCAGTATTAGTGATTCCCATATAGAAGTAAGCATCTATAAAAGCACTATCTAAACCAAGTGCCTTTTTACAATCCTCTATTGCACTATTGTAATCTTTATCATTAATCCCTAGTTTTGCCTTATCTATGAGTGTGTTTTTATATTTCGTTTTAATAGGCACTTTATCCTTATACTCTATATCCTCAATTAACTCGTTGATTGTTATTGCTTTTTCAAAATATTCAAATGCATTATTAAAATGATGTCCTTCTGATAATTGTTCTGCTTGTTCGATAAATAATTTGATTTCAGAATGGTGAACTTTGTCAATTGCTTTTTTTATCTTATTCATTTCTTCAAATCTTCTTTCTGGGTCATCAATTGTATTGGCATACTCCATTTTTTTATTTAACTTTTCTAATTCCCTTTCAAACTTCTGTTGTTCTTCAACTAGATCCCCTTTTCCAACTAAATGCTTTAATTCGGCCTGATATATCAGGCTTTTTACCTTATTAATCTCTTGTTCCATTTGGTCATTGAGGTACATTTTATTAGTAATATCCAAAGCATTATTGAAAATGTCTAAAGCACGGTCATAATCCTTTTCTTCCAATAACCCTCTTCCTTCTCTAAGAATTTCTTCAATTTGAGAAGAATACGTTTTATTAACTTCATTCTTAAGCCTTTCAAGCTCTTCATTGTGTTCTTCTGGAATAGTCATTCTTTTTGCAATACTTATAGCTCCGTATAGTTCACTTGCTGCTCCATCAAAATCTCGTTGAGCGATCTTCCTAAGGGAGTTATCATTCAATAGTTCTATTCTTTTCTTACATATTTTATTAATTAAATCTTCAATTTCTTTTACTTTTAAATCCCGCTCTTTTGAATCTGCCATTCGTTTGGCTATGTCTAATGCTTTATCCAAAAAACCTAATGCTTCATTTACAATCACTATATCTTCCGCATAATTCTCCTTGATTATTAATTCTTTTCCCTTACTGAGAATTGGCTTTAATCGTTCTTCATAAATGGGATTTAATACATCGGCAGCAACTTCATTTATTTGATTTATCGCACTCTTTTTTTGTTCAGATTCATACATTTTATATGCGAGATCTAATGCTTTTTCAAATTCTTTTACAGCATCCTCAAAGAATTTCTGCTCAATGAAATGCTTCCCCTTATCAACTAAAGGTATAATTTCATTACCATAAATTTGATTAATTAAATTTCTAATTTTTGTTATTTCTGTGTTTTTAAGCTCAGATTCAAATAAGTTTTCAGTAATTTTTAAAGCATCTTCATAGGCTCCTATGGCTAAATCTGAATTAGCAAGCATATTTGATTGATTACCTTGTTCTACTAACAGATTAATTTTTTTAGAATATGTTTGGTTAATTTTCTCCTTTATTCTGGAAATTATTTCATGATTGGGTTTATCTTTATAAACCTGGGAAGCTCTTTGTAATGTATCCCTTAAATATGAAATTGCATTATCATATTTTTCTTCTAAAATCAATTTTTCACTTTGATAAATTGACTCTTCTAATCGATTATGATCAATCTGTGCTGTAATTTCATTGAGTTCATTTTCTTTCAAATCTGAATCCTCAATTTTTTCTGCGATTCTTATTGCGTCATCAAAAGTGATAAAAGCATCATTAAAATTATTTCCTTTGATATAAGAATTAGCCTTATCAATAATATCAATAATTTCAACGGAATATATTTGGTCTATTTGAGATTTTATATTTTCAATCTCATCTTTTTTATTTTCCTCTTCTTTTATCTTATCTTCAACAAAATTTATAGCTTCTAAATAAGTATCAACTGCTTTATTATAATTCTTTTCATTTTTTAGCTCATCAGCTTTTTCCATCATAGAATTCAATTTTTTTAAATCTGATTTTTTAACCATTTTAAGTTCGCCTATTATACCACTCTGAGATTTGATATTATTTTATATTAATCCTAAGAATTAAAATTAATTTTTTAAACTTTTCTTAGGTTAAAATTGAAAAATTAAAATTTAATTTAAATCTTTAATTATTTTGATGTAAATTTAAATGTAATCACCTCTAAATTTCTTTTAAAGTAATGGATTCTCTTAATTTGGAAAAGAAACTTTTTTTTGGCGGACCAATTCTTACTATGGAGGAAAATCAACCTATAGTTGAAGCTATAGGTATTGAAGGAGAAAAAATCATTACAGTTGGGTCGATGGAAGATGTAATTGAAACTTTAGGGTCGAATTATAAGTTGATTGATTTAAATGGAAATACACTTTTACCAGGTTTTATTGATTGCCATCTTCATCCAATTATATATTTACTATATCACTTATTTCCTGATCTAACTCATATAACAAGCATTGAAGGTTTAAAGAATTTTTTAAAAAAAGTACTTAAAGAAAAGGACACTTCTGAACTACTAATAGCTTTTAATTTAAATGAAGAGAAATTTAAGGTGCCTATTTTACCCACAAGACAGGATTTAGATGAAGTATGTCCTTATCATCCCGTTTTTATTTTAAGATATGACAGTCATATTGGAATTGCAAATTCAAAAGCTTTGGAATTAGCAGAAATCCATGAAGGCATAAAACCTCCGGAAGGTGGTGAATTTCGAAAGGATATAAATGGAAAGTATAACGGAATAATTTGTGAAAAAGCTATAAATTTAATTTTGTCAAAAGTTACATTTCCTAAGGCTCAGGATATAATAATTGCTTCATTTAAAGCATTCAAAACCTTGGCAAGTAAGGGATTGACATCTTTACATGCTATAGTTAGTGGAGATAAAAGTGGTGAATTTGGAGAAGTAGGCACCATTGAACTACCTCTATTTAGGTTTTTACAGGTTCGATTGCCCCAAAATTGCTACACTTTTATCAATATAGAGAAAGTAAAAAAATTATTTAGAATTCGGGAAAATTTTTTTAATGAGCAGCAAACTGATGCTAAATTCAAATTTGGGGGATTAAAGCTTTTCTTAGATGGATCCTTTGGAGCTAAAACTGCTTGTATGTATGAACCCTTTTCAGATGCTCCTGATAAGTGCGGATTTTGCGTATTTAAAGAAGAGGAAATATATAAAAAGATGAAAGAGGCACATCAAAATGGAATTCAAATTATAATTCATGCTATCGGAGATAAAGGGAATAGAATTGCGATGAATTTATATAAAAAATTATTAAAGGAAATACCAAAAAATCATAGACATAGGATTGAACATGCTTCAATGTTAACTAAGGATGTTCTAAAAGATATGAAAGAATATGGGATTATTGCCTCATGTCAACCTACTTTTTTAAATTCAGAGTATACATGGCTAGAGAAAAGATTAGGTAGAGAACGTTGCAAATATACATATCCTTTTAAGTCAATATTAAAAGCTGGAGTTGTTTTAATTTCTGGTTCGGATTGTCCAATTGAAGACCCAAATCCAATTTTAGGTATACATGCATTAGTAACACGAAACGGATTTGTGCCAGAACAGTGTATTTCAGTAGGAGATGCCTTAAAAACTTATACAATAAGTGCCGCGTATGCTGCCTTTGAAGAAAAAATAAAAGGAAGCATTAAAGTGGGAAAATTAGCTGATTTTGTGATATTAAATCAAAACCCTCTTTCTATTGACAAGAATAAGATAAAAGAGATTAAAGTATTGGAGACCATCATTAGAGGAAAGAGTATTTATAAGAAAGATTAGGGATTTAGATACGAAACTAGAGCTGATCAATACATTTTCAAGTTTACTCGAAATTATAGACTTAAATCTAAATAAAGCACCACTCAAATAATTTATTCTTAATTAGCTTTATGAGCTAAATCATTATAACTGCCTTGATTAGATCTTGCATTTCATATTATGATCAACTCATATAAAACTTGTCTTAAATAATTAAGAACATAATAGGTATAAAAATTGTTAAAGCGAATGCTATCATTATTATCGTTATTAAGTTTCCTTGAAAGGTTCGCTTAAAACTTTGTTTTGACATATTATAACCACTTAAAAAATATTTAATAATTCATTTTATGGACATAATTCTTGATTTTTCTTTATAAACAAGAATAATATATAGATGATACCGATCTAATGAGAATCGGAGTGGCATTATTAATGTATTTAATAGATAAACAGAAATAAAAGTATAAATCTGAATTAACCAGGAATTTGAAAAATGTTTAAAGTCTCAGATTGTTGATTTAAATATCACAGAAATATATTGAGGGGACTCGTCAAACTATATCAATCAGTAAAATAAAGATGCTCATCAAATCCTGTTTCTGCTATTAGATCTTGCCCAAGTTTTTGGATTGCTTTCTTGTTAGGATTTTGAATTATTCGTCTTGCTATATTGATCACCTTAGTCAATTTTGAATCTGGAAAATCTCTAATAATATTATCATACCTAGAAAAATCAATCCCTGCAGTATAAACACCCGCATGTCCATGACCTGCTGAACTTGATACTTGCCAGTGCTCGACCTTTAACTCAATTTTAGAAAGAAGAAAACTAGCTGTAAACCACTCAAGGTAAAGTTCCATTCTTTTTGATTTTCTTTTAGTTGTTTTTAGCATCTTTAAAGCACGATTCAGTCTATCTGGATGCATTTGTCTAAATACTTTTTCTTGAAGTTCTGACATACTCTCTTTAACATGAGCTCTTATCTCTTGAAGAATATCATCTACTTTTTGAGCTCTTTCGGCAGTAATTTCTTGATGGATTGATTGAACATGACGAGCAATTGCTTCATTAATACTTTGATTTTCATCAATACCTGCTTCTAAGCTTGCTGGTGGAGAAACTGGACCACTACTTTCGATTTCAATTGGCATACTGTATATCTCTTTTTGAGGAAGTGTAAACAATTCACCTAATCTTGAATGATCTTGTCTTACATCATTAAATTTTTCTTGAATCTCTTCACGTGAATATCCCATGTTCATTAAGTAAAAAGCAGCACTTGCAAGTTGATTTTCCAATGCTTCAGAAGCGCTATAATTGCCGGGAGCACCAAATTGTTCTCTTAATAAATCATCAGCAATTAAACTGATCTTTTCTTCTGTGATTTCTTCTAATTTGAGCGAATCCATTTTTTTAAGTATATGATCTATTTGTTCTGGGGTCAAATAATTTAAATTACCAATTGGACCTATCATATATGAAATTTTTTCCATTTTCTTAAGGGTATTTTCAATATCTTTCTGACTTTTACCACGAGAAATCTTTAAAAAGTGTTCTAAGAAGTTTTTATCAAATCCCGCGATAACTTGTAATCCATATTCGTCAAATTTGTTGAGATGTTCATTCAATCCATTATCTTGAAATTCTGGAGGTAACTTAATATTAAAAACCAATACATTATCAAGAATCATATAAAGATAATCTGTTTTATTCATGGGTGTGCTTCTAATTTCTGATATATATGTATATTATTCTTTTTGTGCCTAATATTAAATTAAGAATTTAATTAACATATAAAAATAATATAATATAAGCTTTACATTATCAAATTCTGTGATAATTTTTAGCTAATTTTCTGGCAAAATCCATTTGTTTTCTAGTTTCTAAGCTACAAGGCCTTAATTTTCGTATCCAGTTAACTGGATCTATATTTTTCGGGATATATCCATTATAAGATGCCCAAGCTATAATAAATTGTGCAGTTCTTCCACATCCTGCAACGCAATGAACTACTATTGATTCATTTTTATGATCATTCGTTATATGAATAAATCTTTCAATTTGGCTAGCTGTTGGAACTCCGTAATCAGGAACATTAATATGATAGTAATGAAAACTTTGAGGTACATCATTTTGATTATTAAATTCAGAACAATTAATTATTACTGAAATACCTTCATTTTGATATTTTTTAAACAATAATTTATCTGGCCACCAACTAGCTGCTAACTTTCCTTTAATTATCCAATTAAATGGTTCTGCCTTTTCAGGCATCCCTCCTTTGGGCCAATAAGAAGGCCAAATTTTATTCATATGAGATTTAGGATTCATTGTTATATTATTTGAATAAATTAATCACAAAATTTGAAATTTTACATATAAAAATGAATCATAGAAAAACCTAGAAGTAATTTAAAAATAAAAAAAAGAGTTATTTTATAAATTTATAGCGTTTCTTAAGAAGCACTACTGAAATAATACTGATTAATCCTATAAGCAAATAGAGGCTATAACCTGGAATTTCTTCTGTAACCTCAGTAGGACTTTTTATCTCAAAAAATTCACTAAAATCATATGTAGAAGGATTAGATACATCGCTGATTTTAATTTGATATTCTTCGGAATCAACAAGCGTAGAAGGAACTGTCCAGTAATAAACTCCATCGTTAAATTTATCTGAAATAATTTCCATCACAAAATTATTCTCTACATAAAGTTCAATCTTCACGCTGGATATAGAGCCCGTAGACGTCCAATATATATTATGAGGTGTTTCTTTTTCCCAGCAACAAGTGTTATCAGGACTTGTGATGCTAAGTGAAGGAGGAATGAAAACTTCAACATGAAGGTAATTTGATAATGTATCCCCATATTCGTTCTGTGCGACTACAATAAAATAGTAAGACCCATCCACATAACCACTACAAGGAAAGTTAAGATCCGTTATTCCATCTGCTAAAATTATTAAACTTTCGTTAACCTCGGTGATAACTTTGTCATATTGATATACAGAATACTCTTTAGCTCCATCAGAGCTGTCCCAGATTAAAACAAAATCACCATCATCATCGGGAGTTCCAGCAGAAGAAGTTAAACTAAATGGCTCTGGTGGCAAAGCATATATAAATTCAACATTAGTGTCAATAAAATCAAAGGTGTAATTATAGTAACCTGAACTATAATAGAAGGTACCATTTAAGAGAATACCTGTTTTTTTATCATACCAGGCTAATCCTCCTGGATATGTTAAATCTTCCAATACCCAAATATCTAATGGCCCAAAGCCGGGTAAATCGTACACTAAATCATCAGTTACATTATATAAATGATCTCCATCAAACCATACACCAATAGGTACAATATCTCCAATAGATACATCAGTATATATCCATGCAGGGTCATGAGATCCATCTGGATACATAATAATTGACCCTCCTCCATTAGATATCAATCTAGTGGTGAAATCTACATCCCATTGGTATTTATAGATATATGTATCTAAATTGAAATCCCAAGTAGCATTAAAAGTTTCTCCTGATTTATATGAATATGATATGTAAGACAAGCCAAAATTTGCATCCATGTACGTTAAGCTATGGTTAAGATACATTCCATCAAATAACCTAAATTTAGATATTCTTACAAATTTACTCAAAATATTGTTTTCAATAAAAGTTTCATTAATCACCGCTGGAGAATTCACTGTAAAATTGAAAACTCCATATTCAGTTGGAATCCAATCATAAACTAACGTTTCTTTTGTTGCGACAGGAAGATTGGATATAGTTAGTGAATCTACCAGTGTTTCACCTAAATATAAGAAGAGATCAACATTAGATTCATCATATATACCAATATTCATAACCGTAGCATTAATTTTATATGTTTCAAAGATATCACCACCCGAAGGAATTTCTAAATCGACATTTAAATCATGGCTTAAATCATAGGTTTTCACTTGAATATCATCAACAAGCCATCCACGATAAGCATTGTATAATGAATCTAATGTATCGAAGAAGAATCTAAGCTGTAAAGTAGCATTTCCAACATATTTTGAGATATCTAACGATATTTTCTCCCAGGGGGCAATAAAATTTTCACTACTGGAATAAAGTAAATCCCATGTTGATCCATCAGGTGAAATGTAGACATAAGAGACGTCATAACTGCCTCCTTCACCCTCTCTCCAGTGAAAAAATTCTAAAAATGCCTTGCCAACACCGAATAAATTAAAAGGAACAGATATTAAATCTCCATACTCACGAGCACCTGTTTCAAAAGTTCCTGTTGCTTCTTGTCCAAACCACATCGAATGAATAGGTGAACGACAAGGATCAGGCCAAGCACTTCCTGTATCTGTTAAATGCCATAATCCTGAAATTGTTTCCCATTTAGTTAACCCATTTTCAAAATCATCATAAAATCCTGTCATAAATGCGAATTCACTCTCCACTGTACAAAGTGGTTCTGGATCAGACCATTTTCGAACTGCTGCCCAATCAATCATAATTTCACTTAACCCACTTAAATCTATTCTTGTTCTAACCCTTAAAGCTCTATATTGTACTCCAAGTGATGTATTAAGTGTAGAAATCATAGCTCCATAATGTAACCCCGGACCTGACAATGTTGAATGTGTTAAAAATCTTACAGGGTTAGAAGTTTCTGTAATTTCCGAATCATTTGAAAATAAAACATCCCCCTCATAATAACTCGCGAACGAAGGTTCTTCCCATCTAAAATCTCCAGTTACCCAGACGTCTTCCGAGGGAGTAAAGCTTGCTCCTGCTATATAATTCTTATAACCATAATCGTCACCATGTACAATATAAGCTGAATGAAAGCCTAAAAGTGCATGAGATGCCCATGGACTTGGGGAGTTTGTGTATAATGTTATAATACTGTTTGAAAGTGAGACACTACTATATACATCATCCTCATATTCCCATATATTTGTATCAAGAGTGGTGCCCTCAAAATCATCAAATAACATAAAGACTTTTGAACCATCGCTTTGTGAAATAGCTGAAGGCTTCCCATATTTCATGAAGAAAAAGGCAGTACCTGAGGATGGGATTTTAACCCAAATATTTGAAGTGCCCAACGTATCCCAGTTTTCGATCCAATAATCAAGATTATTATTATATTGATCAAAAAATCTAAGATCACTTCCATCTGGATTAGCTTTTGAATAATCAAAATTTCCAGAACTTAATTGAACCCTAATTTGATAATCTGATTCAATTGTAGTAGGACTAAGAGTTATCTTTCTATAATATAACCAATCAGAATTATTAGATTTTAAATCCTTCTCTTTATCAAAATTTGAGATAATTTGATCAGTATCTAACTGCTTAAATGGTATTATATTTGCTATAGAAAGTAGTAAGATCAATAATATAAGTGCATAATGAATTTTTTTAATATTTCTCATTCTTTTCCACCCATTTTTTTAAATTTATTTTAACAATTTAGTCAATTGACAGAATTGTGCAATTTATTTTTAAGTAAATATATTATTTAAATCTAATAGAATAAACATATTCTCAATGGAAGATTATATTAAGGTAGAAATTGATAATTTAGAAAGTAAAGAGAAAATGAAAAAAAAAGGTTAATTTTTGAATTTTTTTTCTTCTTTTTTGAAAAGAATTATTGAAATAACACCTATAATGCCAATTAATATATACATGTTATAACCTGGAATTCCATCTGGTCCATTAGTACCAGGAATCAAAACATCAACTTGAAGACAATTGGAAAACGTATTACCATATTGATTATGAGCTACAATAGTAAAATAGTGTGTCCCATCACTATAACCACTACAAGGAAATGTAAGATATGGCACTTCATCTGCCAAAATAGTAAGACTTCCATTAATCTCAGTAATATACTTAGAATAGTGATAGATGGTATAATTAGTCGCACCATCTGCTTCCATCCAGGTAAGATCAAAGATTCCATCATCATCAGGGTCTTCTGCATTCGAGAATAATGTGAAATTTTTTGGTGGTTCAAGAATATTTATTTCTGCATTTGTATCTACAAAATTGAAGGTATAATTATATGCACCACCATAATAATAATAAAAGATACCATATAATAGAATGCCTGTACTTTTTTCATACCATGCAATACCTCCTGGCAGAGTTAAATCTTCCAAAATCCATACACTTACATTACCAAATCCAGGTAAATCATAGATAAGATCTCCGGTTATATTGAATATATGATCACCTTCAGCATCAACAGCAATTGGAATGATATCCCCTACTAAAACATCAGTAAATATCCATAGGGGCGTATAAAACTCATTTCCGAACTGAAGTCCACTTCCTCCAGAATTCTTCATGACTCTTGTCTGAGCATTCACATCCCAGTACATGTTGTAAATTATTCCTCCATCATCTAAATCCCAATCAGTATGGAACAAAGATTCGTAAGCATCTGAATATGAAAACGTTGAAATGTAAGATTCACTATAAATGCGATATGTATAATTTATAAAAAGACCATTAAAGAGGTGAATTTCATGAACTATAATTAATTTTTCTTTAATATTATTAAGTAGGGATTCTTCATCGGGGATTGGTGGAGCATAAGCAGTAAAATTGTAAGTCCGATATTCATATGGAGTCCATACATACTCTATTTTTTGTGATGAGCCAGATGAGAGAATTGGTATATATAAGGAACCTATAATAACATTATCAAGATATAATAGAAGATTAACGTCAGATTCATCATATAATCCAAAGTTTACGATTGAAGCATTAACAACATATGTATTTCCAAATTTATAGTATTTTGGAGATTCAATAGAAACTGTTAGATCATGCTCATACATACCTGCTACAAAAATAGAAACATCATCAATAAGCCAACCTCGATAATTATTAGCTACATTATCATATGTATCAAAATAGAAATTAAATTGCACAGATGAGTTACCCTTATATTTTGTGATATCTAATATCACTTTTTCCCATGGTGGAATATTTGCATCAGTGTAATAAAGTTGTTCCCAGTTTATTCCATCAGTTGATATATACACAGATGACACATCCCAACCATATCCTTCTCCTTCTCTCCAATGATAAAACTCAAAGTTAATTAAATCTGCTTGAGGTAAAGCAATTGGAACTGTGATTAAATTTCCATATTCTTGTTTTCCAGTATCATAATTCCCAGTAGATTCATTTCCGAACCACATTGAATGAATGGGAGAATAATAAGGATCAAGCCAAGAGCTACTATTGTCTGTCAAATGCCATAATCCTGAAATTTCATCCCAATTAGACAATCCACTTTCAAAATCATCAAAAAAAATAGTCATTCCAGCATAAACTAAATTAGTTTTTATGTTATTTGCCTTAAAAATTTCTCCTGTAACAGGTGGGGAATAAGCAGTAAAATTATACATTCTAGACTCAGTTGGTATCCATATATATTCAATAGTATCATTTTCACCTGCTAAAAGCGTTGATATACTCTTTGAATCAACTATTCCTCCATCGAGATAGAGATAAAAGTTAAGACCAGTTTCATCATAAATGCCCTTATTTATAACAGTTGCATTCACAGCAAAAGTATTCCCTACTTCTGGTTTTATAGGAGTTTCAAGTATAACTTTTAGATCATGATCTACATCCATAAAAGTATTATATACGTATCCAGGAGTTGTTTTTGGAACATCGGGAGATTCTGGAGTGATATCATCTAATACTCCCCCAACATATTTTTCGACTAAAAATGAGCTAATTGTTCCAGTGGTGCTTGATGATCCCACGTCTAAATAAAACAAAACATCATTATCTGCATCATAATATGGTTTAAATTCTGATATGTCGCATGCCATAAACTCAGGGAATAACCAACCGTCATCATATTCGTACCATGGAAGTTTATATTCTAATGGGGTGTCATATGAACCCACTCCAAGTGTTATTATATCTTGCATTCGAGTAGGTGCAGGATTAAATGCCCAAGTTGCAATTAAGTCAGGTTGATAGTCGATTCTATCAGCAACTACACATAAATGAATAGTAAAATCTGTAAGTACCAATCCAATTTCTTTTAAACATTCATAGGTTAACCAATAATAGCCATTATCCCCAAAACCTGTACCCCATGAATTTGCAACTCTAAATGCTCCAACATCACCATCATCTGATATACTATCATCAAATCCAACAATGCATTGGGCATGATCATATGTAGTAGAATCATATTCTGCAGAAGATAAGATATAATTGCCGTCATCAAATCCATTATTATATTGATAAGAATCAAAAGCAAATGTAACAGGTATCTCACTGCTAATAAAACTTTTAATCACATCGATAGTTGCATCAGGATCAGCCTCGTCAAAATCCAATAGATAGTAATCAAAAATTCTATGATTTGGAGCTTCTCTCCATGCAGATTCATCTCCCCAGCTATAAAAGTCAGAATCATCATAGGGCATAGTTGTCATCGTTGCACATCCCCAATCGAGCATTATTTGGGCATTAGTTGTCATCCAAGAGCCATAATTAGTAGTAGATACTTTATTAAACGTCCAAGCAGGACTCATAAGATAATCAGAATTTCCAGAACTTGCATCCCACCCATAATCCTTGGCTTCTAAATATCCATACGCATAATATGTTATTGCCCATGCTCCGCAAGAACCTTGCCCTCCTTGATTACCTATTATTGGAAAATATATTTGAGATGAAAAATCATAAGTTGCGCTAGGAGCTTGATTATGGGCTTCTGAGACTAAATTCTTAATAAATAGTTTTCCAATTAGGTTATTTAAATCATCTTCTGTAGGGGGTGTTAAACCAGTTCCATGTTCATTATTATGAACATTGTATTCTTTATCATCTTCCCTTGATGCTATATCATTTTTCATGTTTTCCATTGTCTCTTCTGTAATATATTCCATCTGATATTTTCGACCATTTAAAGTACCTATAAAGGATCTAGTAGGATTAGAAGCAACTGGAGAATATGTTTTTATCGGTGATTCATCTTTTTCTGATGCGGAATAAAAAATAAGAATATTAATGTTAGAAGACATTAAAAGTAGAAAAACTGAGAATAGAACTATTATTGCCATCTTTTCTTTATTTAGTAATTTCATATTGTATTTCGCCTATTTTTGTAAAAAACGTAATAAAGGTTAAGTTATATTATTAATCGCTGTATATTTATATATTAGTCAACGGTCAAAAATTGTCATTTCATGTTGGTATCTTTGATTTCTATTGATAAACTCTCAATTTCCCATTAAAATCTTATATTACTTTAACAGACTTTTCTTACAGCTTCAGATTGAAATTAGTATTTAAAAATTAAAAAAAAAAAATATTGATTAATATTTTATTTTATACTTTTTTTTAATTGTCAGTGTAATAGCAATTCCTAAGGTAGCAAGAATTAATAGCAAATTATATCCTGGAATTCCTTGTAATACTACTGTAACTGAAATGCAGTTTGAAAGCGTATCACCATAATCATTATGCGCGACTACAATGAAGTAATAGGTTCCATCTCCATACCCACTTAATGCTAGAGTTAAATCAGTTATTTCATCTGCTAATAGGGTAAGACTTCCATCTATTCCTGTAATAAAGCTGGAACTACGATAAACTGAGTAATTAGTTGCACTATAAGATACTGTCCATGTAAGATCAAAGATTCCATCATTATCAGGATTTCCCGCATTCGATGATAAGTTGAAAGGATCTGGTGGTTCAAGAATATTTAATTCCGCATTAGTATCTACAAGATCAAATGTATAATTACCCATACCTCCAGCATAGAAAAAGTTACCATTTAAGAGAATTCCTGTACTCTTTTCATACCATGCAATCCCTCCGGGCATAGTTAAATCCTCTAAAATCCATACATCAACAAGACTAAAACCAGGTAAATCATAGAGAAACTCTCCTGTTACATTAAATAAATGATCACCTTCAGCATCAACTGCTATTGGGATTAAATCACCGAGTGCCATATCTACAAAGACCCATATAGGTGTGTGGGTTCCTGAGCCAAAAGAAAAGCTTCCAGCTGAATCAGACGTAAGTCTTGTTTGACTATCTACATCCCAATAACCAGCGTCGGCAAGTAAGCCACCTTGATATATTGAATAATCGTTATGAAAGATTCTATCTGAAAGTTCTGAATATAAGCAATCCCAAGAATAAGTAGCACCGAATATTTCAAATGAATAATCAAGGAACATTCCATTAAACAAAATTGTCTCATGAATGTGTAATAGTTTAGTCACCAAATTATCAGATGTAAATTCTTCACCTGATACAGGGGGTGCATATGCGGTAAAATTATATTCACCATAGGTAGTTGGAGTCCACAAATAAGAAAAACCTAGACTTGAATGTATAGGAAAACTTGGAAAGTATGATGAATAAACATGAACACCATTAAGATCAAGGAATAGTTCTACATCTGATTCACCACTCGTTCCGATGTTTGTAACTGTAGCATTGACGGTATAAGTTTTAAATAACTCAAGATTTTCAGGAACTTCTAATGAAACCCGTAAATCATGGGGAATTTGAACTCCTGTACCTTTAACACTGACATCATCTATTAACCAACCTCGATAGTTATTAGCAATGGAATCAAGAGTATCAAAATCAAACATTATTTGTACTGATGGATTTCCAGCATAAGCAGAAATATCTATAGATACTTTTTCCCACGGGGCAATATAATAATCTGATGATTGATAAATTAGATCCCAATTGATACCATTAATAGAGATATACACGGAAGAAATATCCCAAGAACCTCCTTCTCCTTCTCGCCAATGATAAAATTCTAGGAAGGCGATATCTACATTCGTTAGATCAATTGGAATAGATGTCATATTACCTCTCTCACGGAAACCTGTATCAAATGTACCAGTAGTCTCATTTCCAAACCACATTGAATGTGTTGGAGAATGGTAAGGATTAGGCCATTGACTAGCCTCACCAGTTAAATGCCACATTCCTGAAATAGACGTCCACTTTGATAAGCCACTTTCAAAATCATCATAAAAAATTGGACCGAGTATAGGTATTAACTCAGTTACAACATTATTGGATGTAAAAACTTCACCTGATATTGGGGGTGTTTGTGCCGTAAAGTTATATAAATCATATTCAAATGGTGTCCAACTATAAATAATAGTCGCATTTGTTCCAGTTAAAAGACTGGGAACTATAATTGAGTCAACAACAAAACTATTAAGTAAAAGTTCAAAATACACACTAGTTTCATTAGAACCCCCATTATTAATGACAGTTGCTTCAATTTGATAAAAATAAGAGATCATAGGATCAGTTGGCACTTCCAATGTTACTCTTAATTCATGGAGGAAAATTTTAAATGTCCCATTGACATAACCTGGAGTACTTTGTGGAACATCAGGTGATTCTTTTGAGACTTCTTGGAGTACTCCCCCTAAGTATCTTTCGAGTTTAAATGATGAAATTATTCCCGTTGTATCAGAAGGTCCAATTTCCAAGAAAAAGAAGACATCATTATCAATAGTGTAATAAGAATAAAAGTCTGAAATATCGAGTGCCATAAAATCAGGAAATAAGTTATTTACATCATAGTCATAAAGAGGTATCGTATAGTTTAAAGGAGCATTATGAGGACCCACGCCTAGTGTTATTATATCATCCATTCTTGTAGGAGCAGAACTGAATTCCCAAGTAGCTATAATGTTAGGATTATAATCAATTCTATCTGTAATATACATAATCACTTGACCACTGATACCTCCAAATTCTGCAAAGGCATCATATGTTAGCCAATAATAACCACTGTCCATCCAAGAGTCACCCCATGAATTTACAACTCGGAAAGCACCGACATCACTTCCCTCCGTTATAGCATCATCATAACCTACAATACATTGAGCGTGATTTAGCGAGGTAGAGTCATATTCATCTGATGATAAAATAAAATCACCTGTTCCTTGATTCAGTCCATTTGAAAATTGATTGGCATCAATTCCAATGGTAACTGGTGTTCCGCTAGAAATTATACTTTTCATGAGATCGATTGTAGTTGATCCACTATATGTGATAAGGGTATAATCTAAGGGGCGATGATAAGGTGCTTCTCTCCATGCAGTCTCGTTTCCCCAACTGTTAACATCACTATCATCATATGGCATTGCGCTAAGTGTAGGGACTCCCCAGTCTAATAAAACTTGAGCAACTTCATAAGGAATTGAACCATAATCGTATGCCGCGACGATGTTATATGCCCACGCAGGACTCAATAGATGGTCAGGATTTCCGGAACTTGCATCCCAACCATAGTCTTTTGCTTCTAAGTATCCATATGCATAATATGCATTTGCCCAAGCCGAACAGGAGCCTTGCATACCTTGATCACCTACTGCTGGAAAGTAGATCTCTGTAGAAAGATCTGCCGTAGCCCGGTACTTCTGATCATCCTTAGGGATAACATCTAAGAGCGACACTTTACCAACTAGTGATTTTAAATCCTCAGGATTTACTGTATATCCAGTTCCGTGCCCATCAATAATAACATTCGACTCAGACCTAGGAGTTAATGTTTGAGTATTGATGCCTTGTGTCATCTCTTCTACATCATCAACGGTGATAGACTTCGCCCTATAATCTCTCCCATTAAAAGAATATATAAAAGAATTATCAGAATCATTAATAGAATCATTATAACTACTAAAATCTAGAAAATTGAAAAGTACAGGGAAAATTAAACCTGTTAAAATACAGCAGCTCAAAAATAAAGTATTCACTTTATACTGTTTTAACTTTTTCATACTATTTTCGCCTAATTGTTTTAGATAAACCCAATTTATTATTGAGTGTATAAAATTATGAAAGATCTTATATATATAATTTACTGTTTAAAAGTTAGTAATTTCAAAGTATACAAGATATTAAATTTTGCATGTATTTAACTGGATTCATACCAACATACATAATATATTGTTATATTATTACGAATTATGCGGTTCTTCCACACCCTCTTAAATAATGTGTTAATATTGTCTTCCAATATGAATACAAAATATGCAATTTATTTTCCCATTAATATCCTCTATCTTTTTTAAGAAAACATTTATAGAAGTTCTTTTAAAATTAAAATTGTAATACTGAAATAGTACAACATTTATTTTGAATTAAAGAAAAAGAGTTACAAAATTATTTTTTTTTCTCTTATGGTTTACTATTATCATTGAAATAATACTACTTATCATAATTAAAATAAATTTTCTTTAAAATATATTCTTAATATAAGAATATGGAATAATCAAGTATTTAATCGTTAAGATTTTCTTAAATATTATAATATTTGTTTAGTAATCTGAAATACCTCGTCAATTTTAATAGATAATGTTAAATCAAAATGATTTGTCTGGTTATAATAAGAGAAGATATCCTATACGTCCACATGTAGGAGTAGGAATCTTACTTATTCGTGATAATAAACTTTTGCTTGTAAAAAGAAAGTATGATCCAGATGCGGGATATTGGTCTATACCAGGAGGTCATTTAGATCTGGGTGAACGGGTTGAAGAAGCAGCTGAACGGGAGGCTTTCGAAGAGACAGGATTTAAAGTTAAAGTTTCAAAATTAGCAGGAGTAATAAATAAAATTATGCATGATGATAAAGGAGAGATCGAATATCATTATGTTTTGATTAATTATTTCGTAGAACAAATTGAAGGAAAAACCGATCAAAAACCAACAGCTCAGGATGACGCTTTAGAAGCTAAATTTGTATCTTTTGAAGAATTGAAAGAATATAAGCTAACTTTATCACTTATTGAGTTATTGAAAGATCTTCAAATTGGATTTTAATTGTTATTTAGTATTTATTTTGATAAAAATGTAAAATTTTTTTACTTATTGAACTTATAATAAATCACCTCGAAATCTAAATAATTATAAGATCAATTAAGTAAAGGAGTAAATCGAATGCCATATATAATCACAACTATTAAATATCCAAGCCATAAGCAACAAGATGTTGTAAAAATTTAGTTAAAAATAGCAAATAAATATCCAAATGATGATGCTATGGCAGTACAGTTATGTGCTCCAGTTAGCATAACTGAAGAAGGAATTGTAATAATCAGTATTTATGAAGTTAAAGAAGGTCAGCTTGAGAAAACTTATAAATATTACTCTACATTCCTATATGAGTTCATAATGATTGAAGGATTTGAATTTTCAGTTAAGGTATGGATGACTTTTGATGAAGCATTAGGAGTTGGAAAGATTCAAAGACAAGATTAATTCGTAATTTTAATTCTTTTTTTTATTATTTGAATTCTCTAACTTATAAGACATTAGAAAAAAGAATTTAATTCAGATATTATTACTTTATTTAGATCACTTACTTGTATTAATAACATATTCTATTATAAACTTAGAGGCTATGCTTTTTGACAACATTAATGAAAAGTGCGCGTAATGGGAAAATTACTCCTGAAATGCTAATGGTTGCTAATAAGGAACAATTAGATGCAGAGATTATCCGAAAGGGAATAGCTAAAGGAAAAATTATCATCCCTAAATCAAGCAAGCGAGATACAGAACCTATAGGTATTGGGGAAGGTTTATTAGTAAAAATTAATGCTAATATTGGTTCCAGTAAGAAGGTTTGTAATATACAAAACGAATTGGAAAAAGCCAAAATAGCAGTTAAATATGGGGCCGATACAGTGATGGATCTTAGTACAGGAGTAACTGAAAATGATGTCAAACAGATTAGAGAAAAAATCTTGAATGAAGTCAAGGTTCCCATTGGTACTGTTCCCATATATCAATCAGCTTTGCGTGCTCTTGAAAAGAGGGGAGCTATTATTAACTTTGATGAAGATGATTTGTTTAATGTCGTTGAAGAACAAGCTAAAGAAGGAGTAGACTTTTTTACTATTCATGTTGGTGTTACAAAAAGTATTGTCAATTATTTAAAAGAACATCCAAGAACCATGGGTGTAGTTTCTCGAGGTGGTACCTTTTTAGCGGCTTGGATACTCGAAAATGATTTAGAAAATCCATTTAATAAAAATTATGATTATTTACTTGAATTAGCTGAAAAATTTGATTTTACTCTATCACTTGGAGATGGAATGCGCCCTGGTTGCATTTTTGATTCAACAGATTATGCCCAAATGCAAGAGTTAATGGAAATATCGAAGTTAGTTAAACGAGCATGGGATAAAAATATACAGGTTATGGTTGAGGGACCAGGACATATTCCAGCAAATGAAATTGAAAGAAATATAAAAATAATGAAATCTGTTTGTAACGGCGCTCCATTTTATGTACTTGGACCACTAGTAACTGATATCGCACCGGGATATGATCATCTAGTCAGTGCGATAGGAGGTGTTCTTGCTGGCCTCGCAGGAGCAGATTATCTTTGCTATGTCACCCCTTCAGAACACTTAGCTCTACCAGATAAAGAAGAAGTGAAACAAGGAGTGATTGCATCTAAAATTGCGGCTCATGCTGTAAACATAGCAAGATATGGTAAAAAAGCTTCAAAGTGGGATTTTAAAATGGATACAGCCAGAAAAGATTTAAATTGGGAAGAAATGATAAAACAATCAATTGATCCAGACTTATCCAAAGAGAAGCATTACAGAAATGGTAATAATAATGACGATGTATGCAGTATGTGCGGTGAATTCTGCGCTATTAAAATATTAAGAGAAGCATTAGAAAAGAAAGCTTCTAAAAACTTATTATAAATCAAATTTATAATTAAATTTGAAAAATTTTACTGTTCGACTAAATTATTTATAAAATCTCACTAGTTATAAATAAATTGAATGGAAGATATTATATTTTCTAATCTATACATTCAATTATTTTTTCTAGACTTCTAATAATATCTGCAGAATTTTTACCAAACAACCTCAACATAGGTTCTTTTCCAATTTCACCTTTATCCCATATTATATCAGGAATTTTTCCTACTCTGCTAAAGATATCCTTTATTAACCAATGCATTGTAGAAAATTCTTCTCCTTTAATAGCTTCCGGTTGTCGCTCTCGATGGATTTCATACATTTGAAGTTTAGTGCTTTCTTTAATTGCTTTTATCCAATTTGGATCATATTTTAAATTAATTACAAAATTGATAGAATTATCAAATTGTTTTGCAGAAAGAAGTAATCTAGCAGTGTGATCAGAGGCACCAAATTTAATTTCTCCACAAGCGTGGGGATAATCGTTAATAATTGTTATTCTCCCTTCAATCCCAGCAACATCTTCTTTCTTTGTAGCATTAGGGAGTGAACCTGAAATATTTGTTCTAACTTCGGGAATAACCTTACTAAATTTTTTATTTTTTGAGACAAAGTTATAAATTTCTTTTATTTGGTTTATAACATGTATCTTCTCTTTAGACAATGTTAAGTTAAGAACTTTACCTTGATCAGGTAACACTATAAAATTTTGTAAGTTTTCATCAAAGAATTGTTCAGCTGAAGCTATAGCTTCATTAACATTATAACCTTTACTTAAAAAGCTAGCAATAGCAGAAGAAAAGACACATCCTGAACCATGAATATTACCATGAAAGTGGATCCTTAATTTTTCATAGAAATTAAACTCTACATTAAATTTACCCTTAGTTTCTTTATTAATTATAGCCAAGTCTCCTATCTTTTCAGTGTCTAAATCAAAACTTTTAATGACTACCGCTTTTTCTTTATCAAGTCTTAAAGGATCGCTAAAAAGCATTTCTAGTAATATATTACCTATTTTCTTGTATTGGTTTAAATTATATATCTCATAATTTATTTTTGAATAGGATAACGCTTCAGAGAGATTTGGTGTAATAACCATTACATTCTTAAATAATCTTTTTTCAATTTCTAATTCAAGACCATTAATCGAAAGTCTTTTTCCAGCACTTGAAATTGAAACAGGGTCATACACAACAAAAAGATCGTATTTTTTTATGTATTCGATGATAATATCAAGTGCTTTTAAATCTGGGATCATGCCAATTTTTACGAATTTTACTGGATATTCAGAAAAAATTGCATCTAATTGAGTCCTTAAATCGTCCGAAAGGGATTTGTAGCCAAAAAATTTTGTAGCCGTTTGAAATGTTATAGCAGTAATAACAGAAAATGGATGAACTCCACATCTGTCGAATGTTCGAATATCCGCTTGAATTCCCGCTCCTGATGTAGGATCAGCACCAGCAATTGTTAAACAATAATTTTTCATCATCTAAGTATTATAAAATCAGAGGCTTAATTAATTCTATCGTAAGCCCACTTTGCTTTATCAGTTAATCCAAGCGCTTCGTATGACTTTCCAAGGTAAAGAAAACCATCTGGATAGTCAAATTTCTCCTTGACTAATTTAAACAAATAATTGATTGCTAAATCATATCGTCCCTTTAAATAATTTATTTTCCCTTTAAGAAAAAGAATTTTTCTTTCTCGCTCTGTAGAAATGTTTTCTTCATCATACATCTCTAATCTGGCTAACGCATAATCATATTCTTTTTCTTTAATTAATAATTCAACTGATTCAATGAATTTCATCAAGGCAACCGTGTCAGTAACTCTTTCAATTTTTTTTACCTTCTCTTTTTCAATTTCTTCCTCAATCGCTTTCTTTTTTTCTAATTCCTTCTTTTCTATATAATCCTTAAAGTATTCGATTAATTCTTGAGGGTATGGTTCATTACAAAGAGGGCAGTTAGAAGCATGAGTTAACCATTCTTTCAGGCAATCCTCATGGGTGGGATGCCCATTTGGGCATTCTTGAAAATTATCTTCTTTTATATTTATTCCTAGATGACAAATTATGCAGTTAGCCATTTAAATCTGAAAACGCTTTAATAAAATATAAAATTACTACTTTTAAGTTTATGTTCTTTTGCATTATTAAAACTTTTTACAAATTCTATTAAATTAATTCAATTACTATCAGTTAAGAGATTACTATGGCAGTAAATATCGATCCTCTCTTTAAAAAGTTATTCACAAAATTCTTGGAAATTGATGATGATATTGAGGCTGTTATTGTTTCTGATCAAGAAGGATTTGTAATTGCAGGTGAGAAGAGGATTACAGTTGATATGGAATTAGTATCAGTGTTGACAGCACTTATAAATCCGATTCTTGAACGGATTAGAAATGAATTTGCATTTAAAAAATTCGGAAGTTCTAGTTTTGATACAGAGAAGTATCGTTTATTATTTATTTCAATAGATGAGACTATCACTTTAACGATTGTTATTAATACTTTAGGATCAATCGATAAAATTTCTCCTTATGCTTTTTTCCTTGCAGAAAAAACAGCTCAAATATTAACAGCAAAAGAAGGTGACTCCATTCAATTAACTATACCAAATTTTGAAGTTGGAGAAAACCTTTCTGAAGATTTGGGAAGGATAAGAGAACAAGTTTATCAGATGCGATTAGATTCAGGTGGAAAATATAAGTTCAAATGTGTACTTATTGGTGATCATGAGGTAGGAAAAACTTCAATAATACGGCAATTTGTGGAACAAAAGTTTTCCGATAGTTATCGTTCTACGATAGGAATTGATGTAATGTCTCATTCCATTGAACTATATGACAATCAAATAATATTTATTCTATATGATATCGGAGCTCAGGAATTTTTTAAAAGGCTGCGAAAAACTTACTATTCGGGCACTCAAGCAACCTTTATTGTATTCGATGTCACGAATAAAAACACATTTTTAAATGTTAAAACTTGGTATAACGAAGTTAAAACATATTTAAAAGCAAAGCAAATCCCTATTGTGATAGTAGGAAATAAAGTTGATTTGGAAGAAGAAAGAGTTGTTCTCTATGAAGAAGGTGTGAGATTGGCTAATGAATTAAGTGGAAGCCATTATGAAGGAGGGATATCATATATAGAGACCAGTGCTTTGACAGGTGAAAATATAGCTGATGCTTTTAGTTTAATTGCTTATCACTATATTATGAGAGCTAAAGATCTAGAAGAACAACGTTTAAGAGTGGATTTAATGGAAACTATTAATAATATTTTAACTAAAAATAATAAACTAGTGATTTCATTTATAAATAAAAATCCTTTTTGGAGTCCCGGGTTACAAATTTTAACAGAAATTAACAAGTTATGTGATTGCGAAAGAATAGATGATAATAAAGAGAAGAGAATCTATGAATTCTCAAATGGTTTAGTAATAAAGAATTTTCTTTTTGACGATTTTGAGGTTTATGATTCTGATGGTATCTTTATCATTTTTGATGCCAGGGATAAAAAAAGTATTGATCCTAAATGGAAAGATATTCTTGTAGAAATTATATCTAACATTAAAGAAAATAAGGTTATTTTGATAGGCATAAGGGTCTCAGAAGAAACCAATTGGTCCCAGATAATGGAACAATTCAATCTCAATAAGTATTTAGAAAAAAAGATGATTTCCTTGCTCTTTTTTAAGATTGGAATTGAATATCGACTTGAAATTTATGATCAACTTCAGGTAATGCTCAACACCATCAAAGATTTAAATTAGAATCCTTTTTAATTCCTTTCTTTCCTTTTTTTATTTTTTATAAATAACTATTTTTAAAAATAAGAGTTGTTATATTATTTGTAAGAATATTCTAAGAATTTAATCTTTTATATAAAGGCGTTCTAATTGGTTGTAAAAAGAAATAAGCTCTTTCGTGAGTTACTTGGGAATTTTTTAGATAGGTTTAATGAAGTTGAGGCACTCATTATATCTGACATTGAAGGACTAATAATTGCAGGGGAAAAAAGAAAAGATGTTGCAGGTGAACTTGAAATTGTCTCCGTTCTAACTACTTTAATTAATCCAGTACTTGAAAGAATAAGAAATGAATTTTCTTTTCAAAAGTTTGGCACTGCTAGTTTTGATACTGATGAATACAGACTTTTATTTGTGTCTATTGATCAAGAAAGGATTTTGAGTTTAATTTTAGCAAGCATGGCTTCTATAGATCATATCTCTCCTTATGCATATTATCTTGCGGAAAAGAGTGCACAGATACTTCATGCTCAAGAAGATGATCTTATTCAATTAACTATTCCTAATTTTGAAGAAGAAATAGATCGCCATGAAAAAACTATACAAAAAATATACCAAGTTGGTGGTCTTGGAGAGAAAGAGGCTTACACCTTCAAATTTGTTATTGTAGGAGATCATGAAGTAGGTAAAACCTCTATTATTCGCCGATTCGTGGAAAGAAAGTTCTCTGCCGATTATCGTGCCACAATAGGTTTAAATATATTAGCACATAAGTTTGATTTTCAAGGAAATGAAATTAATCTTACGCTTTGGGATATAGGTGCCCAGCAATATTTTAAACGATTCAGAAAACTGTATTATTCTGGCGCAGAGGCTGCCTTTTTAGTTTTTGATATCACAAATCGAACTAGCTTTGAAAATATTAAAGAATGGTATGATGAGATAACTGAATTTATTGAAGAACAGGAAATCCCTATGGTAATCGTGGGGAATAAGACAGATTTAGATGTACAGAGAGTGGTTTCATTTAATGAAGGCCAAGAATTAGCTAATAATTTATCAGAAGGTGGTTTATCCTATACAGAAACGAGTGCATTAAACGGAACTAATATATCTGATGCATTTAAGTTAATAGCTTATCACTACATATTAAGAGTAAGGCAAAAAGAAAAAGAATTGATTAAGAATGAATTAGCAGATCTCATACTTTCCACTTTAAAAAAGTTAGTTATATTAGAATTATCGTTTATCTCAGAGAATTTAAATTGGAGCCCAGGGTTCCAGACTGTCGGTGAATTGGAGAAATTAGGTGAATATTCTAAAATTAAAGAAAGTATTCAAGAAAGACTATTTGCCTATAAGAATGGTTTAATAGTGAATGACTTCCTTTATGATAACTTTAACCTTGCTAATACAGATGGTGCTTTTGTAATATTCGATGCAAGAAATAAGGATCACATCGAACCAAAGTGGAAAAATATTCTTATTGAAATAATTAAGAAAATTCGTAAGAAGAGAGTCATAATTGTAGGATTACGAGTAGATGGTGATAGTAATATCTCTCATCTAATGGAAGAATTTCATATAGAAGAAGATTTAGAGGAAAAATTAGTTTCAATTCTTTTTCTAAAAATTGGTCCTGATTACCGAGAAAGTATGTATGAGAATCTTAAAGTAATGCTAAATGCGATTATAAACACACGAGGAATAAAATAAAAATTTTTTTATCGTTTTAAATCATATAGGATACCTTCTCTTTTCTTTTAAATTTTATAATTAAAGAGAATCAAAATCCAATATTTAGGATAAATAATTCCCAAACGAATAATAATAAAACTTAATAAATTTCGAGCAATGAAAAAATAAATTAATGAGTTATGAGAGATAAGCAGAACAATTAAAAAGTTTGAAAACAAAGAATAACATGACTTATAGAAATAGGTAAGTTTTAATGGAATTAGAGATCAAGCTGCTTTCACCAGACTTAATTGATGATTTTCTATATTTTTTTGATGAAATTGGATTTGCTGACAATCCAGATTGGGCGGATTGCTATTGTCATTTTTATCATTTCAAGGGCTCAAGGAAAGAATGGACTAAATCCACTAAGGAACAGAATAGAAATGCGTCTAAATCAATGATCCTTTCTGGAGATATGCAGGGTTTTTTAGCCTACTTAGAAGGCAGACCAATCGGTTGGTGTAATGCCAACTCAAAGAATAATTACCAATATCAAATCTATAAAGAACCAGTTAAAACTGAGGGAAAAATAGCATCGATTGTTTGCTTTTTAATCAGTTATCAACATAGGAAGAAGGGTATTGCTAAATTACTTTTAAAATATACTTGCCAATACTTTCAACAAAAAGATTATGATTATATTGAGAGTTATCCCCGAAAGAATACTAAGTCTGATGCTTATAATTATCATGGAACCTACACTATGTACCAATCAGAAGGATTTTATGTAGAAAAAGAATTGAAACATTCATTCGTAATGCGTAAAAGATTAAAAAATTAAGTTATCTGTAACAACTTTTATTATAGTTTCGGATGAATTTAAAAGAATATTAATTCCAATCGGACATTCAATTAAAAATCAAAAAAAATCTCTGATCTAAAGGCTCAGATCTATTTCTATGACTTTTCTTCTCTGACATCGCACTTTTGTCGATCGGGTGAAATTATTAACCGAAATACATTCTATCGGAAATCTTACGCTATTTTTAAATATTTGAAAAGAATATTATAATATAATAAAGTTCATGTTAAAAAATATGGACTTTAAGAATTATTTTCATAAATTAAAATGTGGAGGAATGTATAAAATGGCAAAAAAGGTTTTTGCTTGGAGTCCTGTCCGAAAGTTAATGAAAGATAACGGTGCTGAAATGGTCGCGCGAGATGCTGTAGATGCTTTAATTGATTATTTGGAAAAAACTGCCAAAGGAGTAACAAATAAAGCCTTAGAAATGACCCGTCATGCAGGAAGAAAGAAATTAACTCTTGATGATATGGACTTGGCAATGAAATTAATGTAATAAAATCAAATTTATAATTAATCTTTACTTTTTCTTTTTTTTTGAAATAAATTAGTAATTCTACAACCCCAATTTCTACTTCAATTTAACTTCATATAGAGTTCTATTAATATGATGAATTATTATTAGTCAATTATAGTGCGAACTAAATAGAGAAAGATTTGTTTCTTTTCGAGAGATAATGAATTTTAATAATGGCTATAGTGAGGAAGATAAAAGGAAATACAAGTTAAATATATTCAAATCATATATCTATTATTTTATTTTAGGAATTCATACGGTTCGGGGAGTATATTATGCATATATGACAGAATGGGGTGGTCTCACATTTTCCCAACAAATGGTATTACAGGGTTATTTTATGTTCATGATTTTTGTTTTCGAGATTCCATCGGGAGCAATTGCTGATTATATGGGAAGAAAAAAAGGATTAATGTTCTCAGCATTAAGTGTTATCATTGCTGCTTTCTTATATAGTATAATTCCCAATTTGCTTTTATTTTATTTAGCTGAAACATTTTGGGCATTTAGTATAGCATTAGCATCTGGAACTGAAGAAGCCTTGATGTATAACTCTCTAAAGGTATCAGGAGAAGTAGAAAAGTTACCAAAAGTGATGGGGAATATTCAAATGTTTAATTTAATTGCTCTTACGATTTCGGCTCCTCTTGGTTCAATTATTGCTGAATTTGTTTCTTTACAATTCACAATGACATTATTAGGAATAATATATATTGGTGCATTTATCACTTCTCTTACTTATCATGACCCTAAAATTAATTATACTAAGAAATCAGGAAGTTACCTTACAATCATAAAGGATGGATTTAAAGAGCTTAGAAAAAATAAAATACTACGAATTTTATGTTTTGATAGGTTATTCATAAACATCTTCGTTTTCTTCCTCTTTTGGACTTACCAACCTTATCTTAAAGCAGTGGGGGTCCCATTATTTATTTGGGGTTTCATTTTAGCTTTTATGAATATGATTAACGCATTGTTTTCATTCTTAATTCCTAAAATTCTTAAGAGAGTTAAAAGGAAATTGAAACTTTTAATTTTAGTGGATATAATAGCTGGTTTGTCATTTATTTCGTTGGGTTTTACTGCAAATCCTTTTTTAGGTATTGGAATTCTCTTTATTATTGTAGCATTTGGATATCCCCGATTTTTACTGTATACTCATGGTATTAATAATCAAATAGAATCTGAAAATAGAGCTACGGTCTTAAGTACAATTAATATGTTCGGTAGTCTTTCAATGGCAATCCTATACCCAATAATAGGTTTTGTTGTTGAAGTATGGAGTGTATTCTGGTTTTTCATTTTTGATGGAATTGCAATTCTTATATTTACAACACTTACGAGAGTAAAAAATGATTATCTTTAAAATAAAGTTCTCGAAATTAAATTGTTAGCACTATAAATAATCGAAAATTAAAATAAAAGTATTGACATAAAAGGAATTGCTCAAATTATAAAAAAATTTTAATCGAATGTTTATATTTTTAAAATAATATCTAAATAAAATATTAGCTGAGAAGTTGAATAAAATTGAATGAAAAGAAAGAAGAGATTGAACCATTTCCATTCATAAAAGGAGATCGGATTGATTTAATGGCACCAGGTTCTCAATGGGCAAATCTTGTTGCCAAATGGATTAACGATCCAAAAGTACGTCATTATTCTAGAAATATGTTTCCTCATTCTATTGAACAAATTAAGAAATGGAATGAACCAGCAGCAAGGAGAGAAATGCCAGAATGGGTTGGATTTATCATCTGGCATAAACAAGACAAAAAGGCGATTGGAGATGTAGGCTTTGGTCGGATAAATTGGATAAATAGAAATGCAAATCTTTATGGCCTTATAGGAGAACCAGAATATTGGGGGAAGGGAATTATTGGAGAGGCAGCAAAATTAGTAATTAATTATGGTTTTACGGAATTAAATTTTCATAAAATTTTTGCGGGAGTATTTTCTCCAAATGAAAGATCTCTTCGTGCTGCAGAAAAATTAGGCTTTAAGAAAGAAGCAGTCTTGAAAGGAGAAATATATGTAGACGGAAAGTACGTAGATCATCATAAATTTGCTCTTTTTAAAGAGGATTGGTTGAAACAAAAAGATATTGAGTCAAAATAAAAATTAAGGGTAGAAAAAAATGAATGAGAAAAAAGAAGAAATTGAGGCTTTTCCTTTTCTAAAAGGAGAAAACGTAGATTTAGTTACTCAAAATTCAAAATGGAAAGAACTTTATTGTAAATGGATGAATAATCCAGAAGTGCGACATTATGCTAGGCAAGCATTTCCACATACATTAGATCAAGTTAATAAATGGTTTGAACCTCAGGAGGATCGTGGTTTAAGGGAGTTCCTTGCTTTTACTATTTACTATAAAGCAGATAAGCGACCTATCGGTCAAGCAGGATTCAGTCATATAAATTGGTTAAATTTAAATGCTAATCTTTGGGCATCAATTGGAGAACCAGAATACTGGGGAAAGGGAATAGCCGTTGAAGTTGCAAAATTATTAATTGATTATGGTTTTACAGAATTGAATTTTCATAAAATTTATGCTGGAGTATTTACTCCGAATGAACGATCTTTAAGGGCAGCGGAAAAATTGGGTTTTCAAAAAGAGGCTGTTTTAAAAGAAGAAATGTATGTAGATGGAAAATTTGTAGATAGTCATAGATTCTCTCTTTTTAAGAGAGATTGGCTTAAAAAAAATGATTCGTCTTAGAAATTCACATTAATTATCAGATAAAACATGGAAAATATCAGCTTTAATACTTTTTTAGAGGGTGAAATCATCGATTTAATTCCCTCAAGTGCGAAATATGTTCATTTATATTGTAAGTGGATGAGTGATAAAAAGGTTCGCCATTTTTTTCGTGGTCCCTTTCCAGTTATATTTGAAAATATGAAACGAAGATTTGAAAATCCTTCAGATTGTAAATTTAAAGATAATATTAGCTTCACAATTATACATAGGAAAGATCAAAAACCTATTGGGGTATGTGGTTTAAATCGCATTAATTGGGTAAATCAATGGTCAAATGCCTTTATCTATATTGGTGAAACCGAATATTGGGGAAAAGATATTGCAACTGAGGCGGTTAAATTAATCCTTAAATATGGATTTGAAGAATTAAATTTACATAAAATTAGTGGGACAGTATCAGAAAAAAATATTGGATCTTGGAAAGTTGCTGAAAAAGTAGGATTCATATTTGAAGGTATTATTGAAGATGATTTGTATAAAGATGGAAAATATATTAATGTAAAAAGATATGGTTTCTTTAAGAAGGATTGGGAGAGGCTACATCATCATCAGAGAGGTAATTTTAAAGATGAATCCGGCTGAAATCCCTGTTTTTATTAAAGGAAAAACAATAGATTTACTTCCTACGAACTTAAAACATTCAAACCTTTATACAAAATGGTTGAATAATCCCGAAACTAGGATATATATTAGAAACCAAATCCCGAAGACTCTTGAAGAGATTCGAAAGTTATATGATTCAAATCAAGGTCAATCTAGAGAAATAATTTCATTGGAGATCTGGCATAAACAAGCCCAGCAAGCAATAGGTTTAATAGGCTTTAGTAACATCAATTGGATACAGCGTAATGCTAATATCTATGTTCAAATTGGTGAAATAGACTTTTGGGGTAAAGGAATAGGTACCGAGGCTGTAAAATTGATGCTTGAATATGGCTTTTTGGAGTTAAATCTTCATAAAATTTATTCAAATATTTTAGTTCCTAATAAGAGTTCGTTAAAAGTTGCTGAAAGAGTAGGATTTATCCAAGAAGTTGTTTTAAGGGAAGAAATTTACTTGGATGATAATTTTATTGATAATATCTTCATTACTATTTTTAAAGATGAGTGGTTACAAAAAAGAGAATAAATTATTTTAACTTATTTTAACTAATTTTTATAAAACAAAGAAATTTCAATTTTAAAATGTGAATA
>JBHLON010000059.1:0-14100 GCA_048940445.1 Promethearchaeota archaeon
GGTTTGGTCCCAACTCATCGTGAATATCTGTGTAGATAATTGAATTAACATACTCTATATTTGACATTACTTTCAATCTTCACTTGATCTGTATTTGAAATGCTTACTAAAAGGTATCTAAATTATTAAATACATAATATATTTTGATTATTTATATTTGGGTAAAAAGAAACTAGGCGTTATCATTAATTATGTCATATAAAAAATTATAAATAATATATATCATATTTCGTGAAACTCAGCTTTTACGATCTTTCAAAATTGCTCTTTAATTTATATCAAATTTTTTAAGATATTTCATTGCTTTTATCAGAATAAATGGATTTTCTGATGAAAAATTTAAAATATTATTACAATGATGACATAATAATCCTCTTATTTTTCCACTTTTATGGCAATGATCAATATGAAGCATATATGGATTATCGAAATCTAAAGGTATTTTACAAATAGCACAATGATTTTTTTGTTTCTCTAATAGATTATTAAAGATTTCCTCAGTAATATTATAGGATCTTATTCTATGGTAGTTTTTATCCTGTTTTCTTTTGCATTCCTTACAACATGAATCAAAACCATCTGGACTGCTTTTTCTTCTATAAAAAAATTCAGATGAGACAAGTTTTACTTTATTACAGCTTAAACATTTCTTTACTTTTTTCTCTTTTGAATTATTAATTTTAATAGGTCTCATTGTCTCCTTTATGCATTTTTAAATAATGAATAGCATTCGAGATTGTAAAAACTCTATCAAAAGCATGACCTAGCAGAAGATTGCAATTATTGCATAGAAGTCCTCTTATCTTCTGATTTCCATGATCATGATCAATAAATGGTTGAAAAGGAAAATAATTGGTAAAGTTAATACCACAAATAGCACACCGATTATTCTGGTTTTTCAACATCTTATTAAAATCGGAGATGGTTAATTTATACTTATATCTTTTATGCCTTATTTTATCATATTCCTTCTTACAATTTCTACACCAGCCATCTAAACCATACTTTTGGGTGCAATTTTGATTAAAGTATTCAGAAGTAGCCGGTAAATAAGATTTGCACCTACAACATCTCTTTTTCTTGGTTTCTTCTTCCATAGAATCACTTTTTCCTGCAAATTTTAATGATTATCATTTATTTGAAGCCAGCTATAATATGATATTTAAATTTAAATATTTAAAGAAAAAAGAAATTTGGAGTACTTTTTAAAATAATTACCATCTATATCAGTTCAGCTTTCACGAAGGTTCGAAATATCTTTAAAGAACGATTCAAATACAAAATTTTGAAGGGCAATTATGTGAAATTTTTTTTATAGTAAATTATTTTGTCGTATAAATCGGAATCTTTTTCTATTGTGAGGTTAATATTGCTAATTTTTGCATTAGTTTTTATCTCGGAATCAAAATTAAAAACAATTTGGATGACATCTGATGTGTGACCCTCCTTTAAAAGAACTAGGGAAATATCTTTATAGGATACATCGTAATACTTTTTAAAATTTTTTAGGATTAATTTTTGATCAGTAAAGATGTAAATTCTCTCAATGAAAATGTAATTATATAGAGAAATTAATGTAAAAATTATAACTATCATTCCAACTGTAAATACCATGACAAAAATAGGCATAAGCAATGGTTCAAAAAATCTCCAAATGCTAAAGAAGGTTAAAGTAATACCAATAGCAATACCGATTAAATGTATTAATAAAACTTGTTTTTTTCTTTCAGGTTGATAAACTGTTAATACTTTTTCATTAGGTAACAGCATTTTTTTAATGTTCTCTTTTTGTTGTTCTGATAAACCAACAGTTTGAGAAGTGACTGCCCCTGTAATGCTGATTGAATTTGTCTTACTTTTTATGGATTCCGTTATTTTCATTAAACTTTTCTGATCCTGTAAAGTTAAGACTTCCTCTTTCTTTAAAAGGAGTTGATGATAATTTTTCCAGGAAAGATAACTTAAAAACAAAAATTCCAATATTTTCACAATTTCTACAGTAGGTCCAAATTTAATTTTCAAATGGGGGTTATTAAGATCCTGAACAATAATCGTGCCGATAAATGTAGCTCTTTCAGAGAACATTTTATTAGGAATAATTTTGAAATTGAATGCTATATTTGAATTGAAGTCGATAACCCTAGTTCCCTTTTCATCAACAAACTTTAATCCTTCTGTTGTTATTTGCATCGTTCCTTCATTTGAAGGCACAACTTGCCGGGTAATAATATTGAATGGTATGATTATTACTAAACAAGTAAGACTTACAACCATTCCATAACTGCTAATTGTAGAGATTAAATTATTTCCTAGTGAAATGAGAATAATGCAAGTTAAAAAGACTATAGTTCCTGTTACAAGCCCAATATTAAGATGTTTAACCCACTTTTTCAATCTAATGAATTCTTGACTCGTTGGACTAATCTCTAGATTTCTGAGATTTAATTCCTTAGAGATAATATTTATTCTTTCATTAACATCTCTACACATCCAGATTATTGATTCGATAATGTTACATTTTACTAGGACATCATTTATTCCTCCTATAATTTTTCTATTTACCGGATAACTCATAGATTTCGAAGAAGATTCTTTAGGGTAAACAAAGTTGAGTAGACCTCTGGGAGTTAAATTCTTTTTCTTTGTTAATTCGCTTAGTGAGACAGTTATTAATGACTTTAATTCAATCTTTTTAAGAGTTTCAGGCCTATTCGGAAATTTTTTGGGATACTGATATATATAAAGAGCTTTATTAGTTAATGCGAAATAGTTAATAAAAACAAAAATGTGAGATATGAAAAGACATACCCAGCATACAATTGCAATAATTGGAAAAATAACTAATATTGGAAGAAATAAATGAATATGATCTTGGATAAACAGAGTTAGGATAAACATCTCAATCATAAATATAATAGAGAAAATTGGAATGAAATATTTAGAGACCTTAAATTTAATATTTGTGGGCTTTTTAATGCCTTTAGATTTGTATAAAATGATTTCATCTAATGATACATTATCAAGTATGTTAGCTGGAAGTTCTTCGTCATTATTGGATTCATTAGATTTTTGTCTTTTCATAATTAAAGTGTCGGTTACCTTTCTAAAAAAATATATCTATTCATGATATATGAAAACAAAGCTTTTTAGAATTTAATGAAAATTTCAAAAAAATTTTAAAAGTAATTCAATTTGATAGATTTTGTTGAAATAGATTTTCTGCTTCTTCGAAGAAAAGGCTATTAATTTGTGGTATAAACTCGTTTATCAATACACTGTCATCGACAAGAGCAGAACCTCGATTAAAAAAAAGAATTACACCAAAAGACCCTTCATCGGTTTCTTTGAAATACATATTAGCACTAAACCCAGGTGTAGCTCCCCCATGACCTCTAATGTTGTCTGAGTAAATATACCATCCAAATCCATAACCATCGACATTAAATCCTTCTGTAGAAGTTCCAGTAAGTGGGATATGAATATTAAGCATCGTATCAACTGACTGGGAACTTAATATTTGATTTTCATTATATAAGCCATGATTCATAAAAGAGATTAAATAGTTGGCCATGTCCCCGATTGTACTCCTCAAATTACCAGCTCCAGTAACATTTAGGTTGTATATAGGATATTCAAAATTCGTGTTGGTATACCATTCATAGGGAATAGCATTCTTGTCCCCAAAGGTGGTATAATCTTCTCCAGAATTCGTCATATTTAATGGTTCAAATATATTTTCTTTGATATAATCCAAATAGGATTGATTTGAGACCTCTTCAATCAAATACCCAAGTAATTGAAAACCAGCATTCGAATAATTAAATACTGATCCTGGCCTACTTTGCCAATTATAAGGAGCATAATATTCTCCATTAGGATTTAAACTTTCATTTAAGAACTCTCCCAATGACGGTCGATCATCAAATTTAATAATATCTTCTCCTAAATCCATATGTTCATTTATCCAATCAATAGTCTGATTATCAAGATAGAATTCAAGAGACCAAATTAAATTTGTTGGTAATCCAGCAGTGTGTGTCAAAAGCATATTTGGTGTTATAGCTCTATTAGGATAATTTGGATTTCTTACATCAAAAGGTAAATACTTATTAATGTCATCGCTTAAATTTAGGAGATTACGTTCGTGTAATTGAAGTATAGCAGTGGCTGTAAAAGTTTTAGTAATTGAGCCGATCATATATACTGTATCTATAGAAGGTTGTTCTCCGTACCCACCAATCCATATAAGACTATCATTAATAACAATCCCTCCTACTAATGATGGAATATTATATTTAGCCATAAGGTTTTGGATTCTAGAATCGAATGAATCTTCATGAAATAAATAACTAATGATGAAAAAAGAAGTTATCCCTCCAGAAACAACTGCTGAGCTTATAATTAATATAATGATGAATTTCTTTTTCATTACAATATTTTTATAATATTTAAAATTACCTTGAAGAAGATTTAGAAACTTTTAAAAGTTGTCTAGAAGATAGATCTTTTACTACCTTACTTGATTCTTTAATCAAGCTACTTAAATGAATTATACAGCTTAGTAGCCAAATTATTAAATGCTAGATCAACATTCTCACCGCTTAGGGCACTAGCTTCAATATAATCTAGATTACGGGAAGTAGCCAATTCTATTGCTTCATTTGAATTAATCTTTATCTCATTAACTAAATCATTTTTATTTCCTACGATAAAACCAATTAGCTCTGTTGGTTTTTTCAACTGTTTTTTTACGTCCAAATACCAATTTGCTATATTCTCAAAAGATTTTTCATTAGTTAAATCAAAAACTAAAAGGATTGCATCAGATCCGAGATAGAATTGCTGTCGCATCGTTTCAAACTTCACTTGACCAGCGATATCCCATAAAACTAGTTGAATTATAGAGCTTTCTACCTTGAAAACTTTATCTGAGACTACAACCCCCAGAGTTGGAAGGTATTGTCTTCTGAATGCGTTATTTGTATACCTTAAAATAAGAGAAGTTTTACCAACACCAGGGTCTCCTATTATGGCTATTTTGAATTTATAATCGATAAGACCCGCTTCCTTTAATTTCTGTTCGGGGAACTCTTCTTCTTTAACTTGTGAAAGCTCTTTACTTCTAAGTTCTTCTAATATATTAGTTAGATTCGTCATGAAATTCTGCAATAAATTTAAATAATCTTCTTTTGAAGCATTATTTGTCTCTAGTTCGGCTAATTTGAGAGCAATGTCATTGAAAGGAGTGTTAAGTTGATCCATATACTTGTAAAATATCACATCATCCATTTCTTTAAATAACATGGCTATTGCTGATTGTGCAATTCCTCCCCGCCTATCTTCATCTTTCCATTTAATGTATTTGATTAAACCTTTAAGCTTTAAGGATGGAAATGGAAGAATCACTAGGGATTCAGGGATTAAGCCTTGTTCTCCAGAAAGCACTGTGATTACTTTGATTACAATATGCATAATATCGTTAGGAGGGTAATCGAGTGGTAGCCAAACTAAGGGATTTGGGCCTAATTCATCGTCAAGTTGAGCATATAATATTATTTTAATAATTGACTCCGTCATTCTTATTTAGAACCTAAATTATGAATTTTTTCGGCTTTATTATATCAAAATCTTCGTAATAATAAATATTAATAATATAAATTTTAAAATTTTAACTTTTAGCATATTGCACTCTCTTAGTCCTAAAAAAGGTTTAGAATCGCAAAAATTAAATTTTATTATAATTTTAACTAAACATGGTCTAATTTTGTTTTTTTATAATTAAATTCATTGGAATGGTGAAATTCTCCTTGTCCAAAAAGAAAGTAAATGAGGAAGTACAGAAGGCTTTTAATAATGTCATCAAATTGCTCGAAGGTATGCTAAATGACAGAGCTGTGCCTCGTAACATTAAAAGGATCGCTCAAAGAGGAGTTGGCGAATTACAACGAGAGGATGAGTCTCCCGCTGTAATTGCGAGTAATCTTATGTATTGGTTTGACGATTTAACACTAGATCCAAACCTTCCATTTCATAGCCGCACTACTATTTATCGGATTCTTTCAATTTTGGAAAAAATAAAAGATGTTTAATAATTCATCCAATTCTATTATTTATTCAAAAATACAGAAATTTAATTAGAAGATACCAAAAATTCTTATCTTCTTAATAAGTTCAGGTATTAAATCTTCCAGTTCCTTAATTCTGTGGTGATATTGTTCATAAACATTATCAAAATTATCAACATATTCTTGATTAATATTATTAATAAAATTATTGGAAATTTCAGACACTTCATAGAAAATTTGATCAAATTTAGAAGTTATATCTTTTAGTTCGATATTCACATTCTTGAGTTGTTTTCGTACCATATTTCTTAATTTCCCTCGAGGTATTCTAATGTTTTCTATTAAATTATCTGCTAAATCGAGTAAATCATAAGCTTTTACTTTGTCTTCTGATTTCAATTTTGTTTCTATTATCTCAGTTCTGAATGTATTAATCCTTCCTCTAGCATAAGTATCAAAATTTAAAGATATTGAATCAATATTTTCACGCACTAGAAATCTTAAAAATTCAGGATCATCACTAGGTGCTTGACCACAAATTCCAACCTTTTTGCCGCGATCATGTGCAATTTTGAGTAAATGTTTTAAAGATCTCCTTATTGCTTTACTATTTGTAGTATAACCATACTTTTTTGCAATAGGAAGAAGTTTAGCTTCGTCTCTATCAGTTCCAAATGTTAGCATTGTCAGATCATTTGATCCTATTGAGAAACCATCAATAAATTGACAGAATAGATCTGCACAAATGATATTTGATGGAATTTCAGCCATAATGTAAACTTTTAAACCATCTTGCTCTCTAATCAATCCAATGCTTTCCATAATTTTAATAATCTCTTCACATTCTTCAGGACTTCGGCAAAATGGAATCATTGGAATTATGTTTTTTAGACCCCATTCACGCGCTTTTGATATTGCTTTTAATTCTAAAATAAATGCATTTTGAAAATCATTTGAGACATAACGCGAAGCACCTCTAAATCCAAGCATAGGATTATGCTCTTCACTTTCATAAATCCACCCTCCAATCAAATTTTGATATTCATTAGTTTTGAAATCGGAGAGTCTTACAATACAAGGAGCTATTGTACCATCTGGAAGAGTCTTCCATACTCCTGCAGCTATTGTCGCAATTCCCTCAGCCAATTTTTCTATATAAAATTCTTCTTTATCATCATACCCAATTGTGAATTCTCTAATTTTATCAAGAGTTTCTTTTAATTGCTTTATCTGTTGATTAAATGCATCCTTATGATGAAGATCACTTTTTTTTATGCTTTCTATCTTTTTGCGCTGTTCTAAAAGAATTTCATATCTCATTATAAGACTGTCAAAATCTATAAGCGCATTAGGATGAATTTGAATTTCATCATTAATAATAAACTCCAATCTAGCTAACCCTGTTCCATCTGGATATTTTCCAGACGATAATGCTCCCTTCGGAATCCCTAAATTTACCAAAACTTGAGTTTTAGTTTGAGGAAGTTTAGCAAATTCAATAGTGTCAAAATCATATTCGACTTCTTTAGTCCAAATTCTCGAAGTGCCTTCACTACAATCTATAGTCACTGCTTCTAGATTTTCTTGACGTTGCTTTTCTCTTATTGTTTCTATTAAATTATCTGCTCCTACTATTGATGCAATATTTAATTCTCTTGAAACAATTGCCGCATGACAAGTTGGACCACCTCGCTCTGTAATTACTCCTCCCAAATTAGCCATATAACTTGTCCAGTCCGGATTTGTCTCTGTAGTTATTAGAATATCTCCCTCTTCTAAAAGATAAGCCTCATCAATAGATTCAATGATATTTATCTTTCCATATCCTATTCTACGTCCAATTGCGGTTCCAGAATTTTCTATTAAATAACCTTGATTAGATAATTTTTGGGAGTCCTCCAATAAATAGAAAATTTCTTCAATATCTCCTTTTTGAGAATGAACAGTTTCGGGTCTTGCTTGAACGATATATATTTTCCCATTATTTCCAAGAGCCCATTCAATATCCATTGGTCTTTCATAGTGATTGCGGATCTTAACGGCATACTCTGCTAAAATCCTCACTTGGTCATCGTCTAAGCAAAATGTACGTTGCCTTTCCTTTTCAATAGGTAAAGTAAGAGTTCCACCCTTTTCTTTATCAAATACCATCATTTTTTCTTTTTTAACTAAACTACGACTAATAATTTTTAATTTTGGACTGTGTTTGAATACTATAAATTCATCTCCTTTCTCAATTCCTTGAACAATGAGCTCTCCAAGTCCAAAAGTACCCCTTATTACTACTACATTGGGATTCCCTGAATCAGGGTCTTCTGTAAATATAACCCCTGATGATCTTACACCAGTTAAACCACCAGCCATTTCTTGTATGCCTACACTTAATTTAACCGAAAAATGATCAAAATTGGCTCTCTCTCGATACATAGTTGCCCGTGTAGTAAATACAGAAGCCATATCCTTAAGAATATATTCTATAATCTGATTTTCTCCAGAGATATTTAAGTGAGTATCTTGTTGACCTGCAAAAGATGCATCAGGAAGGTCTTCAGCAGTAGCAGAACTTCTAACTGCAAAGGTAGTTTCCTCTCCTATCCGTTTAATAAGTTTATGATATGCATCTAAAATCTCATCTACAAGACTATCTGGAACTTTAGCCTGCTCTATAGAGTATCTGATATCCGCGCAAAATTTATCTACAGTTTTAATCGATTTAATATCTTCCTTTTTTAATTCATCTGAAATTTTTTCTATGTTCTGTTTTATGTATGCTTTGAGTGAAATCTCCTCATCCTTAATTCTATAATAATTTGTTTCTAATATGTAATCATATGCTTTAGCAGTTACAGCAAATCCTAAAGGAACAGGAATGCCAAAAGAAAGAAGTTCTCCCAAGGAACTATTTTTTCCTCCTACAAGTCCTACATCATGTGATCTCACATCATCAAAAAATTTTATGTACCTAAAGTCGTATTTTTTCATATCAAATGCAGACTTTATCTGATTATATTAAGGTAATTTTAGTTTCTTTTTGATTTTAATTTAATGGGTATAGAAAGTTAATAACGATAGATCATTCCTCATTTCTGGAAATTGAACTTTTAATCGATTAATTAAGTAATAGAAACATTAGAGATATAGCTCATTTTAATCCACTATTAATCCAAAAGTTTTTTTGTAATAGTAAATAAAAACGACTGAAAGAAGTAAAGCATAAAAAGCATAAGCTTTTGTGAAATCAGTTGGAATTATTTCTTCTAATCCAATTATATAGTTAAAACGATAAAAACTATCATACGAAACCATAAACGTAATGTAAAATAAAAGTCCCCAAAGTAGATACTTTTTGCTAACAGGAACTTTGGGATGAAGAACAAGAAAAATTTGAAATGATGTAATTGCCCCATGTAAAACTGGCGCTAATATAAAAGAAAACCAATCGGTGACTTGGGAAATTAAACCAATTGTGATATTAAAAAAGCCAAAAAAAGGTAAGCACGTAATACTATTAAAAAAAACAGACTCTAACTTGAAAATACACGTAAAACTGATTAAAATAATTGTAAAGTAGGTAGTATACAAGACTGCTTTATATTCAACAGTAAAGAACATAAAGTAAATCCAATAGATTATACACCCAGCAAGCATGACCCACCCTGCTATTTGAAATATTCTTTTTATTCTTTCATCAAAGAGTTTTATGTGTGGCCTTTCCCTTGTCAAAAACGCCCTTATCTTCTCGATTATCTCTTTAGCTCTGGAAGAATCTACCATTGAATATTCTTACCTCAAAATTCTAATTGATAATATTAATTTTCTTTTAGAAGTCCTAAATTAAGATTAAAAAGAACTTTTAAAAATTTTTCTGATAAGATTTATACTCACATTTAAAATTTAAATATAAGATATAATTATTTGGAAGTGAACTTAAAATTCAATAGTAGGCAAGAAAAATTATGACCAAAACAGTATTATTAATATTTGCCATTATCTTAAATATTTCAGGAGTAGTCGCATTAACTGTATTTGGATTGATATTTGGGACAACATTATCTTTACAATTACAACTTCCACCGAACTTGTAGAGATTCCCAGTATGACCCTAGTAGGGCAAATAATTCTGTATTTAATAATGATTGGTGGTATAGTTTTGGTTATTAATGGTATTATTCTTTTTATGGTACGCGCCAAGATTAGAATATGAATCTCAATGAAATTCTTTCTTTTTCCTAATAATTCCTTTACTTTATTTATTATTCTATTGGTTTTTTGACCACAAAGTATAAATATAGGAATTGCATAAAATAGAATTACACTTTTTAGTGAAGTCTAAATAAAAAAAGGATGTAAAGATGAAAATCATAAAAAAAATTACATTTAGTTTGATCTCTATAGGTATAATCTTAGGGATTGGTTTCTATAATACTGCAATATTCATTCCTACCTTGAATTATACTTCTAAAGAACTAATTAACCCTCAAGCTTCAATAATCGATCCTTTTCTTTATGAAAATTACATAACGATAGGTGGAAGTTATATAGCAAGTGCAACTCAAACTGAACTAGATTCCTCTAATAATATATATGTAACAGGACAAATCCGTATTAATGATACTGAAGATACTGACGCTTTCTTAGCAAAGTTTGATAATAATGGAGAAATTCTATGGTATAACATTTGGGGAGGTGATTATGACGATTCTGGTGGAGGTATTGCTTTTGATTCTGCTGGGAACGTATATATGGGAGGATCAACGTCAAGTTTTGGACCAGCTGTACCAAATGCAAACTGGTTTTTAGCAAAATTTGATAGTGCGGGAAATCAATTGTGGAATAATTCATGGGGTACAACTGAGGGTGAATGGGGTGGATCTATAGCTGTTGACTCTTCAGATTATATTTATTATATAGGATCTACCTGGGGTTATAGTGTCCCGGGTGGATCTGCGGATGTTGGGTTAGTAAAGTTTAGTAGTGCAGGTGTCATTCAGTGGACGCGTATTTGGGGTCCTACAGGATATGATTCTCCAAGAGATATAGAAATTGACTCTTCAAATAATATATATATTGTAGCAGGGTCCGATACTAGGGGTATAGGCGGTAGAGACGTAGCCCTGATAAAGTATGATAGCGCTGGTAATTTACAATGGGATACAGCTTGGGGCGGTCTAAATTTTGATGATCCGAGAGCATTGGCATTAGATGATTCTGGTAATATTTACATTATAGGATATACAGATAGTTTCGGTGCTGGAGATTACGATATTTTTATTACAAAATATGATAGCACACCGACCCAATTATGGAATACTACATGGGGTGGTGTAAATTCAGATCTTCCTGGAGATCTTGCATTAGATGCTGCAAACAATTTATATATTGGAGGAAATACTGAAAGTTTCGGTTCTGGAAGCAGTGATATTGTATATCTAAAGTATGATAGTTCTGGAAATCAGCAATGGAATACAACTTGGGGTGGTATTAACCTTGAAGAAGGTTATGGTATTTGTATAGATACTTCTAATAATACCTATATAGCTGGTCAAACCAATAGTTTCAATGCAATAAATTCAAATGTTTTAATTCTAAAGTATAATGGAACTGGTCAAGAAGAGTGGTTTAAAACATGGGATGGAGAAAGTAGAGATGAGTGTTATGGGATTGCTTTTGACTCATTAAATAACTATTATATTACAGGATTTACTGAGGTCTATGGAAAAGGGGGAAGAGATGTAATTCTAATCAAGTATGATAATTCTGGGATACAACAATGGAATGTAACATGGGGAGGGTCTGGATCAGAAGAACCTAGACGTGTAGCCGTTGACATTTACAATGATATTTATGTTACTGGATTTACATATAGCTATGATCCTGGATCTCAATATGCTTTTCTCTTGAAATATGATCTTTCTGGAAACTTATTATGGAATATCACTTGGGGAGGGCCTTATGACGATTCTGGTGGGGGATTAGCTTTTGATTCCATTGGTAATGTATATATGGGAGGATCAACGTCAAGTTTTGGACCAGCTGTACCAAATGCAAACTGGTTTTTAGCAAAATTTGATAGTGCGGGAAATCAATTGTGGAATTATTCATGGGGTACAAATGAGGGAGAATGGGGTGGTGCTATAGCCACTGATTCAGTAGGCAATATTTACTATACAGGATCAACCTGGGGACATGGCGGCTCTTCAGCGAATGTGGGATTAATAAAGTTTAATAGTTCAGGAGTAATTCAATGGGCACGTTACTGGGGCCCTCCAGGTTATGATTCACCTAGAGATTTAATTGTGGACTCTTCAGATTTTATTTATATCATAGCAGGTTCGGATACTAGAGGTTTTGGTGGTAGAGATGTAGCTCTCATAAAATATAATAGTGCTGGTACCTTACAATGGGATACAGCGTGGGGAGGAAGTGGATTTGATGAGCCAAGCAGCATTACAGTTGATAATCTAAATAATGTTTACGTTGTAGGAAGAACTGACAGCTTTGGAGAAGGAGGATATGATGTTATGACTCTAATTTTTAATAGTAGTGGTTCTTTAAAATGGAGTAAACTATTTGGTGGTTTATCGAATGATCAAGCTCAAGTTGTCAAATTAGATTCATTTAATAAAATTTTTATTGGAGGAGTTACTGAGAGTTTTGCTACTGGAACCGGAGATATGTTGCTTCTAAAATACGAAATTGATTTGATCTCGCCCATAATCACAATAAATAGTCCCATTGCCAATGAATTTTTTGGAGTATCAGCACCTGACTTTGATCTAACGATTACTGAAACTAACATTCATTCATGTTGGTATTCTTTAGACGGTGGTCTAAATTATTCATTCATTGGATCATCAGGACAAATAAATCAAACTGAATGGGATAAAAAAGGTGAAGGATCATTTAACATAAATTTTTACGTACTTGATATGGCTGGCTTTGAAACTAGTTCTAACATAATCGTAAGAAAAGATCTAACATCACCTATTTCAGTGATTTCTTTTACACCATACAGCGGTACTAATAAGGTGATAAAAGACACTGAATTTACAATCACTGCGAACGACGGTGCAGGTTCTGGAGTTTCCCTAATTCGGTATAAAGTAAATAATTCAGCGTGGATAACTTATACAGGATCATTTAATTTCTCTAGTTATTCAGATGGTTATTATGAGATCACATATCAGGCAATTGATACTGTAAATAATGTAGAAACTGAAAAAAGTATTTTAGTTCAACTCATAACACCTTCAGTAGAAGAACCAGAAATTGCTGGTTATAATTTCCTTATTGTCATAAGTTTAATTGGAATAACTACACTAATTATCGCTAGAAAAAAGTCAAAATCAAAAATCTAAATTTCTTTTTTTTTTTAAAATTTTAACAAATTAGTTATCATCTTGCCCGTCATGGAAGTTTAAATTAACTCATTTTCAAAAACGGCATAATCAGTGGAACTATAAAGGCAGAAAACAACTTCTTTAATCTGAGTGACTTTAGTCTTAAGATATTCTTTAGCAGTGGATATCATTATTTTTGCGCACCTATCTATAGGAAATCCGAAAATCCCTGTGGAGATTGCTGGAAAAGTGATTGTTTGTAGATTTTGTTCATCCATTAATTTAAGGCTATTCAATGTAGCATTCTTTAGTTTCTCATCCTCCGATCCCTCTCCTATACGAGGACCCACAGCATGAATTACGTATTTTGCTTTTAGATTTCCTCCTGTTGTTATAACAGCACCACCAACATGGGTCCCACCAATTTTATTGCACTCTTCTTGGATTTTTGGACCCCCCTTTTTCCGAATTGCACCAGCTACACCTCCTCCTAAAATTAATTGAGAATTTGCTGCATTAACAATTACTTGAGTATCCATTTCGGTGATATCACCTTGAATTAATTTAATTTCTGAATTTCCAACTTTTAATGCTTTCATAATTAATAAAAAGTGTAGCTATATTTTAATGAGTTACTCATTTGATTCTGGTTTGGTTTTTTTGAAGATTTCATCCAATTTTTCCTTATCTTCATC
>JBHLON010000133.1:0-3376 GCA_048940445.1 Promethearchaeota archaeon
AAAAGAGAATAAATTATTTTAACTTATTTTAACTAATTTTTATAAAACAAAGAAATTTCAATTTTAAAATGTGAATAAATATGTTTAAATTATCAAAGAAGCATACTAGCATTTTAACTATAATTGCTGGAGTTCAATTTATAATTATGACAATAATAGCAATGATTATCTATCCCGGAGGCTATTCTTTTTGGAATAACTTTTTCAGTCACTTAGGGTACACTATATCTTATAACAATGGTCAACCAAGTATCCCGAGTTATGTAATATTTGCTTCAACTTGCACAATAACCGCTATTCTGCTAATCCCGTTTTGGTGCGTATTAACCTCCTTTTTCAGACAAACAACACTTGAAAGATATTTAAGTTTTATTGGAACTCTGTTTGGCTTATTATCTTGTCCTAATCTTGCTTTATTAGCAATATTCCCTGGAAACCTCCTTTTTGAGCCTCATATTATTGTGACTCGCCTTTTCTTTATGCTTTTTGCAGCTGCTATGTTTACATACTCAATAGCTATATTGATAAATAAAGATTATGAAAATTATTACGCAATAATAGGATTTGGCATCGGGGTTATTATTGTTTTATATATCCTAATATTTCTTTATAATGCTGCACTTCAAAAAGTCACTGTTTATTTACTAATTACTTGGGGTGCTATACAAGGGATAAAGTTATGGAAATCTTAGTCAGATTCCTCATGATAAGCATTCCTTTTAATTAAATTCTGGTATCATGATACAAAATTTACTCCCTTTAGTAAAATCTCCCACAATCCTATTTTCGACCCAGATTTCTCCCCTATACATTTGAATAATTTTATAAACTAATGACAGACCCAAACCCATACCCTTTGTATCTTTCTCTATTCTATATCCTTCTTTAAAAAGTATTTCTTTTTTTAACTCAGAGATTCCTATAGCATTATCTATAAATTCAAGCTTTATGTATTTAATATCATTTTTTATTTCTCTTGAAATATTAACAGTAATCTCAACATTAAGATTGTCATTATATTTAATTGCATTTATCAAAATATTATCGAATACATCGTGTAATAAATCATTTGCATATACTATATAATTATCATCCTTACAATTAACTTGGATATTTACATCACGTTCCGAATTAACTTTATTTAAAAAATCAATTGAGTCCATTAATACCTTACATATGTCGAAAGACTCAAGTTTCATACTACTTTCCTCGATTTCAGACAGAGTTCTAACATTTTTTACTAATTTTGCCCCTCTTTGCACTTGTTTCTTTATAATTTCTGCAATATTTTTTATATCCATATTATCTTTAGAATCATCAAGCTGATAAAGAATGAGTTCCGCAGAAGTATTAATGATTTGAAGTATATTATTTATATCATGAGTAAATAAGTCTTTATAGAAATTTGCTCGATCATATGCCTCACGATACAATCTTTCTGATGCCATTAACTTCTGTTCTGCATTCTTACGTTCAGTAATATCTATAACCATAGAACGAGATTCAATAACATTTCCTGATTGATCTATAATTGGTTTTACGGATAAACTCACCCAGATACATTCCCCATCCTTCTTTTTCATTTGCAGTTCATTATTTCTGATTTCTTCCCCATCGAGAAAGCGTTCAAACACCTTTTTTGAGACTGGCAATCCATTGGAATTGTCTGCATAAAGATCAAAAACTTTCATATTTTTCAGATCTTCTTTAGAATAACCTAAGAGGTTCGATGCTGCTTTGTTACATCTTAGTATATTACCATCAGCACTTATTGAAAGATATGCATAAGGAGCTTCTTCATATAATTCACGGAAATTAGTTTCTGATTCTTTTAATCTCTTCTCAGCTAACTTTATATCGCTAATATCTATGAAAGTTGCTAAAATAGCATTAGCTCCTTTATACTTTATCAACTTCGAATATAAATCAATCCACTTTATTTTATTTGAAGTGGTAACAATCCTGCAATTATAATGTGAACTTGTTTCAGTTTCACCTTCTAGTTTTCTTTTAAGATTTTCAAACACGATTGCTTGATCTTCGGGATAAATTTTCTGTAAGAATTCATTTTGAGACCAATGCTTAAAATCTTGTGGTGAATAACCTGTCATTTCAGATATAGCTTTATTTGCATAATTGATATATCCATTTTGAAGTATAATGATGCCCAACGATGATTGTTCAGCTATGGTTCTGAACTTTTCCTCGGATTCTACAAGTTTCTGTTCAGTGATCTTTTTTTCCGTAATATCTCTTGAAATTGATAAAAATTTTCTATTTCCATCTTTATCTAAAATTATTTTATTAGTGAATTCAAACCAAACCCATTTTCCCTGTTTATTTTTAACTCTTCCTTCTCTCATGCCTGATCCAGATCTAATTATAGGCTCTAAATATCTGTTTAATTGTTTAAAATCATCAGGATGTACAAAATCTCCCGCAAATCTTCCGATTAAGTCTTCTTTAGTATAACCAAGAACCTTTTTATGTGCAATTTCGTTAACATATTCAATTTCAAATTTAGAATTATGTAAACGTATTAGGTCATTAGCATTTTCTAAAATTAATTTATAATTTTCTTTTGTATTATCAACCGTGGTCATTAAAGATCACTTCCATTTATAAAACGGATTATGAACTATTTCTCGTTTACTGTGTAATAGGGGGAATATATTTAATTATATTTTATCACATCATAAAAATACTAAAAAATTTGGTAATTTTTAAAAATGAGAATGAGGTCGTAGCGAAAATAAATTAAGTGCAAATTAAATAAAATATAAAAAAAGAAAATTTAATTGAAATGGATTAGCCACCTGCTATTGGTGGGAAAATTGCGATAATATCTCCATTTTTTATTTCATCATCAGCTTTTTTATGCGGGATTCCATTTACGAGAATTATTACATTCTTTTTATTATCTGGGATTTTATATTTATCTAGGAGATATTGAATTTTACTTCCTCTTGGTACTTTTAATTTTTCTTTGGTTGGTCCAAAGTTTCTGAAATCTGCGAAAAACTTAACTGTAACTGAAATATTTTTTTCTTCAATCATCCTCATGCTTTGTAAAATACCATTTATATAACAATCCCATATTCTTAGGAAATATTCCTACTCTGTCTCCATCCTTTACTTTCTTTCTAAATCCTGCATATACACCATTCACAAAAATATGACTGGTTTCATCTTCTGCAATTTTAAGCTTTTTTAAGATATCAGTTATGTATTCTACTTCTTCACTATTAATATTGATATCTAAGGGACTACATTTTTCAGATCCCTTATCTGATACTTTATTGATAAGATTTCCAAAAAGTTTAACTAGAATTGTCATAGTTAATAATTCCTAAGATCCCCAAACTCTATCTAATTC
>JBHLON010000060.1:0-13974 GCA_048940445.1 Promethearchaeota archaeon
CATAGATCGATTTCTGCGCTTGAGGCGATTAGTGACAATGCTGAAGATGTCGCAGACTATATAATTATGTTGACAATAGCTAAAAAAACTTAATACTAATTTGTATTTAGAAAAATACAATATCAAATTGATTCATTTTAACCATAGATATATTTTTATCTCTCAATATTAAACGTTGAAAAGTTTTCAAAACCATCTTAATATTTTTGAAAAATGATTAGGAAATTAAAAAAGGAAAAATTAAGATTTGAATCGTTTATTAATTAGAAGGGTTGAAATTATGACTAAAAAACCAATTATAATGAATGTATTATATCCTGGAATCGCTGGGGGAGTTGGAGTTTGTTCTGTAGTATTTTTGGTGATCAACACAGAATTTTGTCCAATATTGCCTCCTTTATCTCTTGCATAGAATGTAAGCGTCACATGACCATTCGGCAAACTGTTCCACGCACTTTCAGATATTACTCCGTTAAGAGAGCTAATAGAGATGTTTGTAGCACCACCGTCTAATGAATACCAATAAGATTCTAAATTCGCTTCATCAATCGAGATACTGTATAATGGGGAGAAATCTGTAAATACTGTTCCAAATTGCGGAGCGCTGATAGTAATTACGGGAGAAATCAAGTCCTTGGTAACCTGTACTTCGGCAAACGCTTCATTTCCCGCCTTATCCCGTACATGGAATCGAATCAACACTGTTCCATGGCCGTATTTGGCCCATTCTGCCTCATCAATTTGACCTGTGAATTCTGTAAATGAATAGGTGGTTACTCCACCATCTAATGTATACCACATGATATCTATATTTGGCTCTACTATGGAAAGCTGAAATTGTGGTGTTTGAAAGCCTAGGATAGCATCTAATTGGGGAGAAATGATAGCTATGAGTGGAAGATTAATGTCTTTTCTTACTACAATTTCTGCTGAACCTTTATTTCCTCCCTCATCTTCAGCAAAAAACCTAATTGTGACGGTCCCATTACCGTACTTATCCCACTCTGATTGAGCAATGCTCCCTGTCAAGCTATAAATCGTGATATTAGTGATACCCCCATTTAATGTGTACCAATAAGATTTCAAGTTTGATTCAGTAATTGAAATATCATATACTGGAGGGATATTTCCAAAGACGTTATATGAATCGGGTGAATTGATGGAAACTAATGGAATTATGAGATCCTTTATGACGAAAACGTCCACATAAGATTCATGGCCTAAACTATCGTTGGCATAAAACCGAATCGGGATGGTACCACCATCTTTAGTTTCCCATGTACTTTGATCAAGTATTCCAATAAAAGAATAAAGCGGTAAAACTGTCTCTCCGTAATCAAAAGAGTACCACATCGCGTTAAGATTGTGCTCAATGATGCTCAAATCATAATATGGAGCACTCTGGCCCTCCACTTCATTCATTTGAGGAGAATTTACTATTATAATTGGACCAAGTATGTCTTTTCGCACAGTGACTGATTCATAACTAATATGATTAGTCGAATCGTTTGCGTAAAAGCCGATTACAACCGTACCATTCGGCATTTTATTCCACTCTGTTTGATCAATCGTCCCTGTGAACCCTATGAAAAGTATATTCGTAATACCACTATCTAGTGAATACCAAGTAGAATTCAAATCAGGATCATCTATATAAATTTCAAAATTAGGAGCAGTTTCTTGAAAGAGTTCATGATGCGTAGGTGAAATTATACTAACATTAATAGGATTTATATCTACCATTCCTTCGCTACACTTAATATCATCAACGTATCCGGTGATTCCTTGATGTCCACTTGTAATTCTAACATGTGTTATTTCTGTTGGATCATTAGTAATTGATGATTCTCCCACATATATATTATCTAAGTATGCTTTCACAGACCAGCTTGATATATTTACTATCATTTTTAAGTTATACCAAGTAAATGGTATGTAGTTTCCTAGAAATATATTAGGGGAAGTGCTTGCTAAATATATTCCTCCATCATTATTCAATACTAGAGATGCGTAATTTCTCCCCCATGTAGAAGCAGTGGGATTTGTAAATGATATTTTTATATTGGAATTATCCTTCCCTCCCTCCACTATTCCTGTAGGAGTTTCACTCATCAAATTTGCTTCTAACGTTAAAATGTTTGAAGAATATTGGATTTGTTTGTCTACTGCCGCTAACCAATAATCTTGTCCCGTTAATGTGAATGATTGTGTTCCACTTGAAGCTTGCTCATCTGTAATTTTTTGATAGCTATCTCCAGCCCCATTATAAGTAAGAATATACCCTGTTGGAAACGAATTAACAGGATATGATTCGAAATCATCTTGAAAAATAATACTAACTTCACTTTCCTTAGGAGTGATGATCTTTGAGGAATCATCTTGCATATCAGATCCATTAAAAGCATTTTGAACCATTAGTAAAGATAAGATAATAATAAGAATTCCTAAACTGCAAATCTTTTTCATTTTCTTTCACAGTTGAAAATTTTTACTTAGATGAATTTTGCCAAATTTGTTAATAAAAAAGTATGCAAGTTTCTATTTATAATTATTTGAAACAAATAAAATAGAGCTTATATTGTTTAAATTGATACTTTCTTAAATGAATATATTAGAAAAAAATACATCCATTATTGAGGAAAAATGCTAAGAGTTTCTAAGCTATATTTATTCATAGGTAGTTAATTAAGAAAGTTATAAAAATAAAAGCAAGAAAAGAGATAATATCATAACTAAAAATTATTTTTAAGATTATTATGTCGGATCAAAAAATCTATTATAAAGATTGGCCAAAAGATATTCCAAAAGTAATCAAAATCCCTAACAAGACATTAGTTGATTTTCTTGAAGATACTGTAAAAAAGTACCCAAATAATATTGTTTCTAATTTCATGGGGTTCCAATTGACTTATACTCAATTAAAAGATATAGCATATCGTACAGCAACCAAGCTAGTAGAATTAGGTGTAAGAAAAGGAGACACAGTCGCTCTTCAATTTACTAATAATCCTGCTTATATTTCTTATTATTATGGGGTTCTAAAAATGGGCGGTGTTGTTACAAATCTTTCACCATTGTTTAAAAGTTTAGAAGTTAAAAGACAGCTAAATGACAGTGATGCAAAAATTTATATTGGATGGGAAGGATTTAATGGGATTGTTGATCCTATTATCGAAGAAACTGAAGTGAATCATAAATTCTATAGCAATTTAGGTCCTTATCTAACACCGGATCCAATGGCTCCACCGGAATTTCCCATGGGTGGCGAACCTACATTTGAGGACCTTATTCGGGAAACAAAACCTAATCCTCCTAATGTTAATATTGAACCAGATGATTTAGCAATGCTTCAATATACTGGTGGCACTACTGGTTTTCCAAAAGGGGCTATGTTGACTCATAAAAGTATTGTAGCAAATGTTTATCAGATTAAAACATGGTTACCGGGAATTAAAGAGAGTGAAGACAATTTTTTAGCGGTATTACCTTTTTATCATATATATATGTGTTTTGTAATGAATGCTGTAGTTCATTTAGCAGATACACTTACATGTGTCTTCAATCCTCGAGAGACACATGAAATTATAGAGGCAATAGAAAGCACAAAAATCACAGTATTTCCTGGGATTGCTCCTTTATTTAATAACATAAATAATTATGAGGGGATAGAAAAACATGATATGTCAAGCATTAAATATTGTTTTAGTGCTGCTGCTCCCTTACCAGATGATGTAAGAAATAGATTTGAAAAATTATCAGGAGCAAAAGTTCGCGAAGTATATGGTCTCACTGAAATGTCCCCAGCGGTTACAGCAAATACTTTTGGTGATAATTTTAAATCTGGTACGGCTGGGATGCCTTTACCAAATACCGAAGTAAAAATAGTTGGTGAAGATGGAAAAGTTCTTGCATTAAATGAAATAGGAGAATTATGGGTACGTGGACCACAGATGATGAAAGGATACTACAAAAGACCTGAGGAGACAAAAAATACTATTATTAATGGATGGTTGAGAACTGGAGATATGGCATTGATGGATGAAGATGGAAGAATTGTAATAAAAGAACGGCTCAAAGATATGATTAAGTACAAGGGGCATTCAGTGTATCCTACAGAAGTTGAGGATTTGCTTTTTTATAACGATCATATAAAAGATTGTGCAGTTGTAGGAATTATTGATAATGAAGGTAATGAAAATATAAAAGCATTTATAGTATTAAAGGATGAATCTAAGGAGAAAGTTACTGAAGAAGATATCATTAATTGGTCAAAAGAAAACATGGGATATGAAAAGTATCCTCGATTTGTAGAATTTATTGATGAAGTTCCTAAAACTATAGTAGGCAAGATACTTCACCGAGAATTGAGAGAAGGAAAAGAAGATTAACTCTTACATTAAGTGTAAAATTCAAATTTTTAAGATCATTTTCCTTTTGATCATTATTATTAAAAATTTATTTTTTATTCAGAATCTTTAGATTTATACGCTTTTTTGAACCTTAATTTATAAGGCATTATACTCATTTTTTTATGTTTATTTCGATTTGAGTATTATATGAAAACAGAAAAAGCTATGTTTGGTGCTGGTTGTTTCTGGGGAGTAGAATCTAGATTTCATAAAGTTAAAGGTGTAGTAGATACGGTTGTTGGATATGCTGGGGGTGATTTTGAGAATCCCACTTATAAGGATGTTTGCACAGATAAAACAGGTCATGCCGAGGTTGTTCAAGTGACTTACGATCCCGAAGTAATATCCTATGAAAAATTATTGGAAATATTCTGGGATATACATAATCCTACAACACTTAATCGACAAGGTTGGGATGTAGGAACTCAGTATCGATCTGTTATCTTTTATGAAACGGAAGAACAAAAAGAAAAAGCTTTAAAATTGAAAGAGAAACTTGATAAATCTGGAAAATATAAGAAACCTATTGTAACACAAATAGTTCCTTATTCAACATTTTACAGAGCAGAAGAATATCATCAACGATATTATGAGAAAAATAAGAAAAAAACCAGTATTTTTTAAAATCCATCAAATTTTTTTGATAGTTTAAAACTTAACTTTTAACTTTTAACTTTTTTTATTCAATTTGTATATTGTAATCCTTTCCTTCCCATTGATCATTATGAGACCAATGAAAAGTGAAAACTAATTGAGTTCCTGTTTTAAATTGAGCTGTGGGTAAGTCAACATAGTACAACCCTAATCCTGAATCTCTAGTCTGAGAATCCTGTGCTGTTTTCCAGCTATCAGTACTCCAATGAACGATTGCAGGAGATGGAAGTTCCACTCGTAAAATGTTACTCACTTTCATTTTCCGGCTCTTATGATTATATCTCCACAGAGTAAGGTTGGAAGATACTTTATTAATAACATATCTCTGAAATGTTTGATTAGGCATATCAAATATCTTTTTATCATTTAAAGAACGCAATAGTTTAATATATTCTGCATGTGCCCATACTAAAGGCATAGCAGACCCGGAAGGAAAACCATTAAATAAATCTTTCTCTGGTATATCTTCAGAATCCCAAACTTGTTCGGGTATAAGGCCTCCTGGACCAGCTTGAGACTCTATAACTTTTAAAAGTTTTTTAGCTTGTTCAATATCACCTTTAGCGATTTCATAATGAGCTCGTTCACCAGCTAATAAAGGCCACCCTCTTCCAATACCTACTCCATCAAACGGATCTCCATTTTCATGTTCTCCATAACCATCTTGATTATAACGATGCCAAACTGGTCCATTTTTAGTATTTGTTTTGAGTAGTGCATCGATAACTTTAACTGTATTTATAATTTTTGGATTATTAGCAGATCGCAATCCAAATCTTACAAGAGCTAGCGCATCCGGACTTACTATATATTCAAATTGGGCCCTACTTTGACTAGGAGGTCTATTTTTAATAGGCACATATCCATCAGCCGGTGAAGCTGCATCTGCCACATCAGGAGGACTTATTCGAACATAATAACCATCAATTTTTAATTTTTGTGTTAAATTGGAGTGAGTCACATAAGTCCACCGTTCAATATTTGAATTCCACGCATCAGCAATTTCAATTAAATATTTGGCAATCTCTTTTTCTCCAAAACTTTCAGCAAATTCTGCAGCCACTAATAGTGCTGCGACTTCAACGGCTAGAGTGAATGGAGAATAACCAGGATCCTCTTCCCAACGATCTTCTTGAGAGACAGGGCCATTACACACTAAATAACTTGCTGCTTTCTTGATTGTTGGCCAGAATTCTATTCCTTTTAACTGACCAGTCATATTAAGAGCATTTGCAAGCAAAATAGGGAAAGCGGTTTCATCCATTTGTATTCCTTTCCAATAAATTGTACCATCTAGCCACATATTTTGGGGCCAATGTCCATCTTCTTCTTGTGTACTCATTAAATATATAAAAAGTTGTTTTGCACTTGTAATATCGCCAGCAGCTAAAAGTCCCCCTGCAGTTTCGACTAAGTCTCGAGGCCATACTATATGATAACCACCTAAATCATTATCACTCCTTGTATAGCCCCATGGAATGGATAGGCTTGCAATTGAACCATCTGAAAATCGCTTATCCATATGTGTTCTTAATACAGCCGTACTTATGCGATAAAAATTAACTTCTGTATTATCACTAATATGATCTAGTTTCAAACATTTTTCTTGGAATTCTAACCAAGTTTTTTCGTATTCCTCAGTTAATTGATCGAAATCTTTAAATAAAGTCGTACGTGCTAGTTGTCCTGCTTCTGCGGCATTGGTACCAAAAGCTAATGCTAAAACTATGTTTTTTTTTGATTTAGAAAGTGTAATTTCTCCTATTAATGCAATATTCCCATCAGAAGCACGCGAATAAAACATTTTCATTTTTTTATTCTGTTTAATATCTTGCCAACCATCACTAAATCCAACATATCCACAACTCATATTGAGGAAAGATGTAGAACACGCAAGTGCGAGAGTAACGTCTTCTCTTTCAGCAAATAACATTTTAATGCCTTTATAATCCCCAATCCATCCGTTATTCCCTAAACCATAATTTTTAATATGGGGATTTAAAAGTACATAAAGATGGAAATCATTTTCATTTTCTTCTAAAAGTTCAAAATTTATTTTCTGTAGCAATACTGGACGTCTTGGATCACTTAAAATTACTTTTTCTATGCGATAGTGATTTTTTTTAGAAGTATTGATAACTTTAAAAGCGGGTACTCCTCGTGTTATTTGAATGATTTCATGATTACAATCTTTTTTTTCATCTTCAAAAAGATCTTTCCCATTGCTTATTAAAAATTGCAGATCTTTAATATTTATTTGATCGATCCGTGGAAAAAATACTTCAGTTACAATTCCCTTAGCAATTGTAAACCATAGACGACTTGAGCTAGTATTTGATGTACCTACTCCACTTTTAGAACTTACTGCCCAAGTAGGAGAGATCCCTGGATAACCAGGTGGATTGTTTTTATTATAATATATCATAATTAACTACCTCCCAAGTTCCAGTGGATGTTTACCTCCACGCCAATGTTCCTCAATTTCTTCTAAAGTTCGTCCTTTTGTTTCTGGGACATATAAGTACGTAAAGAAGATTGCAACAATTCCTATTGCTGCATAAAGCCAGAAAGTTCCAAAAGTTCCTAATAATTGTGTCAATGTTAGGAATGTAAGCGCAATAATAAAGTTAGCACCCCAATTCACTTCAGTTACAATACTCATCGCAATACCTCTAATTTTTAAGGGATAGATCTCAGAAATTAGTAGCCAAAAAACTGGACCTAATCCAATTGCAAAGAAACCCACATATGCCATTAAATTTATAGCAACTAAGGATCCTAAACCATTTAATAACCCAGGCAAGAAAAATACTACTCCTAGTATTGTTAGAGTCGCTGACATACCAAATAAGCCAATAAGTAATAATTTGCGTCTTCCAACTCTATCTAGTAAAAATATAGCAACAACAGTTAATGCAACATTCACTAATCCTACTTCAAAAGCAGCAAAAATTGCATTTGATGAAGATACGATTCCAGCAGATTGGAAAATTAGCGGTGCATAATATATAACAGTGTTAATACCTGTAAGTTGCTGGAATAGTGCTAAGGAAATACCAATTATTAAAGCTGGTTTGACTAAGGGATTTAATAATTCTTTTCTCCCACCTTTTTGCTTATTCAAACTCTCCTTTATTTCCTGTATTTCATCATCAACGTTAGTATTGTTTCGAATTTTCTTCAAAATATTTCGTGCTTTATCAAAATATCCATGATTTATTAACCATCGAGGACTATCAGGCATACGCCACATTCCTATCATTAAAATAATACCAGGGATTACAGCTAGCCCAAACATATATCTCCATCCCCTAATTAAAGAGAATCCAAAATCTACTAAATATGATATTACAATACCTATTGTGATAGACAATTGATTGAATGTGACTAGAAATCCACGAATTTTTGGAGGGGCTGATTCTGAGATATAAAGTGGAGCCACAAACGATGCTATACCAATTGCTATACCTACTATTATTCTTCCAATAATTAGTGTAGTAACATTTGGAGCAAAAGATGTGCCGACCGCGCCCCCAGTAAATATAATAGCTGCTAAAATTATGACTTTTCTTCTTCCATAACGATCTGCTAATTCTCCTCCCAAAAAGGCTCCCAAAATAGCACCTATTAAGACAGAACTTACTAATAATTCTTCTACAAATGAAATTAATCCAAAATCTTCTTTAATAAAATTAATTGCCCCAGAAATTACTCCAGTATCATAACCGAATAGCATTCCACTTATTCCAGAGATAATTGCTATAACATATATAAATTTATTATTGCCTCTTTTTTCATTAATCGCCTTAATACCCATTTTTACTCACGATTTTAAAAATTGATTTGATTCACAGTAAACCAGTACATATAATGTTTATAAAAATATTGTTTACGAAAACTAGATGAGTTTTTAACAGAATACGAAAGAGGATTTTTAACAATTTCTTTCAAAATACCTAAAAGGTTAAAGAATTATTCTAATAAAGGTTTTCAGAGTCCTACTGAGAAAGAATATTGTGAAAGTGAACTATTAGAAATCATTATCAATGAGCGTAAATAAGAAAAATAACTCTTTATATAATTTGTAAAAATAATCGCTTAAATAATTAAATAGACCTAAATATGTTGGGTTTTTTTTTATAAGGTATAAAAACAACCTTTTTGATATCTATATTTTTTACTAGATTAAAAGATGTTAAAGTGAATTAAGATGGGAATCTTAACAGAAGATGAAATAAAAAATTTACCAAAACGCTTCGAAACAGTTCCGTATAGTACATTTTTTAAAGTGTGGTATGCTTTACAGAAAGCTATCCCTCATGAACAAAAAGGAGAAGTTTTCACAAAAATTGGGAGAACTATCGGAAATGAATTTGAAGATGAAGGAATAGGAACTATTGATGAGTTTCTTGAACGTTTACAAGAGTTTTTGGAGAAAGAATGGGCTATTACAGATAACGCTAAAGTTGACTTTATAAAAAACGAAAATGGAGACGTCATAAAATTACTAGCAAAACAAGATAGTTGTAAAATGTGTTATGCTAATACCTATTATAAGTTTCACGACAATGGAAGTCCATCCTGTATGTTTCCACAGGTAATTATGGGAGTCTTAAGCAAAGTGAGGAAAAAGTTCGGGTTTAAAAATTTACGATTTGACGGTGTACAGAAAGGTGGAGTAGGGGAATGTGCCATGGTCTGGAATCTCAAATAACAAAATTTCTTATTATTTTTATTATTCCTATTAAATTTGATCTCTTATAAATCTTTTAATCAATATCCTTCTTCTATTAATTTGACCACGTATGCTTTGAATCGAGTTGCTTAACCACCATCCACAATATCGTGATCTAGATGTGCTGTGATTCCCTAATTTATAATTGTTAAGCTAATCATCTCTAACTAACAAAAAAAAATTACGAAATTGTAATACATTAATAAATACGTACACAATAAAGATCAATCTGTTTTATCAAGGATGATTATGTAACACTATAATACTCTAAGACCTTTAAGGCAAATCTGCTTGAAACTGTTGAAGGACCACCTCCCATTTCAATCCCTACTTCAATCGCCTCTAAAATTTGCTGTTGAGAAGCACCAGATTTCAAAGATTCCTTAATATGCCATTCCATACAAGATTCACAGTTTATCACGATCGAAATACCTATCGCGATTAATTCCTTGTAGATTTTTTTAAGAGCACCGTCTAAATATGTTTGCTTTTCCATTTTTAAAAAAGCCTCATAAACTTTAGAACCAAGTTCTTTTACCTTTTTATCAATTTCATTCCTATCTTTAACAATTTTTTCAATTTTTTTTCTATCTTCTTCATTCAAAAGAATCACCAAAATTTAATTAATATCATAAATAGATTAGGATTTTGTTCTATAAATAGATGAATTTATTGAAGTTGCAAGGAACTTACGATATAAAATTTTTAAAGATAACTAAGCTGGTTTCTAATCTATGAAAATATTATAATAAACAAAAATTAGTAGAACATCTAAATCCTTGTTTAATAGAAGATATTGATTAATTAAATACTGATGGAACAAAAGATAAGGTCCAACCTGTGAATGATATTTACTCCCCAGATTTCTGCTCATATTTCCTTCTGAGTTTTTTCCCCAATGTAACATCCACTTCAAAAAATCCCGTCATATAATGCTTCTTCAAGAACACACCATATATTTCACTTAATAATCTGCGATCTTTCGAAAATGAGTTAACAGTATAATTTCCTATGGAATCATTGAAATCATTTCTATTTTTCATGATTTGACAGAAGAGATTTAAAATTAAAAATTTTTATTAAAAGAGTCAATTAGTTACCTTTTCGGAATACCATCCGAGCATGAGACTCCTACTTGGCATAGACCACACGCATAAATATCGATCCCATAAGTTCGATTGATAAAGGGAATCGTACTTGTTACATGGGGCGCACAAATCATTTTATCATGGCGATTTTCGAAGGATATGGCGTTTACAGGACATCTGGAGATACAATCTCCGCAACTTATGCAAAATGCGTATGGATCTGAAGGGCGATTAACAGCATCACTTGGGAGTGTTAAATCAATTATGATACTCCCGCACCTCATTGCTTTTCCTCGTGCATTGATAAACCCATCAGATAATCCAAAAGAGCCCATACCTGCCGCGAAACAATTATGCCTATGAGACCAGTTAGACGCCCAAATTTTTCGGTTAATTTTAAATAGCTTCTTATCAAGAGTAGGCGCAAAAGCATTAATTCCTAGCTTTTTTAATTCCTCTACTAAATAAGATTGAATATTCATGTTTGCTTGTTCCCCAAAAAGCCTGGTTTGAGCCCATCTTTCAGAAGGCATTGTTTTAGAATAATATAGGTTTTCCATCTTAGTTTTATGACTAATAGGTAAAATATAAGCTACTACGCTTAGATTTTTATCACTGAATGCAATATTATTCTTTTTACAATACCAGTCATAGGCCTCAGAAGGAGTTAGATGAAATTCGCCAATAATCTTTTTATATCTAGTATAAATGGTATCGTTTCCGTCAGCAATACCTATGAGTACGTCTGGTTCGAAAATATGTGACCTATCAAGTTTATTCAGTTTATTACATTCATCATTTTCAAGGAATTGATTGATTTTATTGACAAACCACTCCTTATTTACTTCCATACTCCTAACTTCATAAATAATAGTATTCTGACTTTAGTTCCCAAATTTATAATTGTTTATGAATTTTTTATATATCCTATATATCAATTATCGAGTATAATTCCATAAATTATAATATCAATTCCCATTGCTCTTCGGTTAAATCTTGCCCCCAAATAGGGTGAGATTTAGATTCAACTAATCTAAATCCATGCTTTTTATATAATCTACGAGCTATTATAAGATCACTGAAAGTTCCTAATATAACCTTCTGATAACCTCGATTTTTGCTGAAATTAAGTGCCTCATTAATTAATTTTGTTCCAATTCCATAATTTCGCATGTGAGGTTCAACAAGAAGCCATCGGAGTTGTGCAATTTTGTCGTCATTTTTAGTAATAGCAATTGAACCTATAATCTCATTTCCCTGCTCAACAATCCATAATTTTTCTTTTTTTGGATCATAACTTTCGATAAATTCTGCCATGTATTTAGCCACATAAGCTTCAAAAGTCTCATCAAGTTGATATTCCTTTGCATAAATCACTCCATGTCTGTATGTTATATATCCTATATCACCAGGTCTATGAGAACGTAAGCTATAAAATTCTGGTTTTTTGGTTTCACTCTTAAAAATTCTTTCGATAGTGCTCATCGAGTTGATTAATTGATCTTGCTGTTCATCTGATATGTCTGTAAGCAACGCTTTAATTTGATTATTTGCTCTATTTTGAAGTTCCAAAATTGCTTGTTTTCCGTCTGATGCTAATGAAAGAATTTGTTTACGTAGATCCTTATTTGATTGTTTCTTTTGAATTAACCCTTTATCTTCAAAACTATTTAATATTCGGCTGAGGTATGCCGGATCCAAGTGAATTATTTTAACAAGCTCGCTCGCAGTTGTGGTTGTTAAACGGTTAATTTCAAACATGATTCTTACTTCAGTTAAAGAATATTTACTTTTTAGGAGCGTTCTATCTAACAGCCCTAATAAATTGGTATAAAAACGATTAAAACTTCGTATTTCTGCTATTTTTTCCAAATTTGCTTTCATTAGTATTTAATCTATATTATGATTCTATCAATATAAACTTTGACTATGTCAACTAATTACTTGACATTATCAAGTGAACTAACAAAATTAGAGATAAAACTTACAAAACTGTAATATTTTACCAAGTTTTAAGTAAGTATTAAAGTAGATTTTATATAAAAAAATTTAGTTGCTGTTTATAATGTTATAGATATTCAATTCGGTTTCTAATCTATAAAAATATTATAGTAAATAAAAATTAGTATAACATCCAAATTCTTGTTTAATAAAAGATATTGATTAATTAAATACTGATGGAACAAGGCATAAGACCCTACCCACTCATACTCTAAATTTATCTTTATAAAAATCAATTCGCTCAAATCCAATGTAGACATATTATCATACACATAGGGGATGTATGTGAAATTCAAAAACCACCTAAAATCTAATTCCCCTGATCCTTCTACCTTCAAAAGAAGTGATTGATTGTTTTGATCCTTTAAGTCAAATATCGTATTGTTGTTATAAGTTAAGTATAATTTGGATTGATTATCACCCGAAAAAGAATAACGCAAATATTGATGATAATCACCACCAAACAATGAATATAATCCTCGCCACCATGATCCCGTATCAGTTTCAATACGACTCTTCAGAAAATTTATTAAATTCCTATCAACATAACTGCTAATACCCTTATATATGGGATATGGAGGTATGTAATCATTATTATGCAAATAAGCTGTATAATTCAAATTTTCGACTTTATCTATGATTTCCTCTCGATTTGAAAAATCTATATTATATTCTGTTATATAATAAATTCTAGCCTGAACTACAATTATATTGTAAAATACTGGTACGAGAATAATTGCCGCTACTAAAATACTGAAAATAAAAATGCAGATTAAGGCTTTCTTGTGTTTCATTTGGTTTTTTCGCCTTTTTATTCTAATGGTAATTAAGCTGCTTTACCAGATTTGGAAATTTTTTCTTCAGCTCATTTTCAAAATGAGTAATTATTACTTAAAAATCTTATCTTTGAAAAACTAACCTTCTAAAAACCTTGAATAAATAGATTTATAATTTTTGCTCCAATGTCTTTTTGTAGTACAACAATTGCCAAAATGGAGAAAAATAATTCGAAAATTTTGGGGTTTAGGAAGCTGGAGCTCAAAACATATGTATCGCCCCATGACCCACACCACCGGTCTGTCCCCAC
>JBHLON010000061.1:0-13773 GCA_048940445.1 Promethearchaeota archaeon
TTAAGAAGAGCAAGTAAATTTTCTTCACCTCTCTTAGCTTTTGCATTAATAACTTCCCCTTTAGAAAAAGTTAATGTGAAATCCGAAAAATTATATTGGGAATTTGGCCTAGTAGCAGTAACAACACCTTCAGTTTCATCTTTTAGAGGTAAAGTAAATACTTCTTCAGTGGGTATGTTTGCTACATACTTAATTCCATTTTGTGTTGTAGCTCTTGCACTATGCCAGATATGGTCCTTTGGCAGATAAACTGTCAAATTTGTTCCAGGAGCTACAAATTTCAAAGCTTTATAATGTTTTTGATTTAAATATTTACTCCTGGTTGCAAGCTCTTTAATATGTGATTCCCAAGTAGCAACCGGATCTTCTTCCTTGATTCGACAAATCTCAAAAAGAACATCCCAGAATTTTTCTTTTCTATTTTCTGGAGGTAGATTGGGGAATACTTTATCTACCCAACCTTCAACTGGAGCCGTAATTATTGTACAATTCATCACATCTTTATGACGTAGATCTAAAAAGGGTTTATAATGTTTACCAAAAGTCCGTCTATATGTAGTAATTAATTCAAAAGGTTGCTTTTCCAATAAATCTGGATTCATTGCAGCAATTATAAGTATAGCTCCACCGGATTTAGCAACCTCAATTGCTATATCATATCTCCATTTTGGAAATTCTTCGAGAGTATCATTTGGAGCATTTTGAAACCGAGTTAAGGTCAGTTGTTCATCATCCCACAACACATCAACAAATTTGGCTCCTAGTTGATAAGCCTTTTTTACAATTAAACGTACAAGGGGGTATAATTCAATGGGAGTACCATACCTTAGAAAAGGCGGTCCAATCAACAATTTTTGTCCTGATTGCAAATTAAGTCCTATTTTTAGAATAACATCAGCGTATTTTTCTAAATTTTTTTCAAATTCTAAAGACAAGAGAACTCATTTTATTACTATAATTTGATTAAAGATATGTAATCCTCATATAGTTAATATAATTTTATTTTTCTTGAATTAATTTAGGGTATATTTTAATTAGGATAAACTCTAGAAATCTTAGACATAAGATTTAAAACCAGCGATTTTATCTTTTTAGGTATGAATCTTTTTAAGAATAAGAGAGCACTTAGTATAACATCTCTCTCTCATTTTTTAAATGATGGAAATTTCACGATATTGTTGCTAATTTATACATATGCTATAAGTTCCATTGGCACATCACAATTTCTAATTGGAATTATGGCGGGTTCATTTTTTATTGCTTCTGCAATAGCATCACCTATAATTGGACGTTTTGCGGATAAGTTTCAACATCCAACTCGCTTGATTTCTTTTGGTATATTGTTGTGGGGAATAGGCATAATTACGTTAGGGTTTGCTACGAGTTTTGGGATGTTCCCTTTGATGTTTACGGCAGTTATTATATCGGGATTTTCTTCTGCGTTCTATCATCCCATAGGAGGACTCGTACTTTCATCTACTTATGGAGTTGATGCTGGATCGGCATTAGGTTTTAATGGGGCCTTAGGAAGTATTGGGAGGGCTATTTATCCATCGATAACATTATTTATTTTTGAATTTTTTACGGGATCATCTATTGATATGGCATATACCCTTTTAATCATGGGTTTAATTTCTTTAATTGCTTCTATTCCCATTTTTACAATTAAAGTAGAATCTAATATTTCTGAAAATGGGCAGAGCATTAGTAAAGTTGAAGAAGAGAAAACAAAAAAGTTTTCTTCAATGCTTATTCTATTTACAATTATAATGCTTTTTGTAGGGATATTTTTACAAGGAGTGTTCCAGTTTCTTCCCACGTTATTAGTAAGTACGTTTAATTATAAATATGGAATTGATCTTGGGTTGATATTAACCATCACACTATCAGCTTCAGTTATAGGACAACCAGTCTTAGGATTAATATCCGATAAATTTGGTAGAAAATATTCTTTTTTTGGAGCAGTTTTGTCTTCTTTAATTTTCTTTTTTCTGTTCTTGTATTTCCATTCTCTCGTTTGGTTAACAATTTTTGGTTTTTTTGCATTCAATAGCTTTCCTATGATTTTATCTTTAATAGGAGATCTTTTTCCAAAAAGAAAGAGAGGTTTTGCAGATTCATTTGTATGGGGTCTGGGAACTTCTGGAGGAGGAGCTATCGGTCCAATTTTAGCAGGTTATTTAGCTGAAATTATAGGACTAGCTAATGCAATGACAATAGTAACATGTTTGGGTATAATCCCATTAATTCTTATCTTAATCATACCTAATCCTAAAAAAAAAATTCATGAAAATTAGGATGATTGAGTGTTTTGATTTAATTGCTTATTGATTCAAAATTACCTCAAATTAAAGATCCTGATTCTTTAGAAAGATTAACCAAAATGAAGATGGAAACAATTTATTTTTACTTTTTGAAAAATTAAGTTTAAAAGTCGATATCTTTACCTTCAAACGCGTATTTGTAAATGTTTTCGAATTCTGCTTTTGATGGCAACCTTGGACACATTGAACCGCTGGCATCCTGAAAGCATAAATTAACTAAGGTATCAAGATTTTTATCTAAGTCATCTCTTGAAATACCTAAATCTTGAATCTTTTCTGGAAAACCTATTTCTCTAATCAAGGCTTTTAACTTTTCAATAACTAAATGAGCAGCTGTTATATCATCATCATCCCACTTAGCCCATCCTAATTGTTTTGCCATTTTCGAATAGATTTTGACTGTTTTATCGTCCTTATCTTGACTATTCATACAATATTGTGTTACATATTTTAGCATAATTCCCACACATTTTCCATGAGGAATGGTAAAAACAGCTCCAAGACAATGTCCTGTGGTGTGTCCAATATGCAAATTTGCATTACCAAATGCTAGTCCTGCCATTGTAGCTGCCTGATGCAAATAGTCTCTAGCTTCCTTATTTTTTCCATCATTATAAGCAATAGGTAAATATTTAAAGCTTAATTCAATTGCTTTGGTAGCTAGAGCATCGCTAAATTCGTTTTTCCCATTTGCTATCATACTCTCTATGGCGTGTGCTACTATATCCATACCTGTATCCAATGTTAAACTAGGAGGCATTCCTATAGGGAAAATAGGGTCTAATATTGCATATGAGGGGACTAATCCTCTATGAGCTTGTATTAATTTTTGCCAAACTCCATCATTATACCTTGAAATAACAGCGTCATAAGTAACATCAGCTCCAGTTCCAGATGTGGTTGGAATAGCAATAAACTTAGCTTTTTTACCCAAATCGTAGAGATCTTTATTAAAGATATGAAGATCATCTATTTCATATTGAGGATATTCATACATTGCCCATATAACCTTAGCTGTGTCGATGACAGAGCCGCCTCCTAGAGCAATAATTAGGTCAGGAGCATAAGTGTTACATAATTGTTTGACTTTCAATACAACCTCTTCTCTTGGATCAGGTTGGACTTCATTAAATATGTCAAAAGTTTTTCCCAATTTTTCTAATTTATCTGTTAAAATCTTAAGATATCCTAACTCTTTAATCACTCCGTCTGTTATGATGTAACATCTATTTCCCATGATATTTTCTAAAAAATCTAATGCGTCTTCCCCATAAATTATATCTGGACTAAAAAAGTACCACAATTCTATAAATCACTTCTATATTGTTATTAGACTTTTATATTAATTTTAAATTTAAAAAAATTAGGATTTCTGGATTATAAAAATTCTGTTGGTACATTTTGAAGGCTATTAACGATTTCCTGAGCAGCTCTTGTGGCTCTCATCAATTTTGCCATATTTCCTACAAGTCTTAATTTTCCCGACATTACTCCTTGAATAGTATCTAATTCTTTTTTAGCAATTTTTACCCAGTTATCATATGGTCCAGAAAGCGTAAATTCCACATCCACTTTCTCACCCTCCTCTAATAATTTAACACTAGTGCATTCTCCATGATAAAGTCCTAGAAAAAATCTAACTTCATGATCTAAGGGACCACTAGGTTCGATTACACAGAGCATATCACCTTCCCACCAAGACGCAGCTTCATTATAAGCAGGATTGTCGTTAATAGCCTGTCCAAAAGCATCTAACCATTCTTTTGTCAAAATTTTCATTCATAAACACCTCAATAATTATATTTTCTAATTTCGCTTTTAAACTATTTAAAATTTTATAGAATTTAACAAAATAAGTTAGGTTAAAGTTAAATCAAGATGGATATCTGTTAAAGGATAAGATACACAGGGATGAATGAATCCAAATTCCTTGTCGACTTCACGGATAGTAACCCAAGGAGGTATAAAAACTTCTCCAGAGATCAATTTTGTTCTGCATAAAGCACAGTCTCCTGAACGACAGCCATTTTCAATATGGACTCCGGATAATTTTTCACGCTCTATACTATTTAAAATTGGTTCTATGCATGAAGATTTAAATTCTATTCTTTCAGTATCACTGCCCTTCCTAAAATCAACTGTTACATTAATTTCTTTTAAAGCATCAACTTCTTTTGGCCAACCCATAATTTGGGTAATATCATCTGGAATTCCAAATGCTTCATAATACATTTTATGTTCTGGTACCCCTAAGGCTCTCAGTTCTGCTTTAATAAATTCATACATAGGACGATTTCCGACAACATAGTAATACTTGTTCTTTATTGATCCTATTTCATTTAATATCTTATCTCTAGTTATGAACCCACATTCTCCATTCCAACTAGAATCTGGCTCAGACAATATAAATTTTATTTTAATATTTGATCTTCTGTTTTGTATATCCTCTAATTCTTCTCGGAATAAAATATCCTTTTCAGTTAAACACCCGTAAATAAGTGAAACTTTTAAAGGCAAAGCTTTCTCAGAAATATTTCTTAGCATTGAAACAAACGGAGTTATCCCACATCCTCCAGCAATGAATACAAGATCTTTTCCATGAAATAAGGGGTTATAATACAAATTTCCTAGAGGTTCAGTTACTTCATAAATTTCACCTATCTCTACATATTCGAACAAGTAGGGACTAACATAGCCTCCTTGTTTCTTTCTAATGCCTAACTCATAATAAGCGAGCTGATTAGGTGATGATACTATTGAGTAAGGACGTGAGGTTATAACATTATTAATTTTAACAGTAATTCCTATATATTGACCAGCCCGAAATGGTGCTAAAGGCTTTTTTGGTTTTGCTGATATAAAACGTAATAATTTTGTATCATGAGAAAGTTCCTCAATATCAGTTAGTTTTAATAATTGATTTCCTGGATGTATCCTTTCACATAAATTTTCTAAACCATCAAAATACCAAGGTGTCGGTTGAACTTCTTCGCGTGTTTTTTTTAGTTTCTCAGCTTTTTGATACTTCTTTATATCTTCCATCATTTTTACCATCTCCCTTCAATTTTATCTTTTAAATAAAGACCTGAAGCAATTCTCCCACCTAGTATCGTGGTAGAAAAACCTCCTCCAAAATTTGTCCATGCACCTACTTGATAAAGCCCAGGAATTGCACCTCTGCTAGTTAATCTAAATAATGGTCCATTAATGACATCTTGAGTTGTACCATAAATTGCGCCTTCAATATTTTTGGAATATCGGTAATAAGTTAGAGGACTCGCAGCTACTGCAACTTCTATGTAATCTCGAATTTCCGGGCATATTGTATTTTCCACTAAGGAGATCATACCATTTGCAATCTCATCTTTAAGTTTGAAGTATTGATCTGGAGGGACACTTTGCCATAATTTACCCATCTGTAATGTGGTTAATACAAGTTGAGTTGTCCCCGGAGGTGAAATATCCTCATAAATATGATTATAACAAGCTGCTACAATATATTTTGGAGCTTCTAGTTTATGAAACATTTCAAAAGCCTCATTCATATCATAGTTATTATTTATGAACGTCTCATGAGCGGTTAAACCTAAATCTCGATAAGAAGCATTCAATCCAATATAAACCGAGAACCCAGAAGGTCCAATCTCTGGAGCGTAAATCTTCTTTTTGTATTCTTCAGGAACAACCTCAGAAGGTAACATTTTCATGGCGGTGCATATTGGGTTCACATTAGAAATTAATGCATTACATTTGTAAATATCTCCATTAATAAGTTCCACACCGCAAACTCTACTATTTTCTACTAATATCTTATTCACCAAAGCGTTATACCTTATTTCTCCACCAAATTTTTCAAATGCTTCGACCATTGCATTTACTAGTGAATGTGATCTTCCCAAAGGAAATGCTGCGCCCCATTTTAAATAGAAGATCAACAAAGCAATAAAGGCATATGCATTTAATCTATTTGGTGGTAATCCAACATACCCCCAAAGTTGAGATATTAGAGCAATTAACTTCTTGTTAGTAAAGAATTTTGAGTATAGTTCAGATAAGGTGATGCCTGAGACACGTGGAAGCCAAGGATGCTCTTTAAGGACTTCTTGTGGTTTAAATTTTCCTCTTTTTGAGGCAATATATTCAATTCCTTTTAATACCGCTTCACACATCTCCATAAATTCTTCTATACCTTTTTTTTCGGAGGGAAAAAGCTCAATTAATTTTTCCGTGTATTCTTCTACACCCAGTGGCATTGTAATGTCAAATCCATCGAGAAATACACTTCGATAAAATTCGGGTACTTGTTTAAATTGCAATCTCTCTGGAATAATTTCTAGTCTTTCCAAAAAGCGATACAAACTGCCTTTATTATCTTTTGTGCCTATATCACTAAGTTCATGAAGTGCTCCTTCAAACTCAAATCTTCCTCTTACGAAAGAAGTGGCAAAACCTCCTGGAACATTATGTTTTTCGAGCAGTAAAACTTTTTCTCCTCTTAATACCAATTGACATGCTGCACCAAGTCCTCCAAGCCCAGCTCCAATAACTATAACAGGATATGTAGAAATAACTCTATTGTTATCATAAATACTATTTATCATTAAAGATCATTCTATCAGATAACATTTAAAATTATAGATTTGGCTCTAAATTTTACATTTTAGGAAATAATTTTTAAAGAATTTCATTAATTATAAATTACTTACCAATAAAATTAGGAGCTCTTTTTTCTTTAAGCGCTTGCATTGACTCATTAAAATCTTTTGATCTAAAAGTTTTTCTTAGAGCTTTGTTTTCTAAATCGAGAGTATCTGAGATAATTTCTCTAAAATAATGATGCATTGTTTTTTTCATTAATTTTATAGATAAATATGGCCCTCTTGGAGGAATCAATTTTAGCGCTTGTTCTCTGGTATATGGAATTAATTCATCTGGAGGTAATATTTTATTAACTAAACCAAGTTCGAAGGCTTGTTGGGCTGTTATTTTATCTCCAAAATAGATAATCTCTTTTGCTCTTTGAAAACCTATGTAAAAAGGTAATATAAAAGTGTTAGCAAATTCTGGAATAATTCCTCTTTTAACAAAAAAGAATCCAAGCCAAGCATCTTCAGACATATAAATCAAATCAGCTCCCACGAGTGGCATTGTAATACCTCCTCCAATAGCCATACCATTTATTGCAACTATAACCGGTTTATTAAAATCCCATAACTTCAAACATAGTTTTTTTTGTGCAATATCCATGATATTTACCTCTGGATATTTTTTCATTTCTTCAAGCATTTCTGGCTTGAAATAACCTCCAGAAGTAAAAGCATTCCCTTTTGGGTCACCAGTTATTATAAGAACTTTGGCATTTTTGTCTTTTTCCATATCTTCCAAGACAGTGTATATTTCCAAGAATGTGATATAAGTAACAGCATTTCTTATATCTGGTTTTGAAATAGTTACTGTATATATGCCATTTTCTTCTTTTTCATATAATATATCTTCGAATTCTTCGACATTCATCTTATATTTCTAATATTATCGAATGGATTAAAAATTAATATAATTTAAACTACAAAATTAAAATAAAAATAATTTAAGGATTCGCTCTTTATTTCTCTTCTTCTCGTAATGCTCTTTTTAGAACTTTTCCTATCATTGTAGTAGGTAACTCTTCAGAAAATTCCCAAATTTTAGGAACTTCATATTTTGCTAAATTTTGTTTAGCATATTCCTGTATTGAAGCTTTAATCTCTTCAGTTGGATCAATTCCTTGCTTTAATTGAATGACAGCTTTAACTATTTCTGATCCCGGGCGTTCTGGATTAGGAACACCTATGATTGCACACATTTGGATCTCTGGGTGCTTTGTCAAGACATCCTCAACATGAACGCTATATACTTTAAATCCACTCACGACAAGCATATCTTTTGTCCTATCTACAATAGTCAAATACCCTTCTTCATCAAAAACACCTACATCACCTGTGTGTAACCACCCATCTATGTAAGTTTTTGCAGTAGCTTCAGGTTTGTTGTAATAGCGTTTTGTGATTTGAGGACCCTTCAATAATACTTCGCCTGGCTGACCTATAGGTACTTCTTCTCCTGTTTCTACATCTGCGAGTTTAACATCTGTATCCGGTAAAGGAAGACCAACAGAACCAATTTTTTTCTTTCCTAAGGCAGGGTTAACTGTTGCCAGAACAGCAGATTCTGTCATTCCATAGACCTCTACAAACTTATTCTGGGAGTAGAAATCTTTCTCAAAGTCTCTTACAGCTTCAGCCGGGAAAGGAGCTGCTCCACTAACCCATATACTTATATTTTGTAAGATTTCAGGAGGAATATTTTTCGATTTAGGATTTCTTTGAATCATTAGAAACAAAGTTGGTACATTACCAAAACAAGTTGGCTTTCTTTCAACTATCTCTTTAATCATATGTTCAGTATCTCTCGGATTTGCTATAATGATATGAGAAGAACCAATATAAGTTAGAAAAAGACCAATGAATAGACCAGCAATATGAAAATATGGAAAAGCACTCATAGTAATGTCAGTACCCTTTATTCGATTAAGCCATACATCAAATTGATGCATATTTGCAGCTAAATTAAAGTGAGTAATTTCGGTACCTTTAGGTGTTCCAGTTGTCCCTCCAGTATACTGAATTAAGGCTAAATCATTTTTTGAATCAATCGACACTTTTTTAAGGTCGATTGGAGTTTCCATTGCTTCTAAAAAGGGAATAACTTTCTTTCCAGGCCACGGGTTCATTTTCCCTTTTGGGATTTTTTTAATTAATTTTCCCATGAAAACCTTAAAACTGGAAAATCCCATATACTCTGACACATTAGTTGGAATAATTACCTCGAGATCTGGCACTTTTTCTAGAAATTTTGGATATACTTTTTCGTAAACTATATCCATTGTGACTACAAATTTAGCCTTACAGTCATTTAGTTGGTAAGCCATTTCAACAGGACTTAAAAGTGGAGATAAGCCAGTGGATACTCCCCCCGCCAAGAATGTCCCATATAATGCAAATAAATACTGGGGGGTATTTGGAATATTCATGGCAACCACATCTCCTTTCTTTAAACCATTTTTCTGTAGAAACGTTGCAAACGCTTGAGCGCTTTTTAATACATCTTTAAATAGGATTTTATTATCCATAAAATAAAATCCGACTCTATCTCCATACTTTTCCATTGCTTTTGCTAATAAAGTTCCCAAATCTTCTGTAGGATATTCTAGCGTTTTAGGAACATGAGTATCGTATGACTTTGTCCAAAATCTTTCTTGACTCATCATTATTCACTTATTTATTAAAATTCAATTTTTTATTAATTATTTCGCTCTTTTTATTTTTAAAAGTTGATTCTTGATTGATTAAAGAAATTGACAATAAATATTTTTTTAATTTCTAAGATAAATTCTACAAAATAGTCTATTTGGCAACATTGGAAAAAAGCTTGGTGATTTACTAATTAAACTCATTAGAATAAAAAATCATACACTTGGGATCATTGAACGCTTATATAGATTGAAATAAAAATAATTATTTGGTTTTTAAAACAATTGCTATTGCTCTTGTTAGACGAATCACATCCATTACCTTTCCTTTTTCAACAGTAATTTGTTCTCGGGAAATCGCATGAGTAAAATCTCCTTTACCCTCACAAATTCTCACTATTGCGGAAGGGTCTCCAGACATCAGCACCTTTGCATCAGGTTTAGTACCATTAAGTAATTCGATTTTTCGACTTTTAACTTCTAAATAGAAAGGAGTTTGATTATCAAGATTGAATTGAAATGTCATTTCCCAGTCTATATCTTTTCCTGCAATATTCGTTACAAAAACTTCTTGTGCTTTTGGGTTCGTATTTAATTTATTTATTATATTATTTAGGTAATCTTTAGCTAGTTCCATAATTAACTCCCTCCTTCATATTCTGGTTTTGAAATCCAATTTTCATATTCATCCTCTGGTACAAAGAAAAAGTCAGTCATCTTTCCCTCCCTTTCCTTACTAAAAACCGCTCTGACTCTTTTTCCCTTCCTTATCTTTGATGGAACTAAATTTTCAGAAAAAATTCCTTGAAGCAGAGCTGTTTCAGCACCATCAAGTTTTATAAAACCTATACCATAAGGAATCGCTTTAATAAATGCTGAAGTAGTATACCAGACAATTGTACTCACCTCAATGGTTCCAGTTTGTTTTAACTCCACCCAATCTGCTGGAGCATAGCAATCAGAACAATTAATCCTTGGAGGCATCCATGTTTTACCACACTTTTTACATTTTGTGCCTAAAAGCTTTTTATTATTCATTAATTCAATGAAAAATTTGGATTGTCCTCCCATTGTATATTTATAATCAATTTTTATTTTGTCCCTTATTTGATGATCTTGAAATTCTTTGCTCATGATTTTTTCAACCCCTCCTCATTTGCCATTACAATAATCGCAGCATATGCCGCTCCTGGACCTCCTATTGAATGGGCTATAGATCTACCTTTATCAATTGTTACTTGGTGTTTACCAGCTTCTCCTCTTAACTGAAGTGCAGCTTCACCAGTACTCATAATACCAGTGGCACCAACCGCATGTCCACATCCTATCAACCCTCCTGAAGGACAACATGGAAGTTCTCCTTCTAGCCAAGGACCTTCACCCGATTTTTCATAAGTTTTTTCAATCCAAGGACCACCCTCTCCAAATGGAACAAATCCAAGCTCTTCATATGAGATGACTTCTTGACCCGAAAATGCATCATGGAGTTCAGCACAATCTATTTGCATCTTTATTTTATTATATTCTAGACCTGCCATTTTATATGCTTCTTTCGCAGCAAAAATATTAGAATATAATCTACCCATATCCTCTCGATTACCAATGAAACAATCTGTATTGGCTGCGCCTACTCCAGTAATCCAAATTGGTTTCTCAATTTTGAGTTCTTTTACTTTACTTTCATTTGCTAAAATTAATGCTGCTGAAGCCTCTGAATAAAGACAGCAATCCAACAATTTGAAGGGATAACAAATGATTCGTGAGTAAAGTACGTCTTCTACTGTAATTTCCATAGGAGATTGAGCCTTTGGGTTTAATAAAGCATTGCCATGATTCTTAACGCTGACGTATGCCATTTGTTTTTCTGAAGGATTCCCAAATTCTTCATAATGTGCATTTACCATAGAGACATAGGAACTTGCTGCCATCATTCCCATCGGATACTCATACGTCATGTCAGCAGAATATGCAATCGCATTTAATACTTCAGGAGTCGTTGTACCCGTTTGTTCGTCATAACAATCGTTACACTTCTCAAGTCCTATACATAAACATAAATCACTCAATCCAGATGCTACTTCTGCAAATGCCATTCGAACAGTATATCCTCCTGTGGCGCCACCCGTCGCTACTCTCGTACCAGGCTTATTATTCATTCCAAGATAGCTATTAGTAAAAATATCAGGCATGAATTGACGCTCAAAGAGTTCATTGTAAATCCCATATACAGTAGACTGAAGATCTTTATGACTAATTTCGGCTCCATTCTGATTTGCGTCTTCCAGAGCTAGTTTTGTTGCATCATAAGCCAGTTCAAAATAAGTTTTATCTAAATATCTTGCTTTAAAAGGTGTAATTCCTATACCTATTATTGCTACTTTTTGCAAAATTTTTTCACTCAATTATTTTTATGGAATAATTAGTGATTGGTTTTTATAGTATTTAATTATTAAAAGAAGGGCGACACGATTTTGAGTCTTTCTTCAAAATTGTATTATTTATTTTTAATTGTTATAAAAAAAATAAAATAAATTTTTTTCCATGACCCTAATAAAATTTTTACAAAATAGCACAATTTAATTATAATAAAACGAATAATGTGAACTATAATCTATGTCTCATCTTGATAATTGGGCGGGAAAATATTTTAGCACTCAAGGAAGTTATATTCGGTATTTTCGCACTAATGGAGACAAACCTTCAATGATATTACTCCATGCGGCAATGGATAATGGTTTGTGCTGGAAAAGAGTTACAAAAGCATTAGAAAATGATTTTGACATTGTCATGCCAGATGCACGGGGACATGGAAAATCTATTTCGTATCAAACAGAATTCCATTTATCGGATTTGGTTGATGACATAGTAGAATTAATTAAAGGTTTAAAATTTACTTCTATAATTGTTATGGGACATTCTATGGGAGCGCAGGTGGCTACTGAGCTTGGTGCTCGATTCCCTAACTTTGTCAAAAAACTTGTTTTAGAAGATCCTGGCTATTATTTCAAAAATCCAACATTCTTAGATTTGTTATATTATAAACGGAGGATTCGAAGAATTAAAAAGAGTACAATTGCCCAAATTCGAAAAATGTGCGATCAAATTCACAATGGTTGGGATGAAGAAGATAAAAACTTATGGGTTAAGGCTCAAAAAGAATGGGCTGAAAATGAATCGAAATCAAAATCTTTGAATCCAAAAAGGAATTGGCATGTAATTTTTCCCAAAGTGAAAGCACCCACATTGCTTCTTATTTCTGAAAATGGTATAGTTAAAAGACGAGAAGTAGAACAATATATTACAGAATTTAGTAACGCTAAATATGAATTTATAGAAAATGCTGGACACCATATACATCGAGAAAATTTCGAAGCATTTATGAAAACTGTACAAGAATTTTTGAAACAAAATCAGTAAGTTTTCATTAGAATTGAGTTGGAAAGATAAATTCAACATCTGATTTCTATGAAAATTTCTTTGAAAAAATTTGGTTAAAATGCTCTAATTCTTTTTATAAAAGTTAGAAAAAAAATATTTATTAGCTATTTATTATTCTCATTCTCAAGTTATTCTATCGTTGATTAGGTTTTTCTATGATGGAAATCTATAACTTCCCCAGATCTTATATCTAATTCATTTAAAATTGCCATAATCTTGACTCTTATTTCATTCTTCAGATTTTCACTCATTCTATTAAATTCACTTATCTCTTCTTTATCAATTTGGTCGATTAAATTGTTTAACTGGCTAATTAATTCCTTTGCTCTTTTTATATCCATTTTTTCACCTCCATTTAATTTTTTAATTCGATTTTAATTTTGAAAAAAATTGTTTTATCACCTTAACAAAGCTTCATATCCGTGTTATAAAGTAATTAGACAGCTAAATTGGATTAACTATGAATTAGTATCATCCATAATGTGGAATTGATAGTTTAAATCCCATTCTAAAAGAGTTCTCTGCACGATATAAGTTAAGCAAATTAGATATAAAGCCTAAGTAATAGATGGATTATGAATTTAGGAGTAATACCTGATTCAATTGATATTGAATCATAATCCTATCAAATTTTGTTTATAACAAGGTGTTAGTTTTAATATATGTAAACGGAAATTTAAACATATTTGCATAATAAATTGGGGGATGTTTTGTTTCATAAAA
>JBHLON010000062.1:0-13226 GCA_048940445.1 Promethearchaeota archaeon
CAATGAAATTATCCAAATTAATAATACTACTAGCTGGAATTTCAATATTTATAATTGGAGCTATTTTAATTGGATTTACTATTTGGAATATTATCATTCCTACACCTAAAGCAGAGATAATTGAGTGGAATAGTACATGGGGTGGTGACGGAAATGATTATGGCAATGGAATAGCAATAGATTCATTAGATAATGTGTATATAGTGGGATCTACAGGGAGCTTCGGAGCGGGAAGTTCTGATATTGTTTTAGTGAAATACAATGAAAATGGTCAAGAACAATGGAATTGCACTTGGGGTGGTGACGGAAATGATTATGGCAATGGAATAGCAATAGATTCATTAGATAATATATATATAGTGGGATCTACAGGGAGCTTCGGAGCGGAAAATAATGATTTTGTATTAGTAAAATATGATAACAATGGCGTGCAACAATGGAATCGCACATGGGATGGAGGTTATGATGATTATGCTAGAGATGTGGCAGTGGATTCATCAGGCAATATATTTATTGTAGGTGATAAATTTAAATTAGCAGAAGACATTGTTGATATTTTGCTGGTAAAATATGATAACAATGGTGTTCAGCAATGGAATTGCACATGGGATAGAGGTTATTATGATTATGGCAATGGAGTGGCAATAGATTCATCAAACGACGTATTTATTGTGGGAGATACGGCGACGAAGAATGGGGATGGTATGTATAGTTCAGTAGTCCTTGTGAAATATGACCAAAATGGTATCCAACAATGGAATCACACATTGGGCAAAAAAGAAGAAGACAATTTTGGAAATGCAGTAATAGTGGACACATCAGATAATGTATATCTTGTGGGAACTACCCCGGGTCCAGTGTCAATTTGTGCATTACTGGTAAAATATAATGGAAGTGGCATAAAAAAATGGAATCGTATATGGGGTGAGTTCTACACTTATAATAGTGGTAATGATGTAGCAGTAGATTTGTTTGGCAATGTATATCTTGTAGGGGCTGCAGAAAGTGGTTTTGAACCGGGCAATTATGATGCTATATTATTGAAATATGACGGAAACGGCACTTTACAAAACAATTATACATGGGGTGGAGATCAAGTTGATATTGGCTATGGAGTGGCAGTGAATTCATTAGGTAACGTATATATAGTAGGATATACAAATAGTTTTGGAGCTGGAGAGATTGATATGTTTCTGGTGAAATATAGGAATATTGGATTATCTTTTAATAATGTTGTAATGATCCAAATTATTGTACCAATAGAGAGTTTACTAGGAGTAATTATAATTTTTATAAAAAATCATAACCTTAACTTCATAAACAAGACTAGTATAAAAGATTGTTTTAAGGAGTAGAAAAGGTGATTTTTTCATTATGCATAAGCTCCCTTAACAGGGAATATCAAACTTATAATGAGGGCTAGATACATCATAAAAATTAAAATTATACTACCAATGATAATCATAACTGAGAAAACAGATAATTTTTTAGGTAATAGCAGAAAAATTCCAAAAAAGGTACAAAAAGGTCCATAGAATAATCCAATTATAAAAAATAGTCTACCCAGCTTTCCTGCAAGAGACAATATTGTAAGTACATCGAATAAGATCCCTACTACTAATAAAAGGATCTTGAATACTAACTTTACAATCTTCTTTCTTCTATAACTGTTAGAACCCATTTTTGTCATTTATATAAAAAGAGTAATCCGTTTTTAAAAATTTGCCCATAAAAATTATATTTATAAGGGTGACTTATGGATCGTTGTCCATAAAAAAAATATGGATGGTGATAGTTTGAAAATATTTGCCTACAACATAACTAAGGAAGAAATCACAATGGATAAATTTCAACCTTTTTTAAAAGAAGTAGCTCAGCATGCTTGGGATCTTTATAAAAGAGGAATTCTTCGAGAATTTTATTTTAGAACAGATAAGCTGGGTGCTATGTTAATTCTTGAATATAAAGATGTTAATGAAGCTAAAAATTACATTAAAGAATTACTATTCGTAAAAGAAGGACTAGTAGAGTATGAATTTGTTCCTGTAGGAGCTTTTGCTCTCTTTGAAAACCTGTTTAAATAAATTTACTATTATTTTTCTTATTTTATAATTTTATCTGAAAGCTATAACTTCATCTTAAATTCTTGTAAATTATCTGGAGGCCAAGCTCGTGGAGTTGACCCTTTTTTTAAAAATCGATGGTCACATATTAGAGCACCATTCCCAATAGTTTGAGTCCGTGAAAATCCATATCCAAATATATTAGCTTGAGCAAAATCGGACAAGCATAAGAAAGGTGTGTACTTTTCTGCCCCTAACTTTTTAAAGACTTTATGAATTCCACATTCCGTAAAAGTATAACCATAATCAAATGTTTTACCATCACCTTCTACAAACTCCATAACAAAATCGTCTTGATATTTTTTTTGTTGTGTTGTTTTTGCGTAACTTTTATTAAAATTGATATAAGTGTCGTTAAAATATTGATCTACAGGATTTTGACCTGATTTTTCTAATTTATGGACTTTTATCGCGTTTACCTTTTCCCAAAACTTATAACTAAATTCCCCAATTTCACGGTAGGTCATACCTGTTTTTTCAAGAATACGAAAAATTGCTAGCATAGCAACACAATCTATCAGCATAAGTGTGGAAGGATTTTTCTTACCTCCGATATATGGTATTTCTGGGATTAGATTCTCATATTCATTTCGCATTTTTTTAAAAATCTCTTCTATTTCCAGTTTATTGAATTTCTTTAGTAATAATTCTTTTGATATATGTAAATACTTATCAAATTGATTGTCTAATTTTGTTTTATTTTTCAGATAATAATCATTTACTATTTTAATAGGCATAATCAAATTCTCTCCAATTTTTTTTAGAGTTAAATTAAGTCTACGTTAAAATATGGATAGTTTCACTTTTAAAATTTACAATGATAACAACTAATGATTTTATTATCATTTTTAATATTAGTTAGGACGTTAGAATTTATTTATGGATATCTTGATATAATAGAATTTGTTAGAAGTTGAAAAAGATAAAGATTAAGGGAGGGAAAAGGTAAAGGAAAAGTAATAAAAGATCAATCCAACACCCCTCCCTTAGGTACTAATAACGGAAATGAAAAATGTGCCCGTGAAATTCGTGAAAGTTTTACAAATTTTAAAAAAATAAAAAATTTGGATTAATATACTATATATGCTGGATTATGAATAACAATTATATCAGATACTCTTAATTTTTCTTTTTTATTCATGTTTCTCTCCTCACATTTTTTTTAATTTTTATTATTTGGTTTTTTAACCCATAAAAAATCTCCCTCTAATAGGAAGGCCGCGCTTGAGCTGGTCGATATGAACTTGCCCCTCTAATATTTTAGCGTTTGATTTGGAATTAGCATTTATTTTTGAAAGTCTCTTAATAAATGATCGTGATTTGCTCTGCTCCTCTTTTGCCTTTGTGTATTCTATGCGTTCATCTACTACAGGGAGCGACTCTACTATACATGCTTTAACCTCTAAGAGGTCTTCTATTCCATGTTTTTCATATACTTGTACCATTTTTTTTAACTCCTTTTTTTTAGTTTTTTTCTTAAGAATTAATAATCACTAACTGCATATTTAGTTTACCTTCATGTTGTTCAGATGGAGTTCGAACTTCATATAATGTTCATATCGACTTATGAATAAGTAACCTTAAATTGAACTTTTAACAATAATATATTAAGGCAATAGGATAAAGTAAAAGAGTGTTTTTTATGAGTAAAACAGAGCAGATAAACTTACCTCCTGATGAAATTTTATCTGATTCTCCAATGGGTAAGAGAAATTTTGAGCATATTATACTCTGGATGTTATATAATAATGATGAATGTGAATGGTCTCATTTTACAGAAGACCCGGTAGGTATTAGTCAATCAACACTTTCGAATTACAAGAATAGGTTAGAAAGCAAAGGATATATAGAGAATGTCAAGCGAGGGTTCTATAAAATTACAACTGCTGGGAGAGAACGATATCATGAGATATCACGAAGAAAGAAAACAAAGAGGAGATTGAATTATCCTCCTAAGGCGGTTTTGAGGAAACGTAATTATGATCATTGGATCTTATGGATGTTATATAATAATAGTTATTGCAAATGGAGTGATTTTCTCAGGGAGAATTCACCAGTATATATAAACCAATCATCACTTTCAAAGAACTTAAATCTATTAATGGAGAATAATTATGTTCAGAAAGATAATAAGCGTTATAAGATCACTGAAGCGGGAAAGATAGAATATTCTCGCATGTTGCGGTTATATGATCTTGATCGTCAATCAATTTTGGAAGAAGAAAGCAAAAGAATTGAAGAGATCACCAAAAAGACTCGTGATTTTTTTAGGAAATATAATATTGAGGATAAGGATGTAAAATTTCGTTTTTTAAATAATGTATTAAAGATGGATTATGCCAAAGTCCAGAATTCATTAGATGATGAGGAAGATTTTAAGAAAATATTATTATTTTTCTCGATAAATCATCCTGATTCATATCCAAGACACATATCTCCAGATGAATTTTCATTAAGATTTGACATAGAAGATATTATCTTAAAATTTCATATTCATCAGATTGTAGAGAAGGAGATATATCCAATTAAGTTTTGGAGCTTAAGGTTCGATGGTGATAAAGTCTATTATTTTCAGTCAGATGAAAAGATTGAGAAAGTGTTACGGGCTATTGTAGATGATTATATTACAAAATTTACTTATTTAAATAAGTTAAGCGGATACCCTTATTATACTATGTATACCTTAATCGATGATATTATTGAGGACATTTGCAATGATTTATTTCATGGACACTTGAAGGATCCATTACGAGAATTTTTACCAGAATATATTAAATATTTATCTTACAAGGTAGAAACTGAAAAACAGTTAGTTGATCCTTCTGATAAGTTAGAGGGATTTATTTATGAAAATATACCTTCAATGCTTCGAACTTATGAAGCAGAGGATTTAGATCATCCTCTTAAAAGGAGCGATGAAGTTAGATATTATTTATATCCAGATGTTTTAAAAGCATTGGCAGAATATTATATAAAAGACATTAAACCTTTATTTGAAAAAGTCTTATCTTGTATAGATAAGAAAGATGTAAATCAAGCCTTAGAATTAATAGATTCTGCAATTAAGACTGACTCAGAAAAAATAGAGTTATATATATTAAAGTCAATTGTTCTGTGTCTTTATAGTAACCTGAAAGGAGCTATTGATATTTTAAAGACTCAACTTGATAGATTGGAAGAATTAGGCCAAGAGGATCTGTTGCCAATAATTTTATTCGTCCTTAGTTTTTTACATTTATCATTAGGTGATTTTAAGAAATCCTTTGACATTTCAGAAGAAACATTAAAATCTTATACTAATCATCCTATTTCCCATTTGAATAGAGCAATGGTGTTAGGATATAACACAATTTTTGAATGGGACAAAAGTCAAGTTAAATTAGGAGATATGCTTAAAGAAACAGAGAAAGCTATTTCACTTGAATCTAGCGAATTGAATATATCACGATACTTTCAATTAAAAGCGACAATTTTATTTGAGTTAAGACAATATGAGGCAGCCTTCGAAGCGATAGATAAGGCGATTGAAATAAGACCTAAAATTATCGACTACTATTATAATAAAATTCTCGGATTTAACTTAAGCAAGAGATTCGATGAAGCGATAGAATTGATTGGAGAGATAATACCCCAATTTCCTGATGAAAGTAGACATTTATTACATAAAAAGGCATATATCTTGGTTAAGATGGGATATTATGAAAATAACCCGAAAAGGTATGAGGAGTCTTATGAAATTTTAGCTAAACTCATAGAACTATATCATAATGATAATGATTTAGTTAATAGTATGGTTTATGGTTTAGCTTATTTAGATCGTGAGAAGGAAGCTATAGAATTAGGTAAAAAACTAATAAGCTTAGAGCCTAACAATGGAAATTATCATGATTCTTATGGAGAGATCTTAATGATGTTCAAACACTATAAGAAAGCGATCGAGTTGTTCAAAACGGCTATAAGTCTTGAACCTTACGGATTTTTTGTATATCAGACTTTCATAAAAATGGGGATTTGTTATTATTATCTTAAAGAGTACGATCTAGCCACGCAAATGTTAGAGCAAGGAAAGGATTACACCCATTCATGTTTATGTGAAATGGAGAAAAAAGAACATTGGTTAAAGAAAGCAAATAATTATTTATTAAAAATCAAACAAATTGAATTAAATTCTGATGAAGATTAAGAGAAAAGAATACGTGACGACATTATGGGATGCAAATTTGTTAAGGGGGTTAAAGAAGATAGCAGATTTGGTAAGGTTTTATCTGTAAATTTTAATCCTTTTAAAGTATGTAATTTTAATTGTGTTTATTGTGGCACTGGACCAACAACGGATAAAACTATTGAAAGAAGAGAATTTTATCCACCTGGAGAAATTTTTAGAGAAATACGAGAGTATATTGAACTTAAAGGAGAACCCGATTATGTTTGGGTCACGGGATTTGGAGAACCTACCCTCTATGCATCCTTTAAACAGTTTTCTATGCTGATAAAAAGAGTGTATCCAAATATAAAAATTGGGATTTCGACAAATGGTTCTCTCCTTTCTCGTAAGGAAGTAAGAGACGATTGTTCCCTCTGTGATTTAATGCTAATTGAAATTGTAAGTGTTTTTCCAGATGAATTTACTGAGATTTGTAGACAACATGAGGATATTTATTTAGAAGATCTGATTGAAGGTGTAAAAGTATTTCGAAAAACCTTTAGAGGTGAATTAATCATAGTAAGTGTATTTTTAGAAGGAATTAACGATAATCAGAAAAGTTTGCTTGGCTTGAAAAAATTAATATCAGAGTTACAACCAACTACATTTCTTCTAAAGAATTATGCATGTAGAGGATACAAATCGCTTAATGGGGAATTTAAGAAACTTGCGCAGAACATATTTAATGATCTACCTATTGAGGTAATCTATAAAATCTAATTATTATTAATTTCTAAAATGTTAAGAATAAAGAGAATTGAAGGTTGAGGCTAAATTGGAAAAGGCAAGATATGTTTATAATGAAAAGGCATCTATATTAGTAAGTATAAAGGAGTTAATAAGGAATAACTTAAAGGGATTCGCAGAATTTTTAGAACATATTCAGAAAGAAAAGCCACATTTAATAGATGCATACCTTGAAGAAGTAATTTCTAAATGTAATATAAATGAGGATTATGGAATTATTGTTGCTGGAGAGGATGAAATTTTTCAAAATAATCCTAAACTGCTCAACTCAAGCATTAATATAATATTGAATTTACTGAATTATACCAGATACCAAAAGGACTCCAATGATGAAAAAATTAATATAAATATGGTAGATCTTGTCAAAGTATATACTAATTTTGATTATATTCAAGCTAGCTCATTATTAAGAGTCATGTCAAGAGAAGAAGCAATAAGCTTCATTAAAGAATACATTTCACAGCAAGTTAAGAAAAAAAATAACCCAAATAATTATTATAATAACTTTGAAGAGTTAATTGAAAATTTTGTGAGTATTAATAAGACATGGCAAGCTCATGATGGGAAGATAATGATAGTTAATGGAAATAAAATGATTTTAAAAGTTAATAAATGTAGATGGGCTGAAGAGCTACTAGAACAGGGATGTGATAAAGAACTCTGCTTTTCTATGATGTGTTATCAAGATTTTGCACAAGTGAAAAACTATAATCCAAGTTTCACCTTAACAAGGACTAAAACAATAATGCAAGGAGATGATTATTGTGATTTTTGTTATCATGATAACCGTGCCCTTGAAGAGATAAATCACCCTTCTATTGAATTTTGGAAAAATTTTGATTAAAATATAATCCTTTATTTTTGAAAAAAGAGAATAAGATAATGAAAAATATATTATGTTATATATACAAAAAATTTGTAGATTTTGAAACTGTGTTTACTTGTTCTTACTTGAATGAAATGCAAGATTATAATCTAATATATATTGCTTATGATAGGAATCCAGTGATAAGTTCAGGAGGTCTAAAGATAATCCCGGATAAGACTGTCTCTGAAGGATCTAATGTGGAAGAAGTTTATGGTCTTTTAATACCAGGAGGATCTGAAAGAGAGCTCAAACCAGAATTAATGTCATTAATTCAAAATCTTAATAAAGAAAAAAAATTAATTGCTGCCATATGCGCAGCGCCTGAGTTTCTAGCTAAAAGTGGTATACTTAACGATAAAAAATATACAACTACATTAATGCCTGAGTACTATGAAGAGAAGAAAGAAGTCGATCCATTTCCAAGGAACAATTATGTTGAGAGTAGATTAATAAAAGATTCAAATTTAATTACTGCTAAAGGTCACGCTTTTATTGATTTTGCTCTAGAAGTTTGGGATTATTTTGGATTATATAGTAATAAATCAGAATTAGAGCAAGATAGAATACTCCTAACTCCTGGTTAAGAATTGAATCTTTTTTTTTACCTACTTTTTCTATCTTTTTTCTTTTGTATTACTCTAGCTAAACCAGACTATGTTTTAGGAAACAAAATAGGCATTTTATCTAGAAATTACTACAATCGTCTAAATATAATATCATCCTCTTCTACTTTTACTATATCACCTATCTTAGAATTTTTCAATATTTTCATTTTCAAATTGATTTAGTTTTTTAAATTTAAGAGGAAATTAGACTGAGATGTTATTTATGTTCCCGCTGATTTCTTCAAGTGCCTCCTGACTATCCATATCGACTTTCCTAATACCCGTAAAACTCCAAAATCCGATAGTGCAGATCGCTCCAATCAATCCACAATAAAAGAACAAAGCCGGTATACCTAAAATAAGCGCTAGTGGTCCTGCAATTATTGAACCTACTGGTGAAATTGCTGAAGACAAAGTATTATCAATGGAAGTGATCCTCCCAAGTTTATCTGCTGGAACCGTAGTTTGAATAAATGTTTGATAGAGCGAATTAACAATTGGTAGATTGAAACCCAATATAACACCCCCAATACCTATTATAAGAAAATATCCTGGAGGAGCTAAACCAAACATCATATACCCTAACAAAGCCAATATAAGACTAATAAAAATTACACGAATCTTATTGTTCCAATTTTTTTTAATTGAAGTAAATAACGCTCCCGCAATCATACCGCCAGTAAAAAACATTTGTACTATTGCTATCGCTACTTCTTTACCTCCATGAACATCAATAATAAATAGAGCAAGAAGAGAATCAATTGGTCTAATTAAGAAATTCAAAAGCATCGAAAGTATAATTAAAATAACTAATCCGGGAATAAATTTTATTGTTCTAAACCCTATTTTAAACTGCTTTATAAAGGACCCTTTACTTTTTTCTTTTTCAGTACTCATTTCTTGAACAGAAGGTATAGTAATTAATAATAAAGGTACCAGCGCTATAAAAAACGTAATAACATCTACCCAGAATATAAGATAAATTGATGAAGAAAAAATTACTAAAAAAATTGCTGCAACAAATGGCGCGAAAAATTGAACTACTCCCGTAAATAAAAAATTTATTCCATTTATTCGTGATAAATTATCTTTTGGTACCATGGTAGGTATAATCGCATTTACTGTGGGTACATGGAATGCCTGACAAATACTTCGTAAACTAATAAAGATATAAACTATCCAAAAATTTGCTAATCCAAATTGAAATATTAGTATCAGTAAAAATGTAACAAATGCTTCAGAAGAATCTGCGATAATAATCAACCGTTTTCGATTAATTCTGTCTGCAATTACACCAGCAAAAGGCATACAAATAGTCATCATTAATATGTATAAAAAGGAAGCAGTTGAAGAAATTACAGGATTGTTATATACTTCTGCAATCCAAAATGTTAATACAAAAAATACGACCATCGATCCAAATAGAGAAAATAATTGACCGCTCCAGAAAAACATGTAATGCCCAAAAGTCTTCTTTGTAGGAGTAACTTCCATTCCAAAACCCTCCTCACAATTTATCAATTAGTTTAAATAAAACTGTGATTACTCTCTCTGAATCTCCTTCAAATTGGAAGACTCCTTCTTGTAAAGTGCCTTCTATACCTTCTGCAGCTAATTCATAAATCATGTTTTCTGCTTCCTCTTGAGGAATGTTTAAAACTTGAGCTAATTTTTCTATGGGTATTGAATTCTTGAGTTTAATTAACCCTTGAATCCTCTTTTTTGCTCGTTCCTTATCTGATTGCTCAGAAATATCAATTTTAATTCTCGTTCCATGCTGTTTACTCTTGAATTTCTTATCCATCTCTTTGCCTATACCTTCAATACCAGATTTTTTAACGGCTTCTTCAATTCTATCTCCTAATTCATTTATACCACTGCCTTCAAAGGCTTCTTCTAAAATTGGTCCAAGCTTTTCTAACTTTCCAATATCTCCAATATTATTTTTTACAAATTTCATTGATTTACGAACTAGCTCTGAAACTGAAGCTCCTAATCCTTCTGCCCAATCTCTCCATTCATCACTTACGTCAGGATCAACAGAAATGTTTATTCTAGCAGCTTTCTTTGCTGCTTTCTCTACTTTCTTCTTAACTTTTTGGTTAAATTTATCCTCATGAATATCAAGTTTTTCTCTTAATTTCTTAAGTTTCTCCTTTGCATGCTCGATCCGATCTCGAGCAGACTCTCCATACTGTTCTAACTCTCCTTTGATATCTCCAACTTCTTCTAATAGTTCTTCTCGTTCTGACATAAGGTCTTCTAATTCATCTCTTAAATCGTCTTTCACATCCTCTGCCTCATCCTTAATGTCTTCAATAGCTTCTTTTAAATCATCGTGCAACTCATCTAATTCGAACATAAGCTCATCTCGTAGATTATGTAATTCCCAAATTACCTTTCCTGCATCTTTATCATCTTTACTTTTATCTTCCTTTTCATTTTCTTTTTTTTCATCCCATTTTTCATCAAAAGACATAATAAAACCTCTTTTAATCAAATTTTTCTAATATTTAATAAAATTTTTTTACATATTTACTTAAATCTAAAAATCTTTTTACTATTTCTTGCAAATTAAATTCACTAATTTTATATTTTCCATTTACCTTCTTCATAAATTACTTGGCCATCCGCTAAAACTTTAGAGCCAGGTACTTTCATATCTTTTAATATATCCCAATGTATACCACAATCATTCTTGGAACCTAATTCTTTAAGTCCAGCTCCAAGAGCGCAATGAATCGTACCTCCAAGCTTTTCATCAAAAAGTATGTTTTTAGTAAATATAGTGATTCCATAATTCGTACCAATAGCAAATTCCCCGAGTATATCTGCATTTTCTATTTTTAATATTTCATCCATTAATTCACTGCCTTTATCGGCTGAAAAATTCACTACTTTTCCATCTTTAAATTCTAAATAAATATTTTGAATTTCTCTTCCTTGAAATATCCCTGGATATGTAAATCGAATATGACCATTTACTGAATCTTCTATTGGACTAGTACAGACTTCACCGTCGGGTAAATTTAAATGACCACAATCATTTTGCCAAAGCCTACCCTTTATTGACATAGAAAGATTTGTATCCTCACCAAGCACTTGGATTTTATCAACTTTATTCAAATAATTACAAAAATTTTCTTGCTTTTCTTCTACTCTTAACCACTCTTTCACAGGATCTTCTTTATCCAAGTATAATGCTTTTTCTATAAAATCAAAGTAGGAAAACAAATCCATATTTGCCTCTTGAGCCAACGAATCACAAGGATAGGGTACAATTAGATATTTTAATTCTTTACTTCCAATCCTCTGCATTAGGATATTCCAAACTTCTCTATTAGCGGGTGATCCTTGTGATGTTGCTATTAATTTTGGATCAACCACACCTAATTTTCGAGTATTATAATCTCCAGATATTATGATATAAGCATCAAATTCTTTAAGTAAGGTTTTTACAATTGGATCTACATATTGTAATTGTTCCTCTGATGCATATTTATATCTTAATTCCGTGACTCCTTCAATCCCCACAAGTAATAGAGGATGAGCTCCAGCTTTAATTGTTTCGACATATAATGTTTGGAAGAGATCCTTTGCTAAGGCTGGACCAGAAATACATACTCTATCTCCTTTTTCAATATTAGTTGAATAATTGATTGCTAAATTAGCTAACTTTTCATAAAATGGGTTAATCATCTTTTATTATTCCCTCCTTATTTTAATCTATTAATTCTTCTTCTTTAATTTGGACAGGTTCATTATTAAGGACCGCATTATCATCAACTTCAATAGAATCAACATAATACACCGTTCCTAAAACTTCCGTCTTAGGTCCAATATATACATTCCGACCTTTTACATCTTTTTCTACAAGACTATTGATTAAATTAATTTTATCTCTTCCATAAACGCTTCCATATACTTTATTGGGATGCTTATACATGCTTCTTTTAGTTAAACCTTTACGACCTAGTGAGACGTCAAATCCATTGACATCACCATGAATTGTAGATGATCCCGTAATTTTTATAAGACTCTTTGATTTAAGGCCGCCTTTTACATGGGTTGAACCTGAGATTCTAATTCCTTGAACAGCCTCAAGATTATTACCTACCCTCAATGAGCCAGAGTTTTCCAATTCCCCCTTGACTATTATCTCTCCTTCTATTGAAGTTGTACCCGAAGATCTATAATTGCTGTCTCCATAAAGTGCCCCCATCAATCTAAATGAACCAGAAGTGTCCATTTCACCATGAACAATCAAGTTTCCTTCCCCTCTCAAAGAACCAGAAGAATGAAATCCTTCACATTCAAAATTCCCTTTTAGTTTAACTGAACCAGAAGCATTCAGCTCATCGTTAATCCTTCCTTCAGAAAGGGTTCCTGATCCCGATATTCTCATTTTCTTCCCTCCTATCTGATAATATAATTAAATCTTATATATTCATATCTAATATCTAAATCTTTATTCCAACTTTCTTTCTTTTCTTTTCTCTTCATTTCACTTAACTCCAAACTATTTCCTTTCTTAATTTTTATTCTTTATACATTAATTTTAGTTAACATAAAAAAAATTTAAAAAAAAATTATATTTAATGACACATTGGGCCAGCTAGCGCTCGATTAATAGCATTTCTGGCCTTACTCTTCTTATAATATTCATAACTATTTTCCAT
>JBHLON010000063.1:0-13091 GCA_048940445.1 Promethearchaeota archaeon
AAATCCATACCTTTTTTTGCCATTCCATAGAACATTGATTGTAAATTTGATTTTGTATTGATTGGCTCGGAGAAGTTGTAATTAAAAATATCAAATAGTACACTCATACCCAACTCTCTATCTAACCATTCCAATAAGTCAACTGAAAAAAAGGTAATCATGTAGGGCCATATAGAACGGATAACTTCATCTCTTCCATGATGCTTGCCGTTTTTATATCTATTTTTAGCAATTGATAACATCTCATGATAAAATTCTAAATTCTCTTCATATCCAGAGATAAAAATTGAAGTTCCAGCAGATACTGCATTAAACATGTTTTCAATTGGACTAGGTTTAGCTTTGATCAAATCAAATAGCTCCAATTTTAATCGATTTACTTGATTTTCTATTTCAATTGCTTCCCTTAGTCTACCAAAATCTGGCTCCTGTCCTATGACTTCCCCAAGTTTTTCTAACCCTAATTGAAGTTGCTCTGCATAGTACTTATAGCTTTTATCTTCATGTAAATATGGTAGATCAGCCAAAATAAGTGGAAACTTCTTTTTATATTTAAAAAAGGGGTAAGACGCTATAGTACAATCACATGGGGCAGTTGGGCAGAATAAAGCATCAAATTGAAACAATTCATCCAAGGTCATACCCATCGTACCTTTTTGTGAGGTACAAGTATGAAATGGATGCCCCCAACTGTTCATTAAATCATAATAATTTTCTATACCTCCTTTTAAAAGAGTTGCAAGGAAATAAGATGTCCCTTCTATACAAACAGGAACGCAATCAAAGCATCTGAGATACTCAGCAGGTAGAGAAAAATGATATCCAACTACAGGGAGACCTTCTTCAGCTTTTTCAATATCTTTTTGTATGACAGATTCAATTTTTTTAGTACCAATTCTTAATGAGGGTATTCCATCTTCTGGTAAAATCTTTTCTACTAATTCACGAGTGGTCGATAAAGCCTTAAGGAGCATTTGGTAAGGTATAATTCTATTTGCATTCTTAATTTTATTTACCATAAATATCCCTCTTTTTAAATGATTTAGATCATTTCAATAAACGCTTCAATTCTGGTTTGTAAACGCGTAGTATCTGATTGATAGAATTCCCGGTCTATATTTAAAACAGGAATATCTAATTCTTTTAATTCATGATAGAAGAGCATGTTATCACAACCATGGAGATCACAATTATTAATTCTCTGTAAAATGACACCCTCAATTTTAGCATGATTTATTTCTTCTTTTAAAAAATCTAACCTTCTAGAATGATCATCCATCATTCTGGGGCATGATAATCTATAATAAAGCCGCTTTGTTATGTTCTCTAAAACGTTATTATGATTTATTAATTGTATATCATCCATTATATTTCGAGTACCAAAGCAGAGAAAATCGGATGCAATAAAGGCACCTGAATTTTCAATTAAACGAGTAAATTCAAGGTCATCTACCACACTCCCTCCCAATAAGATTCTCTTTTTATTGCTTATATCTATAGATTCGCGATTTTCTAAAAGATCAAATATTCTTTTTAACTCTAAATTTGCTAGATCTTTTGGAACAGAAGAATTAGCCAAACTAATTTGAAGAGCTTCTGTTCCTGTCAATTTTGGTGTTTCTTGGGATTTCAATTTATGGATATTTCTTAATAGTCTCCGATTTTCATTATATACTCTAATTGATTCTGATAATTTGTCATTTGTAATTGGTTTAATTTGATAATTCTGCTCCAATTCTACTTTCAATTCTTCTACTTCTTTTTTATACCATTCGAATCCCTGATCTGTAATTACATGTGGTAAAGCTAAATAGAATTGAGGAACTTTTTTATTAAAATTCTCCCTATTGAATACTTTTAAATCATATAATTCAAACATCCTCCTACTGTGGTCACAACTATTACATACCAGAAACCCATCAAGAAAGTCGTAGGCTCCTCTTAAAGCTAAATCTAAAGTTGCTCTTACAAAGGAACAGGTGAATCGAACCATATATACGTCTCCCAAATCAGTATCCTTCGTCCCTGTGGCTCTAATTCGGAAGGGAAATAAGTCTGCTGCATGAAGTAATTCCTCAGGGATATAGGTACAATAAAACCCTACAATCTTTTTATTAGAATCTTGCCATTCCTTTATGTAAGTGTTGATTATAGTGTTTGAGATTTTTAGAAAGGGATCATCTTCTAGATTCATATTATCAAACCTTATTTACGTTTTTTATATACATCATTTTTACCAATCATCAGGCATTTTACTAATTTTAATGAAGCTCTTAAATCACCTTTAATTTTAGCTTTACCAGGGATTATAAATTTCAATAATTTCATTATTCCAAATAAATTAGCTTTAGAACGGATTATTTCACTTATGACCTTAAGGATTTCTTTCTCCTTAACCATTATAATGATCTTTGCAATAGGTTTACTTGCTTTTTCTACGCGGCACTCAAACTTCCCTCTATCTGATGTCATTATGAACGTGATGTATCCATCTAATTCTTTAAGATGCATTTCAATTTCTTTACCTTCAAACTTTTTAGGTACTTTTTCGAATTGAGCATCTAATCCAAATAAATTCACTAGCATTTTAGCTAATCTCGCTATATTTAATACTTTAGTTTGCCTTATTAAATGTTCAGCTCTTATATTGTTATCAATTGTATTAATATGCTGTTCTTGAGTAATACTAAGCACCATTTTATTGCTTATTTTAAACTTTAGAAATCGTAAATTTTGAAAAAAACAATTACTAATTATTGTATTTTTAAAATATTTAAAGATTTATTTCTAAGAATCTGGAAATGTATTATTTAGAGACGTTTTGCTTAGGGGAAGTAGATGGGAACTAATGATATTTCATTTACCCTTGTATTTAACTAATTTAATATAATGGGCTTCATTATTTAAACTAAAAAGTCTTATTTAAATAATATAAAGCTAAAGAAGGTTTAAATCAATGGGAAAAACCTTAACTGAAAAGATTTTAGAAAAACACTTAGTAAAAGGCACTTTGCAAAAAGGAACGGATATTTCAGTTAAAATCGATCAAACACTTACTCAAGACGCCACTGGTACAATGGCTTATTTACAATTTGAGGCTATGGGTATTCCTCGAGTCCAAACTGAGCTTTCTGTTAGTTATATTGATCATAATACTCTTCAAGAAGATTTTAAGAATCCTGATGATCATAGGTATTTGCAAAGTATCGCAGCAAAATATGGGATATATTTATCACGTCCGGGCAATGGAATATGCCATCAAGTTCATCTTGAACGATTTGCACGTCCAGGGAAAACATTATTGGGCTCAGATAGCCACACTCCGACTGGAGGAGGAGTAGGAATGATTGCCGTCGGGGCAGGTGGTTTAGATGTTGCAGCGTCAATGGCTGGAGAACCATTTAGTTTAAAAATGCCAAAAATTGTTAATGTGTATTTAACTGGTAAACTACCTGATTTTGTATCTGCTAAAGATGTCATTCTAGAAGTTCTGAGGAGAATTGGTGTAAAAGGAGGAGTAAATAAGGTGTTGGAATATACAGGACCAGGAGTGAAGACTTTATCCATCCCAGAGAGAGGAACAATCACTAATATGGGGACTGAGACAGGTGCAACTAGTTCAATATTTCCGAGTGATGATGTTACTAAGGAATTCTTGATTGCACAAGAACGTAGTGATCAATGGATTCCATTAGAAGCCGATACAGATGCTGTTTATGATGAGACTATAGAAATTGATTTAAGTATGCTTGAGCCTCTTGTAGCAGAGCCTCATAGTCCTGGAAATGTGAAAACTATCAAAGAAATTGAAGGCTTGCAAGTAGATCAAGTATGTATTGGATCTTGTACAAATAGTTCCTTGCGAGATCTTAAAATTGTTGCAAATATGTTAAAAGGTAAAACGGTACATCAGAATGTTAGTCTTACAGTATCTCCAGGATCAAGACAAGTCGTCGATCATTTAATACATTCCGGAGAAATGGCATATTTCGTTGAAGCGGGAGCCAGAATTCTTGAGAATGCTTGTGGACCTTGTATAGGTATGGGACTCGCACCAAAAAGTAATGCTGTTTCGTTAAGAACATTTAACAGAAACTTTCTAGGAAGATCGGGAACTAAAAGTGCTAATATATATTTAGTGAGTCCTGAAGTAGCTGTCATGGCTGCAATTGAAGGTAAAGTCACTGATCCCAGAAAATTTGGAGAGATACCTAAAATTGAGATGCCTAAAAAGTTTTTAGTAAATGATAATATGATTATACCTCCATTACGCCCAGAAAAAGCTGAAGCTATCGAGATCATTCGAGGGCCAAATATTAAACCATTACCTGAATTTAATCCATTACCAGATAAACTAGAAGGTGAAGTGCTTTTAAAAGTTGAGGATGATGTTACAACTGACCATATTATGCCTGCAGGAGCTCAAATCCTTCCATTACGCAGTAATATCCCCGAAATAAGTAAATATGTCTTCAATGTAGTCGATCAATCTTTTCCCGAAAGAGCCAAACAAAAAAATGGAGGGTTTATAATTGGAGGAGAAAATTATGGTCAGGGTTCAAGTAGAGAACATGCTGCAATTGCTCCTAAATATTTAGGTGTCAAAGCAGTCATTGTTAAATCATTTGCTCGTATTCATTTAGCAAACCTTGTTAATTTTGGCATCGTTCCTTTAACATTTGTCAATAAAGCTGATTATGATAAGATGGAACAGGGAGACAAATTTGAAATAGATTTAACAACAATTGATACTGGCAAAGTAAAGTTGAAAAATTTAACTAAGAATTTTGAAATCGAACTAGCTCATTCGTTAAGCAAAACAGATTTGGAAGAATTAAAAGCTGGTGGAAAACTAACTCTAATCAAACAAAGACACTTTACATAATTAAAATTTAAGTTTATTAATTTTCTTTTTTGTTTAATATTTATAAGTTAAATTAAGTGAGAAAAATAGGTAAAGCAAATTATTATTTGGATCCAAAGATACGATTCTCTTCTCGAGTAGAGAACTATATTAAGTATCGCCCTAAATATCCTCAAGAAGTAATTACTTTTTTAAAAGAAAAGAATATCCTCTTAAATGATTCGATTATAGCGGATATAGGTTCCGGTACTGGAATCTTAAGTAAGCTATTTTTAAAGAATGGGAATTTAGTCTATGGAGTCGAACCAAATAAAGATATGAGAAATGCTGCTGAAAAATTATTAATTAATTATCCAAATTTTAATAGTATTGATGGTTCGGCTGAAAATACAAAATTACGTAAAAATTCTATTGATTTGATTACTGCAGGTCAGTCTTTTCATTGGTTTGATGTTGATAAGACTAAGAAAGAATTTAAACGAATTATTAAACCTAAATGTTATGTTGCTTTAATTTGGAATAATCGAAGAAAGAAAGCTCCAGGATTTCCTAGTGAATATGACCAACTTCTCTTAAAATATGGTAAAGATTATAAAGAAGTCCGTAAAAATGAAAAGAATATTGATAAATTTTTTTTGTATGAAAAAAAAGTTCTTTATAACTTCCAAGAAGTTAATCTTGAAGAGTTTAAAGGAAGAGTACTTTCAGCTTCTTATATCCCCTTAGAAGATGATCCTATTTTCGGAGAGATGATTAAAGATTTTGAAAATCTTTTCATGAAGTATCAAGAAAAAGGATCTTTGAAATTGGAGTATGATACAGAGATATATTTTGGGAAGATTTGAACAATCAAAAAATTATGATTTGAATTTTGTTAAAATTCTTACAAATAATCTTTTGATGGGATGAATAAATAGTTAAAATAAAACAAAATTATGATTTATGTTTAATTTTCTTTGTTTTCGATCTTCTTCGTATTGTTTTTCCAGAAAGGGTCAAATAAAACATCAAATTCCCCAAAAGTTGTGTCAGAAGCGCAAAGATACCTACCACAAGGACATCTGGTATTAAAAATAATAAGCTAGTTCCTTTAATCATTATCCCACGAAGTGCATGTACAGCATATGTCATCGGATTGAATAGTACGATATCTTTTAGCCAAATAGGCAAAGATTCCACTGGATAAAAAGCTCCTGACAGGAAAAATACTGGAAAGTTTATTAAGCCACCTACAAATTGGAATGCTGTTAAATCAATTTTAACGCTTAAAGCAATGGAAACCCCTACAAAACCCAAAGCAAGAAGAATGACCATGATATAAAGATATAGTATTGTAAGGGGTGTTAATATCATATGAACTCCCAAGAGAAGAGCAATTAAGAGAATAAATGTCGCTTGAACAGTAACTTTAGTTACTCCAGCAAATGTGAACCCTAAGACTAAACTACTACGACTTGCTGGAGTTGTTACTAACATGTCAAAGTATCCAATTTCTCTATCAAGTATCACCGGCATCCCTGCAGCAAATAACGATGTAAATAGAATAGTCATAGCTAGTATACCAGGGGCAAGAAAATCAATGAATTCATAATCAGTTGAAGCATATTGATCATTATAAGTTATTAATGAGGGACTTGTCGGAGGAATAAAACCTAATAAATTAAAGAGCCAAACACCAACATGTGAATCATGTATCGTTTCATTTAATGCCTGAGCTGCAATTGCTTTAAGAGCTTGAGACACTAATAAATTAGTATTATCAATTGTTACATTTATTACAGTATTGATTCCAGATGCGATTCCAGCTAATCCATAGCTAAAATTTACCGGAATAACTATAAATCCTGCTATTTGTCCATCATCAACCAATCTCTGAGCATCAGGAACTGAAATATTAACAGAAACAATTGTTACTTCGGTAGAGTTTTGAAGTGATTCATAGTAAACTCGTCCAGGAGTTTGGGAATCCAAATTTATCACGGCTATTGGAATATCTGTGAAAGTCCCCGAATAGGCATTTCCAACTATAACTAAAAATAATACAGGAAGAAGAAGGGAACTAACGAGTTGTACTCGACTTCTCCACCACTTCCTCATTTCTCGTTTCCAAATTGCAGTCATTCCTTTTAGCATTTTCTACACTCTACTCCTCATTCTTCCAATTAATTTTGCTGTTTGCTTTTTTGTATCTTTTGAATAGTCTCCTCGTTCAGTCTCCTCTCTTATGTCTCTTCCAGTATATTTTATAAAGACATCATTAAGAGATGGGCTTCTTATTCCTATAGAATCGATTTCTAGACCAAGCGATTCAATTTTATGTATTATCGAAGGTAAAGCATGTTTACCACTAGCGACTGTTATTCGAATAGAATCACCCTTAAAAGCTATATTACTCCCAAGATCTAAAGTCAAAATTCTGGATTTAAGCTCTTCATTTAATTGAGTTTCATTTTCTCCTGTAAGCAAAGTCATCTCAACTAAATCTTGACCAAAATTATTTTTCAAATTTTCTGGTGTATCCATAGTCATAATATGTCCAAAATCAATGATAGCCACACGATTCATTTCTTGTTCTGCTTCCTCAAGGTAATGTGTCGATGCCACAATTGTTAGGTTTCGATTCTCTTGTAAATTATGAATAAAGTCCCAAACTACGCGACGTGTCTGTGGATCCAATCCAGCTGTAGGTTCATCTAAAAAGAGTACCTTGGGATCAGGAAGCAACCCTCGAGCAATTTCCAAACGTCGTTTCATACCTCCGCTAAAGTGAGCCACAAGATCTTTTTTTCTTGCATCAAGTTCAACTAATTTTAAAACTTCTAAAATTCGAGATTTTATTTCATGCCGAGGTAAGCTATAAAGATCTGCAAAAAGTCTTAAATTTTCATAGGCCGTTAATCGAATATCAAGAGCTGTATCTTGTGGTACATAACCGATTCTTCGGCGAATTTCATTGGCTTGAGAAACAATATCAAAACCAGCAACGTTGGCTCGTCCACTTGTTGGAGTTAAAAGTGTAATTAACATTTTAATCAAGGTTGTCTTTCCAGCTCCGTTGGGACCCAATAATCCAAAAATCTCGCCTGCATCGATCGATAGATTGATTTTATCTACTGCTATTAATCCTTCAAATTCTTTGGTTAGATTAAAAGTCTCTACAACTTTTTCCATTAGACCACTCTAATAAATAATTTAATTCTTAGTTACGTTTGCAAATTACATAAAAAATATTTAAAAATAACATCTAATTTTTATAGAAAAATTATCTTCAGACTTATTTCAAATTACAAATAGAAAAATAGAAAAAAGTTAATTAATATAAAATAAAAAAAGAATAAGTATAGTTTAACTATTCAAATGTTCAAACATTTGTTTATTCCTTTTATATAATTTCATGTATTCAGTAAAAAGTTTTCGATATATCTTGGAATTATTAGGATCTGGCTTAAACTCTTTTTTTACCTTAATTAATTGAGTTGATTTTGAAAAGGAATCCAAAATTCCTAATCCTACCATAGCTATAATCGCAATTCCTTTTGCTGCGGCCAAATCAGGATCTAGCATTTGAACTATTTCTTTCTCTAAAATATCAGATAAAATTTGGCACCAAGTCTCAGATTTAGCTCCTCCTCCTATTATATGGATTTTCTTTGTCTTCCCTACAAGTTTTTCAATAACTTGTAAAGACCACTTAATATTATATGAAACACCCTCAAATATTGCACGTAATAAGTCCTCTCTAGTGTGATTGAGACTTAGATTATAAAATCCTGCTCGTACATTAGCATCATTAATTGGACTCCTTTCTCCAAACATCCATGGTGTAAATATTAAGCTTTTGGCTCCTACAGAACTTGAAGTGACTAGAGAATCAATATAATTATATAACTGCTCAGTATTTGATTTATAGATTGCTACTTGATCTTGAAACATTTGGTTTATTACCCAATCAAGACAAGTTGCACCAGTTTCTTGCTTAGAAATACATAAGTAATTATCTTGAGAGGAACTAATACTCCCAGTATAATGAGTTAAATCTTTTAAACGTTCAGATGTATGTACTGCGATCCAATCAGAAGTTCCTAAGCAAATTACGGGTTGATTATCTTTAATGGCTCCAGATCCTATTGCTGCTGAAGTTAAGTCTCCAGACCCAACAAATACAGGAACATCTTCTTCCAATCCGAGTAATTCTGCAGCCCTTTCAGTTAAATTTCCAACTTTTTCAATTGACCTTCTGATTTCAGGTAATTTATTCTTATCGATTTTGAATTTATTTAAAATCTTATCAGACCAAATGAATTTATCTGGATTACTATCCATCATCCAAGAAGTATGACCTAAATCTCTAGAAGTCACTGCCCTTTGAGTACATTTGTAAATTATAAAGTCCTTAACACTCAGAAATTTATAAGTATTATTATAAATCTCTGGTTCATGCTCTTTAATCCATAATATATGAGAAATAGGATCCTTTCCATTCATCCCTGGAGCACCTCCGGTTACTTTAAGAAACATGAGCAATTGATTTAAACCGTAACCTGCGATCTTAACCAATCCTTTTTTATACTTTCGAGTAATGGATGATGCTCGTGTATCGAGCCAACTTATAGATCTCATCAAAGCTTTCCCTTCCTGATTAATTGGTATTGTACAATTCATTTGACAATCAAAAACCATCGCAATAACATCTTGCTTGTCCACATTAGCATTTTTCAATACCATTTTTGTAGATTGCTTTATAGCATTCCAGTAATCCTCAGGTTCTTGCTCTGCCCATCCTTCTTTAGGATAATATAATGGATATTCTACTTTTAGATGATGAATTACATTTAAATCCAGATCAAAAAGAACCACTTTATTACCCGTAGTTCCAAGATCATGAGTTAGAATATATTGGTTCGGCATTATCTTTTTTCACATTTAATTTCAAATAATTTAATTACTTAAAAGTTAATACAACTATCTTTTTATAGATTGAGATTAATTGTTCTAATACACGATATATGTAAAAACTTTTATTAAATATCATAGATATTTGCTTTTAAATGATTATTTAGTTTAGCAAAATAATAATGACATTAAAAGATTTAGGAATTGAACATAAGGCAATTGACAAACAATTCGTAGCATTTATCAATTTTCGAGGCGAAATTTCAGATATTCCAGCAAAAATAGATGAATTGTACGAAAAGATTAAAAAAAATGTTTATAGTCCCGCAATAGCAGTTATTGATTATGGAGTTTATACAGAAGGAGGCAAAGATATTGAAATTTGTTTTCCACTTAAAGAGGAAAAAGATCTGAAAGAGGTAAATACTAAATATTTAGATAGTGTTGACGTGTTGTCAATTATGCACAGAAACTCAGATGATGCTTTGAAAGAAAGTTTCCAAAAAATTCTTGAATATAGACAAGAGCATGTAGTTCTGGGTACAGCATGGCTCCGACTTGTGTATCATAAATATAATCAAGAGAATCCTGAGGATAATATGATAGAAATTCAATATAATTTGCATCGATGGGACAAAAGATTAGAAACAAGTATTGATCAAATTTTAGGAAGTGAGACAAGAAAAGAAATCATGAAAGACCGAGAAAAATCATTTACAATTGAATCTTCTTATGATGATCGTATCCAGTGGCTTAAAGAAATGTTAGATCGATTAGATCAAATTACTAATGATGATCAAAAGTATGAGATATTGTCTCGTTGTGCCCATGATTTTTCTCCAAAACGTATAGCTTATATGAAAGAAATTTATCAAAAAACCGGAAATGTTGATGCTGTTATTAAGGAAATGCATAAAGATAATGCTTGGTATGAAAAACCTATTAGAAAAGGGAACAAATTGTATGTTTCAAAGGTACCAGTGAATCAAGAAGGATATGATAAAGCTGAGACTCTTGAGGAAAAAAAGAAAAATTATTGTCATTGTCCCTTTATTAATGAAAATTTAGACAAAGGAATTTCTCCAACCTTCTGTTATTGCGGAACTGGATGGTATCGTCAACAATGGGAGGGAATAATTGAGAGCCCTGTAAAAATAAAGGTGTTAAAATCACTCCTTCAAGGAGATGATATTTGTCAAGTTGAGATTATTTTACCTTCAGATGTTATTAAAGATTAGTTTGTTAAAATTAAAAATTAAAATGGAAAATTTAAAATCTTATAAAAAATAGAACTAAAAGGGAATATACATTATGGATAAAAAATTATTTAGGAAAACATACCCATTTATTTGCGCTGAATGTGGAGAATTCACCCATACAAAGCGAGAATATTGTGAAAAGTGTGGAGCTAAAGGTACCATTAATAAAGCTTCAAAAGATACATACAACAATATTTAAGTTGTTGAAAATTTTATAGGTATCTATAAAAAAGCAATTCAGATGGAATTTTAACTCTTAATTTGTTAGTTTTCAAAGCTAAAGAAAGATATTAATAGGTTAGTACAGATAACCCAGCTGTGTTTAGAGAATTTAATAGAATGTTTATTAATGTTTCTTAAAACTGATTTACTCTTTTAAAAAATGAACTATTCTAAGATATTAATATTGATATCTCTTAAACATTTACAATTGGTCATTTTCATAGCTTTAGTCAAAGTTTTTTTTAAATAATCCATATGAATCTTAACACCTTCAATTCCACCTCCTACAGCAGCACGAATCAGATCCCTTCCAATTAGAACTGCGTTTGCTCCTAGTGCTAACATTTTCAAAACATCATATCCCGTTCTAATACCACCATCAGCAAAAATTCGAATATCTCTCCCTAATTCTTTAGAAATTTTTGGTAGAATTTCTGCTGTTCCAGGGGTATGATCTAAAACTCGGCCACCATGATTAGAAATAACTATTCCAGAAGCTCCAGCATCCTTAGCGGCTCTAGCATCTTCTATGCACATTATCCCTTTTATTATTACTGGTAGGGATGTGGCTTGCACTAATTCCGTGATATCTTCCTGAGATTTTCGATAGACTTGTTTATGATGCTTAGCCATTGCGTATGAACCACATCCGTCAATATCTACCCCAACAGCGGTGCAATGAGCTTGTTCAGCTTTTTTAAAAAAATTAATGATCATTTCTTGTTCCCTCGGCTTTACAACTTTAACACCCAAACCTCCCGCATCAGCAATTGCATCTATTCCATAAGAATTTTCTAGTGAATAATTAATTGAATCTCCTCTCCACCCAATTGTACCTGCATTTTTACAGCCCAAGACGATAGAACGACAAAATTCTCTTTCAGAAATAACTTCTTCTCCTCCAAAACTATGCACTCCAGCTGTGCTAGCTCCCATAATAGGCATAGATAGTGTTTTTCCAAAAAATTCATAGTTAGTATCTGGTTCAAAATGCTCACCTATGAGATGCATTTTTAATCGTATCTTTTTTAATGCCTCATAATTATTAAAAAAACTAAATCCTGCTCCAATTCCTCCGATACCTAGTGGTCTTCCATAGCTTTGTCCTTCGCATAGTTTTGTGGCCTCACCATCACAATTTCTATAAACTGAACATATTCCCTTCAACCTTTCTCTTGCTTTATTCCTTACACCTTCTAGTGTTAGAGTCTCTTTAGTCATGATTATTTATGACCCTCCGTTTCCTATCATTTTTTTAGGATCTAATATTTTATCTAAATCCTCTTCAAATTTTAAATCCATTTCTAGTATTATTTGTTTAATGCTTTTCCCTTCTCTATAAGCTTTTTGAGCAATTTCAGAAGCCTTATCATATCCAATATATGGGTTCAAACTTGTGGCGATCATCAACAAGTTTTCTAAATCTTGTTCAATCTTTGTTTTATTCACTTCTAAGTCTACTAAACATTTATTAATAAACGACTCGATTCCCCAATAAATTAATTCGAGTGATTCTAATAAATTATGAATCATAATAGGCTTACAAACATTTAAATCTAAAATGCTACCCATCATTTCTGAATTCGTAATAGATATACAATTTCCCATAACATGTAAACAAACCTGAATCAATGCTTCAGACTGGGTTGGATTTATTTTACCGGGCATAATAGAAGACCCAGGCTCATTTGCCGGTAATTTTAATTCGGAAAGTCCCGCTCTTGGTCCACTTCCCATCCATCTAATGTCATTTGCCATCTTAATAAGAGATAGTGCTAAAAGATTAGCAGTATTACTTACTTTAACAATGGTATTATGAGAAGCTATTCCTTCTGCTAAAATTTTCTTAGGTC
>JBHLON010000064.1:0-12899 GCA_048940445.1 Promethearchaeota archaeon
CCCTTGGAATTTATACCTCTATTACAAAAGATATCAAATTATAAGAAAAAATTGTTATTCAAAAAGGAAATAGTAAATTAATAATGAAATTTTAAAAGATTTGTGGGCTCTGGTATTCTCCAAAAACTTCTCTTAGTACATTACTTATCTCTTCGATGGTTGCATACGTCTTAACGGCTTCTATCATTATTGGCATAATATTCTTGGAAGATTTAGCTATATTTTTTAGCTCTTTTAACTTTGCGTCTACGAGTTTATTGTCTCTAATTGATTTTAATTCTGTTAGGGATTGCAAAGTTTTTTGTTCAAATTCTGAATCGAATTTAAAGGTATCAATCTTAATTTCCTTTTCGGTGCAAAATGTGTTTACTCCTACTTTTATATCTATGCAATTATCTATTTTTTTTTGATCAGCATATGCGTTGTTAAGAATTTCTTGTTGAATAAATCCCTTTTCAATGGCAGTCGTAATTCCACCCATTTCATCAATTTTTTTAATATAATCAAGTGCTTTTTTCTCCAATTCATTCGTTAAATATTCGACGTAAAAAGAGCCACCAAGGGGGTCTACAACATCAGAAACTCCCGATTCATATGCTATTACTTGTTGAGTTCTTAATGATAAACGAACTGAATCTTCTGTCGGAAGACATAAAGCTTCATCAGCACCACATGCATGGAGAGATTGGGTACCTCCAAGTATGGCTGCTAAAGCCTGAAGAGTAACTCGAATTATATTAACACTTGGTTGTTGAGCAGTTAATGTAACTCCTGCAGTTTGGGTATGAAATCTTAGTCTTAATGAATCAGGATTCTGAGCATTAAATCTCTCTTTCATAAGTTTTGCCCATAGTCTTCTAGCAGCTCTTAATTTTGCTATTTCTTCGAAAAAATGATTGTGAGTAGTAAAAAAGAAAGATAACCTTGAAGCAAAAACATCAATATCTACTCCTCGATTTATAACTTCTTCTATATATGCAATTCCATCTGCTATTGTAAATGCTATCTCTTGAATTGCATTACATCCTGCCTCTCGCATATGATATCCACTAATAGAGATAGTATTAAAACGAGGTAAGTGTTTTGAGCAATATTCAATGATATCTGCAGTTAATCTCAATGAGGGTTTTGGGGGAAATATATATGTCCCTCTCGCTATATATTCTTTTAATATGTCGTTTTGAACCGTCCCAGTTAATTTCTCAGGTGGAATTCCTTGTTTTTCTCCGACTGCAATATACATTGCTAATAAAATAGAAGCTGGAGCATTTATAGTCATACTTGTTGATACTTTATCCAAAGGTATTCCATCAAAAACTTTTTCAAAATCTTTCAACGAATTTACTGTAACCCCTACTCTACCGATTTCTCCTAAGCATAACTGGTTAGTAGAATTATATCCCATTTGAGTTGGTAAATCAAAAGCGATAGATAAGCCCATTTGACCTTGTGAGATTAAATATTTAAATCTCTCATTTGTTTTGGTAGCATTTGCAAATCCTGAATACTGCCGCATAGTCCATACCCTTCCACGATACATATTAGGATAAACTCCTCTCGTAAAGGGGGGCCTTCCTGGAAATCCTAGATCATCTAAATATCTAACATTCTCAATGTCATCTGGCCCATATATCTGTTTTAACGGAATTCCCGAAGGAGTTTCAAATCTCTTTTTTGCTTCTCCTTTTTTTATATACCTAGATAAAACATTTTCTTCCCAATCTTTCCGCTCACTTTTAATTTTATCGAGCTCATCTTTAGAAAACATAATTTGTACATCTCTATCGATAATTACTTAATAGTTTTTAAAAATAGATTATTCAATTTTATCTTTATGCAGGATCAAAAACATAATTATAAATTTCCTTTCCATCAAGACTCTCACAAATCTTTTTATACTTTGGCTTTAAAACCATTCCAGTATATAAATTCTCTTCAGTAGTAATTTGTCCGAGAGCTTTTATCTTGTTATCAAACTCTACAACTCCAAGTGCATAAGATTTTTGATTTCTGAATTCTAAAGGAGGAGATGTCAAAATTGTATAAGTTAATAATTTGCAGAATCTTAATGGGTCAATTTGAGTAAATTCGTGATATTTACATTTTAAGCATCTAAGATGAGATATATGTTGTAAAAACCCACATTTATTACACCTTTTCCATTTAATTTTTTCATCAACAGTCATCGAGATCAATGTTTCTTATACCTTTATCATTTAAAAAAATTATGTTAAGGTTACGTAATTTTAAGAAATTTATCTAAATATTTTTTGAATTAAAACACTAAGCTGAGGAATAGTATTTAGTTCAGCCATTCTACCTGATTGAAAAAATTCATTCAAGGCGGTCCAAATTATAGGATCACTTTGAACTTCTTTATTAAATTGAGTTAATCTGAATTTAGCAATGTAAGTTTGTCCTTTAAATAAATAACATAATGAAAAAGAGCCAAGGGATTGAATATTCAGTATATAATCCCCAAATTTAGCTCGATCAAGACCTTTAGAAAAGATCTCATTACTAAAGCTATTAAATGCACTAAGAAACCCACCAATGATTCCATTCTGAAAGGATAATTCTTCTGTAAAGGAATGGGAAAAGATAGGAAGACCCCCTTCTCCGATTATCAAAAGAAGTATAGGAGTTTCAGGTTTTAATTTTGATTCTTTAAATGTACTTTTTCCTTGCAATCTATCTATAACACCTTTAAAAGAGGCTAATTCTATTCGTTCTGACATTGGCGCATCTATACTCTTAAGATTATCCCAAACGTTCAAATGTTCCAGTAATTCATCATGCTCACTAGAAATTTTAATAGCTAATAAGTTAAGGCCATGTAACTCAGCTATTTGCTGTGCTTGCGTTAAAATTGATTTAGCTTCATCAAAATTCATTTGAATTAATGCTAATTTTGCTTGCAATAATTTTGTTTCTGCCATCCATATAAATGAATGTCTACTATTTGCTAACTCAAGAATTTTGTAAATCAGAGGATTTATGTCATCCATAATTATTTCGATTTTATTCGTCATGTATAATTCCTCAAAGTAGAGATCACACAGATTAACTAGTGATAAAAGATGAAGTTGAGGAATAGTGATATCATCTTCTATGATCTTTTTTAATAATATCTCTGCTTCTGTACGATTACGGATTCGAATACTTTTTTTCAATACCAATGCTTTTGCAATTAAATAGGCTTGAGAAATTATCCTATTTTCAGTCTGACCAGCTATTTCCTCTAACTCAGCCAAATAATTTTCAGCTTCCTTATGAGAATTCTCATCGAGATTGATTAAGATCAAATAAAAGAGAGCTCCATGCATTCCATAAAATGAATTTGCTTCTTTAGCAAGAGAATAACTAAGTTTAAAATGTTTTATAGACTGAGAATAATCACCTTTCATTCTGTATGTAGCTCCAATTCCTAATGTAATATAGATTATATCATCAGTACAATTTACTTTTTTTGCTAATACAATTGTACGCTTATAATACCTCAAAGCCCTGTTTAACTGGCCTCTTTCTCTATAAATAGCTGCTAAAATCTGTGATGAGTCTAGTTTGGTATGAACACTTATGCTGTTAATAGCTAAGCTCTGTTTACAAAACTTTAAGGCTTCTCCAAAATCTCCTTTCCCATAATAAATTGCTCCAATTAATGAAAGTGATGTCGCAGTCCCAATCGCATTTCCAAGTTCCTTTTGAATCTTTAAAGTCTTAATGGCATATTCTAAAGCCAAATCAATTTTTTCACTATAGAAGTATACATTACTGATTATCCAATATATACGTGAAAGATCTAAGGGGTTGTGGAATTCCTCGCTTAACTCCATCCACTTTAGAGCTAATTCTAATGCATTATTATGTTCATCTTTAAAGAAATAAATAATTGATTTTATTAGCAATAAATCAGCTTCTTGCTGAGAAAAATTTAAGGATGATTCCCTAATATTGGAATTAATTATTTTTTCAATTTCTATAATAATGTTGCTAGCTTCCTCTAATTTCCTTAGTAATACAACATGTGCTTGAAGAATAAGAGCATCAATAGAATCGGGAATCTGTTCTAATTTTTGACTCAATTCATAAGCTCTTTCACCCATTTGTACAGCTTCATTGTATTGTTCACAATAAATGTGAATTCTACCCTTTAAAATCATTAAAGAAAGTTTGTTTTTGGAACTTAATGTTTTATTTTTCTCAAAATCTATAATTGTATTACTGGCTTCCTTAAATTTACCGTTATACATTAATTCTTCTGCGTGTATAATTTCTTTTGGCTTCATATTCTTCCGAGACTTCAATGAAGTTATATTGTATATTAAAAATCAATTATTGTTACTGGATCATTTAATATATCTTTAAATATATTAAACGAATTAATTACTTTTGTTGATGGAATTGTATCAAATTCTTTCTTAAATTTGCAATATTCTTTAGCTGATAAGGGATATGGAAATTTACACTTGATACAAGTCTCCTTTTCTATACATTCAACACACTTTCTTTCCTCTGCTACTTTTTTTGACATGTGTTTGAGATTTTGTATAATTTCTGACATACGTATTCCTATTTCTCCAATTGGGGCAGAATGCCAACAAATTCGAATAGAATTATCATTACTTATAATGGCTGTTTCTAAAGTCTGACAATTTGCTACATTATTAGTCCATCTACAGAGATTCTGAAAATAGGGTAATGGATTACTTCCTAAAAGGTAATTAAACTTATTATCAGTTTTTGTTACTTCAAATAAGAGATGGTAGAGAGCTTTGGTATCAGATTTAGAGTGCTCTCTACAAATTAAGTTCATCAAATCATAATTTCCTATTCTAGTATTTCGCATAGCTAAACTTGTATCTCTAAATCTTATTTTCAAACCAATATTTTCGCCTAAAAGAGACATTCTCCCTGATTTTAAGACTGTATCTCCATCTATATTTTGTTGATAATAACAATCATAGTATAAGGTTGGTATTAATTTATTATAAAGCATCGCAAGGTTTTTATCATGGAGTTTTACATACTTTCTCCTATTGGAATAAATTTGGATGATTGTTCCATTTATCATAAGGTTTTTTTGTATCCAGTTTACCAAAGGGTCTTTTATAACATCAGAATTAATTATCACATTACTAAAGTAAGATTTCTGATTCGTGCGTTTAGGAATTAATGATAAAACCTTTAAATTATTAAAATCAATTGTCTTACTATCTCTTTCTATTGTAGATTTAGGGGCTATTTTAATTTTATAGATATCAAATGGAAAATTATTTCTTGTCATTATTTTATTTTTTTTTCCAATTGGTTTCACTTTATAACCATATTCTTTATAATTATGATAAATTGGAGTTCCTGCAAAGATACGAAAAAAGTTATGTTGGTAATAACTAATATCTAATTGATTAATTAGGTCTATCGTTTTTTGAGCATCTTGAATAGTTTCTCCTGGCAAACCAAGCATTATACTTACAAAAATAGAGTTTATACCAATTTTTTTAGCGTAAGAAGTTATATGTCGCAATTTATCAGTAAACTCTTTTTCTTTATCGAAATTTTTTGACTCAAAATTTGGATTATGGACTTTTCCAATTGTTCTTAAGACTCTTGGAACCGCACTTTCTAGAGAAAACCCTAATGAAATAAATCCTGCTTGCTTCATTAAGTCTAATAAATCTTCAGTAATATTATCACATCTAGTAATACAACTAAGAGGAAGTTTGAATTTGTTCTCAATAATTCGTTCGCAAATTCTTTTTGCCCTTGAAGGCACTATAGTAAAACCATCATCTTGAATTGAAATGGGTCCTTTATGTAGTTTATATTCATCAAGAAAAGCCAATTCTTCAATAACTCTTTCTATTGAATGAAAAAAGACATTTCTTTTACTCAAAACGGCACAATTGCAATAAATACAATTTTGGTTGCAACCTCTAGCTGTTATTACGCCCGTAGGATAAGCTTCAGATGGAGGTATAACTCTAGAAAGATAAGGGGAAGGGTATTTATCTAAATAATTCTTAATTGATCTTTTTGAAAGCAAAATATTGCTATCTGGAGTGTTGATAATTCTATTATATTTCCTAAACGTGATGCCTTTAATATTATTTAGGTCAGTTTTATTTAAATTATACTCATTTTCCCGTAAAGCAGATAATAACTCAAGAGTAGTTTCTTCTCCTTCTCCTCTAACACAGATATCAATACTGATGTTACTCTTCAATATCTCTTGGGATTGTACGGTAGGTGAAGGTCCGCCAAAAACAGTAATAGTATTTGAATTGTAGGTTTTTAATCCCTTGCATATAAGAACACTCTGCATATAATTTGTTTCATAAACGGTGAATCCTACGATTTTGGGGTTAAATTCCATAATCCTTTTAACACATTCTTTTATATTGTAAGATTCGTTTGAGATAAATTGTTTTGCATTAAATCCTTTTTTTTTTAAATAAGCAATGATATATCCTGATCCTAAATTTGGTTTAAAATTCGAAATATGGAGTGATCCACCAGAGGGAAAAACCATTAAAATGTCTGTAAAATCTTTATTCATGAAAAAACAACTTAGATTTATTCTAAATTATCTGCGTAAAATATCAATGATGCTTTTTCTTATTAAAAATTAAAAAAATAAAATTATCTTTAGATATTCAAATCAGGTGGCGAAGGGATAAAGACACCAAACTCTGCTACTCTAAATATATCTTCAATATCACCAATATCTGCTTCAGTTACTTTAGGTTTAATAACATTATACCAAAGTCGAGTTCTTAATTGAGACCTTGATTCTTTATTATCTATCCCTTGTTGGACAGTATTAATAATTTCTTGAGCAAGATCAGATCCAAACCTCATTTCGATGAGATCTTTCAATTTTGCCGTATTAAGATCTACCATAATTTTTACCTCATATTATTTTGGATTTCGATAATAGAATCAACATTTTTGTTGAAAATTTTTAAATTTTAAAAAGATCCATTTTCATTTAAACATTATTAGTAAATAAGTTAAAAGATAAAAAAAAAAGTTTTAGATCATTCCATAATTGCGATAATTTATATTTCTTCTAACTTCTTTAGCTGGAATCATTTCTTGAAGGTATTTAGGATTCAATTCTGCTTTCTTTATAATCTGTTCTAATTCCCGACTTATTTTTGCTAGTTTTTGTATCTCTTTTTGTTCTTTCTTTGGTGCTTCTAGAATTGATGGTAATGACTTTTGTAAAATTACTTTTTGAATTTCAACTAATCCCATATCATCGGGTAATTGTTCTAGCATCGCAATTAATTCTTCCTTATATACAACCATCTTTTGTTTCAACTCCATTTTTGATTTTTCTTTTATATTTTTTTTGGACTCATTTGAAGATTTTTTTTCCATCTTCAATATTCAATATAGTTACGAGTGTATATTTAGGTTCGTAGATAAGACTATGATTGGACTCTTGTAATTTTATTGGAGGGAATTTGGCCCATTACATATCAAATAACATAAAAAGTTAAGAATGGATAAATTAAAGATTCTCGATTTTATATTCTTCTGATAATAATTTATATTTTTGATACAATAAGTTAATTATCACATTAAAAGCATTAATTACGCCTTGACCTGTTTTAGCACTAGTATAATAAAATCCTAAAAATTCATAATCCTTCATTAATTTTTGAATAGCTGAATCATCTATGGTATTTAGATCGATCAAATCGATTTTATTGGCAAAAATAACAGTTGGAATATTACTACAATACTGTTTCAAATCATTATACCAACTTAAAATATGATTAAAACTATTTTCACCTAGTTTTGTCTTTTCTACACTATATACAATTATTGAAGCATTGCTATTTTTGAAAAATGATGGTTTTAAAAAACTAAAATCATCTTGACCAGCTATATCCCACAATAGCAATCGAACATTTACATTTTCAATTTGTTTATTGTAAACAGAAAATTGAGCACCAATAGTTTTTATATACTCTTTGTTAAACGAACTTTCTGTAAATCTCTTGATTAGAGAAGTTTTTCCTACTCCTCCATCACCTACAACAGTAATTTTAAAAACAAGCCTTATTTCATCCATTTTTTTATACTATTGAAAAAATTGTATTAACTAAAAATACACTTTTAGGGTTTTAAAACTTGCCCTCTTCCCATAAAAGTAAATTATCTAAAATTAATAGTCCAATGTTGGTTCATTCCATAAAGTATTAATAGATAAATATCTACTATCTAATTAGAAAATAATGCTAAACATAAATTATCCACCTAGTGAAATTTTAAGACCAATTGTTGGTAAAACTAATTTTGAATTAACTATACTTTGGATGCTTAAAAATAATAAATCTTGTACATGGTCTAGCTTGAAGAAAGTAGTTAAACATTCAACATTATCATTATACCTAAAAAGATTAAAAGAACAAGGTTATATTATAAGAGTTGAATTCAATAAATATCAAATCACTCCAAAAGGAACATTACGGTTTAATGAAATATCTAAAGTTAGGAAAAAAGAAAGAATTCTAAATTATCCACCAAAAGCAATCCTAAAAGCAAGAAATTATGAACATTGGATTCTTTGGATGGTTTATAATAATAGTTATTGTAAATGGGTCGATTTTACTAGTGATGGTTCTTCAGTAAAGATTAGCCAGTCATCTTTATCAAAAGCCTTAAATGATTTGAGAGAACATAATTTGGTAGAAAAAACAGAAAATCAATACAGAATCACAAAATTTGGTAAAGCACAATATTCTAAAATACTTCAGTTGTATGACTTAGATAAACAATCTATTCTTCGAGAAGAAAGTAAAAGGATTGAAGAACTTACAACCCAAACACTTCAATTCTTTAAAAAGTTTGAGATTTTGGATAATAATATTAGATACCGATTTCTTTATAATGTCCTAAGATTACCATTTGAAACATTTCAACATAATTTCGATAATAGAGAAGATTTCTATAAAATTCTGTTATTCCTCGCAATAAATCATCCATCTCATTACCCCGAGTATATTACTTCAGAAGAATTTTGTAGAAAGTTTAACGTAGAAAGATTAATCCTAGATTTTCATATTCTTCAGATAGTCGATAAAAACATATATCCCATCAAATTCTTTAAATTAAAAGTAGACAGTGATAAAATTTACTATTTCCAAGCCGATGAAAAAGTAGAACAAATGCTTAACGCTGTAATTGAAGAACAAATTTCAAAGTTTACTTACTTAAACAAACTTTTCGAAAAAATACCAAATGAATCATTTAAAATTACTATGGAATCTGCTCTTACAGCAATTTTAGATGAGACTTGCGATACTATATTTAATGAAGGTTTTAGAAATGCACTAAGCCAATTGTTACCAGGATATATTAAAGATTTAGCCTATAAAATCGAAAGAGAGAAAAAGTTAATAGATACTTATGATAAACTCGAATGTTTAATCTGGCAAGAAGTTCAGATGTATGAAAAAGCAGAAGTTCAAGCAGATGTAGAAAAAGTTTATTTTATCAATCCGGAGTTTTTAGAACTTTTAAATCCTCTTTATAGAAGTAACATTGAGGCGATAGTAAAAAAAGTACAGCCTTTTATGGAGAATAAAGCTTATCTTAAGGTATTAGAGATTTTAGATAAACAAATTGAGAAGGAGCAAAAAAGTCACGAGCTTATAATTTTTAAAGCAATAGTGCTATGTTATTTAAACCGAAATATTGATGCTATAAATCTAATAGAAAAGGAGATTGTTTTATCCCGACTTAAACAAGAAGATACTTATATTTCGGTAATGTTCATCAAAGTAATTAATCATCTAGTTTTGGGAAATTTTGAAAACGCTTCACAACTTTGCAGTAAGTTAAGTATAAAATACCCAAATTCGCCTTTATCCTATGTAGTAAGAGGTATTGTATATGGTTATAATTCAATTTATCACTATAAGTTAGAAATTGATGAAAGTGAGAACGGATTAGCTGATATTTCTGAATATTTATCATATGAGTCATTTAATTATAATAAATCGATATTATACCAATTTAAAAGTCTTATTTTATTAGAATTGAAAGAATTTGAGGAGGCACTTAGAGCAATCGACAAAGCAATTGATTTAAGTCCTAATATTCTGCATTTCTATAACTCTAAGGTCAAAATCTTCCTTTATTTTAACAAGTTTGATGAGGTATTGAAATTTCTTGATAGTTTTATTGTATTATTCCCTGAAAGTGAAATAGAAATCAAGTTGAAAAAAGCCTATGTATTTAAAAAAATGCGTGAGGTTGAATCAGGACTAAAAATTATTGAAGAACTAGTTCAAAATTATCCAGATAATAATGAATTGTTAAACTATAGAGCAACTTGGTTACTATATCTAAATCAAAAAGAACAAGCAGTAGAAATGATTAAGAAATTAATAGATCTCGAACCAAAAAAAAGCTTATTTCATGACACTTACGGAGAAATCTTAATGACGTTTCAAGAGTATAATGAAGCTATTATAGCATTTCAGAAAGCAATAGAATTAAAACCAGATATATGGTATAAGTTTCAAACTTATATAAAGTTAGGAATTTGTTTCAAGGAGCTTAAAAACTATGATGAAGCATTAGAAAAACTCCAAATTGGAAAAGAACTCACAAATAAATGTTACTGTAATCAAGATATTAAAGACAAGTGGCTTTCAATAGCTAATGTCTTTATTAAAGAGATATTAGAGCTTGAGGATGCTTAAATTCAAGTTTAGTCTCTTGATAACCATTCTGTTGTAATAAAACTTTTAGTAATTAGATCCTCTAAGATGGGATGCTGTGTTAACTGTATGATATTAAACTTTTTCAAAAAATCATTAAATATTTGCCATATAGAGGAAAGATCTTTCATGTGATTTGTAAAATAGCTTAATTTTTGTTTTGCGAAGTATGATTGTCCTTTAAATAAGTAACAAACTAAGAATTCTTCAATAGAATTCATAAGTATTGTATGATGCCCAAATTTTGCTCGATCTAAACCTTCAGAAAAGATCTCCTTGCTAATTGAATCAAACGTAGTCAAGAATCCACTAAAAAGTTCGTTTGAAAAATCCCATTCTTTAGAAAATGCATGAGAAAATGCGGGAATTCCCCCATCAGTTATGATTAAAAGTAATAAGGGTTGCTCTTCTGACAATTGTGGAATATCTACGATTCTTTTTTGAATTAATCTTTTCATTTGGTCTTCTATCTGGGTTAACTTTAGCCTTTCACTGAGAGGTGAATTAGATTTCTTTAAATCCTCCCATAGATCTAATTTTCGTAATAATTCATCATGTTCAGTTGAAATTTTCATTGATAATCGATTGAAGCCATATTTTTCAGCTATTCGTTGTGCTTCAGATAATAGTTGTCGAGCATTTTTGGTATCAAAGATTAATAATGCTAATCTCGCTTGTAAAAGTTTTGTTTCAGCAATTAAAGGAAACGAACTATTTTTCTCTGCCAAATCTAGCAATCTAGAAAAATAGGGCTGAATTTCCTTAAGTATTCCAAGATCATTTGTATTACGGAGATCTATAAGCAATAAGTCGCATAGATTAAGGAGAGCATCAATATGAGCTTCATACAAAACAACTTCTTGTTCTACTGCGCTTCTTAATATTTTCTCAGACTTAGAAAGATTACTTGCTCTGGGTTTAGCTTTTAAGAGTAGTGCTTTATTGATCTTATAATTTAATTTAATAATCTCATACTCATCAACTTGTTTATTTTTAAGATCCCTCATCTTTTCCAAATAAGTTTGTGCCAATTTAAGATCTTCCTTATCTAAAGCAACATGAAAAAGTGAATCAAGAATAATAGGAATTTTTGAGCTTTTTATATCCTTAGAAAGTTTATAACTTTGGTTAATATATTCAAACGCCTCATCTAGTTTTCCTTGAATTCTGGATATCCATCCTAAATTATTAAGAGCAATAATAGTATTTTGGATATCATTTAAATCCTTTGCAACAGATAATGCTTGACCATAGGATTTAATGGCAGTCTCTAAGTTACCTTTTATGCCATAATATGTGCCAAAATTCAGGGTAAATTGCATTATTAATCTTTTATCTTCTACTTCTTTTGCTAATATTAATCCTTGTTCTAAACATTTCTTTATAAGATCTAATTCTCCTCTCGCAAAATGAATACCGCCTTTTATAAGAAATAAAGGAGCATAACTTTTTTGAATTTCTTTAGTTGGATTAGGAAAATGAAGTTTAAAAATTTGTTCTGCTTTATCTATAGATTCAAGAGCTTCTTCTAATTTACCAAACCTCCAGAGGACCCAAGCAATGAGATTTAAAGCTTCTATTGATTTATCATAGCATCTATCTTTTTCACTTTCAAGAAGAACTGATTCTGCTAGTTCTTGGGCATCTTTTAAATTTCCAATATCTAAAAATAAAGAACTCTTTAATAGCTGGATTTTAAATAAGGTTTCTTTTGAAAATTGATTGTTCCTCTCTAAATTAGTCACAATATTAAGAGATTCTTCAAATTTCCCTTCCTTCTTAAGTTTCTCTGCTTTTTTAAACTCTTCTAAATCGTTATTTACCATTTTTCTTTTTCAAATCTGTTTATATTTTCAGAAATCATTTATAAGTTTTTATTAAACCCTAGACTAGTTTTCAATATCCTTTACATTGGATATATTAAAATTAAAGGAAGAGAAGAATTATTAACTTAAAAGCCTTTTTCATCTACTATTTTAAAATAAAGTTATAAAAAAATAATTATTTTTTCTTATTCAAATAGAACCACGTTTTAGCCTTTGTTCCATAGGAGTAAGTCGAGACTTTCAAATGCTTAAAATGTGGCTTTGAACCGTTTGGTGGCCGATTTAATTCATACTTTTTCTCTACTACAACCATTTTATTCATTCCTCCTTA
>JBHLON010000134.1:0-3130 GCA_048940445.1 Promethearchaeota archaeon
CAGTAATCCTATTAACGAGATTAGAAGTAATATTACCGATAATATCAGCCAAAATATCATGATAATTAATCCTAAAAATATAATGATGATATAACCGACTTTTAAATATGTTAATAAATTAAATTGAAGTGCGCTATCATGATGCCCTGAAAATATTAGGATTTTCTTTAACTCTTCATTAGACTGAATCTTCCCAATTACATTTTGAGACTGCTTCTTTTTAAAAAGAGGGTCTATAAACTCATTATAATTAAAGAATTCATTCCATAATATCAATATACTGACGATGTTAATGCTAACTGTTAGAATCAAAAGAATTTGTTCCCAATAATAAATTAAGTTCAATGGGATTAAGAGAAACAAAATTAGAGAGGTAATTGTCAATATTGTAATAACCTTTATGAATCCGAGGAAAGCTCTGGGATTACAGAAGAAAGGTTCAATAGTGACTTCATCGCAAGTCTGCTCAAGTTCGCTTTTGATATATTCGGCGCATTTTGCCTCTGGAGAACTACAAGGCATTCTAGGTCCGCAATCATTAATAATTTTCCTTATAAAGTCATACATATAATCAGAATCTTCCTTTGAGATCTCTATTTTCATTAAAATCCCTTGCTAAATTAAATAGTTATATATATTAAAAAGATATTAATTCTCAATACATTTAAAGTTAAATAATAACCGTCTCATATAGGACAACTATATCTTTTAAATTCATTACTTACATGAATGTATTTAGAACTGAGCAATATGTATGCAAGGTATGTGGTTATAATATAATTGGTCATTTTCCTCGCAACTGTCCTTTCTGTGGTGCATCCCAGGAAAATTTTATAACTGCAGAATTTTGTTCAGATAATTATAATTTAGTAGAGGAAAAGGTTACAAATCAAGTTTTTAGTCTAGTTTCATCACCTGCATTAGGTTTAGAGCATAAAGCATATTGTATAAAGACTGATGACCAAATGATTTGGATTGATTGCCCTTCTACTTTTAAAACTAATATAGAGAGGATGGATAAGATAATTTTTACACACAATCATTTTTTAGGGGCTTCCAATTTATATCGAAACTATTATACGGCTTTTATATGGATTCATCATTCCGACACATATAGTTTACTTACGCAATCTTATTCATTTGATAAAAAATTTTCAGAGAATTTTGAACTAAAGGGGATAAAAGCTTTTCATCTTAATGGACATACGCCAGGTTTTACGTGTTATATCTTTCAAAATATTCTCTTCGTCTGTGATTATATATTTTTTGATGAAAAGAGCATGAAACTTAATCCTTATGGGCCTTATAAAAAAACTATAGAAGGTGCTTTCAAGTTACGAGAAATACTGAGACACAAAAATCTGAAAAAAGTATGTGGATATAATTATGTCATTAAATATCCATATTGGAAAGAAAAATTTAAAGAATTGCTAACTAGAATTAGCCTTTAAATATTAAGGATTCTAAATATTAATTTAGGATAATAATTTAATTTATTGCGTATTAAGATGGAAAAAACTTATAGGGAAATACAAGTCACTTGCCCAATATGCTCTGCAGTGAAAAATGTCGAAATTCCTGAAAAGCTATTTATTCAAAAAAGATTTAATATCATTAAAATTCAGATTCCTCGGGGTGGAGTATGTAGAAAACATAATTTTATTGTCTTTGTAGATGATAAAGGCATTATTAGAGGATATGATCAAATTGACTTACTTATGAAATCTACTATCCAAGAAGAACAAGTGACAAAAAGATTTAGTTTGCATCATTTTATTGACATGTTTGGTTTTTATGGAATGTTATGTTTAGTTCATGCTAAAATCTTTAATTATCCTGCGTATATCATAAAAGATAAGAATTCTGAAGATTTCTCAAATTCTATCAATAGAATTGGTGAAAATCTGCTTCCAGAGACCTATCGAGGCGATTTTAATATTCATTTTCTTGAGGAAACTGATTATAATAAAATAAAGTTAAGAGAACAGAATGCTTTTCTAATGGATTCTGAACATCGCATTTTACATATACCATGGCAAGAAAAATTAACATTTGAAGAAGAAATAATCAAAAAAGCAATAGATATTTTAGATGAAAATGAGCAAATAACTCTAATTCAGCAAAACATCTCAAAGCTAATAAGAGAAGCCGAATATGTTATTAGGGTTTTAGAAAAAGAGAATGAAGTATTTGAAGAAGATTTGATGGAAAAAATGGCACGAGAGTTGATGATTTCAAAACCAAATCGTTATCGAATAAGTTTGATTAAAGAATTTATTAAGCAGAGAAAATCTCCTAAATTAGCAATTAAGATAAAAAATAAAGTAGAAGATTTCTTGAGTCTGCTATAGAAAAAATAAAATTTAATCATTAATTTATATATAAAAATAAATCAAAATTTCAATTAAATATATAAAGAGAGATTCAAAATGACTTTGATAGGAGATTGGGGATTTCAAAATCGCTTAACAAGGATTATAAAACCTAAAACCGGTCGATGTGTTATGTTAGCTATTGATCATGGATATTTTGGTAATATCCCAGGTCAATTAAAATGCTTTAGCGATATGAAACCCTTGTTCGAGTATGCTGATGCTCTTATGTTAACTAGAGGAATGTTGAGGAATTGCGTTCCAGCGGATGTAGATGTTCCTATAGTTTTAAGAGTTTCTGCAGGTGCCAGTATGTTGAAGGAACTTTCAAATGAAGAAATTAATGTTGCAGTTGATGATGCAATAAGATTAAACGTTTCAGCTTTGACATGTTCTATTTTCGTGGGAGGAGAATATGAAAAGCAAACTCTTATGAATTTATCAAAATTAGTAAATTGGGGTCAACAATATGGAATTCCTACCTTAGCAGTAACAGCGGTTGGACGAGAAATGGCAAGAGACGCACGTTATCTTGGTATGGCAAGTAGAATGGCAGCAGAAATGGGTGCCACGTTTGTGAAAACATACTATTGTGATAATTTTGAGGAGGTTACCTCTATTTGTCCAGCACCAATTGTTATAGCTGGTGGCAAAAAGATTGAAGAAAAAGACGCTTTACAAATGGCTAAAAATGCTGTTGATAAGGGTGCTGTTGGTGTAGATATGGGAAGAAATATTTTTGAATCAGACAGTCCGAT
>JBHLON010000135.1:0-3128 GCA_048940445.1 Promethearchaeota archaeon
ATCATTCATTTTTTCCTTATCAATTAATTGAATTACTCCTCCATCTTTCTTTTGAAATAATTTTATATCCAATCACCCGTAGTTAATTTTTCTGGTAAGTATTCATCGGTTAAAAATTTAAACCCATGAGTGGCAAATGCTTGAATTTCTGCTTTTTCTTTTAATTTAAGAGCGAGTTTCAAATCCGCCTCCCAGGATTTATTTTTTTTTACAAATTCCTCGTTTAATAAATCTTTTGTACGCTTCTCATCTTGCTTGTTCATTCTTATTCTTGCTGCTTTAGGAATTTGGTATTTATCTAAGTCTCTCGTTAGAACGCCTAATAATTTAATGTTTGGAGTTGCTAAAAAAGGTGATTCATAGCTTAATCTTTTCGAACCTCTCAAATAGACCGAATGAATATAATGGCCGTAAGGATCACTGTCAACTAAAGTAAAGGTTGGCAGATTTAATTCCTTATTTAATCTCTTTAAGAACATACGAGTTGCTACGTTTCCTACCCCTTGAGCAGTCAGTAGAATACAAGGATATTTTCGCCAAAATCTATCTTCAGCAAGCCTCATCATAGCAGCATTTTTTTCGATAACTAAAATAAATTCAGCATCAGATTCAATGATTTCAATTTGATCTAGAAAAGGTGATATTGTCCATCCTCCACTTCCTTGCGCTTCAAGATCTATAATATCTGTTCGATCTCTTATTCTTAATCTACCTACACATGAGCCTCTTGGAGCTGCTACAATATGCGTAGAATTTCTGGAAGTGTATAGCATAGTTGAAACATCTTCAATGCTTTTATCACTATTTTTTTGTTCGCCAAATAAATTTACGTCTGTATAAAATACTTCTCTCTTTGTTGCATGAAGATTTTCATTCAATAATTCATCTACAACTTCTAGAACTCTCATTAGACGCGTAATATCAGCAACACTAGTGAGTGAGTGAAATTGCTTTTCCATTATCTGTTTTCCAAGTAATAATAAATCATTATCCTCATCCCAGATAATATTTGATGAGGATCTGGAAGGCAATTCAATCGAAGGTCTTCCCGTACTATAAATTTGCTCAATGATGCTATCTACTAATCTATATATTCTGTTAAGAATTCTTTTTTTGCTGAGATCTTCTATTTTAATAGTATCTTCAGGTTGTCTAAATTCTCTAATTTGCTTACCTTTATCTAAATAATCATAATACAACTGTTTAGTAGCTTTTAAATCATAATTTTTTCCTTTTGACGTGAGAAAATCACCTCAATTTCCAATGCTTTTTAGTTTTAATTATTCTTTCTTCAACCAACTCTTTCCTTACTAATTCTTTCATTTTAAGTTGTAAGAAACGAGCATCCATCATATCTTTAATTTTTAATTTTAAAATAAGATAAGTAATTGGTTGCCAATCCTCCTTAGACATTGCATTTAAAATTTTTTCAGTAGTTATTATGGGTAATTCAAGTTTTTTATCTTTTGATGGTTTTTTAACGATTTCTCGAGTTTTTACTGCAACTTGAGTTTTGGTTTCATTCTTTATTTCTTTAATTTTTTCTATTTCTATTTCTTTTGGAATTTCAACTTGGGGAGGTTCTTCTTTAATTACTTTTCTTTCTTGCTCGATTAATGTTTCTGCCTTTTCTGGGAGCATCGTATCTTTAGAGGGCTTAGATATTGTTGGCTTTACTCCAATTGCATTTTTCATTAAATCTATTAACTCATCCTTATTCATCTGGCTCTTATATTTGGAGTTCCCATTAGAACTAATATTGTACAAACTTTCTACAAATTGCGGGATATATTTTTCGATTAAACTTGCCCTTTTTTCTTTTTTATGAATAGCATGCTTTCTATTAAGATATACTCTCAATCTCCTTCCAATTGCCTCAAGACAATATTTAATTTCTTTGATTAGATCTTCATCATCAGCTAATGCATTTTTGGATTGAGACTTAAACATTAAATGGACATAGGGTCCTGAAACATTGATTAATAATTTTATTGGCCCTTTAGGAAGATTATTATCAAAAGTATCTAATTTATAGTTTTTCCAATTTACTGATTGAACAGCTTTAGTTATTGCACAATCTGCGCTGTCTCTTAATTTCGGAGTTCTATTTACAAACCTAGAAAGCACATCTCTTGATCTCTTTGGAGTCTCAAGTTTTGCAGGATCGTTACAATATGCTAATGCTGCTTCGACAACATAGGCTAATCCCTTCCCGCTTGTAGGAGACCTTGTTTCAGCAGATACAAAATCATCTTCTTTAGTATAATTCTCAATAAAAAACTCAAATACGTCTTGATAGTTTGTAGTTCCATCATCTTTTAAGGAGATAGTTTCCTTTAATTGATTGACATTACCATCATTTTGGACAATAATGTTTGCTAGTATCTGCGAATTAAGATCAACTAATTCTTCCTTGCTAATTTTAATATTATTAAGTATTTCTTCCCCTATGGAGGGATTTTCTTTAACTAGGGCTTTCTTTTTAGATTGTAAAACGTCGGCAGATATTTGATTAATATCATCTACTGGAAGTTCAAAATCATCTATATTTTCAGACACTTGTAGACCAATTTCTTTGATCAATGTGTTTTCTAAAACCTGTTCACCTACTGGAATGGCGGTATCAGTTGGAGGAGCCATATATTTGACAGATTTGAAAGCATGAAATAATGAATTGAATTGTTCTGTTGACAATTCTGAGGGTTTCTTCTTCGATAAATTGACTTCTGTTATCTGATCTTCAAATTCTAACCTATTTGGTAATTTCTTTACTTCTATTAAACCTTCAGTATTAGTTTGGAGAAGTTGATCTAATTTACCTTTAATCTTTTCTTTTTCTTCAGTGGCAATATTAACATCTTTCAATAGTTTAGCTACTTTAGACTCAATTTTTTTGATATCTTTCTTTGTGTCGCTTTTTTCAATTTCATTATTATATTTCTTTATTTCTTTATTTATATTCTCAAGATCTTTATTTATTTTGTCATATTCCGTGATTAATGAAAAATAATCCCCTTTAAGCTTCTCAGATTCTACTTGATAAACAATTAGTTTATCTCTTGGCTTTGTAGCTTTTCCATATACCCTTTTTTCAAACTTAAGATAAAATATTGGAGATTTTCTATTTC
>JBHLON010000025.1:0-51277 GCA_048940445.1 Promethearchaeota archaeon
ATTAGTGAAACTTCTAAAATTGCGCATAAAATGATTAATACTGCTTTTAGTCCTCAATTTTACTCTCATTATGGGACTTTATCAGGAATGGATATTGGGTTAGTGTATGGAGATGTGCCGGGATATTACTTTACTCGATCAGAATTTGCTGTAGAAAACCTCACAGGGTTAGCTTTAAAAGAACAATATCCAGTTTTGTCATACGCCTGCGCAGGTTGTACAATTGGATGTGGTAGAACAACAATTGCTGAAATAGATGGAGATGAAGTAGAAGTTGATGGGCCTGAATATGAAACAACTGCTGCATTTGGTCCATTAAGTGGTGTGTTTGACTTTAAATCAATAATTAAAGCCAATCATTTATGTAATCTTGAAGCACTTGATACAATTTCTTGTGGCGTCTCTATTTCATTTCTTATATATCTCGTAGAAAATAAGCTAGCATTAAAGAATATCTCGAATTTTTTATCTGATATTAGGATAGAGGAAATAAAATGGGGAAGTGAATCTACTATTTTTAAACTAATTAATAAAATTGTAAATCGAGAAGACATTGGGAACTTACTAGCAGAAGGGACAAAAGTTATGGCAGAGAAATTAAATGTAGATCCTGAATTAGCAGCCCATGTAAAAGGATTAGACCATCCATTACACGATTCAAGATCATTTTTAGGGCAAGCCTTATCTTATATGACCAGTTGTGTTGGAGCAAATCACTGTAAAGGAGATTTTTATCTTATAGACTGGGGTTTTACAAACTATTCTAAAATAAAAAGAGGGGATAGATTTAACATCAATAAAAGAGAAAGTTCTATAATTAATATGCAAGATATTTCAAATATTTACGATTCTGCCGTGATTTGTAGTGTCCCTAAACTTAATGAAAGCCTTTTAAGTAAATTATTACAAGCGTCTACAGGATTTTCTTCACTTGGAAGTGTGAAAAAGTTATATTTAGCAGCGGAGCGTGCAACAAATTTAAAAAGGGTAATATCTTGTAAGTTAGGATGTTCCCGAAAAGATGATTATTTGAAAAAGATTAACAGCCAAGCTTTAGAAAATGGGTGTACTGCCGGGATTCATGCCTATCTAGAGGAGAATTTGAAAAATTATTATAAAATTCGCGGGTGGGACTGGAATACTGGTTGGCCAACTAAAGAAAAGCTAAAGGAATTAAGTATTGAAATTAAGTAGGATTATTCTACCTTTTTTATTATCTCTTCTTTATATCCAGTGATCACTTTAAAAAAACCTTGAAGCATTTTATCAACTTCATTATCTCCGGTATCAACTTTCAGAGACTCTAAATTTTTAATTTTTTCTTTAGTTGAAATAATTAAAATATTTTCTCTTCCAATTTTTTTAATAACTTGAGGTGTAAATTGCTTATTTCCTCTTCCGAAAATAAAACCTTGCCCTCCAATAGGAGTAATAACAATCTTTACATTTTCGTATTTGTTCAAGAGCTTTAAAATAGCCTCTTCATTTAAGTCAGAACCTACTATTTCTCTGTTATATAATCCGTCCACACCCAAAAGTGTCTTCTTTAATTCTAATTGATCTGTAATAGCTTTTAGTGTGGTGCCAGGCCCTAACAAGAATAAAATATCGGCTTCCATTTTCTCAATTACCTCTAAAGCAATATCATATTTGTTTTGTTCAACTGAATTGCCTATTATGGAGCTATCTTTGCTCTCTTGAATTAAATTTTTAACTTTAAGAACCTTTAAGAATCCATAGAGTTTTGAATCTAACCTTCCTTGAACATAGGCTTCTTCATCTATATCTAACACTTCTTTCTCTTCAGTATTTAATTCTTCTGTCAAGAATCTATCCAATAGCTTAGCAGCAGCTTTTGGATTTATTGAAAATACAGAACTGAACATTTTAACTCCAGAGGGAATAGCTATAACTGGGATTTTCATATCAATAGCATCAAAAATATCTTTAGCAGTACCATCTCCTCCACAAAATATCAATAATTCGATATTTTTCTTTACCATTGATTTTGCTATTCGAATTGTATCTTGAGCCGTAGTTTCAATTCCGATATTCCCTACCACTTCAATTTTATAGTTATAATTTTTAATATAATGCTTTCCCATTTTACCAGGTGCTACTAAGAATATTAAATCATCTTCACTATATTTTAAACATCTAAAAAATTCGGTCATCCTAGAAGGTGCTATAGGGATAGCTCCCAATTTTAAAGCTAATTGATAATTTTCCTTATCTGTCTTCTTTAAACCGACACTACCTCCCATTCCAGCAATAGGATTAACAATTAATCCCACATTCTTCATAATGAATCAAAAATCTAATAATGCCAATACTTATGTCTAATTATTATTCAATAGCCTAAAAAAAAATTTTGAAATTCATTCTTAGGATTACACATCTATAGCTTATTTTTTAAATAAACTATATAAAGGGAAAAAAAATAGTTTATACCATAATCAAGTTAGATTAATGAGGAAAAATGACAGAAAATACAGAATTGAACTTAGGAAATTTAAAAATAGATCAGTTAAGTTATGTCTATAAAGACATTAAAACTCAAGCAAAAATTATGGAAGAAAAATATGGCATTCCTAAGTTTGCTCAAATGGATAACATTTCTCACCAAAATGCAACCTATCGAGGTAAGGAAGTAGAGATCATATTAGATTACGCATTTAGTCGAACACTTAATGTACAAATTGAACTACAGCAATGGAAAAGCGGTGATTGTCTTTACAAAGAATTTATAGATCAAGGAAAAGAAGGACTTCATAGCATTGGTATATATGTTGATGATTTAGAAGTTTATGTTGAAGGGTTCAAGAATAGAGGTATAGAAGTAATACAAACTGGTCAAGTAGGTAAGCAAAAATTTGCATATATGGATACTAAAAAAACATTTGGGGTATTATTAGAAATTTCCACAACAGTTCAAAGACGAAAAAAGAAATAAAAAATCTATTAATTTATTATCTTATTTTTTCAAAGGTTTTATTTTAAATAACCTGTTTTTCTCCTAGCTCTCTTATAGAGCCTATCTAAAACAGCCCGGATATCATCTGGATTTTCTCTTATTGATTTTAGCTGAATTGCTGCTTCACCTGGTAAGATTTCAAAGTGTCCTTCTAAAATATCCTTAATAAATATTTCAGCTACATCTTCCGCAGTCATTAATGTGCCCGATTCTGAAATCAATTTACATTCAGGTGGTTTAAGTTTATTCTCTTCTGCAAAACCAGGTGTATCGGTATCAGGCGGAAAAAGAACTGAAACTTTAACATTATAAGGAACAAGCTCATGTCGTAGAATTTCAGCTAAACCGAAAACTGCATATTTACTTGGAACATAAGTCGCATAACCCATAATTGCCATAAATCCTAGAACTGAAGATGTAAATGTTATATACCCTTTTTTTGCTTCCATAAAGTATGGTAAAAGAATGAGAGTAGGGATAAGTTGACCATAATAGTTCACATCCATATTTCTTTTAAAATCTTTAAGAGTTAGCTTTTCAAGATACTGAGCATATGCATATCCAACAAAATTAAATAAATAATCTGGAACTTCATGCTTCTTAATCATATCTATTAATAGGGGTTTTAATTTATCCATATCTGTTGCATCACAGGCTATACTTTCAATAAATTGAGATTCATTATTTCTTAATTTTACGCATTCCTCCAGAGTTTTTCTTAATATTTGCTCATCCCTCGCAATGATACATATACTTCCCCCTAATTTGATAAATAATTGAGTTGTTGCTTTTCCCATCCCTTTTGAACCACCAGAAACTACAGCAAATTTTCCTTTAAATGGTTGTTGAATCATTAATTCGTCTAATGTCATTTCAATCACTTTTATTTATTTTTATTATATAACTTTAATTAATTTTTAATTAAATTTACAAGTCATATATCTGATTTGATATAATATGCTGGAACTCCCACTTCAATAATTCCACCATCGACTGGGAAATTATGACCCGTTATAAAATCCGATAAAGGAGAAGCTAAGAATAATATAAGATTCACTACATCTTGAATCGTTCCTAAGCGATTTAACGGAGTTTTAACATGGCCATCCTCCATAATCACTTTAACAGCATCTTCTCTATTATCATATATTCCAGTTACATGATAACCAGGAGAGATTGCGTTTACAGTAATCTTTGGTGCCAGACTCTGAGCTAGCATTTGGACCATTGCAATAATCCCCACTTTACTAATAGTATAAACTGGTGTCTTATTGTCCGCTTTCATTCCTGCGATCGATGCGGTGTGGATTACTTTTCCTACCAATGGTTCAAATGATTGCCTTTTCATTCTTTTGCAGATAAATTTTGAGACCAACCATTGGCCTTTTAAATTTATCGCTAATATCCTGTCCCAGTCTTTTTCTTTTGTCCTTAATAAATCTAAACCATAAGGATAACCTACACCCGCGTTATTAAATAAGATATAAATATTATCTAATTCCTGAAAAGCTTGCTTTGCCATAGCTTCTACCTGATCTGATTTTGAAACATCACATAAGATTGGTATTACTTTTTGGCTAGTTTTCTTTTCTATATCTTGCGACGTCTGTTCTAAAAGTTCTTTGTTTATATCTACTAAAACCAAACTTGCTCCTCGTTCAGCAAAAGCATTCGCAACACCCTTTCCAAATCCAGATGCCGCACCTGTAATTAGAACCCCTTTTCCTTCTAAAAATTTACCTTCCATAACTTATCAAATTCTTTTAATCTTTTTTGATGTTTAATTACAATAGTTAATATATCCAAATTAAATATATAGCTTAAATTTAATTATCAGATTTTCACATGTAAAGAAATAATTTTGAATAAAACCAAAAATTTAATTATTTAGCTCTTTTTAAGATTTAATATAGAAACGGCATGTGATTCAAAAATGGTTGATAAAATCATTCCTTTTTTAATAAATGTTGGTGAAGTCCTCCCTGCTCGGAGTAAAGCTACATTGTTAGATGAAATGGCAATGGCTTTAATTGAATGTATTAATCTCTATGGAAAAACTCTTAACAAGTTAGGAAAAATCAATAAGATCTCCATGTGTTTTTGGCCAGTGAGATTAGTTCCATTAAACGAAACAAGAGCTTGTGTATGTAGTTATTTATTAAATAAACAAGAAAAATTAAATGTCGGACAATTTTCTCAAATGCCACCTCCTCCTGGAAATATAATCAAGGGAGCAGATCCAGAAACATTTTTAAATGCTTTACAATCATATAATAGTAATTACTTAAAAAAGAGTAAATATTTCAAGAGAGGCACAGTAATCCAAGAGGCATTGTTTAACTCTAGTGAAGTCGAATATTTTAAGAATTTTTTCTTAAATCAATATGGAGTTGGAGCTTTTGGAGAACCTTATTTCACTTTAGAAGGGGGGCCAATTCCTAAAAGTATTAATCAAGCAAAAATAATCCCAGAGATTCTTGAGTATGTTTCCCAAAAAGACATTAAAATGCTTGATGATTACGGGACTGAAATTACCAAATTGTGTGATGTTTGGATTCAACGAGGAGCACAAGAAGCGGATAAAATAAGAGGGAAAAAAGTGGATACAAGTGAAGAAGAGAAACAACTAGCCGTATTAAATAAAGAATTAGAAGCAGAAAAAGCCCGAAAAATAGAAAAATCCCCTGAAGAATTAGTAAAGTCGGGGAAGTATAAAGTAAATGACAAAACAAGTGATTTCTATAACAATAACAACTCAATAAAAACAAGTATTGATCGACTTAGAAGTGCAATAAATAAAAGTGACCTCTTTGAAGTAGAAGAGTCTGTAAAGGATTTAGAGATAAAATATCAAGATTTAGGTAATTCAATAAACAGATATAATACTGAACTCGATCAATTAAGGAAGAATATCCAAAGGGAAATTATTGATTTAGAGAAAACAAAACAACAAAAAATAAAAGATTTAGAAAAAAAAATTTCAGAAGTAAAAAGTAAAATCGATTCAAAACATAGTGCGTTAAGCAGTGATTTAACCAGTGCAGAAGATATTGTGGGTAAAATTAAATTGGAAAAACAATCTTGTTTAGATAATATCGAGAGTGTAAAAGATAGTGAAATGACGGGAGTACAGAATTTCTTTAGAACCTATACAATAGAAATAAAGACTCAAAATGTTGTTGTTGGTGTTCCAATGTTTATTTTTTATTTCATTGATCCAAACACAAGGAGGACCACTGAAAGAGCACCGATATTTCCAATCCTCATTGAAAAAGGTAAGATGCAGAGAACAAAAGCTACAGACGCCTTTAGGAATAAATTAAGAGATTTAATGAATAAGGATAATGCAATGGTAAATCTTGTAGAAAAAGGTGGTGAATCAGGTAACTTAATGGATATTAAAAATCTTGACACTCAACTTGAGGATGCGATTAACGATTTACGGATAAGGAAGATTCTAGGTAAGAAAGAAGCAGAAAAAGCCAAAGAGATTATTAATAACCTCGTTTGGTAACTAATTTTTTAAACTCTTTAATTTTTTTCATAAAAAGTTTATTCACCTATGTATTCCATAGTTGTACCACAACATTTGGGAATTTCTTGATAACCACATCCTTCTGGATTACAACAACATAATAAATATCCTTCTTTTACTATCATTGATCTGTCACAACATTTCGGAACTTCACGTTCATTTCCACATACATTACAAATTAATTTTGGCACTTCACTATCACCTAATGTTAAATCTATTAAGTAATAAAAAAAGAGCATAATAATATGCATCCATTATTCTGTATAAATAGGTAGAGACGACTATCTTATGATTATAAATAAAAAATCCTAAAATTTTATAAGATATTAAATTTATCAAAAAATTACGATAAAATTCATTTAAATCATTTCCATAATTATAAATTATATTTAGAAGATCTATGAGAGATAATTGGAGAAATTTTATGCTTGATAAATTAAAATTAACGAGAACCTTTGAGTTATATGACGAAGCGTTAAAATTAATACCTGGAGCTATTTTGGGTATCCGTCGACCCTATAATTTCGTTGAAGGGGAATATCCCATATTTTTTGAAGATGGGAAAGGGGGTAGGGTCACTGATGTAGATGGAAATTCATATATTGATATGTTATGCGCTTATGGCCCCATAATTATTGGACACAGAGAACAAGAAATAGATAATGCGGTAATTGAACAAATCAAAAACAAGGGTTTTTGCATGTCATTAACTCAGCCAATACAAAATAGACTTGCGAAAATTCTAAGAAAACTTATTCCTTGTTGTGAAAAATTAGTATTAATGAAGATGGGAACTGACGCTACTACTGCCGCAATCAGGGTTGCACGAGCATTTACAAAAAAAGTAAAAATACTATCATGTGGTTATCATGGATGGTATGATGCTTTCAGCGAAGTCCATGGAATAGAAGCTGGAATTCCAGAAAAATTATATGAAGATATCTATGAGTTTGAATTTAACAACACAGAACAAGTAGAAAAGCTATTTAAAAAATATAAAAATGAAGTTGCTGCGATTATAGTAAACCCAATACATACACCAGGAGGCAGAGAAGTGCAAAAACCTGAGAAAGGTTTCTTAAGAACGCTAAGAGAGTTATCCACTGAAAATAATGCCTTATTAATCTATGATGAAATTAGGACAGGTTTTAGAGTGGATATGGGAGGAGCACAGAAGTTATACAATGTAATTCCCGATCTAGCTGCTTTTGGAAAGGCAATGGGAAATGGATACCCAATTAGTATACTAGCAGGAAAAGCAGAGTTCATGGACGTGTTAGTTGAGAAGGTATTTTTGAGTTCTACATTTTTTCCAAATAGTCTTTCTCAGATTGCTTCATTGAAAACTATAGAAATTTTACTGCGTGAAAATGTTTTAAAGGATATATCTGAAAAGGGTACTCATTTTGCAAAGAGAGTTAAAGAAATTATTGATAGATATGATATTCCTTGTAAATTTACAGGAGAACCATGGATGCCATATATCACATTCTTACCTGATCCTAAATTTCTATACCGAAAATTAAGAGAAGAATTTTATCGACAATTAATTAGACGGAAGGTTTTCTTACAACCTTTTCATCATGGTTATATTTGTTATCGGCATTCATATGAAGATTTAGATTATGCTGCAGATATGATTTTTGAATCAATGGCAGAATTAAAGAAAATGTAGTATCAATGACATAATTGAAGTAGTTAAAAAGCCGATAGTACAAAATAGACTAATAACTGTTATTTTCCACATCATATATTTCTTTTTAAGATATAATTCTTTCTTTTCATCCCCAGTGGATTTATTACTATCTGGATTCCAAATCTCATCCATTCTAAAACCTAATGTTCCGGATGTTGGAGGTCCAAGAAACATATTATACATACGAACTGAGGTCTGATCATAATAAGGGAGTCTTTCTTGCTTTGAAGCTTTCATATTAATATAAATCTGACCAGAGCTTGGACCCCTAGTTGCTAAAACTATTAGAAAAATTAACTCTGGTATAAGAACTACTAAACTAATCGGAATGACTATAGCAACAACTATAGTAGCAACTATTATTCCAATATAGAACTGTAAATAATATGGATTCTTAATGAAAAAGGTATATAGTGCTCCAGAAACAAGAATGAAAAAGAAACTAGACTCAAGAGTAGTTAATAGAAGATTTGGATTAGAAATAATAAGAAAAAAGACAAATAAAACAGCATGAATTCCTATTAGTATCAGAAATAATATCCTTTTAATAAGGGACAATTGAAACCATTTAGGATTATTTATTTTTATTCGCCATTTTTAGTATATATATTATATATATTTATATATAGATTAGGATATACTTATTGCTTTCACTATATATTAATATAGTTTAGGATATATAAAAACTTTTGTAAGGGATAAATAATATTAAGTATTTGTTATGGTAAAATTAATTATTACCGCAGCTATCTGTGGAGCAGAAGTCACAAAAGATCAAAATCCAAATATACCCTATTCGGTGAGAGAAATAGGAATTGAGGCAGAAAAAGCCTTTTTAGCTGGAGCTAGTATTATTCATTTACATGTACGAGAAGACAATGGAACTCCTACGCAAAATAAAGATAGATTTCAAACTTGTATTAATGAAATTAAGAAAAGATGTCCAGATGTAATTATCATGCCATCCACGGGTGGAGCCGTTGGAATGAGTAATGAAGAGAGAATTCAATCTATCTATTTGGAAAATATAGAGATGGCAAGTTTAGATTGTGGGACCATGAATTTCGGTGCAGATGATATTTTTATTAATACTGAAAATTCGATAAAATATTTTGCTAAAGAGATGTATAAAAGAAATATTAAACCAGAATTAGAATGTTTTGATAAAGGAATGATAGATATGGCTTTAAAGCTACATGAAGAAGGGTATATAAAAGATGCGATGCACTTTAATTTAGTATTAGGTGTTAATGGAGGTATTAAAGCCTCAACTAGAGATTTAATATTTTTAATTGAGAGTTTGCCATCAAATTCTACATATACGGTGACAGGAATAGGCAAACATGAATTTCCAATGGCTATAACTAGCTTAAGTTTGGGCGGTCACGTTAGAGTAGGTTTTGAAGATAATATATATATTTCTAAAGGTAAATTAGCTGAATCTAATTCTCAATTAGTCGAAAAAGTTGTAAGGATAGCCAGTGAGTTTGACAGGGAATTAGCATCTCCTTATGACGCGCGAAAAATTTTAGGAATCTCTTAATCTATTAAATATTAAGTAAAGCGTATTTTTCAAAAGGAGTGAAAAGAATGAAAAAAGGAAATAAATATGGAATACATAGAGTAATTGAACCTGCTGGTAGTTTACCCCAAGCTGCAAATAAACTATCTAATGATATGGAAATATTTGACAATGAGATTTTGATTAATGTTGACTATTTAAACATTGACGCTGCTAGCTTTGCACAGATAAAAAGGGTAGCTAATGATGATCTTGCTGTTATTGAAGAAATAATATTAGAAATTGTCCAAGAAAAGGGAAAGATGCAAAATCCAGTTACGGGTTCTGGAGGAATGTTAATTGGAAGAGTTGAAGAAATTGGGGATGTTCTTAAAAATAAAATTGATTTGCAGACTGGAGATAAAATTGCTTCTTTAGTTTCTCTTTCCTTAACACCTCTTAGAATTGATAAAATCATTAATATATATCCAGAAATAGATCGTGTTGAAATTGAGGGCAAGGCAATATTATTTGAAAGTGGAATTTATGCTAAATTACCAGATGATATGGAAGATGAATTAGCATTAGCAGTACTCGATGTTGCAGGTGCCCCTGCTCAAGTAAAAAAATTAGTAAAAGAAAATGATACAGTACTAATTCTTGGTGCAACTGGTAAGTCTGGTCTTTTATGCTCATATATTGCCAAAAAAATGGTGGGAAAAAAGGGAAAAGTAATTGGTCAAGCGAGAAGTACAGCAAGAGCAGGATTTCTTAAATTAACAGAATTTTGTGATGAAGTAATAGTTGCCGATGTTTTAAATCCTATTAATATATTGGAAGAAACTTTGAAAGTTAATGACAATCAAGAAGTAGATATCTCATTTAATTGTTTGAGTATTCCTAACACTGAAATGTCTAGTATATTACCAGTACGAGAAGGTGGGATAGTATACTTTTTTTCAATGGCAACAAATTTTACAAAAGCAGCTCTAGGAGCTGAAGGTATAGGAAAAGATGTTACAATGGTAATAGGAAACGGTTATACTAAAGGACATGCTCAATTAGCTTTAGATTTACTACGAGAATCTGAAGTTTTAAGAAAAATATTCGAAGAAAAGTATCTAAAATAGTATAAAGGAAAAACTAATATTCTTCATCAAGGTTTACAATATTTAAAGGTTTTTCACCTTTGATAAATCTGTTCACATTATAAAGAAATGGTTTAATATCCGTCATTAGTGCATCTGATTGCCAAGCTCTATGAGCAGTCATAACTAAATTCTTTAACTCATGAAATGGAAATTTAGAGGGATAACATGGCATTGGATCTTGCTTTTCTGCTCCTCTTACCTCTGGATAGTTGTACCACACGTCTAAGGCTGCACCCCTAATTCGTCTATCTTTTAGTGCTGTATATAATTCTCGTTCATTTATAGTATCACCACGACCTACATTAACAATTATCACAGATTCCTTCATAACATCAAACTCAGGTGCATCAAGAAAATTTACGGTATTTTTTGTTAAAGGAAGGGTATTAATAATGATATCAGCTTGTCTTATAGCTGCTAACTTCTGATCTGGGGTGTAAATCTCAACCTCAGGATCTTCGCATGGTTTAGTTCTTTTCACTGCAATAAAGGTCATATTTAATGGTTCACATAACTTTTTAAAGGTTTGTGCTATATTTCCATAGCCCAGAAATAAAATTTTTTTCCCAAATAAAGTTATAGAGGGAAACTGTGTATAATCCCAGTTACCTTCTCTTAAAAGTTGGTCATTTGCAATCAATTCTTTAGAAATTGAAAATAAAAGAGCAAAACCATATTCCGCAATAATTTTAGAATGGTTATGGGAGTTACAAAGAAGAATATTATTTTTCTTATAAAAAGAAAAATTATAGCCTTCTAAACCTGTAGCAAACGTTTGATGCATTTTTATGTTCTTATATAAATCTAATTCAGATACCTCTATCTTTGGACCAATAAGGACATCGATTTCTTTAATTATTTGTACCTTTTCGTCGTTACTAACCTCGTTATAAAAAATTACATCTATATTTGGTCCAAATGATTGTCTAATATTATTTTTAACATCTTCCCTTAAAAGAAGGTTTACTATCTCTAATCTTGGCTTAATTAGAACTTTCATATTAATATTTATGCATGAATTTTAAAAAAAATTTTAGTATCCAAAATATACAAATTTTTGTTTTATTGATTAGATAACGATTTTGTTCTATCTCTTTAAAAATCTTCTGCATAAAACGCGGGTTAAAAATTCACTATTTAAAACTTCAAAAATTGCAAAATTATTTGAACAAACATATTTTTAATAAATTGTTAAGAAATAGAAAAAATTTAGAAATAATCATCATGAAAGTCAATAGAAGAAACGAATTATTTGGTGATATAACTGATAAGGAATGGTGTGATTGGCGCTGGCAAGTCAAAAACAGGATTACTACATTAGAAGAACTCAAGAAATATATTACATTAACTAAGGAAGAAGATGATCCCAGAATCTTACAAGAGTATCGGATGGCAATTACTCCTTACTATCTATCTTTAATTGATCCCAACGATCCGTATGATCCTGTTAGAAAACAAGCTATTCCAACAATTCATGAGTTAGAAAGATATGTTGGGGATCTTAAAGACCCTTTAAGTGAAGATGCTGATTCTCCTGTTGAAGGATTAACACATCGCTATCCCGACCGAGTATTATTCTTAGTTACTGAAAATTGCTCAATGTATTGTAGACATTGTACTCGGAGAAGATTTGCTGGTCATCATGATAAAGCACCTCCACAATCCCAAATAGATGCATGTATCGAATATATCCAAAAAACTCCTTCAGTTAGGGATGTGTTATTATCCGGAGGCGATGCCTTGTTAATGTCTGATGAAAAACTAGAACTAATTCTAAAAAAATTAAAAAAAATTCCCCATGTTGAGATAATACGTATAGGATCTAGAGCGCCAGTAACAAATCCATTCCGCATTACTCCAGAATTGTGTGAAATTTTGAAAAGATATCATCCTATTTGGTTTAATACACATTTCAACCATCCTAATGAAATTACAGAAGATTCTACAAGAGCTTGTGAAATGCTAGCTGATGCTGGGATACCTCTTGGAAATCAATCTGTCTTATTGAGAGGAATAAACGACTGTATTCATATCATGAAAAAATTAGTCCACGAATTAGTAAAGATAAGAGTCAGGCCGTACTACATATACCAGTGTGATCTTTCAATGGGATTAGGACATTTCAGAACAAGTGTTGCACAAGGAATTGAAATAATTGAAGGTTTAAGAGGACATACCTCTGGTCTCTGTGTTCCTACATTTGTAGTAGATGCCCCTGGAGGGGGTGGGAAAATACCGGTTATGCCAGATTACACAATTTCTCAAGGACACAAACGAGTAGTACTAAGAAATTTCGAAGGCGTAATTACAACTTATGATGAACCTGTAGATTATCATCCTAATTGTCATTGCGAAGATTGTGAAAAGCAAATTGGAGTTAGTGCTTTATTAAGTGGTCAAAAAAGGACAATTGAGCCTGGAGATTTGATGAGAAAGTTAAGACGGAAAAAGGTCACTAAATAATTCTAAAATAAGAAAAGTTGATTTTAACTTTTCAGATATTATTTTATATCTAATAGTTTTGGCGAGAATATGGAACCTATTACCAAATTTATTGATAGCATTACTAAATATTCTATAATTTCAATAATAGGTCTCGCTAAAAATGTAAGTAAAACTACAACATTGAACCATTTAATAAAGAATTTGAAAGGACATAAACTAGGTTTGACATCTATAGGAAGGGATGGAGAGGAATACGATGTAATTACAAACCTTCCAAAACCTCGAATCTATGCTGAAAAAGGCACCTACTTTGCAACTGCTCAACAAAGTATAGAGAATAGTGATATAAAATTTGAAATCATTAAAAACACGGGAATAAGCACTCCTATGGGTGAGGTCTTAATTTTAAGAGCACAAAAATCTGGTTTAATTGAACTCGCAGGTCCTTCGATTAGTACCCAATTACCTCCAATATGCAAGGAACTAAAAAGTCTTGGATGTGAAATAATTCTTATCGATGGAGCATTTGATAGGCGAGCCTATGCTACACCTTTGATATCAGAGGCCACTATAATCTCAACCGGAGCATCAGTATCAGAAGATATGAAGAAAGTTGTTGACATGACAATATTTACTCTAGAATTGTTAACACTTCAAAATGAGACTAATCATGAAATCTTAACATTAGCAAAAAAGATTATTGCAGACAATAATGTCGGAATTATAAACAAGGATTATTCTGTTAAAAAGTTGGATTTACAAACTGCTTTAGATGCAGCAGAAAAAATTAAAGAAAATTTAGATATAAATTCAAAATATATTGTAATTAAGGGAGCTTTAACCGACAAATTATTAGAAGATTTAATGAGGATAACAAATAAGTATAAGAATCTAACATTCTTGGTTGAAGATGGAACCAGGTTATTTTTAAGTAAGAATATATTCAATAGATTTCATAAGAAAGGAGGGTTCATAAAAGTATTGAATCCAATAAACGTTATTGCGATAACTATCAATCCAATTTCTCCAGATGGATTGAATTTTAATGAAGAAAAATTTTTAAAACTGTTCGAAGAAAAAGTTAAAGTTCCTGTTTATAATCTTGGACCAAGTTAACTCAATTAATTTAATTAAACATTTGAAAAAATAGAGGAAAACTCGAAATGGTTATGAGTAAATTAAATATTGACTTCAATATTGTAGAAAAATCAAGAGATAAAGCCAAAAAAATAGCATTAGATACCCAAAAATTTATTGATCAACATACTACAACCACTATTGAGAGAACTGTTTGCAGATTAATGGGCATAGATGGAGTCGATGATTTTGGAGTACCTTATCCAAATATTGTTATTGATAATATTAATAAGAAAGACAAACTTGGAACTGGGGTCTCTCTATTAATTGGAAATGCTATGATACATACTGGTCAAAATCCCCAAAAAATAGCGGAACAAATTGCAAATGAGAATTTGGATCTTTTAACTTTAGAACTTAATGATCTAAATAAAATAAAGAAAACAATTCAACCTATAGTTAAAGGAGCACTTGGAAAGATAAAACAAAATAAAAAAAATAGGAATGAACTGCTTAAAAGATATGGCGATAAAGAAGGGCCTTATATCTATGTAATCGTGGCAACTGGAAATATTTATGAAGATATAGTCCAAGCAAAAGCTGCAGCAAGACAAGGTGCAGATATAATAGCGGTCATTAGGTCCACTGGTCAAAGTCTTCTAGATTACGTACCTTATGGTCCAACTACAGAAGGATATGGAGGAACTTTTGCAACTCAAGAAAATTTTAGACTTATGAGACAGGCTTTAGATGAAGTGAGTGAAGAATTAAAAAGATATATTAGATTAACTAACTATTGTTCTGGATTATGTATGCCCGAGATAGCAGTCATGGGTGCTTTCGAACGATTAGACGTCATGTTAAATGATGCACTTTATGGAATACTCTTTAGAGACATAAATATGCAGAGGACGATAATCGATCAATACTTTTCAAGAATGATTAATGCCTATGCTGGAGTAATAATCAATACTGGCGAAGATAATTATCTTACTACTGCCGATGCATATGAAGCAGCCCATACTGTTTTAGCTTCTCAATTTATTAATGAACAATTCGCCTTCCTTGCTGGATTGAGAGAAGAACAAATGGGATTAGGTCATGCTTTTGAAATGAATCCAGATTTAGAAAATGGCTTTTTATTTGAATTAGCTCAAGCAGAAATGGCTCGAGAAATCTTTCCAAACTCTCCATTAAAATATATGCCCCCAACAAAATTTATGTCTGGAAATATATTCAAGGGCCACATCCAAGATGCCTTATTCAATATTATTACGATTATGACAAATCAAAAGATACATTTGTTAGGAATGTTAACAGAAGCAATTCACACGCCTTTTATGTCAGATAGAGCATTATCTATTGAAAATGCGCAATATATATTTAATAATCTGAGGTCAATAAGTGAAGAGATCACATTTAAGAAAGGAGGTATAATAGAAAAAAGAGCTAATTTTGTTTTGAGAGGAGCATTTCAATTATTATTAGAGATTGAGAAAGAAGGATTATTTAATACAATTGAAAAAGGAATTTTTGCAAATATTAAGAGAGAAAAAGATGCAGGAAAGGGTTTAGAGGGTGTAGTGAAAAAGGAGAAAAACTATTTTAATCCATTTTTAGAAGTTATGAAAAAAGAATTAAGTGTTGGTGAAATCTAATGGAATTAAATAAAACTATAGATTATAGAAGTGTAAAACCATATGGTGATACCCTTAATGATGGTAAAATTCAAGTCAGTTTTACACTCCCCCTGAATGATGGGGAAAAAGCAATTGTTGCTGCTAAAAATATAGCTGAAAAATTAGGTTTGGAAGATCCTGATGTAGTTTATCATAAAAGTCTAGATATTGGGTTTACATTTTTCATTGTATATGGTCAAGTAAATTTCTCTATTGACTATACAAAAATCAAAATTAGATCTGTGGAAGTCGAGAAAATGAAGATTAAGGAAATTAATGATTATATTCGTTCCAACATTAAGCGAAAAGTTATAGTACTTGGAGCAACTACTGGCACCGATGCCCACACCGTTGGAATATCAGCAATAATCTCAATGAAGGGATATGCAGGACATAAGGGGCTTGAGAGTTTTGAAATGATAAATGCTTATTATATGGGAAGCCAAATATCAAATGAGGAATTCATAAAAAAGGCAATTGAGATGAAAGCAGATGTACTCCTTGTCTCCCAAACAGTTACCCAAAAAGGTATTCATATAAAGAATTTAACTAATTTAGTAGAATTATTAGAAGCAGAAGGAATAAGAGAGAGAATTATTCTTATTTGTGGAGGGCCTAGAATAAGTAATGAATTAGCAAAAGAGCTTGGTTATGATGCAGGATTTGGTCCAGGGACTAATGCAGAAATTGTTGCATCTTATTTTATAAAAGAGCTTGTTAATCGGGAACGATTATATTAATGATTGTCAGGAGTGAATCTAGTTGGCACAGAAATTCGATTGGAAATTTCCTTTTTCATCAAAAAGAATGCCTATTTTAGCAGAAAATTTAGTAGCTACTTCTCAACCCCTTGCATGCCAAGCCGGGTTAAAGATGCTTCAAAGTGGAGGAAATGCGGTAGATGCAGCTATAGCAACAGCAATTGCATTAACTGTAGTGGAACCTGTAAATAATGGAATCGGTAGTGATGCTTTTGCGATATTATGGGATGGTAGAGAGTTAATTGGTTTGAATGCTTCAGGAAAATCACCGTCAAATTGGACTTTCGAACACTTTTCACGCTATAAAGCTATGCCACAATTAGGATGGGATTCTGTGACAGTTCCTGGAGCTGTTTCGGCTTGGGTTTCCCTTTCAGAAAGATTCGGAAAATTACCTTTCAAAACATTATTTGAACCAGCTATAAAATATGCTGAATGTGGGTTTTTAATATCTCCTATAATTGCTGAGGTTTGGAAGTTGCAATCCCTGATGTATAAAAAAAGAAAATTTCCAGTGTTTTGGAGTACGTTTATGCCTAATAATCGAGCACCACAGGCAGGAGAACTATTAAAATTACCACATCATGCTAAAACCCTTAGACTTATTGCAGAAACACAAGGAGAGGCGTTCTATAACGGCATTCTAGCAAAAAAAATAGTTAATTATGCCGAAGAAACTGGAGGATTAATTAGTTTGGAAGATTTAGAGAATCATCAAGCTACTTGGGAAAAACCAATCTCGCTTGTATTCAACGGTATAAACTTATATGAAATCCCCCCTAATGGTCAAGGTATAACCGCTTTAATCATGTTGGGTATTCTTAAGCAATTTAATTTAAATTCTTATAGGCCTGATTCTATAGAGTCTTTACATCTACAAATTGAAGCTATGAAGTTAGCGTTTTCTGATACCAATCGCTACTTATCTGATATAAATACTATGGAATTTGATCCTACGCAGTTAATAAAAGAATCATACTTGAATGAAAGAGCAAGTCTTATTAATCTAAATTATGCTCAGAAATTCGAATATGGATTCCCCCAAAATGAGGATACTGTGTATCTTACTACAGCAGATTCTAATGGAATGATGGTATCTTATATTCAATCGAATTTTTGGGGATTTGGATCCGGAATTGTGATACCCAATTCAGGAATAAGTCTTCAAAACAGAGGTTGCGGATTCTCTTTAGTTAAAGGGCATCCAAATCAAGTCGCTCCTAATAAAAAACCTTTTCATACGATAATTCCTGCTTTTGTTACAAAAAAGGGAAAACCTTTAATGAGTTTCGGTGTAATGGGAGGGCAATTCCAACCTCAAGGACACGCACAAATGATGATTAGGATTTTTGAGTATGGACAAAACCCACAAGCTGCTCTTGATGCACCAAGATGGAGAGTAATGCAAGGCCTTAAAGTTAATGTTGAGAATGAATATGAAGAGACTATAATTAAAGGATTAACTCAATTAGGTCATAGTATTTCCAAAACACACTTCTTTGATTTTGGTGGAGGGCAAATCATTTATAAGTTAGATGATGGATATTTAGGCGCCTCAGATAAAAGAAAAGATGGTCAAGTAGTAGGATTTTGATTTTAATATCCTCTCTATAGTTATTTAATTTGTTAACTTGATACCTAAATTATATGCTTCTTCTAATTTATCTTTAAGTTTTTCAATAGGAATATCTTTTTGGCTACTTGGATCATAAGTCTGACATATGATAAAGTCTAATCGAATGTCAAAAAAAGGAGCTATTCGTTCAAAGAATGCAGCAGTGGATTCAAAATGATGCCGATAAGTGATTATAACTACAAAATGTTTATGATAAAAATGCTCCCATGCAAGCGCTTCCATTCTATCCATTACTGTCTTTAATTGAGCAGTCATATAACCCCAATACATAGGTGTTGCAAATACAATAATATCTGCATCAATGTATGAGCTATAAATCTCCTGCATATCATCTTGAATAGCGCATCTATGATTAATAGAAGTTGCGCAAGTTAAACATCCTTGACAGGGGCTTATATTCAGATCATTTAAATAGAAATGTTTTATTTGATGATCCTTATTTTTGTTCACTCCATTAATGAGATATTTTACTAACGTATCTGAATTTTTATTTTTTCTCGGACTCCCATGAAGAATTATAATATTCAATCGTAATGCCCTCCAATGTTACTATTTTTTTAATATTGACAGAAAGAGTAGAAAACTTATTAAGTTTAAGTCAATAAAAAGTGCTATATTTTTACAAATAAATGGAGAACAGCACTTATTCCAAGAGCATTAGATACAACAGCGGAAAAAAACAATTGAATAATTATAAATGAGCTTAGAATTACAGAACCAAATGACTTTGTGTGCTGAAAAATAATTGTATTTTGAATAACCACAATTAATAGGATTAAATAAGTAAATATTACAGAAGGAAAGAAAGCCCATGACCACGTTAAAGACATTAGATTTATTTGTACATAAATAGCTAAAATGATTATTATTTTAGATTTTGACCATTCATTTTTAATAAAGCCTAAATGAGGATAGATTACTTTCCTATATAAGATTTCCATAGAAAAGTAAACAGGAAATGCTGTAATTGATCCTATAACAAAATTAAGATAATTAGATGGCCACATAAAAGCAAATGGATAAAAAAAGGAAAAAATTAGATAAATGAGAATAAAATACAATGAACAAACTGTAGAATATATGAAATACTTATAATGAATCTTGAATCTGAAAATATTTTTTAAATCAGTTTTAATATCAGCTCTTCTTTTTCTTTTAAGATAAATTCTCAATCCAAATATCGCAATAGTAATTGTTATAACAGTTAATGACATAAGGATAACACTAACTGGGATGATATAACTATATAATGGATTAGATGGTGAGAATAAGAAAATAAAATAAACTATAACAAAATAAGCGGAATATATTAATAAAAAGATTAGTATCCTTAAACTAACTTGCGTTTCAAGGAGTTCTTTTAATTTAATTTTTCCTATATCTGCCTTATATTTTCTCAGATAAATTAAAGACTCAATAATTCCATATATTAACAGAATATTAAGTGAAGCAAGGAAAATCCCTGGGAGCCCAAAAATCCTTTCAAACAATTCCCAGTTCAAAATAAATATAGCTAAATAGAAAATGATTTTTATAATTGTAATGAAGATTTTATGTTTAGGAAATTGTTCTTCTATCTCAGGTTTTAATATATCATCAATATACTGATTTTTTTCTTCTTTATTCCTAAACCTTTTTTCTTTAGCGAAAAATTTTGAAGAATAAGAAATTAATAATAAGATTATCAAAAATAGAAGACCTAAAGTAATAAAGATTACTACATAGTTTATATAATAAGTAATAAAAATTGGTCCATTAATACTAAGAGACCCAAAAAAATTTGTTTCAAACCATTGAATTGAATCAATGATTACAACATCATCAAGTAATTGATGACCGCCACCTATTAAGGGCCATGTTATGTTTATAACTTCACAACCTGTTAAATTTTTAGCTACTAACGCTTGATCCTCGAAATCTAACATCTCATCATATACATGCATAATTATAAGCAGGTTATGTGTATTACTTGTGTTTAAAAGATTCACAGGGATATATTTTGCGTATTCAGTTATTTGATAAATTCCAAGTTGTTGAGGATCAAAATTAACTAATGGCGCCCAAGCAACGGTTATATTGAAACGAGGATCAAGTGCTTGATTCATAAGAACAACCATTCCTCCGAGCGAATGTCCAATTAATCCAATTTGGGAAGTATTAACATCTGAATAAAAAGGCATTGCTTCTAATTTATCTAAGAGTCTGGAACAATCTTGTGCTAATGCAGGAATTCCGCTTGGATCTATATCAGTTATACTACCCCCACTTTCTCCGTGACCATGATAATCTAATGCAGCAACGTAAAAACCACGTTTAGTTAATTCTATTGGGATTCTTAAATCAAAATCTCTCTGACTCCCAATTCCATGACAGTATATAACTAAAGGTCTATTAGATTGAAAATCTAAGTTTCTTGAAGGATAGTATAAATTCGCATATAAAGTAGCACCACTTGATTGAAATTCTACTCTTTCATACTTATAATAGCTTAAACTTCTATTAATGTTCAAATATACTAATGATGCTATCAATAATCCAATTAAGATTAAAATCCGTTTGAAAAACTTAATATCTTTCTTATCCATCTTTAATAATTTATTTTGGGATTTAAAATATTTAATCTTTTAAATTTTCAAAATCCCATTTCCCTAAAAAATTAATAATAAGAAAATTTTTTGTGATTAAAGCTCTAAAAATTAAAGTCATGTCTGAAGACCAAAAACGTCAACTAATATTTAAAATTGTTATATTAGGAGATAGTGCGGTAGGAAAAACTTCTCTAATAAATCAATATATCCAACATTCTTTTGAAACTGATTATAAACCTTCTTTAGGTGTAAACATTGTTATAAAGGAGCTAGATCTAGTTGATCTTAATGCTAAAATCCGTTTAATATTATGGGATATAGCTGGTCAAACAAAATATGATCTATCGCGTAATTTATTTTTCCAAGGTTCTCAAGGAGCTTTCATAGTTTATGATATGACTCGCCCTAAAACTTTTGAAAATGTTAGGGAAAAATGGTTGAATGATCTACAGAAATTTGCCAAAAAGGATTTGGAATTTCATCTAATTGGAAATAAAAACGATTTGACAGATTTGAAAAAAATCTCTACCGAAAAAGGTGAAAAATTAGCAAAAAAGTTAAAAGCTAATTATTTCATTGAAACAAGTGCTAAGTCAGGGGAAAACGTAGAAGAAGCATTCGAAAAGTTAGTTTACGCAATATTAGAAAGAAAAAAGTAATATATTTTGTTTTATTTGATAAATTCTTTCATAACCATATGGGTATTTGAAATCGTGATGCCATTGATCATATCGATTTTATTGGCAAAAATTTCATATAATTCTTCAGGAGTTTCTACTATGATTTCAGCTAATGCATCATAATCTCCTGTCAATGACATGATTTTGGTAATTTGAGAGATTTTTTTTAATTCCTCAATAACTGATTTAATTACACTGATTCCCAATTTAAATAATATAATTGCTTTAATTACCATTTAATTTCTCCTCCTTATATTATTATTTTTTCTATTTGATTTGCAAATAAAATTTCTATATTTTGAATATCTCTTAATGGTTTTAATCTTGTATTTATTAAGTCATAAAAATCTTTAATTGAACTGATCTTCACATTCAAGAGCAGATCACTAGCCCCAATTAGAGCATATGTGGAAGTAACTCCATAATATTTAAAGACACGCAAAGCAACTTTATTCATTGAACCCCTATGAATCTTTAATAATAAGACAGCTTGAACTAAATTCTTTACTTCATGGGAATATCTAAGTATCACTGTAGTAATTATTAAAAAGACTACAATTATTAAAAGTTCTAAAGGAAAGTATTCATTCACGAAAATAACAGAAAATATAATTGAACCCATAGGATCGATTAGGTTTAGGATGCTATTCCATTGACTATAAGTCAGACTTTCCGATTTCCAATTAACATTAGCAATAAAGACTAAAAGATATGGTATAATCGTTGAAAAGATAATTAAAAAAATAATTTCCCATCTGCCTAAAATCGAGAATAAATTTGGGAATTGCTCGAAAAATTTTACTATTTCATAGGTTAAATCAGTCTCTATTGGTAACAGATAAATAATAAAAATAAGTGGAATCATAAAAATTATTCCGATTAAGAAAGAAAATGCCATCTTAATGAGAAATCTCGGAATTTTATAATATTTATTTTCATTGATCTGGGTAGTTTCATATTTAGAATATGCATCTCTATTGATACTGATATAAAGGAATGAAATAGTAACTGAAAAAATTAACAGATAAATGATACCATTTAACCTAATCGGTGTTCCTGTACTTCCTACAAATATTAGCAGAACTATGGTGAACAATAGAATTATAATGTAAAGTGCCTTAAATATATCAAATTTTTTAAAATTCACACCTTTTTCATAGAGCGCGATCAAAATAATGCTGAGGAGAAAACCAACCATAGTAAATGTTATAGAAGTCACTTTTAGAGTTAAAAAGAAAAATATTATTTGAAGAATTATCCCAAAGAACCCAAGATATGCGTAATAGGATATATTCTTTGTACCAAAAAATCTTCTATTTTTATGAAATAGGGTTTTAAATAGAAATCTAAGTGAAATTGATTTATTCTTAGTTAATTTATTATTAATAAGTACTAGGAACACCACCAACACTAGTAATACAAAACCAGAAATTAAAAATCTTAGAAAGATTACCATAATAATCGATACTTCTAAAAATAATTTAGAAACTACTATTGGAATGAAACTCCATAACAAATTCGCCACTATTATGTTAATAATGAGTTTGTTTTTCATGTATCCAAATCATTTTTAGATTTTACTGTATTATATAAATAAATAAAGATTATAGAATTTCTTAAAATATGAATCTTGTTGTTTAAGCTTTTTACAGAATCCCATCAGTTTCCCAAGTTCTTTTATTTCAGAAAATCGAAAACTTTAATCTTAAATATGATTTATAATTTAATGAATTTCTTGAAAAAAGAGAATTGTGAAATTATATGCCAAGTTCAAAAGATTATATCGAAATGGATCATATTTATTGTGCTCACAATTATCATCCCATTCCTGTCGTGATCTCTAAAGCAGAAGGAGTTTGGGTATTTGATCCTGAAGGAAATAAGTATTTAGACTGCTTATCTGCGTATTCGAGCCAAAACACTGGACATTGTCATCCTGAGATAATAAAAGCACTAAAAGAACAGGCTGATAAAGTTACACTTACATCTCGTGCATTTCATAATGATATGATGGGGCCATTTTTAAAGAAATTATGTGAAGTCGTAGGTCCTCATATTAATGACCCAAAAAAGACAGGAATTATGGCTTTACCGATGAACACAGGCACAGAGGCTGTTGAGACAGGGCTAAAAGTCTGTAGAGCGTGGGGCTATATAAAAAAGAAAATTCCAAAGGATCAAGCTCAAATTATAGTATGTAGAGATAACTTTCATGGGAGATCCATTACCATTGTTGGCATTAGTACCGACATTTCGACCGTAAAGTATTATGGTAATTTTGGACCATACACTCCAGGTTTTTCCATAATTCCATACGGAGATGCAGAAGAATTACAGAATAAAATCTTAGAGTTAGGTCCAGAAAGAGTAGCCGGTTTTCTTTTTGAACCTGTACAAGGAGAAGCAGGAGTTAAAGTTCCTCCAGAAGGATATGTAAGAAAAGTTAGAGAGATTTGTAATAAGTATAATATTTTAATGATAGCTGACGAAATTCAAACTGGCTTCGGAAGAACGGGAGAATTATTCGCTTGTGATCATGAAAATGTAAAACCTGATATGCATCTATTAGGTAAAGCTTTAGGTGGTGGTGTATATCCTGTTTCTGCTGTAGTAACTAATAAAGATATTATTGGGCCAGATGTTATTAAACCTGGAACACACGGTTCAACATTTGGAGGTAATCCAATTGCAGCCGCAGTGGGGATTAAATCACTTGAAGTTCATATTGAAGATCATTTAGCGCAGAGAGCGAAAGAAAATGGGGCATATTTTTTGGAAGGCTTAAGGAAAATCATTACCAAAGGTCCAAAAATTCCTATAAAAGAAGTTAGAGGAAAAGGTTTATTGATTGCTATAGAATTTAAAGCAAATGCTAGACATATTGTAGAAGAATTAAAAGATAACGGTATTTTAGCTAAAGATACTCACTCCACAATTATTAGGTTTGCCCCACCTCTCGTTATCACAAAGGAACAAATAGATTGGGCGTTAAAAGTAATAGAAAAAGTCCTAATTAAATGAATATGTAATCATTTTTTTTTAATAAAGTAATTAATTAAAAAAATTTGTAATTAGAAAATAATATAATGTATAAGAGATTTCTTCAAGCGGTCAATTATGTCTGTTAATGAAGTGTGGAAATTAGAAATGAAGAATCCTTTTAGTACACAAAAAGCTACCTTGTACATCTCTATTATAGGTAATACGGTCAGTGGTAGAATGGAACGACGTAACGAAACTAGTGATATCATTGATGCAAAGATTGATGGTGACACATTGATGTGGAAAGCTTCGAGAAAATTTTTAACATTTGAATTCAAAGCAAAAATTGATGGCGACACAATGTCGGGTACAGTAAAAAGCCGTCTTGGTAAAGCGTCACTCAAGGGAACGAGAATTGTCCACGAGATTTCCTAATAATAAGTGAATAAACTTCAGTTCATATTCATGATGTTTAGTATTGTTTAATTTAACCATTTTCATCTATATATAAGTGAGTTCCAGCTTCTCCTTTTAATGCATCTTTAGTCTTATCAATAGAAGTGATAATCACTCGTTTGCCAACAATTTGAAGAAAATTCACAACTGCTTGAACTTTAGGGGCCCATGTTTCCAGCTGGAAATTGATTCTCTTCCAAGTATCTAATTGCATCTTTAATTGATATTTTATCAAAAAAAAGCACTTATTAAATAAGTAAAAATGTTAGAAGAAGCTTTCAGATTAAAAAAAATAAAAATTTTGAAATAAGATTTAAGTTTGCTTTAGATCTTATTTCATTATTTATAAAATTTAAAGTATAAATATGTCACCGTTTCTTTTACTTTCCAGATATCATAAAAACTATATCTCATCGGTTTATAAGTCCAGGTCTCGTACAATTCAAGTTGGTCATAAGCATGATTGTATTCAAAAAGGGGATTAATAAATCCACTTTGACCAGGTGGAATTACATTATACGCATAAGGAGCGCGACTCCAGTATTTATGATACCATTTATGTTTTGGCATTTCTACAATTTGATTATATGTACCGCGATTCATATAATGCATTACTGGTTTAGGTAGAGCCCCAAGTTGGCTGGGCCACCATTGTATGACGGGTGTAAGCCAAGTTAACATATCTGGTCCGTATTCATCTGTTAAATTCCCAATAGCCCATTTTAAAACTCTTAAGATTACCGTATTTCTATCTTCTCCATTGAGATAATCATAATTCAAGGGTAATTTCGATTCAGGTCCATCAAAAACATGGATAATCGTACTTGGCCATACAGAAGCAAATTCACGATGAATAGGTCCTATTGGAGGATATGGTGGAAGATCATCATCAAAAACTTCGTCAAAAATCATCGCGTACCATGCATCAAATATAGTTAAGCCAGGATCATCATAAGTTGCGTCAAAACTTGGCCACTGAGGCGCTTCATAATCATTATAATGATGATTCCAAGCCTCTAAATAAGGTAAGGCAGCTACAATATCAGGATCACTGGATCCACTAGCAGCTTCAAGGACATAACTCAATAAATTCATACCTGGAATATGATTATAACCAGCATCCATGACAACTGAATTCATATCATCCCATGTTATATCATCCATTGTAGATAGTAGTTGCATGATCCTCTTAACACGATGGCCTTCACCCCATCCAGCATCAGATTCCCCATAAGGCCAATTTGTTATGGGTTTATTATTCCAATTAGCAAGCCATCCCTGTTCAGGATTTATGCAGATTGGCATTTCATCTGGACCAGTAACACCTACCCATTCTTCTTCTCCGGTTCCCCATAATGGAAATCTATCATCTATAACTCTCCCATCCTTTCCTGTTTCAGGCTTAATAGGAAATGTACCTGCATGCCAATAACCAATATTTCCTTTATTATCTACCCAATAAAAATTATGAGCTGGCGTAACTAATTTACAAGCTTCATTAAAATCATATATATTTTTTGATTGTTGGAACATTGACCATCCTTCTTCTGCTGCTAATTCATCTTTAAAGTAAGGGGTTTTCATTGTAAAACAAAGATGATTATCTTCATCCCATCCGATAATTGGTCCATGAATTGTTCGATATACGTCTCGTTCTTCATAGTAGGATTTAAGAGGTCCATAAATCTTTTCGACTCTTTTTTCCATGTCAACCCATCCACCATTATACCAATATTGAGTATGATCTTCTGGATTTAAGACTTCAATATAAGTGTCCATTACATCAGAAACGCCTGTCGTTGACGTCCAAGCACCATATAAGCTTGCTCCAATTAAGATGGTTGGAGCATGTGGCATCATCATACCCACAGCATCAATTCCAGCACCATGTAATCCCATTTCAAGCACGATTTGAGGAATAGATTGCCCCATTTGGGGACCACCCACCTCTAGGGCATTTCTTGTAGCTGATTTACTCGGATCTACCATAAATGCATTACTTCCAAACTTAGTCGGCAACCCTAATGAATCAAATAACTCTGTTTGCCCCATCTGAATTTTATTATATTCTTGATACACTTTTGATATGCTATTTTGAAGATCAATAGACATACAGGGGGGATTTATATTAATGCTCTGTACATCTGGCCAAACTGCTTCCTCTATAGGGATTGTAACTTCTGCTCCTGGATCATTTTGGGGAAAATGATCATTAAAAACTCCCCAAGCAATATCAGAATCCTTAAATTCTTCCTCTAACGCCATTAATGCTGTTGCATAACTTAATTCGTCCCCACCACATCCACCAAACCGCCAAGCCATCATGACAACAATAGCAACACAATCCTCAATCGTGAAAGGTTCAATGGGAAGGCCATAATAATAGTATTCGGCTGGCATTAAAGATGGATCTCCATTGTTATATGCTTCCATTATTTCATCTATATGATAATTAATACCCTCCACGTAAGCTAACATCATTTCTTTCAACTTAGCCTTAGGATCTTTTGGTTCCCATTTATCAAATATCTCTTTCAATTCTTCTCTACTATATCCCATACTTCTAGTGTAATAATCTGATTCTAAAGTTGCCAAACCAAATTCAGCAAGACTTCCAAAGGCTTGTCTTCGATATAAATCAGCTTGCCATAATCTATCTTGAGCTACAGCATAACCACAGCCAAATGCTAATTTCTCCTTACTATTAGCAAAAATATGAGGTACTCCATAATCGTCTCGGACAATGGTTACATTGTATTTTATTTTTTTCCCTTTTCCTTTACATGCATCAGTTGAATCAAAATAAATAAATGGTATCATCATAAGTATCATCGATACACATAATATACAAGCGTATAGTTTCTTGTTCATTCTTAATCACTTTTTAAAATTTTTTAATATTTAGATTGGATTCAGATACTTTTTTGTCGATTTTATATTTAAATCTTTCTATCCACTAGCTTAAGGTCATAAAATAAGCGTTTTTTTCCGATAAATATTCAAAAACAAAAAATTGTCCCAGCTTTTCCATCTAATGCATCTTTAATCTTTTCAATAGATGTAATTACCCCTAACTCTCCACCAGATTCTAAGAAATTAACGATTGCTTGAACTTTTGGTCCCATACTTCCTGCAGGAAAATGCCCTTCTTTCATATAATTCTTTGCTTCCGTGATTGAAAGTTTGTCAAGGTATCGATAATTTATAGTTCCATAATTCAGTGCGACTTTTTCTACATCTGTGGCTATTATTAAAGTATCTGCTTCAATTTGTTCTGCTAATTTTGCGCTAGCTAAATCTTTATCAATAACAGCTTCAACACCTCGAAATCTACTTCCTTCTTTGACTACGGGAATACCTCCACCTCCACAAGCAATCACGATAAAGTTTAACTCCATTAACTTTTTAATTTCTCTCCATTGTACAATTCTTTTTGGTCTTGGGGATGCTACTACCCGCCTCCAACCTTTCGATGTTTTGACATAACCAACTCTTTTACGTGTATATGATGGTCCAATTGGTTTAGTTGGATGTTTAAAAGCACGATCATGAGGGTCTACTTCCACATAAGTCAAAACTGTGAGAAAATATTTTTCAGTGTCAATTCCGAGCTCCATAAGTTCTTCATCTAATGTTGTTTCAATAAGAAACCCTATTTGACCCTGTGTTTCTGCAACTAAAATTTCTAATGGCATTTCAATAACCTCTTTTGTTGCTTCTTGTTGGAGTAAAAGAGCACCAACCTGAGGACCATTCCCATGGGTGATTATAATGTTATATTCCCTCGATAATTCAGCGATTTGTCTTATAGGAGCTCTTAGATTAGTAAGCATTTGCTCAGCTGTTCCCTTTTCTCCTGGTTTAATAAGAGCGTTTCCTCCAAGAGCAACTATTAATGTTTTCATGATTCGTCTTTAATGAGAAATTTTGAATTCAATAAATTGAGTTATATTTGACTATTCGAAAAAATAATTTAGTTTTTATATTTTTAAAAATTTTTTGATTGTTACAAAATTTTCAAATTCCTACTTTTTCCTTTAAATATCCTTATCCTAAATCTTCTCTATATACTCTAATACAATAAAATAAGGTTAAGAAATATGCAAGAATTTGAAATTGTAAGGAATTTATCAGTACGAATTGTAGATCATCCCGAAGAAATCCTAAAATATATCCATATAGGAATAAGTATTCCAGTATTACCCCAATTTCATAAATATATTGTTAGTGATATTAAAGAATACAACGCAAAATCTATATTACTCGAAGAGGAAATTGATACTCAAATATTCGGAAAACTAACTGATAATATAATAGGCCATACCCTTGTCTATGATGATGGAGGAGAAGTACTTTTCTTTGGATTTTTTAATGTATATGACCATGATCCAAAAAAAATTGAGTACTTAGTGGATCAGGTCATTAACTATGCTAAAGAGAATGATTTTAGCATAATTCGAGGCCCAATTAATGTACCGACTGTGATCTTTGGATGGGGTTTTATGGTTGAGGGAAGTCGAAAGGATTTATTTATTGGTTCACCTATTAATCCACCTATATATCAGCAAATATTCAGAGAAAAAGGGTTTATTGATAAGTTTCAAGAAGATAGATATTGGATGCCCGCTTTAAAGATGGATCCCCATAACAATCCAGCACTAGTTAAGAAAGGAGTGGATTTTTCAGATTATGAATTCTCCAATCCAGGAAGAGAAGGACTAATGGCGATAAAAGATGAGTACATTGAGCTTCATGCGACTTACATGCCTCATTCAGCTCGTATTACTCCCAAAGCATCCAAAAATTTCGATAACATAGTTGATTTTACCCATTCGTTTGGTGCGGACTGGATGATGTGGATTGTAAGACACAAAGAAACGGGACAGATGTCTGGGTGTGGTTATATTATACCCGACGTGTTTCATTTGAATCGGAAAGGACAGTTGGATTCAGTTAGCTTCCATGATTGGGTAGTACATCCCGATCATCGTAGAAAGTATCTGTCAATGTTAATGTACGGAGAAACCTCTTTACTAGCCAAAGATCATAAAACTCCTCACTACATTAATCGGGGTTCTTGGCCTGTAGGAGCAGATAATCTTGCCAATGCAAATGCAGCTATGAAAATGGGAGGAAAAAAAGATAGAAGCCATATTATCTTAGAAAAAACACTATAAAAAAATTTTTTTTCGTGGTTTATTTCTTTCTTATTTTTTTTTCCATAAGTTTAGTATAAATAGAATTTATTTTAGTATCGACTTGAGTTAAAAGAGAGCTTTTTTTTTCTAAATCCTCTTGTAATTTCCTTACTTCCTTAATATCTGTTTTAGGATGTAGAAATTCGACAAGAAAGGGGAGGTACTCTAATAGTTCTTCCACTACTAGCTCGCATTGTTGATAAATTTCTCTACGGAGCACTATCTCATTTACTTTCTTTTCCATCACATCTCTGATTAGAGCTTTCATTCTGAGCAACCAATCGGCATCAACCACTATTCTCTTAATATCTTCTCGTATCTCTTGGATAGTCTTTTTTTCTAATGTCATTGATTTATTCATACTTGAATTCATATGCTAAATCCCCTCTACAGATGCATAATCCTTAAGATTACTATAAAAGTCTCGAAATGCATGATACAATTTATTAAGATTAGACTCTAATAGCTTTCCATCAATGTGTACATTCTCACTCTTATAAATTAAATCTTTCAAAGCTTCTAATGTATAAGGAAAATTTCTTAAATCTGAAAGTAGTGAAATAAGATCCTCAATATTTTCTCTCGTAATTGCATTTTGAGAGCCATAATAAGTTCGATACATACGTGCTAAGAATCGAGTGATAAATTGTTTTGCATATTTGTGAAAGTTCAAGAAATCTTGGTTAGAAAGTGCTTTATGCATATAAAATAGTTCCCTTCTTACATCGGTTCCTAAGCTTTTATCTAATGCGTATTTAAGTTTTTGTTCTTTCTTTTGAGATACTACAGTTTTTGCGAAATCTTTAACAGAATCCGTTTCTTTCGATATAATAGCAACATCAATCCTACTAGTGTGTTTCGATTCATAATAGTCTGCTAAAGCTAAATCATACTGAGGGCCCACTGCATATGATGTTGCCATCTGTTCTCCTCCACCTGCAGTTCGGGGATGACTGGGAATGAGATATTTATGGTCAATCATAATTCCAAAGATCTGATTTCGTATGTTTCGCATCATAGTTCGGTCCTGACCAAATTTAAGTGAAATTGCTGGACCAAGAATATCCATTAATATCTTTAGTATTTTTTTCTTGAACAATCCCCCTACTTTTTCAACTGTCTTTATTGTTTCAAAAAAGGTCATAATTTCATCAAGAAAGATGACATATTCTCTAAAATTATTTTCAAATAATGTTGGTTTTGCTTGGGCAAGAATACGATGTTCACTATACCTTATGTCATACCCTTGAGAACCCATATGCTTGACTATATCATGATATTCCATAGAGGGGAGTTGTGAAATATCTTCACCATCAATTGTTATAGGAAACGATTGGTAGATGTCATCCCGTTTCATAAGCGCTCGATTGTTTATTAAATTTTTAAGATAGGGAATCTGATAAGTCTCTTTTCTTCGAGCATTATAATATCCTGTTCCATGGAGCTCATTTAAGTTCATATGGTTTGCTAAAACACTTATGTCTTGTTGATTGGTTCCTCTAAAAGTGACAATATTATGAAAAAAATTGAATACGTTAGAATGTAAGTAATGGATATTATTACACAAGCAAATAAATCCAAAATTCTTCTGTAGTAAAGGTAAAAAAAACTTATTGATCTTACTATATTCCCCATTAGCATCCAAAAATTTTTCTTGGAAGATAATATCTATGTGAGGGATAAAAAGAAATTTGGAATAAAATCGTGTGTTATGGTAAATATAATGTATAAATTTAGAGAGAATCACAAACACATAAAAGCATTGGCGTGTATAATCGGGATATTCGGATATATCGACGATAATTGTATGAGGTTTGGTTATGAATTCATGAGCTTTTGTTCTTTTTTCCTCTGATTGTGTAGCGTCATAAAAGAATGCCAAATCTTCAGCATCAAAATATTCAAGGTAGGAGAGAAGCGAATCACCATTAGAATCTTTTTCAAATGATGGTCTATTGTTAAACTCAACTTTCATAGCTTTAATATCGAGTCCTTGATGCTGGATCACAAAACTGCGAAACTTATTCATAATATATTTATTTGCCTTGATTGTAAATTGATAGGCATCATACATATATTGTAAATAGTGAAGATTATCGGGATCGTTCGGTACCATTTCAGAATGAATAGGATCTAAATTAAATGTCTTACCCAATTTGAAATAAAGTATATCACTGGCATATCTTGTTCCCTTAAAATATGTCAGTAATTTTCCCCAATTACCAGATATATCGAATACAACAGAGGGGAGGTTCATTTTGATAAGTTCAGCCACTATTTTCATTGCTAAGAATTCACGCCTTTCATTTGTGCCGCAAGTAATGAGAAAAGAACGCAATTGTCTCAATAATAATCCTGCTTCTATTTCTAATTTACTTATTTCCGTATTGATGGTTTTCCCGAACACAACCTCATTCTTTAGATTCGTGGGAGTATTAAATTCCGCAGCCACTTGCACTTGAGTACCTTTCTTTAATTCATCAGCTAAATAAATAATATACAAGAGCGTAGTGCCTTGAAAATAGACCTTTGCTAAATACGATCCATTATATCGCAGGGAAGTATTTTTTAGGAACTCACATATCACTCCTGAACGCAATTTCATTTTTGAGAGAGGAGTAAGTGTATAGCTATTGGCATTAATATGGAAAACTTTTGAGATGGTATCTGCTTTTGTAGGCAACTCCTCTTCAATTTTTCGTATAGCATCTGTAGTAATATCCCTTATGGGAACAGAATATGATGTTGAAATTAATATCGTAGCTTTCCACATCCCAGCCCTACGTCCTAACCACTTTTTTTCGTCAATCTCTCTCGTGACTTCTCTTGAAAGCTTATACTTTACATTATCTTTTAAATAATCTTGAGCTTGTTTCACAAATTCTAAATAGTGAACTGGAGTAGAAATGACTGTATAAGTAAAAGATAAGTCATGAGCAATCACTCCCGATAAAAATTTCGAAAATGAACAATAAGGAGGGTCTATTACTTCAGTGACATTATATATTTGAATGCCCGTAATTTCGTGACTTCGAATATAAGCATAATAAATCTGGGGATTTTTTTTAGAGGTTAAAAACTGAATGTCATGAAAAGGTTGGATGATTACTACATTCTCATACCCAAAAATATTATTTTTAATAAAATAAAATATAAAATCCCGTAGATACAGAAAGAATTGAGCAAATCCTATTATTATCATCAAAGGTAGTATAGAAAAGGGAGGGACTCCTAACATGATAAATAATATAATAAAAAATGTATTTAATCCCAATGTAAATACTCCTTTTACCAGATTATGTTGTTTACTTCCCACCATAAGAGAGTTCTCTTCTGTATCGTATGTCTCTCTTTCATCAATTTTTTTATGGAACATTACACAACGAAACGCGTTAATTAATTCATGTCCTTTATATTGCTTAGTTTGAAAATGGTGGAAATTTGCTGAGAACCCTGAAATTACTTGGCTTCCCACTGATTTTAATTGATCGTGCAAGAATTTTATTTTGCTCTCATTTAGCCATCCTGATACTGACCGAAATACGGTAATAAAAATAGTGTCTCCTGTGGGACGATGCACTACTTGATAAGAGAATGAAGTTTTTGTTTCTAAAACTTGAAAAATGTTTATAAAATATCTCATAGTAGCGTGAACAGTTTCGGGCTGTATTTCGATTTCAAAGATTTGAAGTCCCACAGTAAGCGAATCTACTTTATTAGTGTAAAACAAGGTTTCATTTTCATCCTTTATCATCCAAAAGACTAATTCTTTAAAGGGATTAAATTCTAGAGGGCGAAATAATTTTGCCAGTTGGAAGAAGGATTCATGGAATATAAGTATAAATACAATGATAAAAGTTATTGCTAATCCTAATGATAAATATACATTATGACTCAAGAAATACATACATACCGCAAGTGTTATACCCATCCCAATTAAGAAGGTTGCCTTCAAGATTGAGAGCGTAAGATTGGTGTCTATATAAGAAGGATGAATATCAAAAATTGTCTTGAATTCATATTTGGATTCACTATTTTTCGATTTACCTTCTTTCTCCGATTCAGTTAAAAAATGCGTATAAAACTCTCCCATGTTAGGATTCTCCTGATTTCAATAATTTTTTATATACAATTAAAAGTACAATATCGCTTCCAGAGAATAATAGTAAATAGAAGCTAACTACCATAGTAATGTTGGGAAATAAAATCATCTCGTAAATGATGTTTATCCCCATAAACATAAAAAATGCCATCACACCTAAAATGATATATTTTAAGTTTGATACCTCAGATATCTGATATATAAACGAATCCTGGATCCGCCCTTTTTTCTTAAGGGATGTGATTGTGGTCTTCAATTTTTTCAAATATAATGCTTCCTCAAAGCATTCTTTATCAAAACCTTGCTCTAAGGATTTTTGTAGGTGTATTTCTTTCTGGTGAATATTATGTATTAACAATTGTTTTGATCGACTAGATTCGTGGTTTTTACCTTTAGTAGCCATCGTCATATATAAATTCAAATCAGTATCTCCGTGTATAAAATCATTCCCTAAAATACCAAAGACATTGGGAACGTCAAGTTCTTGTAGCTCAAAATATAGGGAAAAAAGTTTTTTAATATGATCATATGGAAGTTCTCCTCGAAGTTTAAGGAATATAAGTTCTGTCACTTTCAAGCGTTCAATTATAGAAGCCATGAATACAGGACTCTTAATCAGGTTCTGAAAAACCATATTGATGAATTCCATATACTGATACAAATGCTCATTTTCCTTCTTTTTTCGAGCCCGAATTCCTAAATTAGCTCCAATCTCATCAATTACGTTACTTAAAAGAATGAATCCTACTACTGCTATTTTCTTATAATTTTGGGTTTGTTTGCAAAGATGGATAAGATGTTTTAGTTTTGAATCGACAATCTTCATCCTTTTGTCACACTCCTTTGATTTTTAATCGATTTTCTTGTTGTCTTATTTATTGAATCATTTAAAGGGAAATTACGAGTTAACTCTAGTTCCTCTTCTCGGATCAATTTATCGAAATCAATTGGTTCTTGAATGGTTTTTATATACGCATTCACATCCTCTTGTGGAGACGAAGAGGAATGCTCCATTGTAATTGATAATTTATAGTAGAAAATAGAATAAGGAAATACTAGGATAAAACCTATTCCCTGCAGCAGATAACCCCACTCTATACTATAACTAAAAATGAGATTGAGATTTGGCTCATAAAATGATATCCAGGGGATGTAATATTGATAAGGTATCAGATAAAAAACAGGATATATTACAAGAAAGAATCCCATGAGAAGAATGGAAAAGATAAGCACATAAGAGAATATTTTTCGTGGACTACGGAATACTACTCCAATCATGGAAATTATTAATGAAACAAAGAACACGATAATCATGGTAAGAGGTATTGGTTTTGCGACAGGAGTATAAAGTTCATTAAATACGGAACCTTCTCCAAAAATGGAATACCAGTTAAAAATAGGATTATATCCCCAATAGACTACGAGATTCCCACTCTGATCTTTTGCCTGGAACAAATACCAATCAAAAAATAATGAGACTCCGGATATTATTATTCCAACAAGGAGCATAATTCGAAGTACATTTGATAATTTCATATCATACACCTTATTTTGCTAGGTATTCATCTAATTTTTCATCATATGTATCCTTGTTTTTATTTGACTCAAAGAGATTTTCTATCAGAGTATTTGAAGAGTTCTCAATTGGTGTGCTAAGCACTTGTTTCGTTCGATGTTCTTCGATTTGATTTAAGAGTTTATATTCTGAGGTTTTTCCAAAGCACTCATATCCAAATTGAAGCATAAGCTCATCTACAAGATCTCGATAAATTATTTCCAAACTAGCATCATCTAATTCTACTGGTTTTTGATAAGAAGGAATAGCAAATTGGTTTCTTAAGTCTTTTCGCATATTTTTAAATTTATAAAATAAATATCCTACCATTATTCCATAGACTCCTAGCATCGTATAACTCAGTCCAATAAATGGCAGTAATAAGGTTGGTATTTGAGTAAGGGCAATCATAATTGTGAGCCCCCCAAATCCCGCAGGAATAAGCGAATAATACATAAGTTTTTTTTGAAATTCTTGATTAGTGTGCTGGTAAGTATCCTCCGTTTGTTTAGCATCATTATACTCTTCAATATATCCATGTTTCTGTTCTAAAAATTCCAATAAATCAGTTATTTGAGAAGTTGAAATGTAATGGATATTATAAGTTCTCTGATACGCAAAAGGGATGGACTTCTCCACATATTTAACTTCATTATTAGAAATGAGGATGGGATCACAATATACAGATATAATTTCTCTAGCAGAAAAAAGTGTAGACTCATTTTTTACTACTTGGTCCTGGACCATATCTATTTTAGTCATTAAAAAATTCTGTATATACTGAAAGAAATTACCGTTAATTGCCATCTCCTCAGAAATTATCTCTTGAGCATGGATTAAGTGGGACATATAAGATTTTATCAAGAAGTTGTGTTCTGCTTCTTGCTGATATTCAATAATATCTTCAGAGATTAATAATATATCCTCTATCTCAGCTATTTTAATAGGAGTGATTAATAGAATTTGTTGTTCAGGTTTGAACAAATACATTTTAAAGAATAAAAGATCAATCTCCTGAAGGAAAGTTTCTTGAATAATTTGGGTTGGAACAGAATAAAAACCCTCAGATCCTACTTCCTTAATTATTTGATCATAAATTGTAATAGGCTCCTCTTTAGCATGCTTCTCCAGATCTTGCATTTTTGGGTACTTCTCTTGATCATGGAGTTTTTCTACTTCTATAATATCGGATTCATGAGGTAATTCGAAAATGCTTCTAATATGTTTAACTTTCTTTTTAGATAGTTCCTTTTCAATAAATACTTCATCCTCTATAGTTGCGTTATCTTCTTCAATAGTTTCTATTTGTTCTTTTTGCGCTACTTCTGCTTTTAGAAACCGTTCTTGATAGGAGAACTGATCATTCTCCTCCGTTGATTTTGACTTAATATCCTGTGAGACTAGGGCACTTTCGCTTTGTTCTTCATTTTTCACTTCTTTAACCGTTTTTATATTTAATTTTAATTGTGGAGTGTTTATAGCTTCGTAATCATTTTTAAGCCCTAAATACTCCCGTGCAGAGAGGATAAATTTATTTGCAGTTTCTATCCCGATCCCCCTAACACGGGATAGTATTTTTGGAGTAGAAAATGCAATTTTATTTATGGTAGTGTATCCAGCGTCCCATAACTTTCGTTTATGTGTAGGACTTACACCGTTGACCTTAGTTAAATCCTCATACAATATTTTCTCTAGTATAGCATCATTCTTAATTGGAAAATCTGAAGATTGCTCAGTAAGCGCTCGAGAGATTTCCTCAAACTTGTTCTTCCATTCAATATTACTGTCTAATTCTGACTTTCTTAACCCCTTTTTAGATAACTCAACAGCCTGATCTATATCTCCGGATTCCAATGCCTGTTGAGTCATATCATAAAGATAACTCAACTCCCATTTCTTTTCCAATGATTCTTGCATACTGATAAGAAGTTTGCTCCTCATTTATAAAGAAAAAATCTGAATAATTTAGATATAGATCTTTCAAATTTTTTCTTTAAATATTGAGGAACTCACGAAAGATTGTAGAATGACACTTCATAATTTTACGAGCGATGGTCCTAAAGAATTGGTATTACAAGATGAGGAAATATTCACCTATATAGCTGATAAGCGGATACTTAGAGTATTATTTGAGCAAAAGATTTTTGCATTACGGGACATTCAAAAAAAAGCTATCGAAAAAGGGTTGTTCTTTCGAAAATCATTTTTAATTTGTTCCCCATCAGGAAGTGGAAAAACTTTAATCGGAGAAATATGTGCTTTTCATAATATATTCAATAATTATGGAAAATCTATTTATTTGGTTCCCTTCAAAGCATTGGCTACCGAGAAATTCTATTATTTCAAAAAATATTATGAACGATTTAAGGTTAAGATTATACTCTCAATTGGAGATTATGATGTAGATGATTCTAAATTAGAAAAGGGAGATTTAATTATCACTACATATGAAAAATGCGATTCTATTTTGAGAAATTTCTATGATAAGGCATGGATCCATGATATTTCCACAATTATTATAGACGAAATTCATATTGTAGGAGATTCGGATCGAGGTCCGAGATTGGAATCTCTAATTGTAAGATTAAACGAATTTTTGCATAATCCTCAAATAATTGGACTTTCCGCTACGATTGCGAATCCCAATTTTTTCAATGAATGGCTTACTTCACTAGGAAATAATACAACTCTTATTCAATCCGATGATCGTCCTGTTCCTCTTCATTATCAAATTATAACTACTCAAAATAAGGATTCAACAATTAAAAAAATAGTGAAGCACACTCTAGACCAAAAGGGCCAAGTATTGATATTTTTAAATAAACGAATATCTACACAACAATCTTCATTTTTGCTGAAAAATGTAGTTAAGAACCATATTGTACAGGACGACTTAAATAAATGTAAAATATTCAAAGAAAAATTGAGTGAGATTAAAGGAGGGCACAAAGATATAAAAAGTATTGTAAATTATGGACTTGCCTTTCACCATGCGGGGTTGTTGCCAAAAGAAAGAAGATTAGTAGAGAATGGTTTTCGTAAAAAAGTAATAAAGGTAATATGTGCTACCACCACATTAAGTGCAGGTATTAATACACCATCGCGAGTAGTAGTGCTTCGAGACTTTAAAAAATATATCACTTCGGGGCATAATATCAAAAACTTTTCTGGGTATGTAGAAAATGGAGATGGGTTTTATTATTTCAAACCCTTTTCTGCAAACCAAGTATTTCAGATGCTGGGAAGAGCAGGTAGACCAGGACTAGATTCTATAGGTTATGGAATTATCTTAGTAAATAATGTAGAAGAAAGAAATTGGGTTGAGGAAAACTATTTTCAGAGAAAAGGTGCTGATAAGAAATTAATACCTATATATAGTAATCTGGTCTCGGGATTAAATAAAGTGAACATCCTTAAGGAGCAGGTGCTTTTGAGGATTTATGAAGAAGGTGCAATCACTCTTGACCAATTAAAAAGTTTTTTTGAGCGAACATATTTTTGGTTCTTTATTAAGCAAAAAATGAAGGCGCAAGAGATCCCAATCGAGCAAATCTTAATGATCCAAGAGATAACTCCTGAAAATATATTGAAATTACATGCTGATCCTAAAAGATTAGCCCAATTAAAGCATAAAAATTATCAGATAAAAATAACTGAAGTTGCAAGTTCAATCATTGGGGGGGTTTTAAAGACCGAATTTGGTATCTATACGTGTGAATTTAGCATTGACCATGGAATTCGATGTTCATGTGGGTTCAAAAATGGTATTTCTGATAATTTTTCAAACAACGAATTTGCATTCGAATTTTGTGATCATATTACCTATTTTTTAAATTATTTGATCGAAATTTCTGATACCAATTTTAGAAAATATATAAGAGACATTATTCCTAAATCGATCAAGAACCAGTATATCCTGAACTATTTATTTGAAAACGGATTAATCGAACCCAATCCCAATAATACAATCAGGTGCAGTCAATTTGGGAAATTAATTATTCGTTTGTATTTATATCCAACGTCAGGAGTTTTGATTCGATATAAATTGGAAAATAATCAGCTTCACACCGCCCAAGATATTATTAGGGAAGCCTATGACATACTCCGAGTAGAATTTAAAGTTAGGGATTATAAAATGCTTCAGCCAATTTTGGAATGGACAGATGAAGTACCTATTGAAGAAATTTTAGAGCGCTATCACATTTTAGCTGGAGACTTATATACAATCCGAGATAATTTAGAGCGAATTATCACTTTTATCGGAATTATTGCTATTCATCTAAGCGAAAATGATATTGAACTTCAAGATATGATGACTCAAATTGCAGAGATGGCCGAGACTTTAAAGATTCGAGTACACTATGGAATAAAAGAGGAGTTATTTGATTTGATATTGCGTTTGGATAACGTAGCACGAGTTAGAGCCAGAATTATCTATGATGCGGGATATCACACTGCAGCTCAAGTACGTAGAAAGAATCCTTATATATTACACCGGAAAACGGGATTAGGCGTTAATCTCTGTAAAAAAATTATAAATAAATAGAAGAATGTTGAGGATTTCTAACACTTTTTCTTTTTATAACTATAATATCTAAATTAGTGAAACAATGCAGAAAAATAAAAAATCAAATAAATTAAATAATTTTCATTGGGAAGATTATATCCAAGGAAAAAGTACAAAATCTAAAGAATCCAAAATTCAAGAATTTATTGTTTATCAAAAGCCAAATCAGGAGACTAATAACTACTTTATTAGGAAATATGATAAAACTCAAGAACAAAATTTAGAAATTTTAAACTTAATTAAAGAAATACTCACAAATACAGCCAAACTGAGTCCACAACAGATAATTGATTATTGTAATAGTCAAAGGTACTTTATGAAACTCTATTTTAAAAAATTACAGAAAAAAAGAGAATAGTTATAAACAATAAATTAGTAAATTCTTAGTCTAATTTCTTTTATCTATTAAATCTTTAATATGCAAGTTATAATTTTTCTTTAAATGAATTAAAAATTAGTTTTGTCCAAGGTTAAAAGTGAATTAATATGAGTTTTGGAATTGTTAAAAATGAAAAGAATTTAGAAACCAAGACTGAAATAAAGAATTATCGAGAGTTAGAAAATATATTAACTAAAGCGTTAATTCCTTTTTCCAAATTCTTGGACAAAAAGAGAGAACCCGATATTTATAATGGGAAAGAAGATATACCTTTTGAAAGAAGACATCCTATCTTCAAAGCTTTAATGCGAATTGAGTTTGAAGATCGGAATAAATTTAAAGACTTATGATTGGCTTCTAAAAATAGAATAGATAAAAAAAAATGTCTATTTTTTTTGAAATAATTTTACAATTTGATCCCAAAGTCTAGGATTAGAAAATCTATCTTCTTGAATTTTTTGAAGCAATTTTTCTACTTTTTCTTGTTTTGGGATAATATGGGAAATTATTTCTATAGTTTGGGTCATTTTTAAATTTTCCTTTAGCATACTCAAATCATTAACCAATTTTGGTAAATAAAGATCGAGTGCAGAAATATTTAAATAAAAAATTTGCCTGAAAATGCATTTTAAATACATTTAAAAGTAGTATGCCTAAATAATCAATATTATGATAGGGATTGATATTGCTAATGCAAATACTATCATAAGTAGGGTTATTGCCTTACCTTGAAAAGTTCGTTTGAGACTATGCTTAGACATAATTTTACCACTTAGTAAGTATATAAAAATTCATCTTTATTAGTTTGTCTATTACTATAGATTAAAATTTTTCTTTATAAAGACATGTTAGTTATAAGGTAACAAACAAGAATGACGTAAATATAGTATGATTACTCAAAAAGCTTTTCCCTATTATATTTTGCAACATAAGGAATTATTTCCGGATACTATTGATGAATACCTGCTTAAGCTCTTTCCCTTAGTGGATTTGAATATTGAAAATAGAGTATGTTATCCTTTTGAGTTGGAGACTCGATTAGGTAACACAAAAGTTAACCCTTTCTTACGAATTGCGCAGCCAAATGATGCAGAAACTATTGCTGAGGCTTCTAAGGAAGTTTATGAGTCTACATATCCATATAAAGAAATGGAAGACGCAGAGTATATAAGAAAAATGATAAAAAGTCCAGAAAATCACTTCATTCTTTTTGAGACTGAAACTGGAGAAAATGCAGGATGTTTTCGGTGTGCACTAGATTATGAGCATAGAAAAGGTTATATGGGAGGCTTTATGATCCGCAAGAAATTTCAAGGAAAACTAGATGTAATACGAGCAATTATGGGCTCTTACATCTGGATGTGGAATTCTTTCAAAGATGAGATTCTAGTATGGTATTGTGAGAATCGAACTGCTCATGCTTCCTCACAATACATCACAGCGATTTGTGGCATTAATACAGTGGCCATCTTTCCTAATAAAGATATTTTTTTTGGTGATATTGAGTCTGATGTGATGGGGATAATCTATGTAGAAGAAGTATTAAGGAGGTTAAGAGTGCCGCAAATCCCGTGTTTTATCAAAGCTGTAGAAAAACCCTATTTATATTCAGATAGATTATACAATCTTGGTAAATATCAAATTAGAAGTCCAAAAATTAGTTTAGATGAATCAAGGATTAATGAAGTTAAGAGGATATTTGCATGCAAAGTCTCTACGGATAAATATGGATATGAATATTATAGGTTTATTATAAGGTATTCTGGCTCTTATTTTGAATTTTTGCATAACTCTTATATTCAAAACCTTGAAAAAGCAAAATTTCATGTGGAATCTTTGGAAGAATTATATGTGTTTATTCAGGAGTTAAAAAAAGTAATGGATCAACTTAACGTTAGATATTGTGAGGTTTTCATCTCAGCTTATCGTCCTAAGCATCAACAGTTATTCTATAACTTCGGGTTTCGTCCTAGGGGATACGTCCCATGTTGGAACTATGATATTAGAAATAATACTTTTGAAGATAGTGTTATCTTTAATTACTTTGAAGGTGAGATCACCAACATTGATTTGTTACCCCAAGGATATAATTTGTTAAATAGTATCGAGATATAACTCCTAGGTTTTTTATTAACATCTTTCATTCATCATTTGTAATTAAATAAATAGTAATGTGTTTTTTTGCTAATTAAAATGAGCTTCTTTTCTTTTACAAATTTTCTAATCAAAATTTTAAGCTCCATTGGAGGAATATGGCATTCTTGGGCCATTAATTCCATCATATAAAAAGGAAATTCTTTATATTTCGAGGACAATTCTTTTAGCAAGTCAATAAATAACGATTCATATTCATCACCAGCTCGGGAGAGATCTTTTTTAGCTTTAATTTTGGAACATATCGAAAATTCGTTTTCAGTAGAAAATTGAGATGCCCCTAAGGCATTCTGCAGCTCTTTAACCCGTTTAATAGCATTTGAAATACCATAAACTCTTTCTCCATTATTTAGAATTAGTATAACTTTATATGTTTTTCTACAACGAAGGCATTTTTTCGTCTTTTGTGTTGTTTTTGCGTAGAGATACTGATGACATCTAGTACAAATGAAAATTACATACGGATTGATATCTTTTTTCCAGGTTGCATCTTCCATGGTTACCCCTTTTTTAAATTTTGATCTAATATACTTCGTAATATAAACCATAATTCTTCCTCATCTTCGATGGGAATGATTTTGTAATGCTTCTCTTCAGCAATCTGTCGTGCTTTCTGTTTGATTACCCGTAATTCTCCATTTATACCTTCTTGAAAGTTAATAAAATCCAAAATGATTATAATGAGTTGAAATTTATGTTGATAAGCAGTGATAAACTTGGTTATCTTATCTTGAAGCGATTCTGTAAAAGAATCTATTGGGAAAATCTGTATTAAAACCTTACCATGAATTACGATATGCTCAGATTGATTATTTAAGGTGTAATCTATTCCTTCTCTCTGAAGCTTTTTGCGAAGGCCGAACTTTACTGGAAGGTTAATATTTAATTTAACTAATTCTGGCTTTGGCATTTCCTTTATGGCGTTACTTACAAATTTAAGCAATCCCTTTTTGTTTTTTTGTATGTTATTAATCTGAAAAGTCGGTTCAGATATCTCTTTATCACCATCGAAAGTTTTCTCTTGTGTCTTAAGTTCAATATTCATTCTTTTCAGTTTATTCATTACGATTCGTAAATAAATATCATCATGTGTACCTATACAATACAAAATGATTACTTCACCTTTACGCTGTCGAGCAGTTCTCCCTTTTCTTTGGATAAATCGTATCTCTGAGACCACAACATCATAAAAGATTACAAGATCACACTCTGTTATATCTAATCCTTCTTCCCCGACATTTGTTGACACTAATACATTATACTTCCCTTGTTTGAACTCATCAAGAATTTCCAACTGCTTTTTTTGAGTTAGCCCTTTATCATCTTTAGACTTGGTAGATTGTCCTACAAAACGAGAGGCTGCAATAAATTCCTCTTTGTTTAATTTTATCGTTATATTCTTTACAGAGTCTCGGAACTTTACAAATACCAAAATTCGTGAATCTGGGATTGCTTTAAGCTGGTTAAGAATGATTTTTTCCAATACTTTATATTTGGGATGAATCAATCTTTCGGGGGAGTGTTCATAATGCTTTAAAAGCTCTAAGACTACTTGATGCAGGCGAAGGTCTGAACCGAGAATTTTTATTGCTTTAGAACTATTCTGTTTCTTTGCATCCTCTTTTACCTTGAGCAAATAGGTTAAAAGTATATCCAATCCCTGTTGTTCAATTAAATCCACCATATGAAAAAGGATAAGTGCTTGAGCATTAACTGAGAGAGCAGAATAAACTCCTGTCTTATCTCCATTTGAGTTCACAAGTGATATTAACTCTGAATTTAACTTCAACAAATCGTTACGGAACACTTTTTCTATTAATCTATCTGTCTTTCTCTCTAAAAATCCTAAAGATGATAGATACTGCAAACGTTCTTCTAAGAGTTGTTGGATGACTAAACAAGCATCTTTCATGAGGGTAGTCAGATTCACTCCAACTTTAAAAATATTCATAGGTTTAATATAAGACTTCACATCCCGATCTGTTCTAATACGAGTATGGATATTAGTAAGTGGAATATGTAAGAGTTCGCAAAGAGTCTTAATTTTAGTTTTGGATGCCCCTGGGGATGCAGTCAGTCCTAAAATATTACCATCAGGATTCTGATCAAGATATTCATCAGCAATTAGTGGATAAGGATAATCTCCAGATGCATGGTGCGCCTCATCAAATACTATTAAGCAAGTGGTATCGAGGGAATATCTTTTCTTCACTAAATCATTCCGTAAGGTCTGAGGGGTATATAAGATAATTTGATGCTCATGAAATAATTGGCTACGTTCTTCGGGATTGACTCTTCCTGTTAAAATGGTAAAGCTTTCTTCAGATAAAGTCAGAAAATTTTTAAAAGATTCATACTGCTGGTTGATTAGAGGACGTGTCGGAGCTAATATGATAATCTTACTTTTCTCTGGATAGAGTTCTAAAGTATAAGCGGCAACCAATATTGCAATGATGGTCTTTCCAAGACCAGTAGGTAATACTACAAGCGAATTATGATTAACACATTTCTTTGCAATCTCCACTTGATATTGACGGAATTCGATATGTTCTTTTCGAATATATTGATCCTTTAAATTATTGAGTTTCGAGTCAGAGGAACTTATAAAACTCACCTTTCCTGATTGATTATGATACTATAATTCGGAAATTCGACCTTTGTTATAGGCTTATTCCCACGATTATATGCAAGAATCTTCGTTCCCAACTCGATTGCTAACTTTGTAGGGTAAATTAAGCCATTTCCATGATGTTCAAATAAGTAAGGATGAATTTTGCAAAGGTTTTTTACTTTATGTATCAATTCCGAACCATTATGACTGAGATCAAACCCTTTTCCAATGTTGATATGCTGAAAGTAGTAGATTACATCGCTAAGTATATTAATCTGCTCTGATGTAATGTAAATTTCATTTGATTCATTATTGAAGTTAATGTCCTTCGAGTATGGTTCCAATGCCAAATAGAGAGTAGTATTTTTCCGTTTTTTATATAAGCAATAACCTTCTAAACTTGATAAGAATAGATTTTGAAACCGAAAAAAGATGTCTAATAATTCTTCCCCTTCTCTGGGGAGTAACCTAAACCCTTGACACAACTTACTGAAATTAAAATGGGAGTCTGGATGATCTTTGAATTGTTCTAAAATCTGAATAAGCTGAAGCAGTAATTTAATTTTATCGCTAGGGGGCATTTATCCATATTAGTAGTATCTCAATAAAAAGAAAAAATTGATAAAAATAAAAAAAATTAATATTTTAGTTTTTTGCGAATTCTTTGGGAAACATTAGTAAAATGGATATTCTTCGAAGTCGCAATCCATATGACTCCTGGTATTATGATCATTAATCCTCCTAAAATCATCGTATGAAGGAACTCTCCACTAAAATCTCGAAAAAAATTGACATCTTTATAATCAGGGTTCGTAAACCATTTTTCTAAGCTACAGACCCAATAAAATCCTTCAAGGCAAATGGTCCTTCTCTCCGTAGATTCATAAAATTCATAAAGTGTCGAATCATAGACATTAGTTATAAGAGATTGAATCAAAGAGATATCAAAATAGACACTCAGATTTAACAGTTCTGAAAGTTGATAGCTATAATATATATTCCTAAGGTTGGTATAGTCAAGATTATTGGTAACAAAGTTTTTAATTTTCATGGGATCTAAATCATAAAAACCCAATACTTTCAACATATAGATTGCATAATAGGTGTATTCTAGGATAAGTTCTTTATGTTGTATACCATTAGGTTTAAAAGAGATTTCATCTCCTACTTCACTCTTTTGATCTAGAATATATGTACGCAAGGCATTATGATTAAACGTGAAATTGGACATATTTTCATAGTGTAGACATGGAGCTAATAATTCTAAGCTTCGTATAGCATAATATGAATCAATAAAGTCCATGCAAGCATTTTGATAACGAGGAGTAGCCATAATGGTAAATGAACGTTTCGGTAGAAATCCTCCATAATTAGTATAGTTCTCCTCTAAGAATTGACACTCCAAAATTGCTGTTACGATATTTGATAGACCATAAGTGGCTTCAAAGAGAGGAAGTTTAGACAGAGCAACGAGGGCATCTAGAGCTAAATAAGTATTTTTCTGTGAAGTTATCCTTTCAATACTGTAAAGAAGTTCCTGATTTCCAATGGAAAAGTATTCTAGTGGATAAGAACGGAAAAAAGGAGCACTTGAATACATATTAATACTTCCTCGAAAATTATAATCTGCAGTATAACAGCTTTCGAGAGCGAGATATAATTGAGAAACAGGAAGGTCAGATAATCGATTAAATGTATCATAGGAATTAATAAGATAATTAATTGATCTCAAAGAGGTGTAATCTTCAGATAGTAATGAATAACCCCCTAAAGAAAAATAATAATGTAACGTCGAGATGATTAGATTCTTCTCACTCTCTACCATTACCGAAAATACGCCCATATTTTTTAAGGAACGTACGATCTGAAAGGTATCAATGAGCTCATGATAATGAATGTCAGTAGATTGATCCCACATCCCCCATGGATTCTTATTGTTAAGAACAAATTGTAATCCCTTTGCGCGGTCATGCACTGTAAAATCAGTTACATCTGCAAGTTCTAATGCGAGTGCGGTTCCTACAATATTAAGTTCGTTATCACTAATATGGTTCTGAAACCCAGAAAAGTAGAAGCTGGAGGTTGTGGGTTCATAGATCGTGCTTAGATAAGTATGAAAATTAGCAATATTGATCTCACTAAGTTTTCCAAGGGTTTTGAGCGTCATAATACAATAATATGCGGTAAGTAGATTAGGTTCCAACATCATAAGAGCATTGCAACTTCCGAAACTATTATAAAATCCCCCAAAAAATTTCGAATCACTCATGGTTGATTGTAGATCAGACCCAAATCCAGCAATTTTAACCTTCACAGTATTATACAAGTCCCAATTATCTAATCTATCTATAACCTGAACCGCAAAAAAAGTATTATCCATGGTTGGATCTTTTAAATAATCTGGTAAGTCAATATCAAAAGGCATTCCAATAAATCCTCCACCAACAGGATTGTAGCAATCCCATACAAGATCAACCATATTTTGGACATCAATGAGGTCTAATGCCCCTAAAATATCTAAAGAGAGCACCGCATAGCAGTTGATTTCAAGTAAAGAGGAGAGAGGATAAATATTCTCTCTGTCGTAGTTTGCATCTAGCCATCGCTTTGCATAGGAATCAATAAATATGCTTTGATTTGGATCATAAAACGACATGATATAGTTAGCGAGTTGAGAAGTGTTAACCTCTTCTAATTTATCAATAGCATGAAGTATAGTTAGAGCGTAATACGTTGCTTGTATTGAAGGTTCGTATATTTGAGGAAAATACTCATTATTCTCATATGACTCTATTTTTTTGTTATAGATTTTATTGATCAATCCTGAATATCCTAATGAAGAACTTGAGATCTCCTCTGATTCTTTTGAATATCTTGTGCTCGAATTTACCATAGGACATAAAAAAACACCTGAAGTGATAAGAATCATTATAATTAAGAGTAAAATTTTCCTTTGCGTCATGGATACATCATGTTATTATTTCAATATGTTATATTGAATCGGAATACATCCAAGTATATTTAAATAAAAAATGGTCCAAAAATAACAAAATGAAATAAGAATCAAGGAAAAAGGGAAGGAAATGGATTAAACGACGGAAGAGATTCCCTAAAAAGGGTCTTCCTAAGGTTATGAAGTTATAAGAGGTGGTCCTTTTACTCTCCAGATTGCTAAATTAAATAATTCATTTTGTTCTATTTGAGGATTGAGCACTAATTTTGGGGAATGATTATGTTCATTAACTAAATTATGGATCGCGAGTCTATCGACTGCTAACGATAGCAAAATTGGGTTGTTTTCTAAATCCCTAATTGCTAAGAAATAATATTCCATGGTATCAAACGCATTAAATACTTGTGTTCCACTACCTAATTTAACCTCAATGATCTTATCCCTCTCTGGCACAATATCACATTCTTCCATACATTCTTCCATAAGAGCCCCTAATTTCTGCATTACCTCCTTGAGTAAGCCAGCGGACTTTACTAATGATATAAATCCTGGAATCCGAAATTGTTCAAATATTTTTCGTTCTACTTGTTTATGAATAGTGCTCATTCGGATATTTAACCTTTTGCAGATTTCACTTACGGTGATTGAGGCACTGGGTACACATAGAGCAGAAACAGAAGTTACCACTCCGGTAATAACGGTATCTTTCGTATTTTTGATTACTTCCCAGAGCATATCTAGGATTTTTTTTGATTGATAATAGAAATACATACCCAACTCAAAACACTCAGTAATCTCTAAGATTTTTTGAGCTATATATTCCTTTCTGTTCCTTTCTTTATACTCTGGTTTAAATTCATGAATTTGAAGTTTGAACGATTGGAAATCCCTCTTGTTAATATGAGAAACTTCTAATAAAGCGTGCTCATCTATAGGTTTACACTCATATTTACAAGTAAAGTAGATTACTAAAGGAATCAACTTCTCTGGAGTGCGATATTTTGTCCCACGCCCTAATTTCGAACGGATATCTACAAAGTTGTTAAATACTTTTTTCTTATCAGATTCAGGGAGTGACATTACTTCAAAAATGCGATTCATTTCTATCATCGCCTGTGTGTTGACGGTCTCATCATTAGACTTGAGGTTATCTAGCTTACTAAGACGATGTAACTTATATGATCGAGGATCCTTTAACCGCTCTTTTATCGACCCGATTTGTGTCTTTCCTATGGGGGCATATTGCACAATATCCTGATTATAAGGACGATGATATTCTAAAATCTGTAAATCAAGCATAACTCCACAATCTTTACAGACATAGCCTGACTCACTTTTAGTAACATTTTCCGAATCGCATATATCACACCGTAAAGGTGACTCCAAGCCTTTTCGGCTAAATTGAGATTTATTTAAACTTGCCAACTTACTCAAGATCACAAATTTCCATTTATTATTAAGAAAAAGAAGATGGGGAGTGGGCTTTTTAAATCTTTCGGTTTGGATCGAAATTTCTAGGTAGAACCATTTTCCTCACAAGATAGACTTTTACACTTTTGTGAAAATGAGTGATTTTTGCATTATGAAGTGCACCCCTCCATGATCTGAATTGAGGAAATCAATTGTAAGATACTATTGTTCTTAAGAGAAGGTAAGTTTAAATTCATCAAAGGTCAGAAAAATGAGATTTTTTGATATGGGTATAATCTGAAGATTTTAATTTTTATCGATTATTTTGACAAAAAAGTAACATAGCGATTATTTTTGATTTTTTTCCTTTATATAGGCTTAAAAAATTAATAACCTGATGACATTACTTGATATGTTTTTTTGGTTTATACTGATCTGGATCATTTCTTTAATATGTGGGGAAGCCTATAGGAGGAGTACTAGGTTTGTTCGAGGGCTTTTAAATATATTCAGTTTTATAGGAGTATTTATCCATGAGATAGGGCATGCCCTTATGTGTTTCTTATTTAGAGTCCCTATAGTTAGTTTTTCAGTGCGTCTTCACTATAGAAGTGAGATTTCTCCCCATGGGCATGTTAGATTAAAAGATTCTAGCAGAATATCTTTCTTACAAGGGATAATGATCACATTAGGTCCTCTGTTTCTTTCTACATGGGTATTTTTATTATGTCTTGATTTAATATGGGTACAAGGAGTGGATGCAATTGCAGAGCTTACTTTAGTCGGTATTATGGTTTCAGTTGCTATTGGAGCAAGTCCTTCGCGCCCCGATTTAAATATGTTAATTAAAAGTTATCGAAATGATCCTTCGAATTCCATTTATCAACTTGTATTACTATTTCTATCATTTATCATTGTTAATTTCCTAATTAATTTTTCCGTAATTTTAGATTTACCTATGGAACTACTATCCTATATTATAGCCTTTTTTACTATTCTAATCGTATACTACATGCTTAGATACTCGATTAAAGCGATCGGCTACCTCATGACAAAAATATTTCATCTCTCTATTGTACATATGAAGGGTCTAACTAGGAAACGCCATCGCCCTAGTAGACGAAGAGCCTATAAATATGAATACCATTATGAAAAAGAATTGAAAGAGGTTACGAGAGAATGAAGTT
>JBHLON010000065.1:0-12608 GCA_048940445.1 Promethearchaeota archaeon
GGATTTGAATATCCCTCAATTAATGACTTGAAAGACATACAATATAACTTATCAAAGATTATTAAAATATTATGTTTATCATAATTTTAAATGTAATTAATTTCAGTCTGAATTATCGAATCTTCCCTAACATTTATACTGTTAAATAATTTTACTTAGATAATTTTTGAAAATCAAATTTTAAAATATTTATCAAGAAATAAAAAAAAGAATGAGAGTTTGTTTTACTCTCTTTATTACATTCTAAAGAACATATTAAGTTCTTTAATTTGGAATTAGGATTGTACCAGAAAGCCCATTTATGCCATAATAGGGATCAATATCCCAAACTATACCAAAAAGCTTCATTCCTTCAAAATCTCCAGTACCTTGCAATACAATTTTACCCTCAAAAGGCCCAACCCCAGCCGTGCCCTTAGCAATAACAGGTCCATAGAAGGTTCCTACTAGTCCGTCCCATTCTATGTACATTGTTACTTTTCCAATGGTTATAAATTCATAAGTAGTTAGGTCCATTTTAACATGTAAATCTAATTCATTATGGCCTGTAAATTCAATTCCATCAATTGTTCCAAAAGTAACTGCTTCTTTGTAAACTTTCATATGTAGAAACTTACCTTCCCCCCAAGATTCGTAAGGTAACCAAATTGTTTGGTGTTCTTCACCTTCAAAAGTTAATCTGGTCGATCTCTGATTACCTGTATTAGCTGTCGCAAAAGTACATGCAAATCCAGTAAAAATAGTAATCATTAAGATTGTAAGGATCATTATTTTTGGAACCAATTTTGCACTTTTAATTTTCTTCACCACTCTTTTTAGGTTTAAATTTATCATCTTTAAGATGATTAATTATTGGTTGAGATATACTTGCATTTATAGTTGAGCTTTCGATAATTTCTTGGAAATTCCGAAAATAAATGAAAATTTTGAAAAATAGATATAAATAGATATGTTCCCAAATTATACCTATAAAGCATATTATTTAGTCTTCATTGATCATGGGAAAAATAAATTATCCCTCTGAAGAGATTCTTAACCCTTCGAAATTGAAAAGAAAGAATTATGACCATATCATTCTTTGGATGCTAACTAATAATGAAAGTTGTGAATGGGCTCATTTTGAGCAAAAACCCATTGAAATTCCTATATCTACAATCTCACGTCATTTAACAAAATTAATCATACAAGGTTTTATAGAGAAGTGTGCTAGAGGAAAATACAAAATAACTCCAGAAGGGAAAAAGAGATTTTATGAGTTATCACAAGAAAAAAGGAAGACACGAAGGTTAAGTTACCCCCCTGATGTAATCTTAAAACGAGGGAGGATTTATTCCCATTGGATTATATGGATGGTGTATAATAATGGCTTTTGTAAAATATCTGATTTTATTGAAGAACCACTGTCTATAAGTCAATCATCTTTATCAAAAAGTCTAAATACATTAATTCAAAAAGGATTTATCGTCAAAGAAAATAAAAGATATATAATTACTCAATCAGGCAAATTAGAATATTCAAGGATTCTTCAAAATTATGATTTGGACAGACAAACAATTTTAGAAGAGGAAAGAAAACGAATTGATGAAATTACTGCAAAGACAGCACAGTTTTTTGGTAAATTTAACGTAACTGATGATCAAGTCAAATTTAGATTTCTCAACAATGTGTTAAAATTAGATTATTCAATAGTAGATACAATCTTAAAAAATGATGAAGATTTTTATAAAATTTTACTCTTTATTTCAATTAATCATCCAAATTCTTATCCTGATTATCTGTCTCTTGATAATTTTTCGAGTTATTATAATATTAAAAAGAGAATTCTTGATTATTGGGTGAATGAGATTATAGGAAGCAAGCTATATGATTTAAAGTTCTTCAAATTATACATCTCTCCGAATAAACATTATTATTTTCATTCAGATGAAAAATTAGAGAAAATACTTCGAGCTGTTACTGAAGAACAAATTGCGACAAACAAATATTTAGAAAAATTTGGGAGAACTAGGAGTCTAAATTCCATTATTGACGATATTCTTGAAGAACTTTGCCAAACTACATTTAACAAGCATTTCAGGGAAGCATTGAGAGAATTCTTACCAGAATACATAAAATATTTAGCATATAAAATTGAGACTAAAGAAGAATTGAAAGAAACTTATGATAAACTAGAAGGAATAATTTGGCAAAACATGACAGAGATTATGCAATCACAGAATTCTGAAACATTAGAATCTCAATACAAAGAAAAACTTAAAGAGATTGAAAAAGAAATCAACTTGACTCCGTTGAATTATGAATTATATAATTCAAAAATACGAATTTTACTCTATTTCAACCAATACACCGATGTATTAAGGTTAATAGATAAAATGTTGAGATTATTTCCTGAAAAAGAAATTGACTTGACGATAAAAAAGGCTTATACTCTTAAAAAAGAAAAAAATTTAGAAGGAGGATTAGAGATTATCGAAAAATTACTTGTAAAATATCCAGAAGACAATTCTCTTCATAATTATAAAGCATATTGGTTATCCTATTTGGGTAGAAAACAAGAATCATTGAAGATTCTTCGCAAGCTCATCAAAAGTGAACCAGAAAAAGGAATTTATCATGATACATACGGAGAAATCTTAATATCCTTCAAAGAATATGAAAAAGCCATAAAAGAATTTCAAACCGCAATCAAAATAGACTCTAATGACTGGTTTATCTACCAGACTTACATCAAAATTGGAATTTGTTATGCAGCACTCGAAAATGTTGAATTAGCAATTCAAAATCTAAAGATTGGAAAAGAGATGACAAATAAAATTATCAGCGATTTGGAATCAAAAAATAAGTGGTTAGCAATTGCAAACCTTTTTCTTGCAGAGATAGAAGAACAAGAATCTTTATCATTTTCTAATTCATCTATTCAGAACTAGATAAATTTTTATATTTATAGTATAATTTTTTAATAATTGCATTAAAAGCTTCTATTACTCCTTGTCCAGTTTTTGCAGACGTAATATAATGTCCAAGAAAACTATTATCTTTGACTAGCTTCTTAACCTCAATTTCATTTAAATCGTTTTGATTAACTAAATCAACTTTATTGGCAAATATAACAACAGGAATAATACCACAATACTTTGTTAATTCATTATACCAATTGGTTATATGCATGAAGCTATCTTTGCCTAAATCATTTTCTTCAAGACTGAATACAATAATAGCCGCCCTACTCTCTTTATAAAATAAAGGGTGCAAGAAATTAAAATCATCTTGACCTGCTATATCCCAAAATATTAAATTAATTAGATCTCCATCAATTTCTTCATCATATGTTGAGAATTGAGCGCCTATAGTTTTAACATAATCTTTCTCAAACGTTCCCATTGTATATTTTTTAATTAAAGAAGTCTTACCAACCCCCCCATCACCGATGACGGATATCTTAAATTCAAATTCTTCTGATATGCTCATAAATCTCTTAATACTTTTTAGACTTATATTTCTACTTTAAATTAAAATTAACTCTAAACTAATATAAAATTTTACATAAATGTTATGATATTAAAATTGCACATTACAACAATTAAATCTAATGTTTAATAAAGAGTTTTTTGTATAAACGTTTTTTTAATAAGGGGTGCTAAAGAAGGAATATCTTTAAGACTAATTTTCCGGCTTTTTTCATAAAACTCTTCAAATTTCTTCCATATTTCAGTATGATCCTTCAATTCTTTTATAAAAGAGTTTATACGCTTTTGAGCTAAATATGATTGTCCCCTATATAAATAGAATAATAGAAATGGGAAAATAGATTTCATTAGAAGTGTATGGTTTCCAAAAGAAGCACGATCCAGCCCCTCAGAAAACATTTCGTTAATAAATGAATTAATCGCTGTAAAAAAACCTCCAAAAAGATGGTCCTCAAACGATGTATCCTCAATAAAAGATTGAGTAAAAATGGGTAAGCCACCTTCTGATATGAGTAAAAGATAAATAGGCTCCTCCTCAATAAGTTCAGGAGGTTCTATTATTCGCTTTTTCATCATATCATCTATCTCTTCATTCAAGCCAGCGAGTTCCAAGCGTTCGGAGAAATTTACTTCTGAATCTTTAAATCTCCTCCAAATTTTTTCTTGTTTAAGTAATTTATCGTGCTCATTCGATATGTTTATAGCTAATTGTTTTAGCCCATAAGTTTCAGCAATATCTTGAGCTTGGTTTAATAATCTTTTAGCTTCTTTTATATTAGAAGTTAATAATAATAATTTACCCTTCAAAATATAAGTCTCTATTAAAATTAGATGCGCATTTTGATGGTTGGCAATATCTAATAATTCTTGGATATAACCTTGTATTTCGGTTGTTATTTCAAAATCATTAGTTATTTTTAGTTCTGTTAAACATAAATCACATAAATTTATGATCGCATCAATCCTTTGCTCGCTATTTATTGAATTATTTAAGGCAATACTTTTAAAAAGATCTTCGGATTTGATACGATCTCTTGCTCTTAAACTAGACTTTAATACTAAAGCTTCAGTAAAAGTATAAATAACTCTATGTCGTTCAGTATCAAACTTTTTAATGTATTCGCGGAATAGCTCGAGATTAGCTTTTGCTTCGTTTATTTCTCCTTTACTAACATAAATCTCAATTAGATTGGAAAATGCGTGTACTAAAGTATATCTTTCATTAAGCTTAATAGCATCTTTGGCATATAATATCGCTTTATCATATTCTTTCATATTACTATACATTTGGGCTATATTACTTAGACTCGAAGCCATAAATCTTTTGTTACTGGTGTTTTTTACAAGATCATAAGCTTTCTTATTCAATTCTAAAGTTTTTTGAACATCTCCTTTAAAATAAGTAATTCCTGACTTAGTTTTCACCAAAAAACATTCTCTCTCTCTCAAATCTATTTTTAAAGTTTCTTTAATTACGTTAAATAAATCTTGTGCTTGTTCAATTAAAGCTTCACTTTTATTTACATTTACCATTATCATATAGGAATATGTTTGAATCATTAAAGCATCAAAAGATGAAAGTAAGTCTCCTAATTTTTGAGCCTTCTGAAATGCAATTTCAGCAGTTTCAATCGCTTTTAAGTAGTTTCCTACAACACGGAAAAGTTCAGCTTTAACAAGATCGCAAGAGAGTTGTTCTTTAAGAGATAAATCACTCTTTTGTTCCAATTTCGAAATAATTTGAAATACTTCCTTTTCCTTGCCTTCTTCTACAAGCTGAGTAACTTGAATCAATTCTTTAATTTCAGGATGGAACATCTATTCATAAATCTTTTATAATTAATTAGATATCTTTTCTAATATAAGAAAAACTGCCCTTTAAATATATTGTAAAGCATATAAAAATCTAAATCTCAAAATTAAAATCGGTTAAGGATAAAAAAAAAAATTAACTTTACCTTTATTAATTATTTATATTTAACTCCTCTGTTTAATGTAAGAGATAATTCCATAGAACCTCCTATTTTTAATGGAATAATGAAAAAATAATATTCAAAATTAATTCGAGTTATAAGCTATAAATCATTAATTACCATGTTTTGGGTTATAAAGACATCAGTTATTAAAGATTCAAGCAAGGGGATATCTTTTAAATGAATAAGCTTACTTAATTTAAAGGAGTTTAGCAAATTTTGCCAAATATCAACTCTAGTTTGTAATATATCAATAAAATAATTCAATTTTTGAAGAGCATAATAGGAATTACCTTTAAATATATAGCAAATAAAAAAAGGTGGGAATGATTTCATAAGAAGTGTATAATCTCCAAAGATTGCGCGATCTAATCCTTCAGAAAACATCTCCCTGATAAAGTAATCAATAGTGGCCAAAAAACCACCTAATAGATGAGATTCAAATACTTTATCCTCAATAAATGATTTTGAGAATAATGGGCTTCCTCCCTCTGAGAGTAGTAATAGAAATACAGGTTCTTCCTCTGAAAATTCTGGGATTTCGATGATTTGCTTTTTTAACATATGCCTTAGTTGCTCATTCAAACCAGCAAGCTTCAAGCGTTCAGATATAGACGCTTGGGAAATTTTCAAATTCTCCCACATTTTAGTTTTTCTGAGTAATTCATCATGTTCGTAGGAAATTTTCATCGCTAATCGTTTCATACCATATGATTCTGCTATTGTTTGAGCCTGAGTCAAAAATATTTTGGCCTTGTTTATATCTAAAGTTAAAAGTGAAAGCTTTGCTTGTAAAAGGTAAGTTTCGGCTAAATATAAATATAGATGCTGATTTTCAGCAATATCTAACAACTTTTGAATATATGGATGTATCTCGTTTATTATCTTAGGGTCATTAGTTATCCGAAGTTCAGTTAGGTATAAGTCACATAAGTTTATAATCGCTTCAATCCGTAACTGATTAAGTAATGTATTGTCCATAGCTAATTCTTTAAATATATCTTCCGCTTTAATACGATCTCTTGCTCGTAGACTTGATTTTAATATAAAAGCCTTTAAAGATTGATAATATCTTTTATATGGTTTAATATCAAATTTTTCTAAGTGTTCACGCAAATGATCTAAATAAAAGTTTGCTTCTTTAATATCTCCCTTACTAACATTAATTTTAATTAAGGTACCTAACACAGCTACCAAGTATCGGTTATCTTTAACCTTAAAGGCTTTTTTTGCATATTTTATTGCTTTATCATAATCTTTCAAATGATAAAAGTGTTCAGCAATATTATTAAGGCTCCTAGAAATCAATGCTTTATTGCCTGTGTCTTTGGCTAGTTCATAAGCTTTTTTATTTAATTCAAGAGAAGTGTGAATATCTCCCTTAAAGCCGCAAATAATTGCCTTTATCCTTACTAAAAAAGATTCTCTTTCTCTTAGATCTATTGAAAGTGTTTCTTTAATTAATTTAAATAAATCTTCTGCTTGTGTAATTAGATCTTCACTTTGAGTTATATTGACCGTCATAATATAGGAATAAGCCTGAAGGAGTAAGGCATCCAAAGATGATACTAAATCTCCTAGTTTCTGAAATTCATGAAATATATCCTTAGCAATTTCAATTGCGTCGTATAGTTTTCCTATCTCGCGTAATAGATTAGCTTTAACGAGTTTATATAAGAGTAATTCTTTAAGAGAAAGACCGTCTCCTTGTTCTAATTCTTCAACAATTTGTAAAGCTTCCTTTATTTTCCCCTCTTCTCTAAGTTGTTCTACTGAATTCAAACCTATAATCTCAGAATGAAACATCTACTCAAAAAATGTTTTAAATATAGACAATTTAGGATATATTTACTAATATAAGCTAAATTGTGTTTTAAATATAATGTAAAAAAGTTGCTTAGTAAGTTAATGTACCTTTGGACCGAATCAATATAAGAAAGGGCTTTATTAAATAAGTGTATAATTAGTTCCAAAATACTTACATAAAAAATAAAAAGAAAAAAATAAATTAGAGAATTTTTAATTTAAGTTGATTAGCTTCTCTGTTTGATATAAGCGATAATTCCAAGCGTAAGAAGGGAAGCCTCTACGATCATAGCAAATACACCAAATAGAATCGTTGAGACTTCAAAAGAAGAGCCTAATACTGCTAATACAGCAACTTCAATGATTAGTGTCGATATAAGCATAGTTAACAAAAATGCAAATGTCAATTTAATTTCTTCCCATTCCTTTTTGCGAAGCATTATAATTGCAAAAAGTGTAGCTACAAAACAGAGTCCCCCCCAAAATCTAGGGTAGTAGGGATTTGTAAACCCCTCAGGATTCATAGTTATATCATATAGAAATAAAAGGTTGACTCCAAATATAAACCAAACAATCGCATCCACTATAAGTACGATTTTTGTAAATTTTTTAATTTCGGTCATTTTTTTTATTCAACTCATCTTTTTGTTTATAGTTTCAATTTTATCACCAATATGGTAACCGATAAAATCTTGAGTAATTTTTGTATTTATAATTGAGTATCTGATAATTCTATGGAACTTCCTATTTTAATTGGAACTTATATATATATTATATCATTTAATTTTGATTTTTCAATATTTATTGATTATTTAACAGGTAGAAGAAATAAAAACCTGAAATTGTTTGAAGGATTTCAATAAACACAAACCAAAAAGAAAAAAAAATATTTAGATTGTTTTTAGAATTTTATCAAAAACAAAAAGTGTGCTCATTGTTTAAACCAACTAATTAAACCGACAATTAAATTGAATGCCATAAGAGAAATATTAAATATCATATATATTAGAGGGGTTGCAGCTAAATTCAAAAGTGCTACTATACAGATATTCATTATTAGTATCCCAATTATCCACATTATCATAATTTCGAAATAAAGTTTAATTTCTTCCCATTGCTTTTTAAAGTAGGCTAAAAATGAGGCGATGCTAAGAACTAAAAGGCTTACTCCCAAACTCCAGAAAGTTACCGGATCATTATAAGGCCACTGCATTAATTGCCAGGCAAAAAAATTGGTTAGTACCAAGTAAGAAAATGCAAAAAATAAACCTGCTATACCGTAATAAATCAACACAATTTTAGTTATTTTTTTCATTTCTGTCATTTTGTTTCAATTATTTTTGTAAATTTTGGTTTAATCATCTTTCTGATGATTTCTTAAATCTTGAGTAATAAATCCCTTTATAATTGAGCATCCGATAGTTCCATGATAGTTCCGGCATTAAATGGAAATTTTAGAAAATAGATATATTTATGTGGGATTTTTGATAAATAGTAAAGAAATTCCGAATACGAGTTTTTTAAAAATTAGATGATATGATTACATTAATTTTATATTACCTTTAATTCCACTTTTTTGGAGGAATTAATATAAAATCAGGTAATAAAATTATGATATGATGATCCTTGAGTGTTTAACTTGTTGTTGTAATAGAAAACTCCTAAAATAGAAATTAGAGCAATGATTAAAATTAATATTTCTAAGTCATATCCTTCGATGGCAGGCTCTTCGCTATATTGGTTGAAAGAAATCAATATACAGACCAAAAGAACGAAAAAAGCTACTACTATTACGAGTACAGTACAAATTAAGCTGAAGATAAACTGATAATTAATCCGTTTTTTCATTCTCTACGATCTTAAGAGCTAATGATATTATAAATAAATAGATAAGGTACGATTTTTTACAGTACTTTTTTTAGGTATATATCTTCTAAAGAGAATAGTAGAGTTTGGAAATAAATTAAAATGAATAAAGAATGATTTTACTAATAAAAAAATTAATGTTGATAATTATTTACCGTTTACCTTGTAAAATGTTTCTAATAATATTCTTTATTAAATCATTTTTATCTGAATTTATAGAAACCTTATTATCAGTTCTAGGTGAGAGGATGCCTAGTTCGATTAGATTTTTTATTCTATAATATGTCTTTGTTCTTTTAACATTCAATTCTTTGTAAAACTCAGTTTTATAAACAGATTCATTTTCAAGTAAAAAATTAACCATTAATCTATTCAGAGTGTCTCTCAAAATAAAATAAAAGATACCTTCTTCATCACTAATTTCAACAGGAAGAAAAATTAGATAATTCTTTATTTTCACTTTTTTGATTAAATTAAAACGAATTAACTTATCTAAATGCCATCTTAAATGACCAATGCCTATTTTTTTCTTGTTATATTTCGATATTTTTTTTTTCAATAGGGAGAAATGAATTCCTTTGTAATTTTTAATTAAATGATAAATATAGGATCTAGTCTTATTATTTAACAGAGTAGTTTTTATAAATCGTGATCTATCAATTAAGAATCTTTTACTTATTAACATTTGAATAATTTCATCAAGGCCCACTCCAGAAATTTTTAATTCTTTCCTTGCCATATTATAAAGGAGCTCGGTGGTAATTAGTCTGTTTTCTTTCGTGAGTTCAATTGCAACTTGTATCACTTTTTTAACGCTTGGATGATCTATTCCTAAGGAAGGAAGATGTTTTACTTTGGTTGAAAATTCTTCTTGATGAATTAATATTTTATTGAATTTGGAATCAACATCGAAAACTATTTGTTCCATTTTTTTGTCTCTTTTTTTTTATTTTCATGCGATAAATTTATATTTAAATTTGTAGGGAAAATTCCTTTTATAATTTCAGTTCCAAAACTTCCATGATAGTTCCGATATTTATTGGAGGTTCTATAAAATAGATATAAATAGAAAACAAACTGATCTATAATTTAGAAAATAATAAAATTAGTTTTCTCTAAATATGGGAAGTATAATTTATCCTCCAGAAAAATTTTATAGCCCATCTAAAATACAAAAGCCCAACTATGATCACATTATACTTTGGCTGTTGTGTAATAACGATATATGTAAATGGGCGGATTTTCGTCAAGCACCAATTGAAATACCAACTGGCACTTTATCTAGACATTTAGAGAAGTTAAAAGGTAAGGGTTTTGTAGAAAATTTTTCCAGAGGACATTATAAAGTGACTTCAAAGGGAAGAAAGCAATTTAATGAGATATCAAGTGCGAGGAAAAAGACACGTAAAATTAATTATCCTCCTGAAGTTATCTTAAAAGGTGGACGAAATTACACTCATTGGATTCTCTGGATGGTTTATAATAACACCTATTGCAAAAGATCTGAATTCCTTGAGGAACCATTAAATATTAATCAATCTTCATTGTCAAAGAATCTGGGGTTGTTATTAGAACAAGGTTGTATAGAAAAAGTTGAGGGCAAATATGTTATTACCCGAGCAGGAAAATCTGAATATTCTAGAATGCTTCAAAATTATGATTTAGATAGACAAACAGTTTTAGAGGAGGAAAGCAAACGAATCGAAGAGATCACTAAAAAGACAGTTCAATTTTTCGAAGAGAATAACATTGAAGATGAAGAGATACAATATAGATTTTTAAATTACATATTAACATTGGATTATGAAAAAGTAAAACCAATATTAAAAGAAGAAGAGACTTTTCGGAAAATTGTGCTTTTTCTCTCAATAAATCATCCAAATCAGTATCCAAACTTTACTTCTTCTACAGATTTTTCTGAAACCTATAAAATTAAGAAAACTACATTGGATTATTATATTGATGAGATTTCAGGAGGTAAGATATATCCTCTAAGATTTTTTAAACTAAGGCAGCCATCGGGAGGAGAATATTATTTTCAAACAGAAGGAGTACTTGAAAAAATGCTTCGAGTGATTACTGAGAATAAAATCACAAAAATTTCCTATTTGAATAAACTTTTTTCCAAACCAACGCAAGATTTAGATATAAACTCCATTATTAATGATATTGCTAACCAAAGTTGCGAATTCCTATTTAATGAAGATTTGAAGTCATCAGTAAGAGAGTTTTTATCCGATTATATTAAATATTTAGCATATAACATTGAGAAGAAAAAAGAATTAATAGAAACTTATGATAAATTAGAAGGAATTATTTGGCAGAATATAACAAACATTTTTCAAACGCAACTTTATGAAAATTTAGGAAATCTGTATGATGAACAGATTCAAGAGATTGATAAACAAATTGAATCTAACCCAGAAAATCTTGATTTATATTATTTGAAAGTAAGAACATTGACTTATTTTAATTATTACAATGATGCTGTGAAGTTATTGGATGAAATGTTAGAACTTTTTCCTGAGAGTGAAAAAGATATTAAAATATTAAAAGCTGCTATTCTTAGAAGAAAACAAGATGTTAAAGCAGGATTAGAAATTATAGAATCCTTAATTGAAAAATATCCCGAAGACAATGACCTTCTTAGTTATAAAGCCTATTGGCTTCAGTTTTTAGATAAGAAGGAGGAAGCCATAAAAATAATTCAAAAAGTCATAAAAAATGAACCTGAAAGCGGAATTTATCATGATATATATGGTGAAATTTTAATGTATTTTGAAGATTATAAAGAAGCAGCTAAAAAATTTGTAAAATCAATGGTTTTGGGGGCTCATGAGTGGTATATTTTCCAGACGTATATTAAACTAGGAATTTGTTATAAAACAACCGGAGAGCATGATTTAGCAGTAGAGAATCTCAAAAGAGGGATAGCTCTAACAAAGAAAAATGTAAAAGATCCTGAAACAAAAGAAAAATGGCTTTCAATTGCTAATCTTTTTCTTTCAGAACTAAAGCAATAAAATCTAAACATTAAGCGGAACTGTTTTGTTAATAAAAGTCTCATCTATGAGAGATTCTAAAAGAGGAACGTCTGTTATTTGGATTTTCCTATTAGCCCGGTAGAATTTTTCAAACAAATCCCATATTTCTTTATGATTCTTAAGTTCGTTTACAAACGATTTTATTCGCTTCTGAGCAGAATATGATTGCCCCTCATATACATAACACATAATAAATGTGAAATTGTGTCCATAAGGAGTGTATGTTTACCAAAAGAAGCACGATCAAGCCCTTCAGAAAACTTTTCATTAATAAAGGAATTAATTGCAGTAAAAAATCCTCCAAATAAGTGGTCTTCAAAAGTTTTATCTTCAATAAAGGAGTGAGAGAAAAAAGGGATCCCTCCCTCAGACACGATTAAAAGAAGTACAGGTTGCTCATCTGTAAGTTTTGGATCTTCTATTATTCGTCTCTTTATCATATAATCCATCTG
>JBHLON010000026.1:0-50681 GCA_048940445.1 Promethearchaeota archaeon
GAAACCTTGTGAAAGATCTCCGATATGAAATTGAAGTCTACATGTCTGGAACAGAAGCTATGCCAATGATTGGACTTCAGATGCCCGAATAGAAATAATAAATGTTGGTAAAATTTTTAATCTTCTTTTTTTTTCATAGTGATTGAATTTTTATTCAATAAATAGTTTCTTCTAGTAATTTAGCAGGGGAAGTATGTTATCATGAAAACTAAATTTTTAGAAAAACAGATGCGAAAAATAGTATTCGACCGGATGCCAAATTATGTAGAAGATGCTCAAGAAACGATTAAGGCTCTACCAGAATCACCTGAATATGGATTTTTTACTTGGTTTAGAATTTTTCGAGAGAAGAATATAAAAGTAGAACCTAAGATAACCTTTCGGGCTATTCCTTATGGTTTAAGAGCCATACTAGGTATCCGGAAATCCTTTAGAGACCTTAAAAAAAATCCAAAAAATCCCGTTACTTCAATAACTCCAGAAAGGTTGCATGAATTTGAAGAATATGCGAAATCTATTGGTGTGGATAAGATCGGATACACTAAGCTTACACCAGAGCTTATTCTTGAAAGCGTAGAACTTCTCTACGATAATATGATTGTATTAATAAAGGAGATGGATAAAAATCTCATAGACATGGCACCCCATAAAAAAACAATGGCGATGATTATGAAAACCTATTTTCAGATGGGAAAGCAAGTTAACAAACTCTCTAAATTTTTACGTAAAAAAGGCTTTAGTGTCCACGCCGGACCAGCTCTTGCAGGATTATCGGTGTATCCCGTACTTGCTCAAAGGGCAAATCTAGGAGCAATAGGTAGGCATGGATTATTAATTACTCCTGAATTTGGACCGAGACAACGAATTGCTGTTATTTATACAAATATTACGAATTTACCATTGGCAGAATCTAATTCATATGAATATATTTCCGACTTTTGTCAGAAGTGTGTGAGATGTATGCAAACTTGTCCTACTAACGCTATATACGATAAACCCATTCAAAAAGCGTATGGAAGATTGACTCATATCGATGTAGAACAATGCGCTAAGGGATTCTTGTACTATGGGTGTAGTATATGTATAAAAGAATGTACATTTAATAAGAATCCTCCAGAAAAGATGAATCGGATTGTGTACAAGTAGTCCGGGAAAAAAGAAAATTAAAGAAAACAGGAGCTCATTAATTAAACAATTGATTTAGCCTCTAAATCTTTTTTGAAGTGTTTTTTCGTGTAGTACAAAAGCCAAAATAAGAAAACTGAATCCAAATATTAAAAGATAACCAAAATCAATGAGTAGGCCAAAGGATCCAAAAGCACTTTGTTCTCCAAGAACTATATTTAAAGTATCCAAGAAATAACTTAAAGGAGAAATTAGTACTAGGGGATTCATTATAATAGGCATAAATAACGGGCTGATGAATATTATGGGAAATTTGATTAGTATTGTAAGAATCATAGTCGAGGCTGGAGAGTCTGTTGGAGGTGCTGAGAGAATTAAGCTGAATGAAGAAAATGAAAATGCTGCTAATATAATCCCCGGTATCAAGATCAATAAATTAATACTTTTCCATAGCTCAAAAAAGATTATGCCTAATAATAGAGGAACTGTGGAAAATATACAGCCAAAAATGAATGAGCTCCAGACATTTCCAAGGAGTATTGTTCTTATAGAAACGGGACAAGTAATTAATCGTTCCAGAGTTTTTTGTCTTGTTTCCCAGGGGAAAACTACTGGTCCAATAGAAGTAGACGTTAAAAAAAGCACCATTGCCATTAAACCTGAAATAATATAAACTGGGATAATCTGTCTTCCAACTGTAAATGCCAGAAAGAGCATAATTGGAAAGAGAATCCCTTGGATGACCACCGGACCTTTATTATAATATATGCGTAAATCCTTTCTACTAATTGCAAAAGAACGTTTAATTTGAGTAATAAAGTTATCAAATTTAGATTGTACTTCAAAAATCTCTTCCTTAATTGCCCATCCCTCCATTAATTGCGTTAATGAATACTTCTTCTAAAGATGCTTCTGGAGTATTGATCTTTTTAATCTTAATGTTCTTTAATTTTGTAAGTTTAATTAATTGTTCAATCGCTTTATCTAAATCCTTGATGGTAATATGATAATAATCTTTTACTTTTTTGACAGAATTAATCTCGGTTAATTCTTCAATTTCAGATAGCTCAATTTCCTTCGAAAGATGGAGAATAATAGGTTGATATTCATTTTCTATGGTTCGTAAATTCTGAGGTGTATCCAATTTTATGATTTTGCCTTTATTAATTATTGCAATTCTATCACATAATTCATTTGCGACATCCATATTGTGGGTCGTTAAAAAGATGGTCAAACCATTTTTATTATATTCTTTTATTAAATTTTTTATAATAATACTGGATTGTACATCTAAGCCAGATGTAGGTTCATCTAAGAACAGAACCTTAGGCTCACTCATGAGAGCCATACATAACAGCAATCTCTGCTTCATTCCTTTCGAATATTTTTTTGCTAAACTGTTTCTTCTTTCAAATAATTCAAATTTCTTAAGAAGGTTTAAAGCTCTTTCTTTTCGTTGTTCTTTAGGAATGCTGTACAGTTCACCAATAAAGTAAAGATTTCTTAATCCCGTTAGATCCATATAGACATTAGCCTCTTCTGGAACATTCCCAAGAATCTGTTTAATCAAAGTCTGGTTTTTCCATATATTTTTCCCATAAATTTCTATTTTACCTTGGGTGGGTTTCAATACTCCTGTCATCATTCTGATTGTTGTTGTTTTTCCCGCTCCATTCGGACCAAGAAATCCAAAAATCTCTCCTCCATTTACAGAAAAGCTTACATCATCAACAGCTCTAATTTCACCAAAATACTTAGAGAGATTACTGACATGAATAACACTTGAATCCAATCGTAAAACACCTCTTATTTTAATAATTTTTACTTCTCTTCTTTTTTTACTTCTTCTATTTGAACATGCTTTAAAAGCTCGTTGATTGGCTGATCACCGTGGCATTTTATAATTTGATTCAGAGAGCAATATCCACCTGGAAATTTATTTCTAACTTCTGGTTTATCACAGGCACATTTATTTACTTCTTCAATCTTCATAGATTCTAACCCTACTTTTTATTATAATTTATTTGGAATTAAAGTTTTTCATAAAAATTTTAATCAGTTAAATGCTAGGTTTAACTAATCAAACTATATATTTAAATATTTCTATATTTTATTTATATTATAAAATATTGGTGTAATGGGATATGACAAGGGAGATAAATCTTGAAAATATAGGTCAATACATAAAAGCCTTACATTGTCAAATAAGATGGGTTCTAATAGACATTTTAAAAGATGGGCCTAAATCATCTGACGAAATTTTTACATTTCTCAAAGATATCGATAAAAAAGCAGATTATGATAATATGTGTCGCGGAATGTGTAATAAAGGAGATTTCAAGGACTTAAAAAAGGCTTCGCTTTATTATCACCTTAGAGAGCTAGAAAGCGTGGGAATAATTGAAGCAGAGTTTCAAGCCAGTGAGAGTGGAAGGGCTCCTGAGAAATTGTGGAAGTTAAATTTGGATAAATTAGTCATTAATTTTAGGGATTAAGATTCATAACTTCATTAATACCTCACGTAGTTTTTCTTCCTTTAGAAAAATTATTTAGATAAGTAAATTGAATTAAATCTTGGATGTTCAACTAGATTCGATTTTTCAATCAAGTAGGCTAATATATCTTCAAAAATTATAACTAGTTTCAAAGAATTGTGTTGTAATCTCCCAAAGAAATTGTAATTTTAGTTTTTTACCCTTGATATCCTTAATTTTTAATGATGATATGTCAACTCTTTTGGTTCTCCAAGTACCAGTAAAGATAAGATTATACCATTTCTCCCCATTTGAACCACTATCGATCGATAATTGTGGTTGACTGGCGAGATTGCTCCATTTCTGGCAAAATATGAAGAAAATATTCTTCCGGAATAGAAATCCTTCGGGATGCAAAATTAACATCTTATTTCGAGCTGAAAAAAAAGCAACCAAACCTATTGTTAATGTTGAAGCAAGTAAAATTATAACTGTTTGAACATCAAAAGAAAAAATTGTACTTATTGCAATGGCTGTATTCACGATAATGATTAAGAACAAAGCCATATAACGTGGATCACCTTTTAAAACAATAACTTCCCCTTCACCCATTTTGCGCCTTAATTCAGATGAATTTTGAACTATATTTCTTCGATCCTTTCCCATTTTTAATAAAAGGTTTCTGAATTGGGAGATATCGTTATTAGAAGTTGGGATTATAGTTTTCACATCTAGCAGGGGTATCCCTGTAGTCGTGGCAATTTGCTCGGGAGTAGCGTTCGGATTGTATCGAAGCTCCTCAAGAACCAAATTACTTAACTTAATGTTAATGTTATGTCTTTTCATTATGTCCCAGATTAGTATAAACATGATTACAAGCCCGAGTCCTAACCAAATAAAACCGAACCAGTTGATCCCGAAATTCCAGAACATATTAAAGAACGCAAATATGCTCCATATGATGAATATAGTTGCTATGAAAAATCCAAAACCATATGATAATCTTTTATGATATTTCATTTTAATTTTCACCCTTTACTTTTCTTTTTTCACTTTTTTTTCTCTTCTTATTATTTCAACACAATCAGTACATTTCTACATGCGTATTAGAATTTATAAAACAATCAAAATTTTCGCAAGATTATTATAAGAGTTTTATAAAATTAGTGGATAATGTAAAATTACTTATACTTTTCAAGTAAGAGTTGTAATTTATCCCTGTTTCCTGATTTTATTTAAAATTATTTTCTAGACCTACTTAAAAAGTTAATAAAATTTAATTAAATGCTTATTCTATAATTTCAAGATTAAAATAAGCTTAAATGCACTTCATAAACTCTTTTTAATAGAAGGAAAACCTCTTCATTCATATAAACTTTGATAAAGAATATAACGGCACATAACATCTAATTAATTAGATGCCATTCACACCTTATCATTTAGGACCTGGTTTATTGATTGGGTTACTATTTCTTGACTTAATTGATTTCCCTACAATTCTTATTGCAAGTGTAATAGTGGATATTGAACCTTTTTTTGTTTTAATTTTTAATTTAGATTACCCTCTTCATGGTTTTTTCCATAGCTTTTTGGGAGGTACTATAGTTGCTCTTATCCTTACCTTGATAATGACGAAAGTTAGAAAATATTTCACTCCTATTATGTCATTCTTTAAACTCAAACAAAAAATTTCTTTTATGAGAATTTTATTAGCCTCTCTAATTGGAATTTATGTTCATATTTTACTAGATTCTTCAATGTATACAGATATTCGACCATTTTTTCCATTTGATTTTAATCCTTTTTATAGAACTGCTAGTTTACTTGGTTTAACAGAAACCATTATATGTATATGGTGTTTCATAGCAGGATTAATTATTTATGGAATAAGATTGATTATCATTGGAATAAAACAACGACGTAAGAATCATAAAGTTAATAACATTAAAATGTCAAAAGTTTTTCTTAAAATAGAAATAAAAAATTTTTTTAATTTGAATTAAGTAGTATTTTTATTTTCTCGCAGTAAAAATCCCAAAACCAGAGATATTTTCATATATTATACCTTTAAAACCATTTTCATTGAGTAAATACTCCCAGTAATCTTTATTTTTAAAAACAAAGCAGCACAAACCACAAAATGCTATTAGTTGCCATGAGGTTCGGTTCCATTCACTTAAGTAAAGATAACCACCAGGTTTTAAAACCCGATAGAGTTCTTGTATTGCTTTAATTTTATCGTTTGGATCATGCACTTCATGCAGTACTGAAGAAACATTCACAATATCGAATTTATTTTCATCGAAAGGGATCTCTATAGCAGAACCATATTGAAATGTTGTTTTGTCTTCAACTTTTTCAATTCTAGCATTATTTTGTACTGTATATAAAGCATTACCCGGAATTGCCAATTTTGAATAAATGTCAATACCATATAAATGGCCTCCATTCCTGAATGCTTTAGCAATTCTTAAAGCGGTTCTCCCTGTTCCACACCCTACATCTAATACTTGTGGATTTTTGATTTGATCTAATGCTTTCATTCTGGCAAGTAAGTTTATTTTTGGTATTTTTCGCAATAGCATTAGATGCATCATAATCATACCAATTCCGGACCATAAAAATATAAGCATTAGGGCAATCCCACCAGTAATGAGGATGATACCCCATAAACCTAGGATAATTATTCCGTATATCAATGCAGTTAATCCCAGTAATCCAATTATAGTAAATCCTATAATTAGATTCTTTACATACCATCCATATTTAGGTTTTTCTTCCATCCTCGTTTCTACCTATACTTTAATAAAATTATATTGCTTATCCTTCTTTTCAGATAATTTGAATAGCCCTTCAGAAGTTATGAAATCTATAATTTCATTTTCTTTCAAATGATGGTCATCAAATGAGAGTGTTGATGTAGGTTTTAAGACTCTATGAAATTCCTTTAATATATTGTATCTATAAGATATATCATGAATAACATCAAAGCAGATCACTACATCGATACTTTCGTTATCTAATCCAGTAGCACAATCTGTTTGAATTATCTCAATATTATTGTATCCATTTTTTTCTGCTTTTTTACTCACCTTTTCAAGTGCTAATGGATGAATGTCTGCAGCAATTACTTTCCCATTTGGCTTTACCACTTCAGCAGCTACGATTGTATAACTTCCAGAACCACACCCATAGTCTAAAACAATATCACCTTGTTTAATATTGGCTTTTCTAATTTTTTCTATAGGAGGGTGAAATCTATCTCGAATTTTAAAGAAAAATGACATAAATCTAAAATCGATATTTGACTGTTTTTTATTCTTTTTCATTTAAACCACCTTCATCATCTTCCTGAATATCCTCGAAATCTCCTAGAAATGCTTGAAATAACTTTGCAGCGAAGTTTTTCAGTCTTGTTGCTTTCATAAAGGCAATTCCTTTTTCAATATCTCCAAATACCAGAATTAGATCTCCAGAGTTTATTTTGAAGGTTTCTCGAGCATCTTGTGGAATAACTATTTGTCCTCGTTCACCAACTTTTGCAGTACCAAAATAATGTTCATGATTTTTTAGCTTTTTTATATCTATATCAATATTTTTAGCTAAACCTAACCCTTTATTTAATTCACCAGCAATATGTACATCATCTTTAGCTTCAATTCCAAAAATCTCTCTAGCTTTAAGGGGAATAACTATTTGTCCTCTCTCTCCAACTTTTACAGAGCCAAAAAAAAATTTACCCTTTTTTCCAGGAAATTCAGTTACTTTAATCACCTTTTTTAATTCATATTAAAATGATCATACCAATATGATCATACTGATATGATCATACGAATCATACTATTTAAATATATTGAAAAGTAGATTTCTTTATATTCATAAATTCTTAATCAAAGGAAATGGAATTAATAAGACAGCTTGATTCGAAATTTGGGCAATGGATAAAGGAGGAGCTTGATAAAATTCTTAAAGAATCTCCTTATGACGATAATTTATAATTACTGAATCATTTGTATTTAGTATGCATAAGGGATTTATTGAGCGTAACGAACCAGATGATATAAGAAAAAGAATGTTTGACAGAATAGGTGAGATAGAAAGAGAGCACGAATTATATAAACTTGATATAGATGAAATCGCTGAGAAAATTGCTCAAACAGATTTGTTATCAGACAGTCTTGTTACAATAGTAGCTGAAGTTTCAACTAATTATGCTTATTTCAAACACATAAGTAAAAGAGCATCCATTGAAAAACTTGAAGAACTAACAGAGCACCCTAATTATGTCGTGCAATGTTATGCTTTTGCGGCGCTCACTCAAAGAGCTCCTGATAGGCTCTATAAAATAATAATGTCTAAGCTACATATTACAAAAAAAATAAAAACAATAGGATTTGATATTTTGGGAAGTGTCAAAGTTGCTGATTTCTTTATTTATGAAGGTTTGCCCTTTCTTACAGCAGAACAATATTATAATATCGTTGAAGAAGTGTTTAAACATAACTATGACCTTGATTTCATATCAAATTATTTCTTAGAATTGAATCCTGAGGAAAAACATTATGATCGGGTAAAAAAATATGTTACAGAATTCTATAATCCTTACGCGCTTCTGGCTTTAGCGAAGTATCAAAAGAATTCTGATTTAGAACTTATTAAAAGTTTTTCTCATTCAGAATCATGGGAATTTTATAAAGCAGTATGGATTTTTCCGCATCCTTCGTTTTGGAATGCATTATTGAAAAATCAACAAGGAGGAGTAGGAAATACGAAATTTTATCCGGCTAACCTTGAAGCTTTATACGCAGCTATTTCCACATATCATAATAATGAAGCATTAGATGTTTTAACAAATACCTTTGATAGAATTAAAAATCGAGATTTTGTAAAATATCATGCAGAAGCAATTTTCAGGGCAGTAAAGGATTTTAAAGACGGTTTTTATGATAAACTGCTATTTAAACTTTGGAAAGATTACAATCAGACTAATTTAGAAACATTTGAATACCTACTAGAAAAATATTCAGATATTTCACTAGAAATGATCTCTCTTTCGGTAAATAATCCCGATAAATTATATGAATTGCTCAGTAATAGGTATAATTTTAAAGATAGGATAATGGGGGACAAAAGGCTTGCAGAGAAAATGATTAGAATATTTATCGCTGAAGATAAAGAAGGTGCTTTTAAAGCAATTAAAAGAAATATCCTTGAACAAGATGTCTTCTATTTGCCAATATTTACTAAAATAATTACCGAATTTTCTGATGATAAGTTTATTGACGTTTTATTTGAAAGATTTTCGAATGATAAGAATTATCATGTTTTCTGCGAAATTGCTAAATGTCTTTTAGATTATAAATCACCTGAAGTTAACAGCAGACTACTCAAAACTGTTGAGAACAGATCATATTTAAACAGAAACAGGGATTTAAGGGAAATTTTAAGAAATAAAAATCTTTAGCTTAATATGGTGAGTAGATAGTATCCAAATAAGTTATTATACAAATAAAGAATTATTCTAAAGTTCAAGTTATTCAAAAACTTTTTAGAGTGAACTCATTAGGTATAACTAAGTTTAAATATGAAAAATAATAATTAATTCATAGAATTCCAAGAGAAAGCACATTTAAAAGTGATTTCAATTAATACCCAAAAGTTTAGTCCGTCAGATATTTTCTTCACAACAGTTTTTACAATTACCTTTATTTTTCAAATCATAATGATATTTTTTCTTAAACCTATATTTGATCTTCCTTTTTTAACAATTATAGGATGGATTATTTGGGGGATCAGCCTTTATTTTGCCATAATTCCTTTTCTAATTCTTAAGAAAAGAGGAAATGTTGAAAAGGGAAAAAGCTATATTCATACGACTACGGTGGTAAAAAATGGTGTGTATGCGATAATTCGCCACCCCCAGTATTTAGGGGGAATTTTATTTAGTATTAGTATTACGTTATGGAATCCTGTTTGGCTAAACATAATTCTAACCATCATAATTATAATCTTAACCTATCAGTGGACTTATTCTGAAGATAGAATGCTTATCAAGAAATTTGGAGAAAAATATGTATCCTATAAAAAAAAAGTGCCTCGCCTTAATCCAATATTAGGTATAATTAAATACCTAGTCTATAAGAAGAAAAATGGAAAGATTAACTAATTATTCTTCAGCATCCTTTTTCATGGTTAAAAAGGAGAAAGTAGATTCTTCTTAGAGAAGAATCATGAATTTATCTATGTCCTAAGCGCCAACTAAGTATTCCAAAATTCAAGTTATTCAAAAATTTTTCCTGCTCCTCCATGAGTGAGTTTTTCTCCCAATGCTAGGCGAACAAGATTACTTATGATATAAGGTTCTAATCCTTGAGCTTTTCCTCTGCTTCTAAGCCCTAAAATACACATGGGACACAAAAACACCATCGCTTCAGCTCCAGCATCCTTCGCATCCATGATATTTTTCATTCTCCATTCTTCTTCAACTTCTTTAGAGACATTAACCATACTTCCCTGAATTCCACCACAACAGAGAGCTCCTAATCGATCATATTTTCTACTTACCCTTTTGACTCCTATTAGATCGAAGAGTTCGTCTAGGATTGTATCTTTTTCGAAAGTATATCTTGATGCACATGGTTGCTGATACGCTATTTTTATATTTAGTTTCTCTATTTGATCTTTGTGTTCCTTAACGTAGTCTCTAAGATATTCTATTATATGTATTGGTTTGAATGGTAAAGATATATTATATTCTTTAACCTTGTTAGCTAACATAGCGTAGCAATCGTCATGATAACATATAATTTCCTTAGCACCAATCTTTGCGAGATTATCTACAAAGGTTTGGGCGTTATCTTTAACAACACTTGGTGTTCCTGCGTGTATCAAACCAAAATAACAGAAGTAATCAGATCCTTTAAGAAGGGTTAACCCCTCAAAAAGTTGTCCTTCAATAACCCCAGGAAGCATATCTCCAAAAAGGCAGAGATTCATAACAGGTTTCTCAGGATCGCCCTCTATAATTTCAGATCTCATTCGATTGCTCATTTTAAAAAAAGTTTGAGCTTGCTCATTCAATTTAAAAGTTCCAGTTTCTTCCTGTCTATCGTTAATTAAATCGAAGGGGTTAGCACCTTCAGGACAAAACATATTGCAAGCAGCACATGTAATACAATCTGCGGTTACTGGAGATGGCTCACCATCTATCAACTTTTTAAACTCCTCTTTAGCCTTTTCCTCAGGATATGCTAAATAAGGACATTTCATTAAACACTCTCCGCAAAGAGTACATTTTTCTTTATAAAACACGTTTAATCCTCCTTTTAGATTTTACCCTTACTTTATATTGAAAATTACTAAAAGTAGGTTTTAAAAATATATAAATCCCTTTACTTTTATATCTCTGATATCTGTCTTATTCTAGCTTTATGTGAAAAAACCTAATTCAATTTAGATTTAATTATTTAACAATTACTAATAATTTTTAGTTAACTATCAAGGTTGATGTCATGCAACGACCAATCAAGCTAGAATCTTTAAATTAATTAGAAATAGAAAATGAATAAAGGACTATTCAAGTGTTTGAGTTGTATATAATCAAATTTTGCATGTCTGCTTTTAATTTATACATCCCTTTTAAATCAGTATTATCTAATATCTCACCAATCTCTTCCTTGGTATAGCTGGCCATAATTGAATTTCTCCACCCAATTCTCAAGAATTTAGGAATAGTAAATTTTAGAATATGAAACTTTAACTTTGCTTTGAATTTTAGATTCCTTTTTCCATCAGTAATGCAAAATACTCCATTTGGTTTCAAAACTCTACTGATTTCATTAAAAACATTTTCAGGATTTACCCAATGATGGAGACTCCCATTAGAAAAAACGACATTAAAAGAGTTATCTGTAAATAAATCCATATTTTCTGCGTTTCCTTTAACATATTGTACTCTACTTTGAACATTCTCTTCGATCTTATTCTTATTCGCTACGCGAATCATATCTTCCGACAATTCTAATCCAGTTATATTAAGAGTGGGATTTTCTTGTGCCATCCATATACCGATCCATCCTGGACCTGGCCCAATTTCTAAAACTTCTGAATAATTTTTTACGTTTAGATCTTCGAGAATAAATTGAATTAATTTTCGATATTTCATTTCAAGCTTTCTAATGATGTTACTAAAATCTTCCATTGTCAAGTTATTTTGATCTTCTAGGGCTTCACATTCAGCTTTTCTTGGAGGAATAGATTTTGATCTGAATTTCACCATATTTTTTTCACTATACTATTCTTAACTTAATATATTAAATAATTTGTATAATTTAGAGGTTTTTTAAGCAATTACGTTGTTAATTATTATGTCTCTGTTTTTTTTAAACTTCAAACGTTAGATTTTAATGATACTTTGATTTATTTCAAACTATGGTTGAAAATAAGACTTCTCTGATCATCATTGGGGGTGGTATAACCGGAATATCCACAGGATGTTATGGACAGATGAATGGTTTTTCCACGCAAATTTTTGAGATGAATCCGAGTGTTGGTGGATGTTGTACGGCTTGGAAACGTGATGGTTATACAATTGATACTTGTATTCACTGGTTAATGGGTTCACGCCCACCAAGTCCATTTTATAATATTTGGGAGGAATTGGGAGTAATTCAAGATAAAACTCTGGTAGATCATGAGCTTTATGTGTGGATTAAAATGAAAGATGGGCGTATTTTCAGTTTACCAAAGGATTTAGATGATTTACGTGCAATGCTGTTGAAATATGGTCCAAAAGATGGTAAGATCATAAATAAATTGATAAAAGCGATTAAAAAATGCCAAAAAATGCCCATATCAATTGAGAAACCGATGGCCTTGTTTTCTAAACTAGATTTTGTTAAGTATATATTTAGAATGCTACCATATGGTTTGTTTTTTAAAAAATTGACTAGTTTAAGTCTGGCAAAGTTTTCAGAAGAATTTGAAAGTCCCATCTTACAGGAAATGTTTCGTGAAGCTTTATCTCCAAGTTTTGGAGAAAACCCAGACCTTCCTATGTTTAATATATTAATGACATTAGCTATGATGAGTCAAAAAACGGTATGCTATCCCTTAGGGGGCTCTCTGGGGATAACTAATTCGATTAAAAAGCGATATCTCAGTCTAGGAGGGGAAATTCATACAAATAGTAAAGTAATGAAAATTTTAGTAAAAAATAATCGAGCAATTGGAATTCGGTTGGAAAATGGGAAAGAAATTTTTGCGGATTATGTTATTTCCACTGCAGATGGTTATGAGACAATTTTTAACATGTTAGAAGGAAGTTATATTTCTGATCAACTCCAAAATTACTACAAAGAATTTCCCTTAGTTAAGCCAATTATTCAAGTTGGTTTGGGAGTGGAGTATGATTTCCAAGAATTACCTGAGTCAGTTGCGGGATATACATTGCCTGTTGAGACAAATATTACTATCGCAGAAAAATCAATACCATGGCTCCTATTTCAAGCCTACATTTTTGATAGTAGCCTTGCTCCAACGGGAAAGACATTTGTAAAAGCTATGATTGGTTCGAATTATAATTATTGGGCTGAATTATATAACTCTCCTGAAGAATATAAAAAAGAGAAGAATAAAGTTGCTCAAATGGTTATTAATGAGATTGATCATCATTTTCCTGGGTTTGCTGATGGTGTTGATATGATTGACGTGGCAACTCCTGTATCTTTTTATAAGTGGACGGGAAATCAAAAAGGCGCATATATGGGTTGGCGAGTCACTCCAGATATAATAATGAAATTAATTCCCAATACTTTACCGGATCTTTCTCATTTTTATATGGCTGGACAGTGGGTAAAGATAGGTGGGGGTTTACCGACAGCAGCTGTAGCTGGAAGGGACATTATTCAAATTTTATGTGATGAATTAGATCAAGATTTTATAACCACAAAACCTTGAAGTGGGATGTTGAAAATTATGAATCAAATTATCATGCATTCCTACAATGCCTTTCCATGGAATTTGAGGAAGTAATCAAGTTTTTAAACTTGGTAAAGATATCATTTCGAGCTATTGTATAGCAAATTTAATCTTTTTCTAAGACAAAAAAGTAAAAAGATTATAAACCAACATAGTTAATTATTAATCACCTTGAAATCTAATTGAAAACCTAATAAAAATAGCATTTAAATGAGAGGTGAGTATCATGCCGTATTTATTTATGTTTACGAAATGGCCGAGTGATAAAACGGCAGAGGTTGTAAAAAGAGTAATTGAGGGAGTCAACAAATTTCCCCGTGATGAATCAGCCTGGGATGACCTTACACCTGGAAATGCGATTAAAGCAACGGGTGATGCGATTGAGACTATAACTGTATTGAATGTAAAGAAGGGGAGACTGGAAGAGGCGTATTTCCATACGCAAAAAGTCGCGAACTTCTATGCAACCGCCATTCAAGGTTTCGAATACCGGATAGAAGTGTGGTCAAACGCGGAAGAGGCATATTCTTCGATAGGGCAAAAACCGCCCGAATAGCTGCTTAATAAAAATTTTCAAATTTTTTTTTTATTTTTTCATTCTAAGGGGAATTACTTCATAATTTAGCCAATTGCTATTTTTTGTTTTAATCTTAGAGAAGTTTATGTAATCAGAATTGCAATCCCGAAAAGTAAAAAGCAGTTGTTATAAGAAAGTCTTTTTTTGCTATTATGAGAATGACCAAGCTATTCTTTCTTAGAAAAGGACCTCAATCTAAGAATTGTTTCATCCCCCTTGGCCCAGTTTTTCAGATTAGCCAATCTTTCACCATGATCACCATGTTCTGGATGATTGAATGCTTTTTGAAGCTCTGTACAGGGTAGATCTGGGCAAAAACCACAATGAAGATATCCTTTATCATAACAGCACTTTGCTACCCTGCACTCTCCATAGAACATGTCACCTTTACATCTTTGACATCCCAAGCAGTTAGTTTTCTCTTTCCATTCGCATAACCCACAATATGCTCCACACATACCTATTAGTTCTTTATCCATTAGTCAATAACACTTCTTTTAGTTATTATTGAGGAGTATTTATTTATATAATTATATTATTGTATTTGATTATATTTTACGATTACTTATCAATGGGATCTTTATTCATAGCTAATCTCAATTAAAAATGGTAAAATACCACAGTATAATCTCTTTGATTATTTTACAAAATTATCCTTTTAATTGATAATAAACTTATCTTTTGGTAAAAGGAATTATGAAGATAAGACAAAGGATTCATATCGCTTGAACAGGGAATTTAACCTTCTATACATTTTAAGTTGGGATTCTTAAGAAATGCAAAAGTATTAAATACTTTTTTGTCGAATATGTAAATAATCTAATAATTTAAGGGTAAAAATTAATGAATAATAAAGACAGAATAAAAACAATTTTGTTAACCGTAGGAATTGTCTTCGGACTTTTCATCACTAATTATAATATCTTCTGTAATCAAGCGGATAATAATGGAGTTAGAGAGATTCAAAACAAGGGTGATTTAGGAAGAGTAAAAGTATCGGGATCGTATATCGAACCGTTTATTCATGTTGATAATAACTGGTCAGAAACTGCAGTGACCTACGATTGGTGTAGTGGTGATGGTTCATGGGGTAATCCCTACATAATCGAAAATGTTACCATTGATGCAGGTACTTCACCGACGGGAAGTGGCATTCTTATAAGTAATTCGAAGAATATTTACTTCATTATAAGAAATTGCACAGTTTATAACGCAGCAACTGGATACTATAATGGTGGAATCAAATTAGAAAATACTGATGATGGAATAATAATAAATAATGATTGTTCAAATAATCATCATTGTGGCATTATGTTAAGAAATAATTGCTATAATAACACAATTGTGGCAAATATCGCAAACAACAATGATTTTTATGGGATTGGCCTAAGTGGTAATTCTAATGAAAATAATATCAGGGGAAACACCGTAATGAATAATGGTCAGTATGGAATGTTTATATATTTTGGTTCCAGCAATAATAATGTATCGGGAAACACTGTAACCAATCAGTTTGTTGGGATCTATATATGGTCAGATAGTGTAAATAATATCATTTCAAACAATACTGTAAATTCCAATGGTTATGGGATGTTCTTTCAGGGTACTAGTAATAATAACATCGCTACAAATAACACTGTTAATTATAATTCAGGGACGGGGATACATCTTTGGGAAAATTGTATGAATAATATCATCTTTAAAAATACTATAAATTATAATAGTATAGGGATAGACTTAGATTATGGGTGTGATAACAATATTATCACAGCTAATCTTATTAAAAATAATCAAGATTTCGGAATAGATATAATAAGTGCCGACTGTGAGAATAATCTAATTTATCAAAATTCACTAATAGGAACAATTGGAAGGCATGCAAGTGACTCTGGTACGAATAATCAGTGGGATAACTCCATAATTGGAAATTATTGGGATAATCACACAACCCCTGATACCGATAACAATGGAATTGTAGATGTCCCTTATACTTGGATTGTTGGTAGTGGTGCTAGCATAGATCATTTTCCTCTAACAGAAAATCCTATCTATTTCGGTGAAACTATTCATATAGATGATACAGGTGTGAATGCATTGAATTGGAATACAACCGCTACTGTAAAAGTTTGGTGTTCTGGTTTGGGAACATATTCCAATCCATATGTTATCGAGGGGTTAGAGATTGATGCAAATGGTATAGGAAATGAAATCTTAATCGAAAATTCGAATGCCTATTTTATAATTCGATCTTGCAACCTCTACAACGCAGAAGCAGCAATTTATTTAAACAATGTTACTAATGGCATGATAATCGAAAATCATCTTTCTGAAAATGGGTATGGAATACGGCTAGATTATAGTTCTTATAATAATATTGTAGGAAATGACCTTTATGGAAATGCTTTTGGAACAGGAATCAATTTATACTATAGTAGTAACAATACAGTTGAAGGGAATCTTGTAGAAAATCATTATCAAGGTATTCGTCTTGACTCAGAGTGCTCTGAAAATACTATTTTAGGAAATACTGCCAATAATAATTCAAATTATGGAATTCTCTTGCTTTATGGAAGTGAATATAATGATGTTACAGGGAATATCGTGATGAATCAGAGTCATTATGATGGAATAATTGTATATGGAAGTGATCATAACACAATCTTGGAAAACAACGTTTTTGATAATCCTTTGTACGGGATACATTTGGATGGTAGTTCTAATAATCTTCTATCTGGCAATGTTGTTTTTAATAATGAATTAGACGGGATCACTATAAGATCAGAATATACTACATTTATAAGTACTGCCAATAACATTACTATGAATACTATATATAGTAACACACAGAACGGAATTAGTTTAGATGATGATTGTAATGTAACTATAATTTGGGACAATGATATCTATGGAAATGATATGAGTGGTATAGTTTTTGCACATAGTTTCTTTGATATTTGTTATGGAAATGTAATACATGATAACGCTGAAATGGGTATTTACGTTGAGATCACTTCAGAGAATAACTTATTCTATGAAAATACTTTTATTGGAAATTCCATAAATGCATTGGATAACGGGTCTAATAACAATTGGGATAATGGTATAATTGGTAACTACTGGGATGATTATCCTAGTGTAGACGCTAACGATGATGGAATTGGGGATACTCCATATATTATTCCTGGTAATGCTAATAGTCAAGATAATTTCCCAATTTGGGATGATGGTATCGATGTGATTTATTTATTTGTGGAGATTTGTGATCAAACATTCTCAGAAGAAAGTTTTAATTTTACTTTTTATATTTATGATGGAATCAATGAGGGAATCGATTTCGCAACTATACAGATGTGGTGGAATGGAGTAGAAGTTTCAACCAGTATTCAGAATGTTGGAGGTGGATTATATTTTGTCTCTCTGGAACCAATTACAGTAGTTACTGGGGAAGATCCTATTTTATTAAATATGAGTATATTTGCTACCGGTTACCCAAATAAATACTTTGAGGCCTATATTGCAGTAGATCCAGATACTTTGAACAAAGAGGGGGGAAAACCTGCTGGGGAGTTTCCTCTCACTATAATCATTATAGCAATCGCATCAGTTGCAGTGGGAATAGGAGTAGCTGGAGTTTCGATATTTCTGTTGCGTAAAAGGAAACGAGGACGTGAAATTAAATAATTGAATCTATAATTTTTTTTAATTTTTTGTGATTTTCTCTAAAAACTAATTCTTTGTTTATTATAGTTATATTTTCATTTCATAATTGAGTACTTATTTATCGAAGAAATCGCATTTCAAAACATTAAGTAATAAAATAAAACCACAATTAAAAAAATATCATTGTTTTTTAATTAAAAAAACTCATAATATTTAATACAGCTTTAAAATTTTAAGTGTAGAAGAAGGGGAATTATGATTAATAATGGATGAGATTAGAAAAAGCACGAATATGGTTAAAGCGTATATTTACCTCCTGTTGAGTTATGTTATAGCGTTTTTGATTGCTTTGGCAATTGGACTTGTTTTTAGATTTTTACATCCACTTTTGATGATTTTAATGGCAGATATAGCAGCAACCATTGTAATTTATATCTTTAGCACGATTTTGAAAAACACAAGCTTATATGATCCTTATTGGAGCATAGCTCCCTTACTTATTTCATTTTATTATTTACTTTTCCCCCAAATCAATGCATTAAGTAATCCTCGATTTTTGATTGTTTTTATCCTCGTCTTTATCTGGTCAATTCGTTTAACGTATAACTGGATAAGACAATGGCACGGATTGAAACATGAAGACTGGAGATATAGAAAATACAGAACCGAAAAAGGGAAAAATTTCTGGTTAATCAATTTAATCGGATTACAACTAATGCCCACTATTCAAGTTTACTTAGGATCAATCTCTTTATACCCTGCTATTTCTCTGAGATCAAGATCTTTTGGTTTAGTGGATATTTTGGCTATACTTATAACAGCTAGCGCAATCCTCTTAGAGACTATCGCTGATCAACAACTCCACAACTTTATCAAGACCAGAAAAAACGAGAAAGAAATTATTACTACTGGATTATGGAGATATTCACGACATCCTAACTATTTCGGGGAAATACTGTACTGGTGGGGATTATATCTATTTGCATTAGCTGCTGATCCTTCATTTTTTTGGGCGATAATTGGGTCACTTTGTATAACTGCACTTTTTATTTTTCTTAGTATTCCTCTAATGGAAGCCAGGAATTTAGAGCGGAAACCGGAGTATGAAGCCTATATTAAACAAACTTCAAGGTTAATACCTTGGTTTTCAAAAAACAAAAAGAATGATTAAGTTTTTTTTCTTTTAGTTTATTAAATTTTTTATAGAGAAAAATTTTTAATTAACATTCAAGTTAGATTTATTATCTATGCAATCTTGATCACGCGAATTCTGATGTAACTATTCTAAATATCTCCAATTAATAGTATAATTGCGGATAAAGGTGTAAAATCTGATAAAATGCCATTAAATAATTTTACTAAAATGTAAAATTTCCAAGCTTTACTTAAACAAATTTACTCCTTAAAACATAATAAATTGAAAATCTCACAAAATAGAAAAAATAAAAAAAATTAGATTTTCTTTTTTAGTAGCATCTTACCCATCATTTTTAAAGTTCCTCCGAGTCCTTTTTTCTTAATCATAATTTTCTGATATATAGCACCCTAATCTTTAGGGGGAACAATTTCTTTGTCTTTCTTTTTTAAAGATATTGCCCCATTTTCACAATTCGCGGCACAAATACCACAGGCAATGCAAAGAGCTAAATTCGCATTGGAATGTGACTATTTTCGCTTTTTCCAAAAATAAACTCCTTGCCCTATTAACCAAAGTATGACAAATACATAAAATGTCCATTCAGTAAGATAAACTACCGCATTACGTACCACTGGTGTATATTCCTGAATTATAAAGCCCCCAAAAAATAGACCTGAAAAAATTCCTGCTAAAATTGCAATGATTGCTATTAATTTAGAATATTCAGTGTTAGTATATTGTAAATATCCAAGCCAAATGAAATTAAAAGCCATAAAACCAGTGAAAATAAGAACTGTTATTCTGTGAATTTCATATGCGAGAGTAATTGCTGGATTTAGAGGAAAAATTCCGACTATTATTAGCCCGATTAGACCTATAACTCCTGTAATTATATATATCAAGGTCAATTTATTATCAATACCATTTTTCTTTAAATCTCTTGTTATATACAGCATAAGAAAAATCGTGAAGATTGCTAATAAAACCATGCCTGTTGAATATGAAATTTGAGCTCCAATTGGTCCAGCCTGTAAATCGCATGAATAATTTGTAAAAATGCTAAAAGAAGAATTAAACGGTAAATAAAGCATCAATGCTATTAACAAACCTGCTCCTGTAGCTATGACTGCTAAAAAAGCAAAATATGCACCATTAATTTTTTCAAAAAATCCCATAATTCTTTTTAACTCCTTTTATTTTAGTTTAACATTGGATTTCTTTATTTGATTTTTATTAAATCTTCCGAATCGATTCGTTAATTTTTAGTATATTTTAAGAAAATCATTATATACTAAAAAATATCGAATTCTCTATTATTCGGATTCATTTATAAATTAGATTACATTCGTATTTAAATATTTCGGTATTAATCGAATAATAGAAATCAGAATTTTCAAAATAACTTTAATAAATTTAAAATAAAAATATAAATTTATATGAATCGATTCGATATAATTCAATAAAATAATATAGAAGCAATAAAACTTTTAATATAATCGACTTTTTGTTATTCGTATTATTAATAACACTTATAAACTTGAATTGATTCTATTTAAACAAATAAAGAGAAAAAAAGGGGAGTAGTAAGTAATAAAAATTTGTTTTTTAACATTCATTAAATTGTCTTAAAGGTAGCTGCTATGGAAGAAAATCAAATAAAACCAACAATAGATATGTCAGTTTTAACAGGAATACGATTACGAATATGGGGTCTTTTAAACGCATATCCGGAATTAAGTTTTACTGAGTTAGCAAAAAAATTAGGAAAGTCAAAATCTACAATACATCCTCATTTGAAAAAATTAATCGAGCTGGGAATTGTTGAAATTTCTAAAAGAGAACATATTAGGGCTAATATCGAGGCCCATTATTATTCTTTAACTCCTAATGCTGATGAAATAACCTCAATATCCGTTTATGATCTTTCACAAGGTTATAATAAGGAACTTGTCCAAAAGACTGCTAAAGCAGGAAAATCTCTAATAGTCTATCATAGAAGACTTTTAGATAGATTTATCAAATTCTTGACATATTTAGCAGAAACTGATTCTGATGATATAGTAGAAATTAGAAAAAAAATTTATAAAACGGTTGATTATACAAAACTCGATATAAGTCATTTTTTTGGAGGTTTTTCCTTTCTTACTGAGAATCAATGGAAGAGATGGCAAAAAATACATTATGAAGTTAGAAGGGAATTTGATAAACAGTGTATCAAGGAGCAAAAGGAAAACCCTAATCAAGAAAAATACATATATTGGTTTCACATGGGCATACCTGTTAAAATTCTATTTGAAGAATTGGATTTAAAAAAATTTACAGATAAAAAATAAAAAAATATCCCTTTTATTAAAAGCAATAAATCTTATTTATTTACTTTTTTTGATAAATAATGCTTTTCCTTACCATTTTGATGGGTTTATAGGATTCTTTTTCTCGTCTTAATCCTTCTATTCCCAAATCTTTGACTTTTTATTTAAAATAAATCTAAAATAATCGAAACGAAGAAAATGAGAAAGGAATTATTACTACCAGATTTTGGAGCCTGATCTTTTAGACGCTTTGTTTCCTTTTCTATATGAATGCACTAAAACTCAAATAATTAATTCTGTTCCACAGGAAACACAAAAATTATTCTTTTTACTGTTTTCTTCACCGCAAATGGCACAGAATACTTTTGATAAATTCGTAATTTGACCTAACGGAATTTCTTGAATTTTATCAAGATTAGCTAAGAAATTGTAATCGACCTCTTTGACTAATTTCATAGGATTAATGCCCATTTCATAAGCCCATTCTTTAATCATGTCTTTTGGTACTTTTGATGGTATACCCCTTCCAAAATTTGAATATTTGACAGAAACGCTAATATAAGTAGTATTATCAGAAGGATTATAACCAAAAATCATTTCATATGTTTCACCCATAGATGTACCATAAAGATGTACTGAAAAACCGTGGCGTATGGTAAGCTTTCGATATAAATTATTCCTAGATATATAATGATCTTTTATTTTAGCTTTATGCTTCTCAAAAAATATTAAGGTTTTATTCCAAGCATCATCTAAGGATAAATAAGTTGCGTAATATCCATACTTTTTCATAATTTCTAACTTCTATCCTGTTTTGGACTTTTTTTTTTATAAATCTATTTATATTTAGTAAGAAAAGAAAAAAAAATTAAAATATATAGGAGCCCAATTTTTGATCTCCGGTTCATTTTGAACGAAAATTGTAGTAATTTTGCATCTTATAATTTTTTTCACGTCTATATTTATTTGATGACCCGAAAACGTAGGTTGGTAATCTGATCTGATTGTGAGAAACTAATCAATTCTAGTTCTGTTCTTGTATCACCATTCCGTCTAAAAAGCGGAACTCCATCGCCAAGTAGGATAGGTGCAATATGGATAAAAATCTCATCAATAAGTCCCGCATCAATACATTGTCGAGCAACTGAAGCTCCAATAATAACGACATTTTTTCCAGCTGCTGCTTTGAGAGCACGATTAACAGCTTCAGAAATATCACCTTCTAGGAAAGTTATCAAAGGTTCATCGGATGTATTAGGAGGATGATGTGTAAGTACGAATTGGGGGCCTGTCCACTGGCCTTCATATGGTTGTTGGGTTTCAGGGCGTGCATTTTCATCCCTCCCTACGTCATAGCTTCGTCTTCCTACTAATAAGGCTCCTGTCGTTCGAATTACCTCATCAATTTCATCCTTGGGATAGGAATAGTTGAAAATCCAGTCCATGCTATCACCTGAACCTGAGACGAAACCATCCAATGACATACTCGTATGCCATAAGACAATTCCTTCTGATTTTACAGGTTTTGATTGGTTAGACGTGCTTATTTAACCATTTTTTTAATATTATTGTTATAATTACTTTTGACAAAATCTTTGTATTAAAAATTTTGATGATAAAATATGTAATTTTTTTGATTATCTCCTCTATTAGGAAGGAGGTTATGGGATTATGCACATAAAATATTAAACACAGTATTTTAAGTTCAACTCTCTTTATTACAATTTGATTTATAACACTAAATTTTAAAATTGTATGAATTATAAAAAGAGGTGGAAAAAATATGCAAAAAATAACATTCCATTTGTGGTTTGATAAAGAAGCTAAAGAGGCTGCTGAATTCTATACTTCCATCTTCGAGGACTCTGAAATTAAAAACTTTGCTAAGCTTCACGACACTCCTTCAGGTTCAGTAGATATGGTAACCATTAAGCTTTTAGGTCAAGAATTCTCTCTTATCAGCGCAGGTCCACTCTTTAAATTCAATCCATCAGTGTCATTTTTAGTTGCCTGTAAAACTAAGGATGAAGTGGATGGATTATGGGAAAGATTATCCGCAGGTGGAGTAGTTCTTATGGAGCTTGGGAACTATCCATTTAGTGAGAAATATGGATGGATACAGGATAGGTATGGAGTTTCATGGCAAATAATGTTTACCACAAGCGAAATAAAGCAAAGAATTATCCCCACACTTATGTTTGTTGGGGATAATTGTGGAAAAGCAGAAGAAGCCATCAATTTTTACACATCGGTATTTCATAATGCAAAAGTTGGTGATATCCTACGGTACAATTTAGGTGAAGAACCTGATAAAGAAGGAACCATTAAGCATGCTGCTTTCATACTGGAAAACCAAGAGTTTGCTGCAATGGACAGTGCTCTTGAGCATAACTTTACGTTCAATGAAGCCATTTCCATCATGGTACATTGTGACACACAGGAAGAAATCGACTATTATTGGGAAAAGCTAACTGCAGTCCCAGCTGCAGAACAGTGTGGTTGGTTAAAGGATAAATTTGGTCTTTCATGGCAAGTTGTTCCTAGGATTATGGAGGAGATGTTGAACGACAAAGATGTGAGCAAAGTAGCACAAGTAACCGAAGCATTTCTCAAAATGAAAAAGTTTGATATCTATAAATTGAAGAAAGCATATGAGGGAGCATAATCTGAGGAAAATTATCGCTACAGAATTTTATACGCTAGATGGGCTCATGTCTGATCCAGGTGACTCAATGGATTGGGTTTTAAGTTCTTTTGATCTAGAACTAGGTAGATATGAGAGTGAATTATACGAGCAAGCAGATATTTTGCTTCTGGGGAGAGTAACCTATAAAATTTTCGAGAGTTATTGGCCAACGGCTGCAACAAATCCAGATACTCCAGAAGGTGATATTGAAATGGCTCATAAGATAAATAATATTACAAAAATTGTATTTTCTAAGTCTTTAAAAACGTCTAGCTGGAAGAACTCAAAGATATTAAATGAAATTAATACTAAAGAGATTGAGAGAATGAAAAAATCATCTGGTAAGAATATTTTAATTGTAGGGAGTGCAAGCATTGTACAACAAATGACGAATCTAGGGCTTATTGATGAATATCATTTTGTAATATTTCCTATAATTTTGGGTAAGGGAAAACCTCTGTTCAAAAATATACAAGATCGTGTGAAGTTGGATCTTATAGATATAAGGACGTTTAAAAATGGAGTAGATTTAGTTCGGTATCAAAGAACTTAAGTTTATTTTTTTTAATTTTATTTAGAAAACACTAATTTCGAATGATCTTTAGTCAATAAAAAATTCATTAAAGGCAATAACTTTTTTTTCAAAAACTACCCTTACTTTTTTTTTAAAGATTTTGATTATATAACTTATAACCAGTTGATTTATATTCCAAATTCGCTCTTTTTAATATAATATATATTTAGGTGATAACTGAAATGATAGTACGATCAGCTAAAGCAGTTTGGGAAGGTACTATAAAAGAAGGGAAGGGTACACTAAGTGTAGAAAGTAGATCTCTTAATAAAGCTAAATATTCATTTTCTACAAGATTTCAAGAAGAAAAAGGAAGTAATCCTGAAGAATTAATTGGTGCCGCACATGCAGGATGTTTCTCTATGGCCCTATCTCTCGGTCTTAGTGAAAAAGGGTATAAACCAGAGAAAATCGAGACTGATGCGCGAGTTCATTTAAACATGGAAGTGGGAAATATTCATATCTCCAAAATCGAACTCAACACGATCGCAAAAATACCTAATATTGAAGAGGAAATATTTCAAAATCTTGCAAATTCGGCTAAAGAAAACTGTCCCGTATCTAAAGCGCTAAAAAACGTCCCTATTGAATTAGTAGCTAAGTTAATTCAAAAATAACTAATAATAACATCTTTCTATTGCATTTTTATACTTTTTTGATGCTTCTAATTATAAATATCGTAGATAAAATGAGTGAACATAAATTTTGGTACGAAAATTGGCCGAAAGCAGGAATTATTGCGGCTGTTTTTCTCTTACTTTTGCTTTTCTTAAATTCAAAAGCACCTATATGGAGTTTTGAGTGGTTATATTGGTTTAGTTTACCTCTTTATATGATCCACCAATTCGAGGAATACGTATATCCAGGGGGATTTAAGGAGGAATTAAACAAGATTTTAGTTCGAGGAGAGAGGTCTAGGGAAATTTTAACAGATAGAATGGTTTTGATTATAAATGTAGGATTTATCTGGATTCTCACACCAGTATTGATCGTCTTAGGCACTATTTCAATCATTTTTCCAGTGATATTGATGACCATTGTAGCATTTAACGGATTTATTCATATAATTTCAAGTATCCGCTTTAGAAGATATAATCCAGGATTAATTGTTAGTGTGATAGGAAATATCCCTCTAGGATTATATGTATTAATTGGGTTGGGATTGAATGCCATAGCAAGTGGTATTGAGCTGTTTATTGGAATTTTAATTGGTGTTATTCTTCATTTGGGATTACTTATTATTTTAAGGGTGAGATCTCGCAAATATAATAGTACTTCTACCCTTAATATTAAAAAATAAAGCCAAATAGAATTTTAAAAAACCGAATTAATGTTCCTAAACTCTACGTCCGGATAAGATATTCCCTATCATTTTGAGAGAGCCTATGAAGCCTCTTTTTTTCATCATCATTTTCGCATACATTCTCCCAGAGGTCTTAGGTGGCGAGACATTCTTTCTTTTTTTATAAAGTTTCATAGCTTTCATTCCGCAAGTTACAACGCAGTTTCCACATCCAATGCACCTATCCAAATTTACTACTGCTTTGTCGCTCTCCAGTGTGATAGCGTCCATTTGGCATCGTTTCACACATGTTTCACATCCATTGCAGAGTTCCGGATTCGATTGTGCATAAAAATTGGAAGAATAATATTCAGCCGGTTTAGGAAACTGTTTCGCCATTTGTAGAACACCACAGCAACACCCACAGCAGACACACATAAAGGAAGGATTTTTACTATTTTCTGGTTGTAGTACAAAACCTTCCTTTTGAAATTTTTTTAGAATTTCAAACATTTCTTCTTTAGAAACTTCTTTTCCTATTCCATCTTTAATTCGTCTATCCGCAGCATCATTGAACATAACACAGCACCGACGAATATTTGAAAGTGCACAAGGTTCTTCAAGAACATCATGTTGTTCACGGCATACACAGTTTATTATTGCGATTTTGTCAACTTTTTTTGTGATAATCTCTCGTATATTATCATAAGTACTGACAGTGTATTCTGGAGAAAGGCTTTTTTCTACGGGAATCGTATGCATTTGGCTGGTTTTCTTTTTATTATGAAATTCTTCATAAAACACATCAAGTGAGTAGTCTTTAGAGAGTTCGGCAAACTCTTTTGTAATCTTCCCTAATTGATATTCAAAAATACCAATAGCCCATGGAATTAGTCTATAGCGTCTTCTATTATGTTTTTTATCATATACTGAGCCTCCTCCCTGAATTGCTCCTTTTTCATTCAAATTATTTAACAACTCCTCCAGTCTCTCTTTTGATATTGAGATACCGCCATTTATAACCCGTTTATAAATCTTATCCAAAGGTTCTGGAAGAGCACTTAAATGGATCGCAATCGCAGCTTCTTCTGGTGTGAAAAGAAGTTTCAATATTTTTATCTCTAAACCAGATTTATGTGCAGGGAAATCAATGGGCATACGAGTATCAATTTCTCTATGAAGGTTCTTATAAACCTCATCACTACTTTGCAAAATATGATCACTATTTCATTTTTTATTAAAAATTATAATAAATAAACTGATATTAATACAACAATCTTATGGTAATTTATATAAGTTAAACTTCTTAAAATGCTTTAATGTTAAAAAAGATGATAGTTAACTTTTTTATCAAATCGTGTTTAAAGATCAAATATGCCTTTTAGAAAGAAGCATTATTCTTTCTTTTCAAGATGTTGAATTTAGATTGAAAGAAGATTATTTAAATAAACTTTTAGACTTTTTTTATTAAATAAAGATATAAAGTGATAATTACTATGAAAACGATAACCTTAACGATATTTGCCCCGGATCCCGAAAAAACACACTCTAAAGGTGTAAAATATGTCCTTGAGATGGATGAACGTGGATCGATCATTGATGCTTTAAGTAAAATTGACAAAGATATGATAGAACATCCAGATAGATCCGTATTTCCCTTATACGAAGGCTTAATTCATAGTTATCTCCAACTTATTTGGGATGCTGAAGAGAATAAGATTTATGATGATTGTGGTGTTGATGCATATGGGCCGAACAAGGAATTTATGCCTTTAAGGGACGATGTTGATTTCAATTTACTTCCAGATTCTGATATTACAATTATAGTTCATGCTGATTGATGAGCTGACAATATGAAGGAACGTTTAGATTTTGGAGCATTTAAGAGAATCATTCGAGAGAAATATGGAAAAGATAATGAAACATTTACTCACTATTTTAGTTTAATAAGAAAATAAATTAAAAAGTTGGAATGAATTCTTTCAAAAAAGCTTAGTGAAAGAACGACCATAGGATTGTGTCCTATAATATAAGCACATTTAATGAATAACCCCATCTCTGCGACTTTTTCTTTAATGGAGTAATTATAATAACACATTTGCTGAAAAAGTTTAATTATAATAGCTAATTATAAATATTGAATCAAAAAAATAATATTAAAAAAGGGGTATATTAACGTGAAAGTACTTATTGTATATTATTCAAAATATGGAAATACAGAAAAAGTGGCTAAATTAATTGCAGAAGGTATTACTTCTACTAATAGTCATGAAGTAATAATTGAGAACGTCAAAGATGTAAAGCTTAAAAAAGAAGCTTCCTATGATTTAATTTTAATGGGGTCTCCGGTTCATTTTGGAAAACATGTAGGGGCGATAAAGAAATTCATTGATAAACTTCCAAAATCTCAATTAAAGGCAAAAACTTATGCTGTATTTGATACCTATATAAAGACTGATTTTGAGAGCGGTGTTAAAAAGATGGAGAAACAGATAAGTGAAGTGATGCCTGATTTAACAAAAGCAAGTTCTGGACTATCTATAAAAGTGGAGGGTACAGGGACTTCGAAAGGGCCTATAGTGAATGAAGAGCTTCCAAAATGTAAAGAATTCGGAATCAAATTAGCACAAGGATAAAAATACATGCTTTAAATGTAAAGTAAGACATAAATTTAGAGAAACTTAAGTTTTTTTAAAAATTACTTTAACAAAAAAGTAAAATATTTAATTAGATACTATCTTAAAACTACATGTACAACAAAGGACAAAATTTAGTGAAATATTATGAAATATAAATGCAAAATATGCGGGAATGTCTTTAAAGCAGAAAGCTTAAACATAACTTGTCCAAGATGCCAAAAAAGTGGAGTAGTTCCCTATGATGAGCACTTTTATATGCTCTTAATTTCCTTGGGTTTATTATTAATTTGGTTCTCTATTGGCACGCCTGTTTTTGCTGTTATTCATGTAAGTATGTACTGGATTTTGGCTGGGGTTATAATATTAGGATCTCTTGCAGTTTTGGAATTAATTTTATGGATTAAAAACAAGATAAACTCTCCCGAGTATTATATTGATAAATCAACTAAAGAAGTACACTATTATGAATGAAAGCACTATATAAACATATTTTCTTAATTTCTTTAAAGAAATCAACGAAAATCATTTTAACAATGCCAGCTTTATAACTTTGTAAATGAATAATCAAGATTATGTAATTTTCCGAAATTCTAAAATATTCATTAAAAATAAAATACTTGATCTCGATAATAAACAGCTAAAAAACTTAGATGAAGTTGAAGGAATTGAATTATTAAGTAATCTAGAAACTTTATTACTCTATGATAATCATTTAAGAACGTTACCAGAATGGATCAGTAAATTAGACTCTTTAAAGTCACTGTATCTGATTAAAAATTTAATAGATGATCTCCCTGATTCTTTAGGGGAATTAAAAAATCTTGAAGAATTGTGGCTAAGTAGCAATAAACTACATAAAATTCCGAGATGTATAAGTCACCTGCAATCCTTAAGATTACTTGATTTAGGCGATAATAAAATAATCAGAAATTTTGGAATCCTTGGAACTTTAACTTCATTAAAACTTTTAAGTCTTGCTGTGTGCGGGTTAAATAAAATCCCTAGTTCGATTAGAAAGCTAATTAACTTAGAAGAATTGTATTTGGGAGGAAATAAGCTAACAGATATCCCTATTTTTTTTGATAGTTTGCAATCTCTTCAGATATTAAATATAGGCGGGAATGATTTTAAAATTTTACCTAAACCAATTACTTCCTTACCGTTATTGAGAAATTTAAATGTTCAGGATTCTCATATGATTAAGCTTCCAGAATCTATAGGAAATCTTAGATCTCTTGAAGAATTATGGTTATTTAATAATCTATTAATTACAATTCCTAAATCAATTGGTTCTTTATCTTCTCTTAAAAGATTACAATTGAATCATAACTCCCTTACTTCAGTTCCAGAAGCAATATGTAATCTTGAATCTCTCGAATTTTTATGGATCCAAGGTAATAATCTTACAACTCTTCCTGAATCAATAAGTAATCTTAAAAATTTAAAAGAACTTGATCTTGGTTCAAATCAGCTTAAAACAATACCTAAATCTATTCTTGATTTAAAGTCTCTTGAATCTTTAAATTTGCAGTCCAATCCACTTGTTAGTAATCAAGATTTTAGAATAAAGTCAATTATTAAAAGATTAAAAGATAATAATGTTATCGTTATGGAGGGATATGAAAACATAACTGAAAAAGAACTGATGTCAAGACATGGTATAACCGAGAAAAATGTAATTGATACTTTAACTACTGATTGGCAGAAAATATCTTCTCTTATCTTCAAACTTAAAATAAAAGAAATGATGGGCGCTAGACATCTTCAAATGCTCTTACATGAACTTGTTAGAAAAGGTAAAGTTGAAGAAAAGATAATAAGAAGTAAAAAACATTGGAGATTAAAATAAAAATAATAATTGATGACTATATTTCAAAAGATTTATTTACCTTACAAGAGTTTATGAATCAATTCTCTAATATTTGTATTTTTTTCTTTAATAAAACTAGTAGAATTTTGTCGTTGAAGAATTTTCACTTTTTAACTATATAATCTAAAATGCAAGTACGACGTGTATCGAAGTAATTACCTTTAAGAATGCGTCTCTTTTCTTTATAAAGGATTTCAAAATTATTAAAGAAATGATCAGGTTCATCGTCATCATAGTAACTATGCAAATATTCTTTATTTCCATCCTTGCTTACTATTTCACCTGGTATTATTTCCATACTTTCGTCATACCATCTATCATCTTTTGATAGAAAGTTTAGATAGCATAATCCGCCTTTCATTAAAACACGATGTATTTCATTAATAGCCTGGAAAGTGTCATTTTTACTCAAGTGAACCATTGAGAGATAGGAATAAACATTACCAAAATATTTAGATTTAAAAGGTATATCTCTCATATCTCCCTTAACAATCTTAAGTTTAACATTATTTTTTTTACAAAAATCTTCAGCTTTCTGGATCTGATCTTCAGAAATATCAATTCCATACGATTCAAAACCATTCTCATAAAAAAAGGCGAGCTTAGGATCAGGTCCACCAGCACCACAATCTAATATTCTCTTGTTAGTCGTATTAAATTGAATATATCTAAGATAGTTATACAAAGATGAAGGATAAATCTTTGTTATCATCTTTGAAGTAATTTTTCTTCAAATAAAAAGAAATTAGTAAAAGAAAGTTATTTTTTTAGAGTGTCCTTTTTCTGATTCCATTATCCCAAGAGAAATAAATATTTACTTATAATAACGGTCTCAACTTGATTATCCGAAATTGGAGAGCTGTTTTGGAGATAGATCTCTTTTTATTTCTAAGGCTCTCTTTAGAGATATAATATTAAAGACATATTTTTCTGAAAAAGTTAATTAATACGATTAATTACGGATCTTAAACCACAATAATAATATTAAAAGAGGTGTATCTATGTGAAAGCTCTAGTAGCTTACGATACAAAATATGGAAATACTGAGCAAGTAGCAAGATTAATTGCAGAAGGAATTACTTCTACTGGGAATAATGAAGTAATAGTAAATAATGTAAAAGATATAAATCTTAAGAAAGAAGATTCATATGACTTAATTTTAATGGGATCTCCAGTTCATTTTGGAAAGCATGTAGGGTCAGTAAAGAAATTTATCAATAAACTTCCAAAAGCAAAATTAAAGATAAACTCGTATGCTGTATTTAATACCTATCAGGGTGAGCCGATAGAAGAAGGCCAGAAAGAAGGCGTATGTTATTATGAAAAAATGATAGTTAAAATGGAGAGCCAAATTAGTGAAAAGATGCCCAATTTAACAAAAGCTAGTCCTGCATTGTGTATAAAAGTTAAAGGGATGAAAGGCCCTATAACAGAAGAAGACCTACCAAAGTGCAAAGAATTCGGTATAAAATTAAGTCAAGGATCAAAATAACATCCCAGATTGATAATTTGAGGTTTTATGGAAAAAGATCCTGAATTTTTCTTTTTTTTATTATTCTTATGAATTGAATCATTTAAAATCAAGATTAATTACCTATATTTCTTACTTTTGAATCAACAAATGCATTTAATATTGTCTTTTAAATTTTTAACTTTTCATTATTGCTTTATCAACAGATTTGTAAAATTTTTCAATTCTAAGGCATTTTCTATAGCCCAGCCGTGAGCATCATTATTAAAGTAGGCGAAAATTTTTATATTTTGTTTTAACCATTTAGTAATTTTCTTAGCCCATAGATTAACATGATCTGTTGAATACTTTCCATAATAAGGACCTACAGGTCCATGAAATCGGATATAAGTAAAGTTTGTCGTAATCTGCTCTAGTAATAAATCTCCCGTAAAGTCATGAATACATAAAGCAATGTTAAATTTCTTAAATAAATCGATAACATTATCAACGTACCAACTTGGATTCCGGATTTCAAAAGCAAAAAGGTATTGTTTTGGGAGAATTTCAACAAATTCTTCTAATCGTTCAAAATTAATTTTCCAATTAGGAGGAAGCTGGAATAAAATAGGGCCTAACTTATCTTTAAATAATTTAATAACTTCAAAGAATTTTTTAATAGTTGTTTGCCCGTCCTTAAGATATTTTCTATGAGTAATAAATCTGTTTGCTTTTATAGCAAAAATAAAGTGATCAGGAGTTTCATTTATCCATTTTTTAACTGTGGCCACTGAAGGGATTCTATAAAAAGTGCTATTTACCTCAACAGTGTCAAAATATTTTACATAATGACTTAGCATCTCATTGTTAGGAAATTTTTTTGGATAAAAAGGACCTTTCCAATGATTATACATCCAACCCGATGTACCAATTAAAGCTGTAGTTTTACTATTTTTCATATTACTCATGTTCTAATGCTTAAAACCAGAATAACCAGATTTCAATTTATTAAATATTGTATTGATCCAACATTATAATATTAAAATCTTTTTTAAATCTTATATCTCTTACCTATGTTTCTGGTTTACCCATAAGATAGAACCCAAATTTGTTATTTTTGAAAATTAATAAAGTATGCAGAATATCATCTAAATTAGCTTTCATTTAGACTTTATTCAAAATTATATTTTAAATTATTGCATTATTGCTGATGATATTACAAAGTAATGAACTCGTTTCAATTTCTCATCTTCAAGAAATCTATATAAAAAATCTTAAATATTAATATTTTCTAAATTCACCTTAGAGTAAGTTTCAAATTTAAACTCAAATTAAGAGGTGACAAAAATCAGGAGAATTAAATTACACAATTTTTCACATGTAAAATTTAGATTATTTGTTATTGGCATCATTATCATCTTATTTTTTATGAGCTATTTTAGTGTTAATCCAAAATTTTTAGCAACATTCAATAATAGTTCGTTCAAGGATGATTCTATTGTTCAAACGGAAGGGCAAGAACAAGTTCCGTTAACTTCTGATTATACGTTAGTGGCGCCGATAAATATCAGTTCACCGAGTGATTGGGCTCAGTATCCATTTATAACAGGGAATGGGACTGATAATAATCCGTATGTGATTGAAAATATTGAAATTCAAGGCAATGGTATAAAGAGTAGAGAGCAATCTGGAATGAATATGTTAAATTATTCGGATGTAGGAATCTATATTGGTGCGGCAGGTAATTTTACTATCCGTAATTGCCGAATCTCCTCCATTTCTTTAGGGATATATCTAGGTTTGGGAACTTCGGTTGATTATATGCATAGTATTCGAGGCGTGGAAATCGATGATTGCGGAATAGGGATTTATGTGTTGGGATTTGGTGGTGGAGGATTTATTACAGTCAATATTTCACGATGTAAAATTTCAAATTGCAATTGGGTATCAGTAAAGATTCCTGAGGACTTGGAGTCTTCCCTATATGGGGGTTTTGGTTTGTGGGTAAAAGGAGATCAAGGGTCGATAATTGAATACTGTAAAATTCAAGGTTGTTCCATAGGATTATACGCTGGTCCTGCAGTATCTATAGTTAACAATCAACTTATAAATTGTGGTTTCTTATTTGCTTTTGCGTATATGTTTATCTATTATGAAATATCTAATAATACGATAAATGGAAAACCGCTTGGTTTATTTATGCTTGAAGACGATTTAACTTTATCGGGTTCAGAAGCATCTCAGTATGGACAATTAATTTTTGTAGCTTGTCATAATCTTCATCTTTCTAACATCCAAATTAAAGAACCTAGCAGTTTTGGATTGATGCTACTTAACTGCAACCATCCCCTCTTAGATAATATTCTATGCGAAAACCAGCAGATTGGCTTTTACATTTATACTATGGATATGACAGCAGATAATTTACAAGCTAAAAATTGTGTAGCAGGATTTAGTTTTATACGGATAAGAAATAGTAATTTAGCCCATATCTCTATAAATGATACTGAAATACCCGTTTGTGGATATATCCTCACGAATACAACTATTGGAATTGAAAAGTCGACGCGAATCTATCTTATTAATTATTTAGATATTCCTGAAATACAATTAAACTCATCAATTTCCTCAAGTATAGTGCCCCGAATAAATATGACTGAATTTGATTTTGAAGGTTTTATAATTCAACTTGATGAGATCGATACATATCATATCACTGGCTTAGAACCAGGAACTCAAAACGTGGTTTTCGATTTTATAATTGTTATATTTGAACCTTCTGAAGTTGTAGAGATTCCGGGATTTCCATTAATTTGGTTCTATACGACAATACTGTTAGTAATATCGATCTTGATATTTTCAATACGATATAAAAAAGATAATACATAAATTTTCAATTTAGAATCGTTGAGATTCCCTTTAAATCTATTTTTTTTATAAACTTCTTTTGAAAGAGTTGCTACATTTAGTTCAAAATTTCGGGAGATTTTTTTTTCATTAAAATACAAGCTAATTATTATTAATATAAAAAAAAATAATGAATATTTCTAAAAAATAAATATTTTAGCAGACTCCATTAATTTCTAATTGAAAAAATTATAAAAGATGGTTTAAACTTCTTAAACCTACATATGAGTCAAACGAAAGTAAAGGTAATAGCATATTCCGACTATATTTGTCCATTTTGCTATATTGGATATCATCGAATGGAACAACTTAAAAAAGAATATGATCTTGATATTGAATGGAAACCATTTGAGATTCACCCAGAGACCCCAAAGGAGGGTGCTTTAACTGAAGATTTACCGTTTCCTAAAGGGTATTTAGAGATGGCATTCGCTAACGTTCGACGTCTTGCGGATCAAGATGGATTAACTCTTAAATTTTCAGAAAAGCTACCAAATTCACAATTAGCACACTACATTTCTGAATTTGCGCGAAAAAAGGGAAAATTTGAAGAGTTTCACAAATTAGTGCTAGATGCTTATTGGTTAGAAGGAAAAGATATTGGAAATAAAAGTTTATTGCTAGATCTTGCTGAGTCAGTTGGACTAAATAAAAAGGAGATAGAGAGCTACTTAGATACAGACGAACCTCTTAAAGCTGTACAACAATCACTAAGAGAACTAAGAAGGTATGGAATAAACGGAGTTCCTTCCTTTCTTATTGAAGATAAGCTCGTAATCGGAGCTCAATCTTATGAGGTTTTTAGAGAGATAATCAATAAAATTCTAGGTAAAAAATCAAAGGAAAACTAAATATTCTAAATAAGTGGTATTATCTAAATTCTGAATGATCATTGTGGATTTCAATATGAACTTCATTTGAAGTTCACTTATTTCAACTATTTATATTAGAATATCCTACTGAAATAATAAAACTCAACTTTTCTTTAATGTAAAAATAATATGAATAAAACAAAAATTCCTCCGAAAGCTTATTTATTCCCTATGCCCGTTGTTCTTATCGGGGCTAATGTGAATGGAAAACCAAATTTTGAAACCCTAGCATATGCTGGGATTGTCGAAAGTCAGCCTCCATTAATTTCAATATCATCGTATGAAACACATTATACTAATATTGGAATTAAGGAAAATGGAACGTTTAGCGTTAATACTCCTTCGGAAAATTTAGCAGAAATTATTGATTATTGCGGTATCGTTTCGGGTAAAGATGTAGATAAATCAGATGTATTTGATATTTTTTATGGGGATCTTAAAACTGCTCCAATGGTAAGTGATTCACCACTAAATCTAGAATGTGAAGTTGTTAAAACATTAAAGATGAAAGAATTATTAGAGCTAGACCAAGGCCATGAAGTTTTTCTCGGAAAAGTAGTTAATGTGTATGCTGATGAAGATTATTTAACAGATGGAATACCAGATATTGCAAAGCTTAACACCTATACCTACTCACTAAATAATTATTGGAAAGTAGGTAAAAAGCTCGCGCCGGCATTTGAGATTGGAGAAAAATATAAAAAATGATTGTATACATTAAATTTCAAATAATAATTTTTTTTTGAGTAAAAATGAGTGAAGAAGTGAATACAAAACACCTAAATAAGGAAATAATTGATGGGAATCTTTTAAGTCCTTTACCTGTAATTTTGGTTGGGGCAAATGTACATAATAAGCCTAACTATTTGGTAATTGGATACAGTTGTCCATTTGTTTTTGGTAGATATATTTTTTTCAGCTTATATCCAAAACGTTATACGACAATTGGAATTCATGAGAATATGACTTTTAGTGTAAATATCCCTTCAGAAGACCTCGTGGAAAAAACTAATATTTGTGGGAGTAAATCTGGGCGAGATATTGATAAAAGTACCCTTTTTAACAATTTTTATGGAGAATTAAAGACAGCGCCAATGATTCGTGAGTGTCCAGTTAACGTAGAATGTAAAGTACATGAAATCCTCGATTATGGTGATGGTGAAGGAATTATTGGCAAGGTAATTAAATCGTATGTTAATCCGAAGTATATGATTAAAGAAAATGGTAAAATGAAGCTCGATTGGCGGAAGATTCATCCGATTATCTGGACTACGGGGGGTGACTTTAATTATTACCGTCTCGGGGAACGAATCATAACCGAGGATGAGACATAAATTTCATTTAAATTTATAGAATTTACTGACATTTACTGATAAAATATGAACTATCCTCTCAAAATAACAGTAATAAAGGTTTGCGAACCTAAAGACATCATAGGAAAAGATTTTATTCGAGAATCTGGAAAATCAATACCAAAATGTGGTTTTTTCACTGAAGGAGATCAATTCATTATACCAGAAACGGGTGCAATGCCTGAAGGATTTATTTGTATACATGCGTTTAATGCGATTAATAAACATGTTGAAGTCCTTAGGTTAGGTGGAAGTATTGAGGATTGGACAGGAGAAGATACTATCTATGGTGTTTGCCCAGATGGTATACGACCTGTAATCTTTAAAATTGAACGTATAAAAAAGGAAAATAATTTTGGTGATTAAAATTGAGACCTAAAGTAAAAATAACTGTTTTGAAAAAATTCACTTCAAAAGATGTTCTGGGTTATGATTTCAAATTCCCGAATGGTCCGATAGTAAAAGATTGTAAAATGGTTCAAGAAGGACAGGAATTTATTGTTGAAAATGAATTAACTATGCCAGAAGGTTTTTGTCGTTGGGCATGGGTCGATATTTACCGAGATATTGCTATATTAACTATGAAAGGTAATTTTGCAGAAGGAGAATTGGCAGGGATAAAATATTCAGCATGTTCAGATGGATTGAAACCAGTCATTTTTAAACTTGAACGCATTGAAGAATGAGATGTATATGCTCCTTTTAAGCCTTTAATTATTACCACCTTGGAGAATGAATTATAATTGAATAAGAAGTATAATTAATTCTTTATATAATCCTTTGAAGCTTTTCTCTAAAGTGAACAACCAATGCCATAATGATTTAACTTCTAAGATTTCTCCATTTTTTCTCGATAATAATAACGACAGCAACAGATAGAACACCTATTAGAATGAATAAATTATATCCTGGTACAAAATTTACGGTAGAAGGTAATAATACGTTGACATGAATATAATTTGACAATGTTTCGCCTGAGGCATTATAACTTGCCACAATAAAATAATAATCTCCAGTTGTCAGATTAGTCATTTCAAATGGTGAATTATCATATTGGTGTGTAATCAGATCAAGTTTTTGGTTTATATATGTAATAGGAGAATTGGATGAATATAGAGAATAACTTTCAGCCCCTAGTGATTCTGTCCAGTTCAGAATTATATTACCGTCTGTATCAGGATCCTCAGCGTCAGTTATTAATGTAAAATCTCCTGGAAGGGCTCTCTTTTCGACAAGATCATAAATACCCCAATAAGGAATTAACAAAGGTGCCGTAGCCATTGAATTAGGATATATCATACCATAACTCGAAACTACTTGTTTGATTCCATCCAATTGCCATTGACAAAAAAAGTTAGTATTAATGGGCCAACCTTCGACAAGATCATGAGATGGAGTAAATGCAATATTCCCACTTGCACCTATGAAGGGATATGTCTGAGTTATATCCTCTAATGCTGTAACTATGATATCGGAATCAAATGACTGAGTTGACTCCACAGCAGTTGTTAGTAATCTTACAGCATCATACGCGCCTACACCTGTATAAGAGGGTTCTTTATTATATTCATTTAAATAGGCATCCCAAAAAGGAATTGTCAGTTGCGTTTTATTTATACGATATAAATTTTGCATCATAACTTCGTATTGACAAGCGCCCTGTGTATCGTCCCAATTTGATTCAACCTCAGAAATGTGATCTATCCCTGCAATTAAGCATTTAGGCTTCATATTTTCGTATTGAATATTCATAGGGATGCTGCCCGTGCCAGAAATTAATGGAATAAGGATTTGTGGCTCTACAGCTTTAATCATATTCATAAAAGTCATAAAATCAGTGGCAGTTGCAGTGATTGGGTAAGCGATGTCAGTTGTTATTATTAATCCAAAAAGTGGTAGATTATATTGGAGTGCATTGGCAAAAGGAATGGTCCAGTCTAAAGCTTCTCTAAGGATTGCAACTCTATTAACCGTTCCATTATATTCTGCCCCTAAAGCAGCTGAAAGAGCAATAATATAGTTACTTAATTCTTTTGCTCTTGATGTGGTATTAAGAGGTGTTATCCTAAACCAGTATTTATATCTATTATAGTTGTAAAGAACATTTTGGCAGAGGTAATCGATTCCAGCTCCGGTCCCTAAAAATACTTTTTTAGCATCCATAATTACCTCTACATATGCTGCTAATGATTCTGTGCGATATCCACCTATAATGAAATGGGGATTGTGCACACTAACCATTTTATAAGCTGCCGAAACTGCTTTACCAATGTCTAGATCAGGATTTTCCTCATCGGTATTTTCTGCCACAATTCCTACGTAGTATTGTTTTCCACTTACTTCAATACCACCTGCAAGGTTTATTTCTTTTGCCGCTAATAATGCTCCATTTTTTGTATGTATACCAGATGGGCGATTTAGATCATCAAGTATACCAATCCTTATAATGTCGTTAAGATTTAGAGGTACATTAACTCCTGGTACAGTATAATTACCAACAAGAACATCTGATGAAATAGGATGATTTCTCACTTCTGTAATTTTTCTTGGAGGATTATAAAGTGGTTCGAATTTAAATAGAGCAAATGGTAACAAATTCAATATTAAAAGTATCAAAATTGAATATTTTTGGAATGATTTCATATTTTCGCCACTCTAATAAATAATAGTTAATAGAAAATTAAGATAATGAATTATTTAAATTTATGTTACCAAAAATTGAGAAGAACAATTTAGAAATTAATCCTCAACCTTTAGAAATATAAATAAATTTAGGGGTATTATTTACAATATAGAATCATTAGCAGATAATGATATTTTTTATATATTATCTTTTTTTTATTGAATTGATAAAATCATAAAATAGTTTTTTAAAAGATTTAAAAAGAGGAATTCAAAATGAGGACAAAAGAAGAATTTATGAAGGATTTAAGTAAAATGAAAAGCAATGTTTTCTTCGATGGCGAAAGGATTGATCGTTTAGATGAGCGTCAGATGCCATGCATCAATACAATCGGTACAACTTTTGATGTAGTTGATGATCCTGAATATGCGGATTTAATTCTTGCAAGATCACATCTCACAGGGGAAATAATTAATCGTTTTACGCATATTCATCAAAATACTGATGATCTTCATAGGAAGCAAGATATGACGCGAAAAATATGTCAGAAAGTTGGTGGATGTATCCAACGTTGTATGGGATGCGATGGAACAAACGCAGTATATAATGTAAGTTATGAAGCAGATAAATCTAACAATGGTACAACTCATTATCATGATAATTTTAAAAAATGGTTATTACGATTTCAGAAGGAAGATTTAATTGCTGCTTGTGCTCAAACTGATGTTAAAGGTGATCGAATAAAAAGACCCGCGGATCAGGAAGATCCAGATATGTACGTTCGAGTTGTGGAAAAAAAAGATGATGGAATTATAGTTCGTGGTTGCAAGCTACACATTTCAGAGGCTTCTGTATCTGATGAAATTCTGGTTGTTCCAACAAGGGCATTACGACCAGAAGATAAAGATTATGCCGTATCATTTGCTGTACCTGCAGATTACGAGGGAGTAAAACAAGTTATAACAATTCATAATTTACGCCCGAGAGAATACTTTAAACGTGGTTTTATGCCGGGGGCAACAGATTCTTATATTATTTTTGATGATGTGTTTGTGCCATGGGAGCGTGTTTTTCTATGTGGTGAATACCAACATGCGGGTGCTCTCGCGTTGTTATTTGCTCTATTCCATCGTCATAGTTATTCGGGCTGTAAACCTGCTATTGGAGATTTAATAGTTGGAACTGCTGCTTTAGCTGCTGAATATAATAATATCCATAATACATCCCATGTCAGAAGTAAATTAGCTGAACTAATTTTGGTTGCAGAACTTGGTTATGCGGGAGGATATACAGCTTCAGATTTGGGCAAACCGGAAGTATATATGCCTGGAGTAGGATTTATCCCTTATGGTCCCGGCAGTTTCATTCCAAATTCAATTTATTGTAATGTTGGAAGATGTCTAACAGGAGAAAATGTGTTTCGTGAAGCTGAGATCATCACGGATATTTCGGGTGGGATTCCAGCAACATTTCCTCATGAAAGAGATTTTGTAAACTCGGAACTGAAGGATCATCTATATAAATATATTACTCGAAATCCAAAAATCTCACCCGAGAATGCCGCACAGTTTTGGCGATATGTTGGTGATATGTACTGCTCAGCAACGGGAGGAGTTCATCTCTTTGGAAGTTATCATGGTGGTGGTTCTCCAGTAATGGAGAGTATTGCAATTACAACTCAGTATGATATTGAATCCAGAAAAGAGATGGTAAAAAAAATTGCTGGAATTAATGATAAATTAAATAAAGCGACTTAGCTACAAAATTAATATATAATTTTTTAATTTCTTTTTAAAAATAATCACTTTACTTTATTATTCATCAATTCTAACATAATTCCTTAATAAATTTTGTTTAATATGTTTATGCTTTTCGTCGTTTTCTTATTAACAATATTAGTGCAATACATACTCCCATTCCACTCACCATTGAAACTACGATTATAGTTGTTATAATAATAATAGTTCCTCCATTATAAGGATATCCTCCTAAATACTTATATTTTACTAAGGCTATATCAGCATTACCTTCACCGTAACTATATGTACTTCCCTCAAGATACACATTACCCTTCGAATCCATCGCTATTCCTAAGCAACCATCAACATCTCCTCCACCCCAAGTGCAATTCCATTGTTGAATACCATCTTCATTGTAGTTTACCAAAACCATATCAATAGTCCCTACCCCAAAACTATATGTATATCCCCCAAGATACACATTACCCGACGAATCTACCACCAATCCTTCACCTGAATCGATGTTAACTCCCCCCCAAGTACGGTTCCATTGTTGTACTCCGTTTCCATCATATTTTACTACAACTATATCGCTAGATCCAGCTCCAAAACTATATGTATTTCCTGCAAGATACACATTACCTAATGAATCTACCGTCACTCCTTGGTCATAATCTGCATCAGCTCCACCCCAGGTACGGTTCCATTGCTGTACTCCCATTCCATTATATTTCACTACAACAATATCGTCAGATCCAGCTCCAAAACTACTTGTAAATCCCCCACAATATACATTGCCTAATGAATCTACCGCCACTCCATTGCCATAATCTGCATCAGCTCCACCCCAGGTACGGTTCCATTGTTTTACCCCGTTTCCATCATATTTTATTACAACAATATCGCTAGATTCAGCTCCAAAACTACTTGTAACTCCTGCACAATATACATTACCTGATGAGTCTACCGCCACTCCGTAGCTTCTATCATCATCAACTCCACCCCAGGTACGATTCCATTGTTGTACCCCGTTTCCGTCATATTTTACTAAAAGTATATCGGTAGATCCAGCTCCAAAACTATGTGTACTTCCTCCGCAATATACATTACCTGATGAGTCTACCGCCACTGCATCGCAATAGTCTGAATTAACTCCCCCCCAGGTACGATTCCATTGCTGTACTCCCATTCCATTATATTTTACCAGAATCAAATCAAAACTTCCAGCTCCGAAACTCGCTGTATATCCCACACAAAACACATTTCCTGATGAGTCTACCGCTACTCCTTGCCCATAATCATAATCAATTCCTCCCCATGAGCGATTCCATTCATAAAGTACATCTTTTGTAGCAGATGAGATAGGTGTGATGTCCTTATTCCAAATATCATCATTATTTATCCCAAGAGGAAAATCAGTAAATTTAATAGAAAAATACAGCGAAGGAAAAAAGAAAACTATTATTAATCCAACTATTTTAACCTTTTTATTAGATTTCATTTAGATTTCACCAAAAATATCTTGAATATGTACCATAATTATAATTATTAATATAAATATTACTGATTCTGTATTTAATTTAGAACTCGTATAACGATGGAATAAAATATTAAATAAAATAGATCATTTAAATGGGATTTCGCATATTTCTTTATTTAATTTAGTACTTGTCTCTTTTACCTTTGCAATTTTATATTGTTCATTCTTTATAGAGATTGCCACTTACTACGGAACTTAATTAATAATTTGGAGATAATTCTGATTGCTTTAAAATCAATGGTGTTACTCTTTCAAACACTAATTTTACATTTTTCCCAATTTGATAGATATTTCCATGAATTTCGCTAAATCTATTTAAAGTTTACAAATGGAGTTGCACTGGTAGAACGTAATTTTCTATGGGGCTCTGTATATTCATTATCACCATTGAAAAATCTATCTAATTTTCCCTTTAATTCTTTCACTGAACGTTTTAGAATTAATCTGATCCACGCTAAGTTTATATTAGGTCCAGATATGAGAGAAATTACTCCATTAGAACCACAACTAGCCACAAACATTTTACCTTCGGAAAATTCGCTAGTAATAAGCTTCAAACCTCCAAGTCTAAGGTTAGTACCTTGGTCTTCTGACGCTGCGAATATTGCACTAGCCGTCGCTCCTATTTCATCAATATCTATAGGGAAATAGCTAAACTTAGACACACTTGCAATAATTAACCCTGTTCTATCAACCAGCATGACTTTTTTAATTCCTGGCTCTGATTTAATAATCTTACTTAAAATTTTATCAAAACTTATTAATACTACACTAATGTTAATGCACCGTTTTATGATACATCAAATTTATTCCTCTATATTGTTACATATTCAATCAGAATTAATAAATAAAATGTAGCTTAAAGGTTCAAATGTATTTATAAGTGGAAAAAATTAATATCGTTTAATAATAATTAGTTCTGATATATTGAATCAAAAATGAACGTAATACTTCATTAAAGATCTCAGATTAACCTCTAAATCTTTTTTGCAGTGTCTTTTCATGTAGTATAAACGCCAACAAAAGAAAACTGAATCCAAATATTAAAAGATACCCAAAATCAATCAATAAACCAAAGGATCCAAAGACACTAAGTTTTCCAAAACTTGTATTTAAAATATCCAAGAAATATGTTAAAGGCGAAACTAGTACGATCGGATTTATTATAATAGGCATAAATAATGGGCTAATGAATATTAAAGGAAATTTTACTAATATGGTAAGAATCATAGTTGAGGCTGGAGTGTCTGTAGGAGGTGCTGATAAAATTAAACTAAAAGAAGAAAATGAAAATGCTGATAATAAGATTCCGGGTATTAAGATCAATAAATTAATAGTTTTCCATAACTCAAAAAAGGCTATACCTAAAATTAGAGGAACTGTGGCAAATATACATCCAAAAATGAACGAACTCCAAACATTTCCTAGAAGAATTGTTTTGATTGAAATTGGACAAGTAATTAATCGTTCAAGAGTTTTCTGTCTCGTTTCCCATGGGAAAACTACCGGTCCAATAGAAGTAGAAGTCAAAAAAAGGACCATTGTCATTAAACCGGAAATAATGTAAATTGGGATGATTTCTCTTCCAACTGTGAATGCTAAGAATAGCATAATCGGAAAAAGTATCCCTTGAATGACTACTGGACCTTTATTATAATAGATACGTAAATCTTTCTTACTTACTGCAAAGGAGCGTTTAATTTGAGAAAGAAAGATTTCAAATTTTGATTGTTTTTCAAATATATCTTCTTTAATTATTCTCACCATCTTTAATTGCATTAATAAATACTTCTTCAAGGGATGGTTCTGGTGTATTAATTTTTATAATTTCAATATTTTTAGACCTAGTTAAATTGATTAACTGAACAATAGCTTTATCTAAGTCATTAACAATTATGTGATAAAAGTCTTTTACTTTATTGACCTTATTAATCCCGTCTAGATTTTTAAAGCTGTTAATATCGATTTCTTTAGAGAGATATAAATCAACTGATTGACATTCTTTTTCTATTGTGCGTAAATTCTTAGGAGTATCTAATTTTATAATTTTGCCTTTATTGATTATTGCGATTCTATCACATAATTCATTTGCAACATCCATATTATGTGTAGTCAAAAATATTGTCATTCCATTTTGATTATATTCTTTGATTAAATTTTTTATAATAATACTTGATTGAACATCTAAACCCGAAGTAGGTTCATCTAAGAATAAAATCTTTGGTTCACTCATAAGAGCCATACATAATAACAATCGCTGCTTCATTCCTTTAGAATATTTTTTTGCTATATTATCTCTTCTTTCAAATAATTCGAATTTTTTAAGAAGTCTTAAAGCTCTTTCTTTTCTTTTTTCTTTGGAAATACCATAAAGTTCCCCAATAAATTCAAGATTCTTTATTCCTGTTAAATCCATATAAACGTTAGATTCTTCGGGGACATTTCCAATAATCTCTTTAACCAAGATTTGGTTTTTCCAAACATCTTTCCCATAAATTTCAATATTACCTGAGGTAGGTTTTAAAACGCCTGTCATCATTCGGATTGTAGTAGTTTTTCCCGCCCCATTCGGACCAAGAAATCCGAAAATCTCTCCATGTTGTACAGCGAAATTAACATTATTAACTGCTTTTATTTCACCAAAATGTTTTGAGAGATTATTTACATAAATCACATTCGAATCCATTTGTAGACACCTTAACTAAACTATTATCTCATTGGTTTTATTTTTTGTGGAGATTATTGATACTCTCTTAAACCATAACTAAAAATGATAAATTGCGATCTTTTTGAGATTTAACTTTGAACAGAAGAACATTATTTTTTTTAGATGCTTCCATAAACAATATTAGTAATACTAGATTGCAAAATAGTATGAAATAAATATATTTTAACTTATAACGATATGCCTGATTATACATTAAGACCAATTGGTTTTGTAAAGAGTAAAGCAGATAAGGAAGTCCTAAAGTACTCAAATAAGGACATAAAATTAGATTTTGATGTAGTCTTAAATCAAGGAAGTGATTTGAAGAAATCTGAGATTATAATAAATAAAGAATACCAAGATTGCTTAGATGGAATTGAAGATTTTTCTCATATCATCATATTGTTTTGGACTCATAAAGTTCCTGAAAATGCGCGCCAAATTAAAAAAGTACATCCAGCTGGATTAAAGCAAATGCCAATTAAGGGAATATTTGCTACACGATCTCCAGTAAGGCCGAATTTGATTTGTAAAACTACTGTTAAACTAATTGAAAGAAAAGGAACTACATTAATCGTAGAAGGATTAGATGCCATAGATAATACACCTGTAATTGATATAAAGCCACATATACCCTTTTATGATTCACCTCTAAATGTCAAACTAGCAAATTGGATGTATCAATTGATGCAGAACTTGAAGGAATTAACAAGTTCCTTAGAGGTTGGCGAAACTCCAAACCCATATTCTATTGATATTCGTTTACATCCTTGTTTAAGTCCCGACCAACAAAAGAGTGAACCTTAAATAGGAAACTAAGCTAATAATGGTATTCATTTTTACTATAAAATCAGATAATCTGCATTGAAATGTTAATATGATAATTGAAAAATTGTTTCCAATTAGTATCAACCCTAATTTATGTGTAAGATGTCAGCGTTGTATGTATAGTTGTCATCCAAAAGCTATTTTTTTTAAAGATTCAATTCGCTACGTAGATTATGATAAATGTGAAGGATGCTTAAAATGCGTAGATGTGTGCGAACGGGGAGCTATCGAAGTTATTTCAATTGAGGAGGGTAAATTAAAAGGATTTGATATAAATCCGGATAAATGTAACCTTTGTAAGGTTTGTTTAAGTTACGATTTTTGTTTTCATCAATTATTTGAACTTCAAAAAAATGAAAATGGAGAAGAATACATTATATTTCAGAAAAAAAACTATTCGGAATGCTATAAATGCTTAAAATGTTTTAAAAACTGTCCTAATAATGCCATCATACCAGAAATAGATTAATTAAGAAATTACTTCTCAAATTATAAGCGATTAATTTTTCCATCTTTTATGATGAAATGTTCTACCAATATTTTTGGATTCTTGCTAATTGTTTTCATTACTTGTTGTTGAAGATTTTTAGCGTGGTTAAGAATTTTAAAGGACGGTTTTTCTCCTATTGCAATTTGGGCTAATTCTGTAATGTAATAAGACTTGATATTTCTTTCAATGGCATAAGGAGATAATGTGGTTAGACACCCCGTACAGATATGAGCTATTGCTTCCGTATTGACATCCTCAGCTTCAGAAATTCTCTTTTTAGCAATATTTGTTGCTAATGAACGGTTTGATATGGAAAGTGGAGCTCCACAACATAGAGAGAACTCCTTATTGTGTTTCATCTCGACCATTTCTGCACCAATAATTTCAAGAAATTCACGAGGCCCATCATATATTTTCTTATCTAATGATCTCCAAGGACATGGATCTTGGAAAGTTATTCTTTGGTGAATCTTATTTTTTATGTTAAATTCATCATTATGATACTTTTCAATCAAATAATCTATGACAGTTTGTCCATCTATATTAAAACCATCAATAATAGAAGGATAAACACCTCTAATCATAATATCGCATCCTGGACAGAATGTAATAAGTTTTTCAACACCAAGTTTGTTGAACTTTTCACATAATTCTAATCCTTTGATCCTAGCTTCCTCTTTGCCAAAAAGCGAATAAATATAGCCACCACAGCAATATTTCATTCCGCCTAATATAGGTCGTTTCTCAAATAATTTACTTTTAGCAAGATCTGGAAAACAGTAGGGAATGGCGCAACCTACATAAAACATTTGATTGTTTTTTGGAGGATTTTCATAGTGTATCAAATCATGCTTTTTAGCGTCAGTATCAATTTCTAGCGCAATTGACATTAAATTATTAGGTATTTCTTCCGTTATAAGAGCTATACATCGTGCACCTTTTTCCTGATGAGCCTTCAATCGTATCTCTCTTATAAGTTCATATGGATTAGACCCTGTAGGGCATATAACATTGCAGTAAGAGCAGCCTGCACAATTCTTGATTATCTTTCGTGAGCTTCTTGTCTCAATCATTTTAAAAATTTCTTCTTTAGCTCTATCTATCGGCAATTGCAGAAAAGGGCATTGTTCAAGACAAGTACCACACTGCTGGCAAGTTTTTTCATTATAACCATTCATGGCCTCAAATAATTAGAATAATATTAAAAAAATGCTTATGATAAAACCGAGTGAAAGAGAGATAAAAACTTTTATTAATTGATTAAAGCTAATTGAAACATTAAAAAGGGATTTTATTTTTTGTAAGTCTTTCTTGAATATTTATCCAAAATTCTTAATCGATTATTTTACAACTTAATCAAACATATCGCTTCTTGATCAGTAAAGAATTAAATACATGAAAAATCTATTCTATCTAATTTTTCAAAAATCTAGTTTTAAATTAAATTGTAAAATTGATGTTACAATGTCGAAAAGAAACCGTAACAAGATTTTAATTGTATTTTTTGTTTCACTTTTAACACTCTTTATTGTAAATACATTTTCTTTGAAAATCGCTCCTCTAAAAGATTTTAATCAAAGTACTCATAGATTAAGTACATCTGATACTTTGATTCCTAATGATTTAGTAATTTGTAATGCTACTAATGATCAAGGTTCTTTTAAAACTTGTAGTGATGGTTCAGGGGGAATGATCATTGCTTGGTGTGATCATAGAAATGGTGTTTATACTGATATTTATGCTCAACGATTCAATTCAACTGGAGATATAAAATGGGCTTTAAATGGAGTCCCGATATGTACAGCAGATCTTGATCAATCTGGTATAGATATTTGTAGTGATGGAGTAGGAGGAGCAATTATTGCCTGGACTGATGAAAGAAATGGAGATCAAGATGTTTATGCTCAAAGAATTAACGCAAATGGAAATGTGATGTGGGATTATAATGGAATATGTATATGTAATGCTTTAGATGTTCAATATTTTAATTATATATGTAGTGACGGTCATGAAGGTGCTATTATTACTTGGATGGATAATAGAAATAGCTTTTATTCAGACGTTTACGCTCAAAGAGTAAATTCAACTGGTGATATACAATGGAATGTCAATGGGATTCCTATATGTACAGCAAATGAATTTCAAAGGACTGTAGGTATTGAAAGTGACGAGAATGGCGGTGGGATAATTATTTGGCAAGACGAGAGAAGTGGTGTTGAAGATATTTATGGTCAAAGAGTAGCTCCAAATGGGAGCATCTTATGGGACTTTAATGGTAAAGCTATATGTACTCAAGCTTATAATCAATATGTCGTTAAAATGTGTTCTGATAATCAAGGAGGTATTTTCCTTGCATGGCAGAATTGGTGGAGTCCTCTTGGAAGGTACGCTATTTATGCACAATGGGTTAATTCATCAGGAGACATACAATGGGCACCTGATGGTAATACAATTTGTTACTTTTCGGGATTCGATGGTAATCGAGGGATTCCTGATATATGTGTTGATGGTAATGGAGGTGCTCTAATAGCTTGGCCTGATTCGAGAGGATGGATTTCTGATGACATTTACGTCCAAAAAGTTAATTCATCAGGGGACATACAGTGGACACCCAATGGTACACCTGTTTGTACGGCAGAAAGTAATCAAGATAACGCTCGGGTATGCAACGATGGTAATGGCGGAGCAATTATAATTTGGAGTGATTTTAGGAATAATGTGGATTCAAATATTTATGCTCAACGGATAAGCTCTACTGGAGATCCACTCTGGACATTTAATGGTCAAGCTATTTGTATACTAAATGAAACACAACAATATCCTCAGATTTACGAGGATGGATTTGGAGGAGCGATAATGATTTGGGAAGATTTACGAAATGGTGTTGACTTAGACATTTATGCTCAAAGAGTAAATTCAACAGGTGATATTCAATGGGTAACAAAAACTATGAATGGAAATAATGGTGAAGTGCCTAACATTCCATTTGGGAACTATTTTGTAATAATCGTAATTATTAGCTCTTTGGCTCTTGCTTATTTCAAGAAAAAGCAGTTATCTATTAAAAAAGCAATTTAAACTTTATTTTTTTTTAATTCTTTCTAAGTACCTTTACAACATAATCTTATAATGAAAAATAGGAAATGATATCAAAAAAATGGTTTTAGATTATATTTAAAATTATAACTATCTTACTTTAATGTATAACCCACATTAATTATAGTTAAATCGCATAGACAAACTGCTAAAATGGTTTTTTGAATCTAATGATCATATAATGTAATTTAATCCACATTAAAGTCGAAGCACCATAGAACTATCGGAACTATAATTATAAATGGATTAGTATTTACATCTTTCATTAAGATATGTAATATGATCTCTTAAAAATTAAAAAAAGTGATAAAAAAATGGAAAATGATATTGATGCGAAATTTGATGAAGCAGTTAAAAAATTTGCAGAGTTGCTTCCAAAAGCAGATCCAACTCAAGGTGGCTGCGCAGAGGGAACATTAGCAAGTATCTTAAGTGTTCTAGGGATTGAGGATATCATGGTCAATAACGTGATGCTTCCCTTATCGGGGGGATTGGGCGGCTACAAATCAGAAAAAGGGTGGTCTGGACCTTGTGGAGCGGTAATCGGTGGATGTGCTGCAGTGGGAGCAATAATAGGTGGAAAAGAAGGAAAGAAAATTCCGTCTGAATTAATTCTTCCTGCACTTATGAAATCGAGTCAGTTTGCTAAAGAATTTGAGAAAGAATTTGGTTCAGTAGTGTGTCAAGATTTATCGGGGTATGATTTCAGCGACCCTAATGCCATTACTAAGTATTTTGAAAATAATGTGTGGGGAACAACAT
>JBHLON010000136.1:0-3028 GCA_048940445.1 Promethearchaeota archaeon
TACTTCAAATGGATCTTTAAAGACTTCATTTGTTATGTCTATTTTAGTGATTTCTTTGGGAGACATCTTAAAATCATAATTTTTTTGATATTTAATAATAATTATTTAATTTAAATTTTTATATGAAATAATTTTTTTGAAATATTTACTGAAATTTTGTAATATGCTTAAAAAATTTTATAATTCTTTTTGCATTAAATGTGATTAGTAATGCCAAATTCTATAAAACTATTAATAAGCCCTAAGAATGTTGAAGAAGCTGTTATAGTTATTGAATCAAATGTAGAATATATAGATTGTAAAAATCCCGATGAGGGTTCATTAGGAGCAAATTTTCCTTGGGTCATAAATCAAATAAAGAATTTAATTCCATCAAATAGTTCTCAACTTCTTAGCGCGACAATAGGCGATTTTCCATACTTACCGGGATCTGCATCATTAGCAGCATTAGGAGCCGCAGTATCAGGGGCTGATATAATAAAAGTGGGATTAAAGGGTCCAAAGAGTAAAGAAGAAGGTATTAAATTAATGAAACAAGTAGTGAGGGCGGTTAAAAACTATAATCATAACAAAAAAATTGTAGTTGCGGGATATGCTGATAGAAAAAGAATTAACACATCACCAGACATTTTAGATATTCCTTTAATCGCTGCAGAATCTGGATCTGAAATAGCAATGCTAGATACGTATATTAAAGATGATAAGGGTTTATTTGATTTTCTAAGTTTTGAGCAGTTAACTGAGTTTAAAAACAAAGCGAAAGAATTGAATTTAGAAGTTGCATTAGCGGGTAACCTTAAAATGGAATCAATTCCCAAAATAATTGAAATTTCTCCCGATATAATCGGTCTTAGAGGTCTCGTGTGTGAAGGACATGATAGAAAAAATGGAACAATACAAAAGGATCTTATTGAAAAGTTAAAAAAAGAAATATCTCTATAGATCTCATTTAATATCCAATTAAATGAAATTAGAATTATCATTTAGGATTATTTTTTGTATTTGAATTTCTTGACCTTTATAGATAAATTATTGTCTTTTATATAGCTATTAAATGAATTATAGAATATAATGAATTAATAAAATTATTTTGGGTACGCTACTTATTTAATAATATGTTTAAGAAAGAATTAGGTGTAATTGGAATTGGTAAAATTGGAAATGCATTAGTAAAGAGATTCATCTCTACAAGAACAGTGGATAAAAGTAATATTATAGCTTATGATATTGACGATCTTCGACTTAAAGAGACGGTTAAGGAATTGAATATTGAACACACGGAAAATAATATCTCTATTGTCAAGGCTGCAAAATTCGTACTTATCGCAGTAATACCTCAAGTAATCGATAAAGTTTTAAGAGAAATTGCATCAGAAATATCGGAAGACCAAGTAATAATATCAATTGCTGCAGGTGTATCAATCAGTCATATAAGAAAATACATTAATAAAGATATTGGTATAATAAGGGTAATGACAAATACTCCTGCTATAGTTGGAGCCGCTGCGACTGTAATTGCTTGCAATGAACAAGTTAAAGAACTGGAAAAAAAGTATGTGAAAAAACTTTTTAATTCTGTAGGTATGGTTTTCGAATTAGGGGAAAAGCATTTAGATGCTGTTACCGGATTGTCAGGTAGTGGTCCTGCTTACATTTTTATAATAATTGAAGCTCTTGCTGATGGTGGTGTAAAAATGGGAATACCAAGAGACATAGCTCAAAAATTAGCAGCTCAAACAGTATTAGGTTCAGCTAAATTACTCTTAGAAACAAATAAACACCCTGGAGAATTAAAAGATATGGTGGCTACTCCTGGAGGCACTACTATTACTGCAATACATGAAATTGAATCTGCAAAATTAAGAGCAACTTTAATCAGGGCTGTAGAAGCTGCTAGTTTAAAGTCTAAATCTCTTAATTCCTTAAATGACCGGGATTAAATTCGTTTAATAGAAATCATGCTACTTTCTCGAATAGAAGATTTAAAGATTTCTATTTCTGGATGAAAACTTTCAAATATTTCTAAAACTTTGCTTTCATCTTTTTTTTTGCAAATAGCATAAACAGATCTTCCTAATTGATTCATACTAGCTCCTATAATGTTTATCTTATTTAAATCTTCAATCAATTCCTCGATAAGATTTAATTCTAACAGATTGAGAATATTAGTTTCAAAAACAAAATCTCTTGATACATTGATGAAATTCTTTATATCAGGATTTTGTTTTAATTTGATTAAGGCTTTATTACCTGCTTTTTTTATTCCTAAACTTAAACCTTGATCAGACAAAATTGATTTTGTTGGAATAACACCAAAAGATCCACAGATTATTCTAATGTTAGAAGGAATGGGTATTCTTTCAAAATTACAAGGATAACCTGGTTCTTTTAAAATACATAAACCACCAGCTAATTGGCCACAAACTGTACCTAAACCTGTTTTTTTTATTACTTCAGCGACATGAGCAATTCTACCTCTTTCATAAGGAGTAAGTCCTAAATTCAGTATAAGATCTAACCCATAAGTAGTACCTAAAGCACCAGAACCACTTGCTCCATACCCACATCCTACTGGTAAATCAAATGTATGGAATATTTTTATATGTACTGCCTTTTTAGAAAAATTTTTCAGATAATTAAAAATATAGTATGTAGTTTCTGCTTTTTCATTCAATTCTTCATTATTGATATAGATTTGACAAGTACTTTGACTTTTATTAGTATCCTCAAGGCTTATCTCTGTTGTGCCAAAGTTGTTTAAATTGAAGCCGGCACCTCTAGATCCTATTTTTTCTGGATTATCAATTTTTACACCATCAATCTCATCAACAATTTCAAAAAAACCAGATATTCTATGAGGAACACTTATGATTACATTATGGGGTTGATGAATCATGAAACTTATTTTATCATATCACTTATTTAATAATAGATAGAAAGAAAAATCAAATTTGATTATTATGAAAAATATTGTTATTAAATTAGGAGGCTCACTCCTTTTCAATAAAGATTTTACAATTAATTCTGA
>JBHLON010000066.1:0-12368 GCA_048940445.1 Promethearchaeota archaeon
TTAGGGAGTTTCTTTATCCTTTCGATTAATTTTTGTGGTAGTTCTTTGTATATCTCTACTAAACCCGTAAGATATTTAGCTTGTTCTTCTTTAGTTAAGAAAGCTAATTCTTTTAGAATTTCTTTCTTCTCTTTTTTAGGTATATTAAGGTCATTTATCTGTTTTCTAATCTCTTTTGATAGGACTGAAAATATTTTCGAAAAATACTCTTTAACAATTTTTTTATCCTTTTCATTTTTTACTGGAAGTAAAGAATCATGAAGTCTTAATTTATCCATATTAGTGCCTTGTGGTGTAGTAACAGATCTGACTTCTATAGGTTTTTTTTCTTCTACTTTCTCTTCTTCAATATGATCAGCTTCCTCTTCTACTTCATGTTGGGAGGTCTCTTCTCCTCCTTCTTTAGACAATTCTTGTTTAGACTCTATAGGTAATTCTTGTTTAGATTCTATTTCAGTGAATTCTTCTTGCTTTTCAATTTTCTCTGCTTTATCAAGTGTATAATCTTCCTTAGGGATTACTCTTTCGGGTTTTTTCACCCTTTCATATCCAGGGTACTCAACTTTCTTTATTTCGACAACTTCTTGAAATTTTGATAAATCTGATGGCTTTCTAGCAGCCAAGAAAAACATTAGGATTCCTTTTAATAAAATAAATATGCCGATTGCAAAAAAGATTGTTCCGAATATTCCTAAGATAAAAGTACCAATAGCCACTTTAAAAGATAGCAACTTTTTCTCTCTGATTTTCTCTCTCCTTCGAGCATCAATAATGAGAATTAACATGGGAATAAAGCAGTACAATGCTAAGATTATTGAAATAATTGTAAATATTATCCATGGATCCAAACTACTAATTCTTAGCGAAATGAAGTTAATTAGACTTATTATAGGTCTTGCTTGTAAATTAATTAGAGCAAATCTATATAAAACAAGAAAAGTAATGATAATTCCAGCTTTCGCAGAAAATTCATTGAGTGAATCCTTCATTTTTAGCCCAAAATTGTAAAGTCTATATGTTTTTTCTTTAGAATTAATAGCTACATATATAAAGATTAATATCCCCTTTATTAAGAGAAGCACTCCTACGCCATAAATAATACAACCCAATATACCAAAACAAAAAGCATCTAATAGTATTTCATCATATCTTTCAGCTTCGATTCTCGGTGAAATATGACTTATATCATATGCAACTATTAATAATCCAGCTGTTCCAAAAGATAAATGCCTAATTAAAATGTTAATCCAATTATTTGGATCAATGAAAATTTCAAATAATAAACCAATATAAATTCCTGAGAATATAAGTATAGGTAAATAAGCAAATTTATTGAATTTTTTAATTGCATTACTTAATTTAGACCTACGTCTATCAGTTATTGCATATGTCGGAGTTTTAGCAGAAGGAATTTTAGGATGTTTTAATTCTGGTTGCTTAAATTTTATTCCCTCTAAAGAAAATGGAGTTCCACACATTTCACAATAAACTTGAACCTTATTTTCAATAAGTTCAGACAATTCTTTTGGAAATACATATCCACATTCCCGACATATGAATAATTTTTCTTTAACCATCTGAATATCACACTAATATATTTATAATTCAATTTATTTTTTTTTCATTTTTAAAAACAGACTTAGTTTTTTAAAGATGCTATAGCGTTAATTTAATTATAAATTCTCTGAATTAAAAAAAAATTGGAGTCCAATTTTTGGGATTCTAGGCTAAATTAAATTACATGAGAAGTTCTTTCCAGTTTATATTTTTAATTGTAATGTGGAGATAATGATCATCATCCACAATATTATATTTAAGGTTTTGAAACATATCTTTAGCTCTTTTCATTGCTTGTTCCAAAGGAACTACTTTATCATTTTTACCATGATATACAACAACAGGAATCCCAATTGGCTCAAATTTCGAATCTATTAGTTCCTCCATTGTAAAAAATGGGGCGAACAAGATTAAACGTTCTACCTTTTCTGGATTTTGCAAAGCGTATAAAGCTCCCATCAAACCTCCAAAACTTGAGCCGATAATTATCCATTGATCTCTTTCTTCCAAAATAGTTTTTAATTGCATCATTCTTTCGAATAAGATTGATTTTAAACTCTTTTCTGAATTATAAGGTTTGAAATCTGGTATAAGGATGTTCGGAAATATTGATTTTAAATATTGTCCTTTAAATCCTTTACCCGAACTTTCAAGTCCATGAATGAAAATAATATTGTAATCGCTTTTATACGAACTAGAACTAAAATCTTCACGAAATTTCTTTAATTCTTTTCTATAGCCTAAAAACATTAATAAAAAAAGAATAGAAAAATCTATTGCAATAATCGTTAGTGTTATACCATAATATTTATATGTATAATTTATTAAATTTAACCCTATACCAATTATAAAGCCCGTTAGGAGCCTTGAACTAGTTGTACTTTTTCTCAATAGTAACCTCTGTGTACCCCAATCTATCAAACCTGGAATAGGAGCCAATATCATTAAAAATAATGCAATTTCGGGGCTAGGAGAAACATGAAATATCAAATTTATTAAATGGAAGAAAAATAATGTGATGATTCCACCTATGATTACACCTGAACATCTGGAGCAAAAATATATTTTAGTCCTTCCAAATTTTAAATGAAAGGTGTGGTCACTGGCAGAGAGTGGATGATGAGTTAAAATTAAATTATAGATATGGTGTTCTTCCCTCGCTAGATACCAATCATACAAATATAATAAAGCGGGGACAAAAAAAACTGCTGAAATTAAAGCTTGAATTAGGAATTTAGTTCCATAATTAATTATAATAATAAATACATCAACTCCTCCCCTACTTACAATGAATTGAAAGATAATGATCTCTATAAATGTGATCAATGAAGAAATGCCCAATATTAGAACAATTTTCAACATTTTTTTTTGATTTCGATACATTAATGGTTTATATTTGTATAATCCACAAATTAACCCATATATTGAAATAATTATTATCCAATCAAGACGAATGGAGGAATAAAAAGATAATTGAAACAATAATTCACTTATAAAGCCAGAGATAAATCCATGTACTGAACCTGCAAGAACACTAAAAAAAGTAAATATAAGTAAAGTAAAATTGAAGTTTACTGAAAAATTATTGCTTTTTATAAAGGGGGTGGAAATAGAACCAAAAAGCTCTGAAGCATAAAAATAACACATAATAATAAAGATTTCAATAAGAATATTTACAAATATTGTGCGCTTTGTAATCTTTTGACCTTGATCTTCACTTATTCTCTTATCTATAGAATGTTCCAAAATCTAACCAAGTTGTTTGTTTATGATTTAATTAAATATATGATCCAATTCTTCTAGTAATTTTTGCTTTGTTAATTCAAATCCTTTACGGAGGACTTTTAAAATTATATTCTTGCCAGCTAATACTTTTAATATAGAAGGATCTTTTTCCACAATTTCTATACCCGCTTCATTAAAATCTAATTGCCTCTTTAAAGCATAAAATGCTTTTTCCTTCGTTTTAAATGCTGCGCGGGATAATTCATCATAATTTGTTATGTTATCTTCATTAACACTCAGGAGTATAATGCTCTCTTGAACTTGTGTAATAAAACATTTCTTTGTAATTTCTTTTAAATTGGGGTAGTTCTTATGATCTCTCTTACACTGTCTATCAGTTTGGTCATTCTGAAGATAAATAATAAAGTTTTTATCAATTATTTGATTGAATTTTTCCTCTGAGTAGTTACCATCTTTTATAAGTTCCTTAGCAGAATTAAGAGTCACTTTTATCTGTTCTAATGTACCTTTCCGAGCATCTTTACCCCAATATTGATAAAAAGATTTTACTACTGGTTTAACTACTACATTCAATACTCCTAAATCTAATTCACTATCTAATAAAGCTTTACCAAAATTTAAAGAAATTTCGGTCTGTTCTTTCATTCGTTCTTCTAAAATCCTATAATTCCGTTCTAGATGAGCCATTTTGACATTTTCATCTTGAATTGTTATTTAACTACTTGAGTCCCTTAAATTGGTCTAATTTTGTTTTAAATATGACTAAAAAATTTGAAAATAATATTCAAATTAATATTTTTAATGTTTATGATTATATGTATCATTTAGTGCTTTCATAAATTCTTTTTTTGTTTGCTCAAAACCTTTCCGCAAAACTTTAACGATTATTCTTTTGGCAACTGGGATACTGAGAATACTTGGATCTTCTTCAATTAAACTTATTGACTCATCAGTGTATTCTAATTGCTTCATCAAATTTTTTTGGGCATTTTCTTTAGTACTAAATGCGATTCTACACAAATCACCGTAGTCATTTACTTCTTCCGCAACAATTAAAAAAGATACAACTTCTTTCACATAATTAATAAAGGTTTTCTTGGCTATTTCAACTAATTTATTGTAATTCTTGTGAGACTTTCTGCACTGATGTGTTGTTTGATCTGCTTTAAGATACTTAGGAAAAAACTCTTCAATTATTCTATTGAAATCATGTTCAGAATCTGTATAAATAACTAGTTTCTTTCCCGCTTCTAACGTAACTTTTATCTGTTGCATGGTACCATATCGAGCATCATTTTGAGTCCAATAATCATAAAATGTTCTTACTATTGGTTTTACTATGAAATTGAGGATACCTGTGTCTAATTCAGTGTCGATTAGTTTTCTGCCCAACTTAAAAGACGTCTCCATTTGTTCAATCATTCGTGCTTCAACTATGTGTGAGTTGCGTTCGATATAAGCCATGATTAAATCCCCTTCAGTTTAAAAATCTATTAAATGATAAATATATTAGTTAAATAAAAGAAAAAATTAATTTAATAATTTTTAATAATTATAATAGTTTTAAAGATTTGTTAAGATGATTTCATTCATTCTTTTATAGTTAATTTCAAATACATTAAAAAACACCCTAATTATTAAAAATAAGAAAAAATAGATTAAAATGCGTTATATTTTCAAGATATTAATCTTAGGTAATGTAGAATATATTCCCTATTTCCTTACTAATGCATTTTCTGAGAATGGTGAAGAAAAAGATAGTATTTTATTGTGGTATAAAGAAATCAATGTATTTGAAGATGTTTGTGATTTAGAAGTTGATGCTATATCTGATATGATAAACACTAATTTTGATGAGATTCTTCCAGAAGTAGATGGGATAATTTACTTTCTAAATCCACAAAACAAAGAGGAATTAGAGTATTTTGATCTAATTCTTCCTATTATCGATTCAGTTAAAAGAAATATTCCTATGGTCATAATATATTACAATTCTGACGGGATAATCCCGATTTCTTCTAATGAATTACTCGAAAATTTATGGATAAAATATCCTCAATTAGAAGCTTTTGTTAATGTTTCTCCAAGAGAGTTCTATCAACCACTTCAATGTTTAGGTCTAGCGATGATTACAGGAGACACACCCTTAAATATTGAAAATGCTTGGATGCGATTTCCAATTTTTATCTTGTTAGCAAATTTATATTTCGAAAGGCAACAATACTTTTATGCTGCTCAAGCAATTCGAAAAGCTGCTATGATTGCAGACATATTCAATAAAACTGAATTTTATATAATTAGCGAGCAAGCAGCTTTACTTTATTCGAAAGTAAATTTATATTTAGAAGCCTCAAAAATTTTACAAAGTATAGATAAACGCAAATCTGAAAACTTTAAGAAATTATATGGGGAATCTATTATTTTAGAAGGAAATAAACTATTCAATAAGAGAAATTTTGAGGCTGCAGCTAAGCAGTATTTAGTAGCAGCTCAGTGGGCTACAATAGAATTAAGAGATATAGAATTAAGAAATGAAACCTTCAAATTGGCAATTAATTCATGGATATCTGCTTGCAAAGTTGAAAATTCTTTTAAAATTCTAAATAGTTTACCACACTCCATTGTTCTTACAATTTTAAACGAGATTGATGATAAGATAATCGCAGCCGCTAATTTTTTAGTGAGAAACGAAAACCTAAATAGAGCAATAGATCAAATCTATAGGGCTATAACTGTCTATCAAAGAGAAGGACTTTTTGATCTTCTAGAAAAATTCACATATAAACAAGTTGATATATTGATTAAGCTTTTAGAATTACAGATTAAGGAAAGAGATAATTATTCTGCTAAATCTACATATGATGAGATAGAAAACTTATGGGAATCTTATGGTGTAAAAAAGACTAATCTTGACAAATTATTAGAGGAATTAATTGAGCTTTTCCTAAACGAGTTAAATTTTGGGATAGCCACTGATTTAATGAATAAATTAAATTCTCTAGCTGGTAAAAAAAAATTAACTAAAATTAGAGAGAAAATAGAAGAAGAAGCTAAGGAATCAAGAAAAAAGGAATTTCAAGAGAATCTTGATAAAGGTCTCACGGTAATAAAGGAATTTCTTGAGGAAGAATTAAAGATTATAACAAATTTAAATGAACAGATAATTAAAGAAGCTAATATATTAGTTGAGAGTAATGAATTCATCAAGGCTGCTGAGCGAATAAAGAATCAGGCAAATTTTTTGAGAAATATTGGGAAAGAAGGGATTCAGGAAGAATTGCTTGAAAAATCATTAGATATATTGCTTGTAGGTAAATCTATGACCCAATTTTTTATAATTTTTACGGAGTTATCTGAAACAACAAAAGAAAGATATTTAATAGAAAGCTTTCAAGTCATTTCCAAAATGTTAAAAGAAATGAGGAATAAGAAAGACTTTCATGAACTAGAAAGAATATATGGAAATCTAATAAAGATATATAGAGATCAGGAATTATATGAACTAGCTCAAACAATTACAGAGGAATATATCGAAGTGATAAAATCATATGCAATTCAAATTTTAGAAACTGAAAAAAGTGCCCGGGGAATAGAACGTGTATTAAATTTAGTAAATAGAATATTAGAAATTTCACATGCTTATTTAGAAGATAAAAAAATTAATCTTAACGATATTTATAAAATTATCGCTGAAATATACATTGAACTTGGAAATCTATCAGAAGCTCATGCCATTAACGATCTAATTGACAATAAGTCGATTAACGCAGAAATTAACAGAGAAATCGAAAGAATCGAATCACAAAGAAGTGCAATTGAAATTAAGGAAGCTGAAGAGGCTCATAGAAGAGAAACTCTTCCAGAAAGGCTATCCCATATACAAATGATAGCTAGGGGTGAATTTATTAGTCATTATAATCAACTTAGACAGAGAAGAGCCTATAGGAGGGCATATTTCGATGCGGCTTTGAAATTTTTAGACTCTAAGGACTATGAAAAAGCAATTGAAAAATATGAAGAAAGTATTCATCAACTAATTAAGATCAAGCAATATAACTTAGCTGGAATATCATTAGCTGTAATGGCTGTTATTAGATTGAAACAAGAAAAATTTAATTTAGTTGAACCCTTATTGAAAAAAATTAAAGATACTTATCCTAAATTAGTACGCTTATTATCAGAAACATTTTCAGTTATATTAATTGAGTATCTTATCGATTTAAATAAAATTAAGAAAATATTTTTAATGGATTATGTAAACTTCTTTGAAATCCTGCCGTTGTTTAAAGAAGAAGAAATATTCATAGAGAAAGATAAGAGTAAGGAATTACGAGAAGAAATTCCAATCAGTTCAATAGAAATGGATAACTTGAAAGAAAAAATAGTTAATTTAGCTGATAAAATCCAATTAGAGAAATCTGATATTGCAAAGAGAAAATTAATGAGAGATCAATACTGGAGATATGCTTTGGAAGACCTTTCAAATAAGAGATATTATGTAGCAGCAATAGATGATTATCTTAATGTAATCCCCCAATTAATGGAAAAAAAGTTTTATAAACAAACGGCAGTTAGCCTCATAATTGGATGCCTATTAATAATTAAGGGGAGAGATATCAAATCAGCTAAATCTAGTTTTTATGAAAACCTAAGTAGATTAGAAAAATACAAATCTCCAATTGAAGATTTGGCAGAACTAAAGCTTATAAAAGAATTATTCTTTGCGATGGAAAATGATTTGAAGGAAATTACAAAAATAATTTTAACTACTCTTATTCATAAGTTAGCATTATTTGATCAAGAAAGCGATTATATTAGTAGCTTGCTTCCAGAAGAAGTTGCTCCACAACAAGAAATAGCAATTTCAAGAGAAGAATTAGGAAAGAAAACTATTGATTTACTTCAACGCGAACAAAATTTAGCTAACTTAAAGCAAAACTTGCCAGATATCAGAAGAGAGAAAGAAGATGTTCTGAAGATACGTACTGCTCTGAGGAGATATTATTATAAAGATATCATCTCTGCCTTAGAAGATGATAATTTGAAACTTGCTGGAGATTTGTATTATGATCTTGCTAAATCTGCCTCTGAAAAGAACGACTATACTACAACTTCGTTGTTGATACTATTACATGGATTAGCTTTAATAAAAAATAAGGACCCAATAACTAATATAAAATCAAGTATCGATAAATTTCTGAACTCTCTGGGATTAAATAAAAGAGCAGTAGAAAAAACTTTTTATATTAAATGCATAAATTTCATTCTAGATGTTGTGATAAATAAGCTTGATAAATATATAGCTCCTATAAATGAAATGTTACAAGTTTTACCTTTATTCGAGGAAGAAAACAAATTAAAACAAATAGAACTTTAACCTTTTATTAAATATCAGCATATTTCATTAGATCCTTAACTCTCATTCGGAGAGTTACTTCAGTTACACGAGCTAATTTACTTATTTCTTTTTGAGTTCTATTTTCATTACAAACTTTTGATCCAATATAAATTGCCGCTGCTGCAATACCTTTAGGATCTTTACCAGCTGAATTGAATCCGTGATCCTTCGCATTTTCAATAATTTTTACTGCTACGTTCCTACATTGCATCGATAGTTTTAATTCATCATTAAATTTATCAACATACCTGTCTGGTGTGAAATGTTGGACTTTCAAATTTAATTTGGGCAAAACCTCCATCAGAATCAACCTATAACTCTTTATTACTTTCTTTTTGGGTATCTGAGCTACCTTTGTTATTTCCTCTACGGTTCTGGGAATACCATGAACACGTAAGGCACAAAAGATTGAAGCAGAAAGCAAAGTATCAATACTTCGCCCCATTGTTAATTTCTTTTTTACAGTTTGCGTATAAATCCGTAAGGCATCTTCAGCTACAGTATCAGGGATTCCTAACCTTTTTTGTAAGCGTTGTAAATTGGGTAAAGCAATCCATAGATTTCGCTCATAACTCGTTGTCAAGGATCTATGAATTTTTGCTAATCTATTAAACTTAGATTTATACTTTGGACTGAGTAATGTTCCTCTCGCATCACGGCTTCCTCGAATAATTGTTCTGGGTCCGATAGGACTATAAACACGTTCATTGCTTTTTCTTTTCTGAATTTCCTCTTGAGTAAATGCTCTCCTTGGGGAATCATCCAGAATTCTGCTATATACATAACCGCAGTTTAAACAAACATTAAAGCCATCTTCCTCACTGATTTTTGGAGAATCACAGCACTGTTTAACATCTTCTTCAAAAAAGTTATCTTCTTCAAAATTTGATGGCATAAATATTGAATTAATTGGAGCTTTTATTGGAATTTTTTATTTTGTGTATAGTATTTAAAATAAATCAGATATTTAAATTTTAATAAAATTAAATCGGTAGTGAAAATTTAAATCTTAAATTATTTAACTATTATCATAAAACGTAAATAAATAATAATAAAAACTTATCAAAACTACTTATATTTAAAATTAAGAGCAAAAAAGGCAATGTTAACAGATATTTCAAATATAATTAATATCTTTTCGAAATTCTTGGATGCGAAAGAATCTAAAATAAATAAATTAAACACTTTGGATGAAATAAAAGAATTACCTATCCATTCTTTTAAATTCTTTAATAAAGAGATCGCTAAGTTATTAAAAGAAATTTTAGATGTTTCAAATATAGAACACCTATCAAAAATTAACAGAGAAGACCCATTTGAAACTATAAGAAAGAAACATGTTGGAGAACAATTAGAGATTAACAAGAAAATTGAAAATTTAAAACAGGATTATCCAGAATTAGAAAAAAATTTAAAGAAAGCAATTACAATAAGCTCTATAGTAATCAATGCTAAAGATCAAGATGAAATTTTTGAAAAACATGCTCAGAAAATTATGATTATTGGTCTGGATAATGCAGGTAAAACAGCTATTTTATCAAAATATGGAGGAAGATTAGGGATAGACGAATTGGTAAACTTAAAACCAACTAAAGGTGTACACCGCGAATTAATCAAAACTACAGATTCTGAACTAGACGTTTTTGTATGGGATATGGGTGGCCAAAAACTATATCGAAATAAATATTTAAAGCACCCAGAGTATTATTTTCTTCAAATAGATTTATTAATTTATGTTATTGATGTTCAAGATTCAGAGAGGTTTGCAGAATCATTTGAATATTTCGAAGAAATATTACAAATTCTTATAACTTTGGAAGAAAATCCATTTATTGTAATTTATATTCATAAAGTAGATCCAGATATTAAAAGTGAGCCTGAGATCCTTTTAAGTATAGAACTATTGAAAGATAACATTAATACTATAATGAATCAGTATGGTTTTGATTATGAAGCTTATCTTACTTCAATTTACTCGTTAATTTCAAATGAACCTAAATTTTCAAAATATATCAAAGAAGTGATGAAAACCACTGATTCATTGACCAATCCAACATTAAGGAAAGTAGAAGGTCTGGGTAAAACCTTGGAAGAAACGATGAATGCTGTAATCCGTCTCTCAGAAAGTATATCAAAGCAGTTAAGTGATCTTGACAGTAGATTAAAAGCAATAGAGAGTGGAGCGTTTCAAGTGGCACAAAGTGGGATCCCAATTAGTATTGCTAATCCCAATCAAGCACAAGCACGAGTTAATCCAGCAGATTCTCGACTGAAGGTTCTTGACGAATTGAAACAACTTTTTGATAAGAAAAAAAGACTTAATTTATAGGTTTGTTTACCTTCTTAAAAATTGTCTTAAAATTTTGTGTAGTGCAATAAGAACTATTATACTAAATATACCTATACACAAAATAATATACCAAATGTTTCCAAATAACCATGAATTAAACCTATAATATTGAATCTGGAATGGTATGAATGATTCCAAAAACATAATTAAATCATAAAAGAATGGGGACAACAGAAATATTGATAACGAAAAGCCGATTAATCCAATTAAAAATCCAAAAATTACATCACTCGGGTAGTGAACTCCTAGTTGGATTCTTGAAAATGAGACAATTAGCGCAAATATAAGAAATATAATCATTATAAGTAATGAATTCAACAGATAACCAACCAATAAGCCTTGCGATGTAATATTATAAGCATGCCACGATGGAAAACTTCTTGAAGTGGGCTTTCGTTCGAGAATATTAATATTTTCTAAGTTTTCAAATGGTCTAGATCGCCCAAATAGCCTTTTGATTGGCGCGATTAATATGAGCCCAATGAGGAAAGTAATGCTTATATGAGCAAATACATAAGGATCATACCAAATAAATAGATAATATGCCATTAATGTTAGCCAGATAGTTTCTCTTCCAAAAAAAGAAAGAATTTTTAAAATATATGTGACAGGTTTTCCTCCAATTCCATTATATCTTAAAAGGACCTTTTGATCCCACTTATATAAACGATTCAATATCTTTTTTGATTCCATATTTATAGCGAAAAATTCTTATAATCTCTGAATTGAATTAAACAAATCATAGGCTTTTTTTAGATTAGGAATTTGGTCTTTAAAATATTCTAATGAATGAGAATCTGAACCAACAAAAAAGGAAGCACCTTCTTCTAAAAGTCTTAATGCTACACTTTTAGATGGAAAGGATCTCCCAATTGGAAATCTCTTACCTGACAGATTATATTCGATCTGTATCTTATTCTTTATGCAGGAACGCCCTAATTCTACAATTCTTTCATCTGATATATCGCAATCATTTGTAGGTTTTATATCGTTCTCATTAATGTAACGAAATATCGTATCTATATGACATACATTTTTAAAGATTTTGGAATCAACCATATCATTGAAAACTTCGAAATAATCATTGATGATTTGTTTTATTGATAACTTTTTGGTTAATTCTTCTAATCTCTCTCTATTTGTTATAGGATAATGAATAATCCATTCATGAATGGACCCCCCAATGAAATCCAATTCCTTCCCATAATCATCCATAAATTCCATTAATGCAATTTCTTTGTCTCTATAATATTCAATTTCAAGCCCTCCAAGAATAAAATCAAATGATTCTTTGAGTTGATCAATCTCTTCCAGATA
>JBHLON010000003.1:0-141977 GCA_048940445.1 Promethearchaeota archaeon
CCTAAATTATTATGAGTAAGCGAAAAATTTATTTCAACTTGATAGGTAACACTCCCTGTTATAGTATAACCAGAAACACCAGAATTAGATGATTTGAGACTAATGATTTCACTATTAAAAAGAGGATTTGTACTTATTAAGATCATTGAAAAAATAGTTAAACTAGAGAATAATATTAATTTCCTTGTTTTCATTACTAAAATTCCTTATAATTTTATAAGTCATATAAAAAAGAGACTTTATATTTTTAATCGTAATAAAAATGTAATGTAAAGATTCTTAAGAGACTACTATTATTATTTTGATAATAAAAATCACTTTCTTATTTTAAGTATTGATATACAAAATTTATTTAATTGACGGAGATAACGGGATTTCTATATTAGAGACCACTTTCAAGGAATTTCAAAAAGATAAAGTTGGGGATGAAGTGATACCAGGTTTTTTTAAAGAAATAAATCAAATTATTGATAATATACAAGATGCAATGGCAAAAGGCAAAAGAAGCGATGAGATCATAAGAAGTGTTGAATCTGAAGATTCTACTATAGTGATTTTTTACCATCCAACTTCAAGGATACTATTTTGTTCAATTTCTGATGCTGATGACAATTTAGATAAACTAATCGAAGTAATTAAGAAGATTGCTAATAGATTTTGGAAAAAGCATCAATCCGATATAAAGGCGTTCCGAACAACAACTGAAAGGAGCAGATTTCAGACGATCAATACTGATATTGACAATTTAACATATCATGGTAAAATAGCTGAAGTCTTCCCTGCTTTACTGCTTGCTAAAAATGTATTAGAAAAAATATTGTCAATGGGGATGATCAATGATTTTGATTTTAGAGTAGCCTTAAAATGCACTGGTGAAAAAGAAAAAAATTCTCCTCTTAAAATTGCACGCTATTTTAATAAAACTCGAACAGAAATAAATGAAATATTAAAGAAATTAGCAGAATTAGACATTATAAGGTTCTAGTTTTTATTTACATATCTTACATTTTTCAATCTTTATGTGAGTTTAAATAGAAAAGAATAAAAACTTTCAAGAGTTATCTTAAATACAATTATATCTGCTAAATTAAGTGTTTTTATTATGGAAACTAAAGATTCTGTAAATGCAATGGTTTATTCACCATCGAACATGCATTCATTAAGAAAAGGAAAAGGTTTTTCTTTAACTGAAATTAAAGAAGCAGGAAAAACAATTCAATTATTAAAAAGTTTAAATATTCAAATTGATTACTTTAGGAAATCAACTCATAGAGAAAACATAGAAATATTAGAAAAACTTAAAACACCTGAGAGAAAAGGAAAGAAAAAAAAACCTTATGTTTTTAAAGAAAAGAAAAGGACTCCATTTAAACCAGAAGTAAAGAAACCTGTTAAGAAAAAAATAAAAAAAGAGGTAACTAGTAAAAAGGTAGTACCTAAAAAGAAAGCAAAATCAATTAAGAAAAAACAACCCAAAGAAGAAAAAGAGAAAGTTGAGTTGAAAGGTACTCCATTGACTTCATTAACTGGTTTAGGTCCATCAACAGAACAAAAATTTGGCGAATTAGGAGTCAATAATTTAGAAGATTTAATAAAAGAAGACCCTCAAGAACTTTCTACGTTGATAAAAGGAGTATCAGAAGAAAGAATTCAAAACTGGATAGAAGAAGCTAAAAAATTGTTAGAACCATAATCAAAATATAATTTCTCTTTATAAAAATTTTTAAAGTTTTAATTTATTTAGTAGTAAATTAAATCTTGATTTTAATTATTTATTTAAGTTTTAATATGGAATATAATTATTATGTCTATGACAAGCCAGAATGTAATCTTTTAATTAATAAAATGCCTATTTGGTTTAAAGAAGTTAAATATGAAGGGGATCAAAGTGAAGGCACAATTCTCCTTCATTCTCAAAATGATTACGATGAGATTTGGGGATCTGACGCTAAGATGGAGATTTTTTGGGAGAAAATGGATCCTGCTAGCTTATTTTATGCAAAAGAGATTCAGAAATCAATTGACATATATAGTAGGATAGGATTAGTTATTACCTCTAAAGAAGATTCGTATTTAATGAGTCATAATGTTACATTTTGGTTTGGTCGAAGGGCTAAGATGATAAGAAAAAGATATTATAATGAAAAAAGCATCCATGCTATTTTTTATTGTGATAATACTAATCGTTTGATTAATATCCATTGTGCAATTATTGATAGCGTTTACGAAAATTTTAAACCATTTATTCTTAAATGTTATAATAACATAGTATGTCATTGATTATTCATCTAATTTTTGGATTAATATAAAAAAATTATCTTTTTCATTTGGACCACCTAGTTTTTTAAATTCTTTGATATGAAAATCTTTAACAAGTTCTCTAGCCTCCCTTTTAGAAAAGAAATGATAATATCTATTATAGATCCCTTTATTAGTTGTCCAAGGAACAAGCTTGTCTCCAAAATTAATCAATTTTTTTTCTATTTGCTTAAATCTATATTTACGACTTATAAATCTTTTGAGCCAATCTGAAATAAAGTAATGACGATATTTTTTTTGGAATCTTCTCCAAACTGTTATACAACAATAACCTGTATCTTTTAAAATTCCCTGAATTTGTGATAATATATCCATTCTTTCGTGCTTTGAGTTAATATGATGAATTGTTGCTATTGAAAAGATGTTTTGAATGGTCTTGGGTCTTATTGGAATGAATCTTACATCACTTAAAATTATTTGAGGTGTAACTTTAAATCTTTCTGAATTGTTAAATCGATTTTTAGCAATTTCTAGCAATTCAAGAGAATTATCGATACCGATAATCCTATCAGAAAAATTGCAAAATATTTCAAAATTTCTACCATTCCCGCATCCTAAATCGCATGTATATCCAAAGAAATTATAATTTTTTTCTTCAAGATGTTTTATAAACTTTACAAAATCATTCCATGGTTTTTTTCTCTTTAAATCATAATCTTTGGCTATACAGTTATAAGAGAATTTTTCAATTGGCATCTAGGATTAACTTTTTCTACAGATTATTAATCTAATGATCAAGAAAATTAAAGTTAATTTAATTAAAATATTAAAGATAATTAATGTCTATAAAATTTTAATTTTTTAGCTCACTCTATAATTTGAGTATTGAAATGGAAAATTTATCTAATTTATTAGCAGAATTGATTAAAAAGCTTAGGTCAGAAATCCTAGAATATTATGATAAAAGCTATATGTATATAAAAGACTTATATTCATACAAAAAAATTGATATAAAAACAAAATTCTCTGATATTCCTGAAAAAGATGTAGATAAAGGGATATATGCAATAATCTCTGCGACTAACTCAGCTTTAAATACGATCGGAATTCCTATAGAACAATTAAGTTTAGAAAAGAATCTTTTTAATAACCTATTCAAGAATCACAGAGAATCTTATTCCAATTATGATAGTTTCATTGAGAGTAGTTTAAAGGCCTATATTAATAAATATCTTTTTATCATCATCCTTGAATATGTTTTAGGTATTGATCAGAAAAAAATTCAAAATCTAGATCTCTTTGATTTATTACCAAAAAAATTTCTCCATAAATTAAATCAGTTTAGAGGTAAAGAATATTTTAATTTCGAGGAGAAAACTTATATTCAACAAATCACCAGCAAGATTGATTTGTACTATGATGTAAATAATTTTACTATTGATAAGGAGAAACTAAATTCATTAGTTAAAGAGATTAAAGAAGTTTCTAGTAAAGACATATTAAGATTATTAGAGAAAGCAAAAAAGGATAATATTGAAGTGCTTGGTAAATCTACGATCTTGAAACAAACGCCTTCTAAAGATTTTATCCCGGAGACCAAGAAAAAACTTAGTTTCTTAGATTATTTTGGTAACTTTCCTCAACTTGATACCAAAATGTTAAGAAAGTTGAATATTAATATTGATAATCTTCTCAATTGTGTTGAAAATGAAATAGACTTTTTTGATTTAGAGAATCTATTTTATTTAATCATAATTTCAAAAGTAATGGGAACTAATTTACCATTTAGACCGGATGAAGTACTAAAAATGTTAAAAAACTTTATCAGTGGAAAGGTGTTTAGTACCGGGATGTATCATAAGCCTAATCCTATCAGCAATTTCTATGGTTTATCCATTTTATCTGAATTAAATTTACTAGATAAAACAGAAATAATCGATATATTTGAAATTGAAATGATTTTAGAAAAAGAGTTAAAAAATTTTTTACCTGAAAAACTCTCTTTAAACTTTTATAGTTTACTTTCATTGAAGATCTTGGAAAGAAATGGAGGCACGATCTCCAATAAAGATCATTTAATTAAGCCTTTAATTGATTTAGACTTATTATTATTAGAAAATAAAAGTCTTCCAACAGATATGTTTTACCATCTTGGGCTTTTAAAGCTAATTGATAATGATATTAATTTAAACATTTTTAAAAATATATATAACTCTGAAATTAAAACCCTTATCTCTCCAAAAGGACTTATTAATAACAACTTGACTGATACATCTCGCGCCTTATTAATATATGACATGCTTGATTTTAAAAATGAGGAATATACTACAGTAAATACCCTATTTCGGAATATTATTCAATATTCTAATTTTTTCAGTAATGAGCAATTAGAAGAGGATTTTAATTGGAAAAATAATAAGCTCGCAATGAGAGTGGAATTAAGAATGCTCTTTTGGACTTTGTTGGCTTCTTTGCAATATCTAGAATTTCAATCCTGAGTTAATTAAAAAATTTAAAAAATTTCTTACTGAAGGTTGAAGTTTATTTCCTTGGATAAGTGAATTATATGTATATATCACATTTTCATTCTTTTCGATTTCTTCTAGGGTTTGCATTCCTAATTTTAGCCATTCTCCAAGATAAATCTGAGGAGATTTATCATTTAATCCTGGGCAATATTCAATACCCTTTTTACTTATAAAAATCTTAATTTCTTTGGAAGAATCATTCGTTTCTTTATCGATCCTTTTAAAAGAAAACGGGAAAGTCTTACAGAACTGCGGTCTTAGGTTATAGATTGTGCATTCCTTTGCGTTTCTATTATAAAAATAACAATCACCACTTTCTTTTTTAAATAGACCTACAAATGCTAATCCCTTTTCAATAATTATTGGAGAAATTACTAATTTTTTACGAATTCTTTCAGAAATCTTACCTCTATATAAATAAAAACCTAAAACATAGATTAATTCATCTAAAGTTAAATTTAATCCATTTTTAATTCTTAAAATATCAAAATATGTAGTATTCACAATCGTATTCTGATCTGTACAACAATTGCCACATCTAGTACATTCAAATCTAAGTTCTTCTGATAATACCATACTCTAAATTAAAAAATAAAAAATAAATAATTAATTTAACTGCTTTTTGGAATAATCAGTTTCTTTTGAATTAGAGATTCCAAGGCATCAATAACGTTATCTTTATTTTCTTCATGAATAGAGTTGATAATATAATCTAGATAAAATTCGCTCTTGCTTTTCGCAATTGAATAGATAACATTTATAATCCTGGTTTCCATTGAGCTTAATTCGCTTTCTTTCTTTAGTTTTGCAATGTGTTCTGTCTTTCCAATGATAAATGGTTCTTTATAATATAATTCAATATAATCATTTAAAACTGGCGGCACTAAATCATCAAATTGATCTAAAGAACCATCCCATCTCTCAATAATTTCGCTCAGATGTAGTGTTAGAGCCAAAGCAAGATGGGTTATTTGTTCTTTTAATCTGGGTGATGCCTTTTCTTTAAGCACAAAAACTATTCGAATATCTTCCTTATCACATATAAGACAATAGAAATATTTGAAATCTAGTTCTAAAAGGCGTTCTTTCTGGGTTGGTTTTAATTTCAGTTCAGAATTTTCTTCGGTTAATTCTCTTCCGACAATCTCTTCGCCAATAGTTGTAATTGCTTGAATAAAACCAGAAAATAATTCTTTTTTATGCTTTTCAAGAATTGAATAAGTTTTTGAAAAAATGGGAATTCCACTCATCTTATTAATGACTACAATAGCTTGGATATTGGATAAATCCTTGAATCTTTGAGTCCTTGCTAATAATTCGGATTCTTTCTTTCGTCTTCTAGGCAATATGACATATGATCTTATACTCAATGCTGCTAATATACCAATAATGATAACTGCTGCTAATAGAATAAATAACAATAAAATATTTGGTCCATTATTATCTGGGGGAGGATATATTACTCGAAATTGATAGATATGGATTTGTTCCTCGAATCCAGGAGCATAAAAAACAAACTGTAATCTGTATACTCCTGGTTGTGTAATAAAAGCTGTACTAAATGTTATCTCATAATATCCATCTAATAAATCATCAACCCTGTAGTAGCTTGGATTGGTAATATTAACTGTTACAATTGCTCCTGCTATTCCTTCCTCATCAAAATCAGAATAATAATAAAATTTGATTGTACTGTTTGCATTTAGAATAATCTGAGAATCTGAATCTAATCTTTGTAAAATTGTATTTTCCCCTAGATTAATACTTAACGTAATATTGCTAGTACTAAAGCCCACCTTATTTATTTGTATTAAAATTGTATAAAGGCCAAATGATCCTAAGTCACTTGTATCTAAAATGGTTTCATATATCCCTAAAGCAGCTTCTGCCATATATTGCACTCCAGAACTCCAATTATAAGAAACTATTGCATTAGTAATACTATTATTGTTTTCAAAGTCTCTTCCAAATACCCTCAATGGAATTATATCACCTAAAGTACCCCCCGTCATAAGGTCCTCCCTCGCATCATCTGGTTTTAATATGGTAATATAACTTTGATGAATAACTGTGAAAAATGAACTTAGACCTCCCAAAGCTGTGCCATTATTCCAAAATAACGTAAAATTATAGACACCTCCAGTAGTATTTGATGAGGAGAACCACACTTTCGAAAAGTTGAGTTTTCCATCAGATTGAGGGATTTTCGCTTCTTTATGCCAAACATCGCCTAGTGGATTGTAAATAGTAAGATTTGCAAAAGTTTGATCCAATCCTAATGGAATATTATTTGAACAATTAATTTGCGTCTTAATTTCTGCAAAATCACCTGAATAAAATTTGTCATTTCCTAATTCTCCATTCCTCGAAATATAAGTATTTTGACTCCCAATAAAATTTGGTGATGTTGCTTTAAACTTCCACCAACCAGGAAATTTGGCTTGTGTTTTATTAATCTTAATATAATTATCACCAGAATTTCCTCCCTCATATGCGACTGGTAAATATGTTGGATCAAGAACAGAAATAACTTGCCAATCACTTGGTTTATTTATAATAAACTCAGAATCAGAATAAAATGAGGGCATGTAAAGATTATGATAAAATTCCCAAATCACAGTTCCATTATTTAAGATAGTATATGATACTCCATTCTCGTTTTCTTGATTAATTTTTGATAATCCTTTATGATATCCTGCCAAAATTGTATCTAGATTAAACTTTAAATTTGGAGAAGTAGTATTAACCGTGATAATTATAGGATTTAAGTCCCAATTTCCACTTATCCAGAGATTAGCAGTTCCCCATTCATTCCCTTGAGTTAAATCTAATGAATTTAATTTTAAATTTATTCCTTCTTGACTGCAATTTGCAACAGTTGTAAGGACTAATGAAATATTATCGAACCAAAATATTTGTTGAAATTGATCTTCAAATCCCGTATAAATGACTGAAGCACCACTCATGATTCCTACCGAAATATTAAATTCTTGATTATTTTTAATATCTCCAAATATATTCGATGTGTTTGTCCATAAATCCATATAAATTTTACCAGTATTATGCCATACACGTCGTCCGGATTCTACTATATCTCCTAAACCTCTCGAATATATTTTATTATTATTGATCTGGCAAAAGATATAATTTTCATTAGATTCCATTGCGAATTCAGCATAATAGTCAAAGCTAATGTATCCATCAACTACTTTTCCTCTTGGAATAGAAATATTTTGGTATAATTCAGCAAAATTTCCCTTATAATAAGTAGCACTAAGATGATTTGAAGATATTTCTGAGTAAAGAGCTAAATACATACTGTCTATTTCATCAGCTTGACCAGCTCCATATCTCGTTTTAGTAAATGAGATATTATTAAATCCCCATGATTGTGCATTTCGATAATAATTTGAAGATTCATTTACAAATTCAAAATAATCAATCTCATAACCCCACTCTTGAATTAAACCATCAGATTCAAAATAGAAGTATAAGCTACTTCCTAAAATCCAAGGAGAATAAAAATCTGATTTAAATCCAGTATCAACATAACAAAGCGTATTATTTTCATTTTCCATTAAAAAAAAATCATAACCGTCTTCAAAACTTAAGTTAGTAAAATGAGCTCTCATAGCTATAGCTCCAAATTTGCTTGTTGATTGAAGAGTTTGCGCTCTCCCTCTATTGGGCAAGTAATTATGGCCACTCTGATGATTATCATAGTTTTTAAATGTTGATATAGGTAAAAAGTCACTATTGTTAATCCAAATTCTAGTATCCTGTATTTGGTTTATTGAACTATTGATTTGGGAAACCTCCCACCCATGATAATCATCAAGATAGTATTTTAAATTTATTTCTGCTTTATCAGTTAGAGATATTTCTTGACTGGTATTATATAATGTTCCATAATCAGTGATATTTAATGGGTTTAAAGCACCATCAAATAGAGACGATTTACCATTTGCAACCTTTAATATTTCAGAATTATGGTTAAATATATTGTTGTCTCGATTTTTAATATCACTATAAAATAGATTTGTATTTATCATTAATAAAAATATTAATGTAATAGACCCTATTATGGAAATTTTGCTTAGATATTTTTTTTTATCATTCAAGCATCCATACATGCTAAAATCCTGTTATTAAAGTTAAATTTAACAAAAACATGAAAGAATTAGCTAATAAATTTATCCTTAAGTAACTGTTTTTGTACAAGTTTGTTATTATTTATTGTCTTAATATGACTAATCAAAAATAATGTGACCAATTGCATACAGACAAAAGATACAATTGAAATAAATTCTGTTTTAATATTAATAAGGTTAAATATAAGCAAAATTAAAAATAAAGTACCAGTTAAAATCATTCCTATTAGTGGGAACACCTTTTTAGTTTCAGTCTTTTTATGCACTTTATAATTTGTATAGTTCATTACAAAAAATACTTGACTAAAGATGAAAGCAGCAACTTTAGCAATTGCTAATGCCCCCCCAGTAATTATAGTAAGTATTATGCTTAAAATACTAATAAAAAGGATTGCGTTGTGAGGAACTCTATTTTTACTTAAATTTGAAAAACTCTTAGGAAAAATTTTATCTTTCGCAAGCAAATAGACCAACCGTGAAGAGCCTAAAATTGTTGCATTTAAAGCGCTTGAAGTTGATAATAAAGCACCAAAAGTAATAATTACCATACCAAACGGCCCCATAAATTTTAGGGCTGCATTAGCAATTGCTACTTCCGCATTTTGAGTTCCTTTTCCAATAAGACCTGAAATACCTAAGATAGCGATTGTAGTAAACCCTACCAAACAATATATTATCATCGAGATCAAAACTGACCATCGCATCATCTTTAATCCTCCCTTTATATCTTTCATTTCACTGGATCCATAGGCAATTAATTGAAATCCTTGATATGATACAAAAATTGAAGAACTACCAATTATTAAACCTAAGAATGAAAAATCTTTAAGAGAATCAATATCTAATCCAACATTTGATATCATCTGACTAGGAGTATTCAAGGCATAAGACATTCCCATAATGCTAAATATAATTAAAATGATTACTTTAATCATTACAAGTATATTTTGCATTGATGCTGATTCTTTCACCCCTTTTAAGTTCAAAAGAGTAAAAATTAAAAATAAAACCGTAATAATTATCGAAATTATCAAATAGTTGTATGGTATGTTAAACAATAAAAGAAAATAAACACTAAACGTATAAGCATATAACGCCATTGAAGCAATATACCCGAAACATAATAAAAGTCCAACAAATAATCCCAAATCGCGAAATTTAGTGTTTAAAAAAACGCTCTGAACTATAGAATATTCTCCTCCTGGTCCATACCATTTAAAATTCAGTTTTTGGTAAGAATAAACCGTTATTAAAGTTATACTGCCCATTATCAGATAAGAAATGTATGCATAAGGACCTGTATATACCGATATTGCTCCAATTACACTAAAAATTCCTCCACCAATTAATCCTCCAATTCCTATCATCAAACAACTGAATTTACCAAGATGTTTATGAAACCCTTTCTCTTCAGGAAGGATCTTAGTGGATTCCACCATAATTAAAAACTAGAAATAATATTTTGTTATAATAATCTATCAAATTATTTTAATCAAATTTTAGCCAGATTAAAAAATTTTTCTTTATTACCAAGTTTTCACTATATAAACTTTTCTATTTGTAAAAAAAATTACACTTTCGAGTGAAATATTTTAAAAAAATCTTTTTAAAATTTACTTCTTCATTATTTAAGATAAAATTAGATAAAATAAGTTAGTTAATATGAATTTTGGTCTATGAATTCTGATTTCATTAAATTTAAATATGATTTTTTTTCTTTTTCATCTATTAAATTAGCATCTTTCCCCCGATTGTTAAACAGATCTGGAGGCATTTGTTCGAATAATGAGATAAGTATTATTATTGCATTTTGTATAAATTCTTTATTTTTGGTTCTCTCCAGAACTTTCATTAATTCAATAAGAGATTTGGCTTTCCAGATTTCGATAGTATCTTTAGTTGATGGCAGATTCTTGTAAAAATTAATAATCTTTGTATAATAATTCATTTCAAAATCGTTATTGGGGATGGACTTTTTCGTCATATATTTCTCTTGTTTCTAATATGGTTATTTCAGTCTTTTTCTTAATAGTTTCTAATCCTTAATTTATTTAAATAATATGGAGATCAATTGATAGATTTTTTAGTTATTCTAATTATCTATTATGATATTTAGATATTACTTTCGGAGTGTAATGCACTTATCATCATAAATAGATTACAATATAAACTACCGACAACAATACATATTCATTCATGCAAGATTTAATAGATTGTGTAAATGTTCTCAAGAGTTCTGAAGCATCAAAAATAATAGATTCACGAATTAATGAATTCTCAGAGATTAAGGAAATGGATAGGAATGTTATCTTTAAGGAGCTTTGTTTCTGCATTATGACTGCGAATTGTGCTGCTGAAAAATGTATCGAAATCCACGAAAAAATTGGAAAGAATTTTAATAATTTATCTCAAGCAGACTTAACAAAAATGTTTAAAAAACTTGGATATCGATTTCCTAATATTAGATCCAAATATATTATAGAAGCAAGGAATAATAAAAATGTATTAATAGAAAAAATTAAATTCGACTCAAATAATGATAATTCCTTACGAGAATGGCTAGTAAAAAATATTAAAGGACTTGGGTATAAAGAAGCTAGCCATTTTTTAAGAAATATTGGATTTAAGAATTATGCTATTATAGATTTTCATATTGTAGACTTGTTAGTTAAATATAATCTAATTGAAAAGCCAAAACAAATATCAAAAAAGAAATATATTGAAATTGAAACTATTTTAAAAGATATTGGGACTAAGCTTAATCTGAGTTTAGCTGAATTAGATCTTTATTTATGGTTTTTAGAAACTGGCAAAATTCTAAAATAGTTAAAAAGAAAAGCTACAATTCTTTTTATAGGCTTAAGAAAGTCATATCTAAGTCAATCTCAGCTAGTTGAATTTTTCTCATAAATTCACTTGTACCACGTTCATTAACTAATAATTCGATAAGATTTTGATATATAGCTTCAATATTATCTTGCCCCATTTTAAAATAAATCGTGTTACGTTGCAGTATAATTTTCAAAATTTCATATAAACCTTGGGTAGCTTTTTTAATATTTTCGAAGTTATTTATTGCCTTTTTTGTTGATTCAAAAATAATATCATCACTTTCCATATCGTATATCCTCCTTAAATAGATTAAAAATGAGGGATTTAAAAATTTCAATACAATTATTAAAGTATGTGACAACAACACTCTCATACTTCTTATAAAATAATTTAAGGATTCATCAAGAAGATTCTCATTCAATCTAAACCTAAAAATACTTTAAACATAATATCCTCTTTTCCATCATCCACAGCTGTTATCTTATAATCAATTCCATATTGATCTCGAATTTTTGGCGCTGATTGGGTCGCTATAAACTTTTTCCTAATTCCAGCATGACGTCCATGCCAAAGCCATATTTGTTTATTTTCCTCATCAAGAAATAGAAAAATAGAATTCGGTTTTAGGATCTTGTAGATTGGGCCATCCTCTAGCTCTAATTTTTTAAATTGTTCTAATTCCTCATCAATCTCAAAAACAAGAATTTGTTTTTCTAATTCAGTTATGCAATTCACCGCAATTTATTCATAAAAAATTTTCTAATCAATAATTGGAAGTCAAGTTATCAGAACATAAGTAAGTAAATTAGGTTTTTAAAGTTTATAATGAATAATTTTATTTATCTAAATTTTAATGAAAGAAAAAAAAACTAATAATTTTATATCTTCCAATTTCCTTCTTCATAAATAAGCTTTCCATCTGCGATAATTTTTGAACCAGGAACTTTCATATCTTTCAATATGTCCCAATGTATTACACTAAAATTCTTTGACCCTGTCTTAGGAATTCCCCTCCCTAACGCGCAGTGAATGGTTCCTCCCATTTTTTCGTCAAATAACATATTTTTAGTAAATTGGGTAATTCCATAATTTGTCCCTATTGCGAATTCTCCTAATTTATCAGCATTCTTCATTTTTAGTATTTCTTGTAACAATTCTTGACCTTTATCTGCGGTTCCTTTAATTACTTTTCCATCTTTAAATTCTAAAGATATATTATGAATTTCTTGACCTAGATAAATTCCAGGATAAGTAAATCGAATATGACCATTTACTGAATCTTCGATGGGTCCAGTGAAAACTTCACCATCAGGTAAGTTATTTTGACCATTACAATTTTCCCAAATTCTTCCATCTACTGATAATGTTAAATCAGTATCTTCACCTAATACTTGCACATTTTTTACATTATTTAAATAAGTTACAATATTCTCTTGCTTTTTGTCTAAACTTTTCCACTCTTTTATAGCATCCTCTTTGTCTAAGAATAGTGCTTTCTCTACAAAAATTGAATAAGAATATAAGTCCATATTTGCTTCTTGGGCATATGATTGGCATGGATAAGGAATTATCACCCACTTGATTTCTCCTTTTGCTTCTCTATCATTAAAGATTTTCAACATTTCATACCTCTTTGCAGCGCCTTGATTTCTGCCTATTTTCTTTGGATCAATTAGAGTTAACTTTTTCGTATTATAATCAGCAAATATTTGAACTAGTCCATCGAATTCTTTTGCTATACTAATGTAAATATCATCAAAATAACCTAGTTGATCATCAGTTGCATATTTGAAAAATAATTCATCTTCTCCTTCTAATTGGGGAATCAAAAATGGATGTCCACCAGCTTTTAAAATTTCAATTTGTAAAGCTAAAAATAATTCTTTTGCTAGCACAGGTCCCAATATAACAATTCTTTTTCCTTTCTCAACATTAATTGAATATTTAATCGCTAGTTTTGCTAATTTCTCACAGTAGGGGTTTAAAATAGTATCACCATCTCTTAAAAATTAATTAAAATAGGATTTCATATTAGTTTTAGATTACATTACTTCATATTTAAAAATTGTTTAATTAGATTTAGAACATCATTAGAAATATAAGAAAAACTTTTAAATTATTGGTGAGAAATTGAAATATTAAAAGAATAATTTATAATGTTTGTATTATGAATATTAAGAAATGGGAAGATAACGAACATTGGGTAGAAGTTGATTTGGATTTATGCATTGGAGCAGCAGACTGCATAGATGTTTGCCCTGCCGAAGTCTTTAGATTAGAGGATGGAAAAGTTGTAGCAGATAATATTGGGGAATGTACTGACTGCTTAGCATGTGATGGAGTGTGTCCTACTAATGCTATTTTACGTCATTCCGCATGGGAATAACCTGTTTATAAACCTGCATTTCCACCATCGATAACAAATAAACTCTTTTTTTCTATATTTTTATCCAAAATTACCACCAAATTCTATAATGATTTACTACCTGAAACTATTTAAAATCATAATTTACTTTTTTGTCGAATTATTACAAGAGTTCATGGGTTAGCTTAATTTTTATTTTAAAGAAGAAAAATTGAGGGAAATGTTTCCCTCGTTAACATAAATATTTAAATACTTTTAGTACAATTATTAATAACATCATTTCAATTAGAAATGGTAATAAAACAATAAAATGTGATATCAATGGGAAAAGTTTTTGGAATTCTTGGATTAATTTTTGGTATTGTATCCATTGCGTTATGCTGGATCTTCTTCCTCGGTATTCCTCTTGGAGCACTGGGAATCATATTTGGAGGAATAGGAATTGCTAAAGATGATTCAAAGGGATTAGGAATAGCTGGATTGATTTTAGGAATAATTGGACTTGTACTAAGCATTCTCTTCATAACAGTTCTTGCAATTTTTATTGCTGGGATATATGGGGGATTATTCGGCGGAGGCATGTTTCCATTTTGAACTAGATAACGCGAAAAATCAATTTATAAATATTTTTTTTATTTAATTATAATTCTTTAGATTTGAGCTAAAATTAGATTTTCTAATTTATTTCAATAATATATCCCAGTTAAGATTATTCTTTACTAATTCTTTTACGATTTGAATTTCTTCTTCTTGAATTCCTGGTTTAACCCTTTCCATATTTCGTATTGTAGTATATGTATCACTGGGACTTAAAAGAATTGGCACTTTCTTCTCGTTTGCAGCGCTTATAACAGCAACATCAGGTTGAATAAATCCCGTCAATACTAAAGCTACTACATCTTCTTTTAATGCAGCTAGAGAAACATCAACTCTGTCGCCTCCTGTAATTACAGCAGCTCGTTTAACAGATCGTAAATATTTTAATGCGGCTTGAACATTCATGGCAGCAATAATATAAGTTTCAACAATTTGGTTTAAGTTTTCTCGGGCAGGTTCATTAAGTAATTCAGCTCCAATAGCAAATTGAATTTCAGAAACTCTGGGACTCAATAATTCTAAGGTTTTTTCAATTAAGCCAATTATAGGAATTTTATAACGTATAATATGGTTTTCCTGCAATTCTTTAATTCGAGCCTCATAATCATAATCAATCTTGTTGAAAATTATTCCTTTAAATTTCATATTTCTAAATTCGAAATATTTTTTGGTAAAAAATAAGTTATCAATGCACTTGTCTGACGATTCTGCTTGTATAAAAACTAGTTCACTTAATCCTAATTTTTGAGCCACAGTTACATCGTCTAATCCCACACGAATATACTTTTTGATGCTAGGAGCACCTTCAATGATTACATAATCATACTCCTTATCTAATTCATCGTAGGCTTTCTTTATATTATTCAAATAATCTTCCTTCTTTGATACATCGATTAAATCTACATAATAGCAATCTGGAATCGAGACAGGGCTAATAATATCATATGGTAATGAAGTTTTAAATACAGTGCTTTGTATGAAACCTACATCTCTATCAGCCTTGTTACTAAAAGCTCCCCTAGGAATTCCAATCGGTTTAAAGTAGGCTACCCTTTTACCATCTTCCTGTAACTTCAACATTATTCCTATTGATAGTAAACTTTTTCCAACATGCTCAGATAAAGAACACAAATATATTGTTTTTGCCATAACTACATCATTCCTTCTTCGATCATTTTAATTATATCTATTAAATATTTTATATTTTCTTAATTCATTCACGAGAGATTGTAATTTTAATATCGACAGCAGAATATCCTTTAATAAAACTTAAAAGAGGGTTGATGTCCAATTCCATAATATCCGGGAAATCATTAACTAATTGTGAAAGTCTTAATAAAACATCGATAATTGCATCTATATCTGAAGGATTCTCCCCTCTTACACCTTGCAACAAATTAAATATTTTAGTTTTTTGAAGCATTTTTTTAGCTTCCTGTTCATTAAATTTGTATGATAAAGCAAATGATACATCTTTTAGAAAATTGGCATAAATCCCTCCTGATCCTACCATTAAAAGGGAGCCAAATTGTGGATCTCTTGAAACTCCAACAATTAATTCATTTACTTTTTTTTGTTTTTTGAGATCAATCATTTCTTGCACTTCTACACCATAAATTTTTGCGTTTTGAGGTCCGAATTTTTTTGAATTATCTATTATTTGAATATACGCTTCAAATGCTTGTTCTGGTGATCTGACATCTAAGATTATTCCTCCAACATCAGTTTTATGTATTATTTGAGGACTTACTATTTTCATAACAGCAGTTCCAAGCTTTGTCTGTAACTTCATTGCTTCACGAGGCGTATGTGCTAATTTTGATTTTGGCGATTTAATTCCGTAGCATTCAAATACCTCACTTGATTCATAACTCAAAAGCACAGTTCTACCATCCTTTCTAACATTCTGAAAGATTTCCTTAACTCTTTCTTGATTCTCTTTAAATTGAGGGATCTTTAGTTTATCTAATGGAACACTTTGTAAGTATTCACCATATTCAACCATTGATTTAAGGGATTGTGCACCTTCTTCAGGAAAAGGATAACAAGGAATGTGATGTTGCCTTAAATAATTGGCAGCTTCATTAACGGAAATTCCCCCTATAAAAGAACAAATTATGGGCTTTTCTGATAAATACTCTTTCGATATATTATTTATTATTTTAGCAACATCATTGGGATGCGTTTGTGCCTGAGGAGACATTATAATTAATGCTCCATAAGTAGTTACATCATCTTTATCAATTTTAATTGGTGGATTACCTGAATTTAGGCCAAAAATTGTTTTGATAGTAAACTCATAACGTTCGGGACTTGCATCTCCAACAATATCCACAGGATTGAAAATTGCGGCTTCTTGTGGAAGACTATCACGTAATTGATGTAGAATTGGCTCAGTGAATTGAGCAAACTTTAAATTTTCACGTTCAAATGAATCTGTAGCGACAATTCCTGGCCCACCTGCATTCGTTATAATTGCAAATGAATTTTTTCTGGGAATGGGTTGGTAAAGAAATATTTCCCCATAGTCAAACAAATCTTCTATAGTTTTTGCTCTTAAAACTCCACATTTTTCAAACGCAAGAGTATAAGCAATATCAGAACCAGCAAGAGCACCAGTATGACTTGATGCTGCTCTTGCTCCAGCTTCACTAATACCTGCTTTTAAAATAATTATTGGCTTTTTTCTTGATGCTTTTGAAACTTGTTTCAGGAACTTCTCTCCATTTTCTATACTTTCTAAATAACATAAAATAACTTTTGTTTCAGGATCTTCCGCTAAATATTCGATAAAATCAACTTCATCGAGGTCTGCTTTATTTCCTAAGCTTATATTACAAGAAAATCCAAAAGCTTGATCCATCGAATAATCCATCAATCCGGTTAACATTGCCCCTGATTGAGAAATCATCGCAATATGTCCTTTTTTGGGAGTATTGGCTGCGAAAGATCCATTATACTTATTTCCTATGAACCCTAAACAATTGGGCCCAATGATTCTCATTTCATATTTCTTCGCAATAGCAGTAAGATCACGTTCTCTCTGTATACCTTCGCCTCCAATTTCTTTAAATCCAGCAGTAATTATTACCACGCCTTTAACATTTTTCTTTCCACATTCCTCAGCTACAGAATTAACATATTTTGCTGGAATTACAATAATTGCAACTTCGATCTCATCTGGAACATCTAGTACACTTTTAAAGGTTTTATGATTAAGAATTTGTTTCGCTGTAGGATTAATAGGGTAAACTTTTCCGGAAAATCCCGAGTCTATTATATTTTTCAATACATTATAACCAACCTTACCAGGGGTAGAGCTTGCTCCGATTACTGCAATACTCTTTGGATTAAAAAAATAGGAGAGTTCGTGATCAATTGTCATACTAATTATTTTTTTGAATGATAATAGATCTATGAACGTACTTTATTTATATTAATTTTAAATTTTTTATAAATTGAAAACAAAAAATTTTGTTTTAAGCATAATTTTAATTAAAAGATATTTTAGAATATCTATGACAAAAATAACAATAGTAACAAATAAAGGAAATATTAACCTCAATCTGTTTGATAATGATGCTCCCTTAACTGTAGCTAGCTTTCTTTTTTTAGCTAAACGTGGATTTTATAGTAATCTAAAATTTCATAGAGTTATAAAAAGCTTTATGATTCAGGGTGGAGATCCAATGGGAAATGGTATGGGAGGACCCAGATCTAAAAGAATTGATTCTTTTCCTTATCAAGGACGCGAAATTAAATATCCTTTTGCTGATGAATTTCAATCCAATAGGAAATTTGATAAACCCGGAATTTTAGCTATGGCAAACGCAGGTCCTAATACAAATGGTAGTCAGTTCTTCATAACTCATGTACCAACACCACATTTGAATAATAAACACACGATTTTTGGAGAGGTGCTTGGTTCAGATGATCAGAAAATTGTAGATTCAATCGCTCAAGGAGATATTATTAGGGAGATTAAAGTTCTTTAAAAAAATGTAGGTAAAAAAATATAATTATTTTTTTTAATTTAATATCATTTTAATAATCGTCCTCATCATCATAGTCATCGTCCTCATCTTCATCATAGTCTTCTTCGTCATCGTTCTCAAAATCATCATCCCATTCTCCATCATTATAATCATCTAAATCTTCATCCTCATCTTCATCCTCATCTTCATCCCAATCGTCTTCTTCGTCCCAATCATCATCTTCATCTTCTCTGGGGCTTAAATCCAATTCAGGAACATCTTCATCTGTCATATGAATACCTCCAATGTTTTGCAGTGAAGCTTTAAAATCTTAAATAATTTTCTAATGAAATAAATTTTAAACAAATTTTTAAATATTACTATTTACTTTGCCGTGAATCATTTATACTTAGAGAGGTTATTTTCGTAAACTATTATTTTTTGAAAAATGTGAATATTTTTTAATTCAAACTTTCATAACATAAATAAAATAAACATTCAAAATATGAGCAAAGATCTAAAAGATCTAATTGAATCAATTGATTCTGCGAATCGTGCGCACTTAGATTTAGAGAGAATAATTCGCTTTTTAAAAGAAGAGGTACAGAGGTTAACGTTTACTGTAAATGAGCAAAAAAAGATTATCCAAAATCAACGTGCTAAACTTGATGATATTCAAGAAAATGACTTACCAACTGATATTGAAACATTAAAAGAAATCATTTCTAACCAACGACAAGATTTGATAAAAAAAGATAAAGATATCGAAATTTTAGAGCAAACCATAGAAGATATAACGATAGAATTAGGTAATACTAAAAATTATAGTGAAGAGAGTGAAGAACTAGTCTATACGAATAAGGTTATAGTTCAATTAACTGAAGAAAATGAACTAAAAAAGGCACAAATCAAAGATTTAGAAGAAGAATTGGAAATACTAAAAGAAAAATTTGAGTCTTCGAAGCAACTCGAATTAAATGATAAAGCCCAACAATTGATTGATGCAAAAAAGATTATTTTTCAACTTACTGAGGAAAATGGATTAAATAGAGTAAAAATAGAGTCATTAAAAGCTGAATTACAAGAGCTTAAAAACAAATTAGAGGAAACAGAGAATCTTAAACAGGACCTTAGTGAAGAATTAGAGAGTCTTACCAAAGCTCATACAGATATAATTAATGAAAACCAAGAATACCCAAAAAAACTAGAAAATAGATTGGACTCATATCAGAGTGAAATTCATAATAATGAGAAGGACGAATTAATAGTTAAAATTAAGGATTTAGAAATAGAAAATGAAAATTTAAGAACAGCTTTAGATTCAAATACAACAATTTCAGATAATTTAAAATTTCGTAATAATGAGCTTGTAAAAGAATTAAATCAAATCAAAAATCTTGAACTTAGTAGAGAAAGTGAATATAGAAAAAACATGACCTTGAAAGAAGAAGAATTAGATCTTATTAATGCGAAATTAGAGAAAACCCAAAACGCAAATAAGCAACTAAATGAAACGTTGATAAAATTGAAAGAACAAGAAGAAAAAGCGATATCTAAAAATAGATTACAATTAACGCAGGAAAAATCAGATTTCCAAGAAATTAGTCCCAATATTTTTATCAATATGTTTAAATTATTAGATAATAATTCTCAAAATCTTATTGTTGATACATTAATTAATGGTCTAAACAATTCTAACAGAACAAAAAAGATTGCGACAATAAAACAATTAAGCATGATTAAAGATAATAAAGTATTTACAGCTTTTAAGAACTTGATTAAAGATAACGATTGGATTGTAAAATTGTATCTTATAAAAGCCTTAATGAAATATGATACTTTAGAAGTAAAAAATTTATTAACTGAACTCAAAAAAGATAAAGATGTTGATGTTCGGGAGACTGCCAAAAAAGCTTTTGGTGAACTTTTTAATTAATTAAGGACCTATATCATAACCCGTTAATATATTTTTAAAAAAAATATATATAAGAAATACATACTGTTTTTCATGTAATAGAAACAATAACAGGTATTTGATCCTTTAAATCTTTAAAATAACCAAAATTAGATATGGTTAGGCAATTAACTCCAAATAGATGGAATTGGTCACAAGCAGATGGAAAATGGGTTTACATTGAATTGACTCATAAGGGAGAAAAAAAGTATTATTACCAATTACATCCTCCTCGAGAATTTATAGATCTAACCTATAAGATTAAACTATTAAATGACAAATTAATCGCATGTAAAGATCCAACAGAAAATGATAGAATTTTTAATAAAATGATGAAAATTTCTAAGCGAATGCAATCTATGAGTAGAACTAGCTAATTTTAATATGTTATAAAATTACTTTGAAAATTCTTATTAAGTTTAATATAAAGCTTTTTTTTCATGAAAATTTGTAAACTAAATATTTAATATTATTTATTCACTTACTCAATTGATGAAGATCGCTGTTTCTGGAAAAGGTGGAGTAGGAAAAACATTAATTGCTGGAACATTAGCAAGATTATTTGCAAAAGATGGATATAAAGTATTAGCAATTGACAATGATTCAGCAATGAATTTATCTATGACATTAGGAATAGATTCAGAGACAAAAAAGAAAATCGTACCAATCTCTGAAATGAAACAAATGATCGAAGAACGAACAAATGTCCCAGGAGCCGGTCCTGGAGTTTATAATATTAATCCTGAAGTTTCAGATATACCAGATAGATATAAAGTATCTGGTCCAGATGGATTACAATTGCTGGTTTTGGGTGGTATTGAAGAACCTGCTACGGGATGTTTGTGTCCAGAAAATGCATTAATTCGAACTTTACTCTACAATTTATTTGTTAAGCGAGATGAAGTTGTAATTGTTGATTTTGAAGCAGGATTAGAACATCTAGGTCGAGGTACAGCTAAAGGGATTGATGTAATGTTAGTTATAACTGAGCCTTCTCAAAAATCTCTTGATTTGTGTGAAAAAATTATTACATTATCGAAAAAACTAGGTGTAATCAACAATTATTTAATAGCGAATAAAGTTATGGATAACTCTCAAATTAATATCATCCACAAGATCATCGATAAATGGGAAGTACCTCTCTATCATACTATTCCATTTGATTCAGAGATTGGTAAAGCTGATTTAAATGGAGTCTCGCCACTCGATTTTAATTCAAAATCGGAAGCAATTAATTCTATAACTATTCTCTACAAAAAATTGAAAAAGTTAAAGAAAGAACTATTTGATTTCTAACTCAACAATCTATATAGCCCAGCTTTTTATATCTAATTTAAACTAGTTTTATTGGAGAAATCCATATAATTAATAGAAGTAAGGAGGATATTAAATTAGATATGAAAAAGGATAATGTAATTGTATTAGGAATGATTTCTCTTTGTATAGCATTAGCATTAGAAACATTAGGAAATAATAACATTTTACTTAACCTTATAATACTCATATTTATCGGTATTTCAATATTCTCTAGTGCTGAATACCTTGTTATTAATTCCTTAGATAAGAAAAAACAAAAATCAAAATAGAAGTTTATTTTATCGGGATTAGAATTTAAAATAACTATAACATCTCAGAAAGATTTAAATCTTGATCTTCTGCTATTTCTTTCCATTGTTCAATCGCCTCTAAGGCCTCTTTTTCATGCATTTGCTCAATCGCATAACCAGCATGCACAATTACATAATTTCCAATTTTAGGTTCTGAAATTAAAGCAATAACTACATCTTGTATTATTCCATCAAAGTCAACCTTTGCGGTAGTTTCATCATCATTGAATTTTATTATCTTTCCAGGAATAGCTAAGCACATAACAATCAATAATTTTATTATTATTGGTTAAAATTCTTCCTTTTAAAAAAAAATTATGGTTATTAATTATTTCTGAGTACGTCTTGAGTAAAAGTCTATTAAATCATCAAGCCAATTAAATATCTCTTCTTTATTAAGATTGTCAATATTAAACTTTAATCGTTCTAATTCTCTCAATAGATTTTGCATTTCGACAGGAATATCTGTCATTGAAAGCTCAAATAAGTATTCATTAGATTTCGATATTAATGATTTAATTTCACTAACAATTGATTCATATTGAGGAGAATTATCGAAATTACATAAAACATTTATTAAGTTAAAGAGGTATTCAGTTTTGTTTCCCTTAAATGAAATATCTAAATTATAATAATATCCTTGATGGTGATCGATAGGGATTAATTCATTATATTTATTGTCAATCTTAATAATTGACTTCACTTTTTTAAATAATAAAGATGGAGACCAAGTAAATATTTGGTGGGTAGGCTCAGCATATCTTGCTTTTATTTTTGGTGTAAATTTATTATCTTCCGTAAAATGCCCAAATGGTATAAAAATGAAATCTAATTGCTGAATCGAAATGTCTTTATTAATTTCATAATATAAATTTTCTAATTTATGAATAGAATCTTCCTTATGGTTAATTACATCAAATTTTATAACCGTATGATTTGGTCGATATATATAAAATAATAATCCTTCAAATCCTCTCAGATCCATTTCTATTAAGAAATCTAATCTCTCACTTATATTTTCACATTTAAGAAATTTAATATCCAATAAAATATGAGAATAACTTTCAATATATGGAAAAAACCAAGGTGGCTGACGTACTAAATTAATAGGAACCATTCTATTTACCTAACTCTATTTTATAACTTGAAGAAATCTACTTTACCCTTTTTAACGTATTAGTAAATTATACCAATATAAATATTTTTAATTTTTTGGTATTTAAATTTTATAGCTGAAATTTATTCTGAGAAACAATAAGAATTAGTAAGAAATAATAAAAAAAATAGAGTAAAAATGTTTATTAAAACTATATTTGGGTCTTCATTCTAGTTCTATGAAACTTAAGCCCAATTTCGTCAGGACTTATTCCCATTGCTAATGCTAAAAGCTCTGTTATATATAACACCGGAAGATCATAATCTGTGTCATACTTTTTATTCAAGTCTCTCTGGCGGGTATCAAATTGCTGAAAGCAAGAAGGACAATTTACACAAATTATATCTGCTCCAGCTTTTTTAATACTATCCATTTTGATTTTTAAATTTGCTAAACCATGTTCCTCATAAGCATTAGTCACTGCTGATCCACAACATAAAACTATATCATCATAATCAACTACTGTTGCTCCTGCAGCTGCTACCAGTTTCTTTAAGTTCTGGGGACGCATGGGATCATCACTTTCCATCCATTCTGCAGGCCTCATATAATGACAACCAGGATGAACAGCAACTTTTAATCCGCTTAATGGTTTTGTTATTGCGCTTCTGATATTTTCTAAATTGTCTTTTAAAACATCAACAAAATGCTTTACGTCTACGTTTCCCTTATATTCTTTCCCAATTTTCGCTAATTGTTTGTTAACTTTTTCTCTCTTTAAAGAATCATGCTTTAATTGGTGTTGAACTCCTCTAAGAGTATTAGCACATCCATTACATAGTGATATAATATCTTTTCCTTCAGCTTCAGCAAGACATAGATTTCTAGCTCCTATTGCTAACCATGAATTATTATCATAACTTTTCATTCCTGTTGGATCGGGACAACAGCTAAATGGTGCCTCTGAAGTGTCGATCCCTATTTTCTCAAATACTCTTCGTGAAGCGGCTTCTATAAAGGGAATTCGATTCCCTATTGTACAACCCTCAAACATCTTATATTCTGTCATTTAATCATCCTCTAAATGTTTATTTAAGTTTTTATCTGCTCCAATATTTCTTAATAACATTTGAAGTTCATTAACGTCGGGTGTCATTATATTTGGTAATCCTAATTGTTCTCTTCTTCTTTCAATTGCGGGTTGCGAAGGAATTGCCTTAGCGTTCTCGAAAATCATTTTTGCTTGAGAATAAATAAATTCAGGTGCTTTTCCTTGCTTCACCGATTGATTCTTCAAGAAAGCGAATATTTCGGTTAACTCAATTTTTTGGGGACACACTTCGTCACATGTATCGCAAACTGTGCATCCCCAAATGGTCAAGGGATCAGCTGAAAAGATAGCATCTTTATACCCCAATAAAGCATTTAGAATATTATTACGTGGATTATACCCGGTAGTTGTATAGAAATCTGTTGTCACTTTCGTAACAGGACAATTGTCGGCACATCGACTACATTGGTAGCAATATTTGATCAAATCAGACCCTATATGATAATCCATAACTTGTTTCCTAAACTCAAAATTTATTGTCATCTTTTTCACTATTTTCTGATATTTCATTCTTTATAATTGATATTTTCGTTGGCTTTAACCCGTGCGTGGGCAGTTATATCCAATCTATGATTTTTATTGGATATTCATCCTAAGCCAACGTTTAACTCGCGAGAGTAAATCTCAGAGCCATTTTCATCGACTACAGTGATGTGTGCGGCACATGATAGTCAGCAATCAAAACAGCGAACTATCATTTCCAAAAGATTTACTACTCCTTCTGGTATTTCTTCACTCATTTCTTTTTTATCGCCTTTATAGTTTAATTTTATTTTATCCAAGGGTCTGGTAACTTTAATCCGGACAAAGCATTTTGTTCAAATACTTGTTTTGCAACATGCATTAATGTCTTTTCAATGCCAGCAATATTATGATTCGTAGCTACTAAAAGATTCGCCTTTTTGCATAAACCATCTGCATCTGACCAAATATGATATAACAATAGACCACGTGGAGCCTCTACTAAACCAACCCCATCAGCCTCTCGTGGTTGAACATCTAGAGTCTTGCAATCTGGATTGACAATATCTGGGTCTTGAAGCAATGTGGCGATCATTTCAATAGATTCAACTAGTTCAATTAACCTTGCCCAATGATACGCAAATGTATGATGGGATATGGCACCAACTTTTTCCCTCATGGCTCTTAAAGCCTCATCAGCTAAAGGAGTTGCCATTTTATCCGCAGCATTGATCATTGCTAATGTATTAGCCCTATAGATACCTTCTGGGTATCCAGCTGGTTTATAATACATATGAGTCGCATATGAATGCTCTGGAATATGTTCTCCTATAACATCTAAGTAATTTTGAGGGGGATAATCGAATTTTTTCCCATCAGGAGCTACAATCCTAAGATCTCCTTCATAAATGTCGTGGACACCATTCTTAGTCATACCCGCATAATAAGTAGGTACGACTCCCACATTTGCAACAACATCCCAATAATCCTCTACGACTTTTAATCCGATATCTACTGTCTTTTTTGACCATTCTACCTGATCTTCAATTTGCTTTAAAAATAAATCGCGAGCACTTTCATCCATTGGTTTTTTCATCCCACCAACTATACCACTTATAGGATGGACTGATTTACCTCCAATTTCAGCACATAACTTCTGTCCGAAATCCATCATCTTAAGGGCCATAGCACCCACATCTGGCATCTGACTAATTACATGAACCACATTCCTTAATGCAGGGTCTGCCATAGGACCTAATAAGAAATCTGGTGCAGCTAATGCGTAAAAATGTAGTGCGTGAGATGAATATTGTTTTGCATTAATAAGCAATTTTCGTAATTTCAATGCCGGAGTAGGGATTTCAACACCCCAAGCAGCTTCAACTGCTTTCGTCGGAGCTAAATGATGAGGAATCGGACATATTCCACAAATCCGAGGTGTGATCCGAGGGATATGTTCACAGTAACGGCCTTCAAGAAACTTTTCGAAAAATCTCGTTGAAGTAATGTTAAACTGAACATCTTTTACTTTTCCATCATCTCCTAAAACAATTTTTAATCCGCCATGCCCTTCTAATCGGGTTACAGGTTCAACCTCTATTTCTTTTCCCATTTTTCTATTCTCCTCCTTTATAACTTCTATTTGAAGCTAATGTGAACTTTTCAAAAGTCCCTAAATGATCCTTTACTTGCCTTAACAATTCTTCTTTTGAAATATCAACATTAAAGCCTTTAATTGCTGCATCAGCAAATCTACCTGCTTGATCTGCCACCCATTCAGTCTGACCGAAACAGCCAGTACAGGGAGCGTTAACTTTTAGGCATAATCCACCACAACCTGCCTTAGTTACAGGTCCCATACAGATATATCCTTGTTCAATTAAACAATCGTCCATATTTGGTAATCCTTCATAATCTCGTTTTACCCTTGTCATTCTTGATTTGCTACCAATTATTCTTGGACATGTATCGCACACATTAGATATTTCGTGGAAATCAGGATTATCCCTCAAAAATCCTAATGCATTGGATGCAATCTCCTCGGTTGTATTTGGTAAATTCGCTAGTGGCGTCTCTGGTTTTCCTTTTTTCTTAACCTGCTTTAAAATATCTCCTGCGAGATCGAAACCAGCCATTAAGGGAATATTCAAGAATAACGATAAGAACTGATACAGGCTCTTCTTGTCTCCAGAGCTAACGCCTCCCAAATTTGAAGACATAGTTTTTAATTTATCAGCTCTAGGATAAACAGATTTTGATGGACCGAAACACCCTACACAGGGTTTATTATCACTTGTACATTTTAGTTCGCATCCTACACTAGTAATTGGACCAAAACATAAAGTCCCTTTCTCTAACAAACAATTCTCATTATTTAAAATGCAATTATTGCAAAAAGCAGAATCGTTCATAGGAAAAGGTTGTTGACCAAGTAGGAATTGAATTGCAGAAACGATAGCTTCTGGTTTAGGCGGGCACCCAGAAATATACGCATCAACTTTAATAATCGCATCTAAGGGTACTATTTTATCAGTGAATCCAGGCACGTTTTCTTTCGGTTCGTGGGGAGATTCATTAGTAATGCTCTCTACTTCAGTAAATTTCCGATTAACTAATTTTTGAACATCCCATTGGTTTGCTAACCCATGTACATTCCCATAGCAAGCACAAGAACCAAAAGATATGATAAGTTGGCACTTAGCTCTCATCAATTTAGCATTTTCAACATCTTCATTTGTTCTAAGACTTCCTTCAACGAATCCTACTACGATATCTCCGTCTGGTCTAGATTTTAAAGAATCATGTTTCATATCTACAACTGCTGGCCAGTATACAATATCTAATGCTGGTAATACTGGCAATAATCCTAGATGAGCATTCAATAAGGATTGATGACAGCCCCAGCAATCTGAACATTGCATAAAAGCAACTTTTACTGCCATATTTTTCTACCTATTTGTTTGTTAAATTTATTTTTTTTAAATTAGCTAATTTATTTTAAAAAAACTAATTGTATTAATTTAATCTTAATTTTATAAAAAAGCTTCTGCTTTCCTTATTTAAGCGTTTAGATTTCATGTATTTGTTATGAATTATTATTCAAAATGACTATTTTGTTTATTTAAGCTATTTAGTTAGAAAATTTATTTGGAGATGTACGGTGTGTGATCCGTGGGATGAAGTTTCTCCTTAAAGATTATAATTATAATTTAAAATATAAGAAATCTTAGTAAAAATCAGTGCTCACACTTCAGCCATTATCTCTATTATTATTGTGGAGGAAGGATCAAAAAATAACTCTAATAAAGGATATTTTTTATTCTCAAGGAATATATTGGATACAAGAATTAAATATGAAGTACTGAAAGGTAGATAATATAATTATTTTTACCAAATTTTTTAAAAATTTCCACATCCATTACATTTTCCATCGAGGAAAGCTGCACAATTCTTACAAACGTTTCCACATTCTTTTTCATGGCTCTCATGGCTAAATAAATTAATGGGGACATATTTTGGTTTAATAATTTCTGTAGTAAACATCACAGCAGAATGTAAAATGCCCTTTTTATTTGTGGGGCCACAATAGTTTAAATATCTATGGAGAATATCGAGATTTTGACCAATTACTCCTAAAATTAAATTATATTGTCCAGTTACAGGTGCCATTAAAAATACTCGAGGACAATTGGAGTAAGCTTTAATAATATTTTGGACTTCTTCAAAATTGACCATTTCCATTAATAAAAATAAACCTTTATACTGCAATCTGTTTAAGTTTGTATTAGCTTGAATTTTAATTATATCACTGTCTTCTAATTTTGTGATCCTTTTTGCTATGCCTGTATGACTCATAGTCTCTGTGTCAGACTTGATTATCTTTGTTTCTAAACTTGTTAAACTTTCACGTCCATTTTTGAATAACGCATTGAGTATTTGTTTGTCAATATTATCTAATTGCATAATTCTTCAATAATAATGAAATGTATTTAATATATTCTTTATTTCCACTTTTTAAAATTTGACGATTATAAGTAATTTGCAATATTAAAAATTTTATAATAAAAAATGTTCTTATAATTAAACCTAAACTTGCAAAGTTAAGTTTTCGCTTTCATGGAGTAAAATAATTAAAAAGTATTACTTCTCAAAACCATGTAATTGAGTTATTAATATGGAACTTAATTCTTCTTTTATCTTAAATAATATATAAAAAATAAATTTAAATTCTAGATTTGGACTATTAAGTCTAAAAGAATTAAATACAATGGTTTAATTTTTAAACTTTAAATAAGATTTTGGAGGAAATTGAAACTCATCAAAATTAAAAAGTTTAAATTATCCAAATATAGTAAACCTTAAAAGAGAATAGTTAGTCTTAAAATTAAGAAATACTCTTAATGTGGAAATGTTATCTTTTTTAAGATTGAATGAATAAAATAAAAAAATCGTGGCAATTCAAATGAAAAAAAAAATAATCCCTGTTATTGTACTCACTAGTTTTCTTTTGGTTTTAGTCGGTGGGGTGGTTGCATACCCTTCTTCCATCGAAGGGTTTCTTGGTGGTTCACATACTGGATGTCATGCTCTCGTTAGTCCCACTACAGAAAGTATTGAAGGAACAGTAACTGTTGATTGCGTTCAAGGCACATCATTAACAGCAGGACAATATTTTACTATAAATGTAGCAATAATAAATTTTACTGAGGCTTTAATTAATGATAGAGGCAGTGAAGTGAGCGTAGCAGTCGCTGCTACTCGTGGTGATAATGCTAATTTTGGTTCAAAATTAGATGAACCTGTAAGATTAGCAGAAATTACTTTGGATGGCAATGGTGATTCAAATGTTCCGATTTCTTTTGATTTAATAGCTCCCACAACCGATGGTAGTTATACCTTAGTTGTTGATGCTTTATCTGCTGCAAATTCTACTGATGCTGTGGGCATAATTTATGCTTCAGGTAATGTAGTTTTAACTATTAGTGGTGGAACTCCTGCAGCTCCTGGAATTCCTGGGTTTGAATTTTATACTTTGATTGGTGTGCTTGCTGTAACAGTTTCTTCTCTTATAGTTGTAGTAGTATATTGGAAGAGACAAAAACATTTCTTCTAAATAATGCAAAATTATTTTTTTTTTTTTTAATTTGAAACAGCAATTATTTCATAAGAACAAATTTTAAAAATGAATTAAAATAACTTCCAATTATAAGAAACTAAAGATATTTTTTATCTTACCTATTACCATTAGCTTTAACCGCAATAAAGTGAATCAAAGCTTATCAGATAGAAAATTTTATATTTATTTGAGAAACAAAATGAAAAGAACTAAGAATTGGTTCAGAAGCGATTATCTACTAATTACCTCAATTTCACTCCTAATTGTAAACTTGTTTTTCATTTTCTTTTTGACTAATTTTAGTCGTATTGTTTATATGATTTTTTATTATCATGTGTCATCAGCATGGCTATCTTATTTTTCGTTTGCTATAAGTTTTATTTTTCACTTATTATACTTAAAACAAAAAAAGTTATTATGGAATATCCTTGGTAAAAATAGTATTGTGGTGGGAGTCTTTTTTTGTGCTTTCACTCTAATTACTGGTTCACTTTGGTATAATGCTACTTCGGGAGGTTATAATAATGTCTACTGGCAATGGAGTGATGCAAGACAAACTATGACATTAGTCTTATTTTTATCATATTTATCTTATCTCATTTTTGGAGCGATGATTGAAGAAAGGGAAAAAAAAGCTAAATTAACTTCTATTTTGGGAATAATATTTTTTCCTATGGTACCATTGAGTTACTTATCAGCAATAATCTTTACTAGTTTACATCCATTGATAAATCCTAATCCAACTGGATCGGGATATATTTATTGGGATTTTATGAAGCTTTTTGTATTATTCCTTAATTTATTTGCAATAACGATATTCTATATTTATGTAGTAGGAAATTTAGTTGAACTAGATCTAAATAAAGAAAAACTAAATGAGATCATTCAAAGTAATTTAAGAGAGGATTAAAAATAATGTCAGTATTTACAATGGATTTTATTACACTAATTATTAGTTATATTTTATTTTGGATTATAATAATAATTTTGATTCTTTACCCAAAATTACGCTTAAGAAGAATAAAGAAAAGAATTAACAATTTAGAAAAAACCTATAAGAGAGATTAATTTGAAGAAAACCAAAATTGTAGCAATTTTAGCAATAATTTTTTCTTTAACTTTAATTGTTGTATTGGTAAGTATCAATATACGACCGTATCTTAAAGTTTCTCAAGTTGTATCCAATCCTACAAGTTATGATAATCTTGAAATTCAAGTAATAGGAATTGTACAAGATTTTTCAGGGGGTAATTTTAACCTAACAGAAAATACAGATAAAATTCTAATTGATGTTTCTCAAACTACAATCCCCAGCGAATTAAACAATGGACTTCAAGTAGTTGTGATGGGTCAATTTAGCGCGGCTTTGATTTTAATAGCAACCCAAATCCTAACACAGTGTAGTTAATATTAATCTAATCAAATAACAACTGTTGTGAAACTAAAGTCAAAATTGAAGCCATAAGTATGATATGGGAACTTAAAAACAAAATTTCATATATTAAATTAGATATTGGAGTTAATTCTAATAATTTAATGTTGATTGATATGATAGGAATTGTTATTGGTAAAATTATAGGAAATAATAAAAGGGGTAAAATAAACGATTTTTTTTTAGCATACATAGTAAGTGCAGAAACTATTGTGCCACAAATAGATAAATCTATTGTTGGTAAAATAATACCTAAGAGTATGTAATCTAGCAATTGATAAAATTGCATACCAGGCGTTAATGGATTTGAAATAACGAAACTAAATAGAAAAAGAATAATCTCAACAACACTTAATAATATAAAACAAAAAACTATTTTGCTGAATATAATCGTAGTAGCAGAAATAGGCGATGAAATTAATCCTCCTAGGGTCCCAGATTCGCTTTCCTTAATAAATAATTTGGCCATTATAAAAATAAGAGTAAAAAAAATTATTAACCATATCTCAATTATAAATATTTCAAGTGGCATCTGCTGATATTGTGTACTGAAGTTATATATGGATGAGAAAATAAAAATAGAAATAATATCAAAAAGAAATATTGAAAAAATATCATGTATTTGGCGAATTTCTGATTTTATATCTTTCTTAATTAGAGCAAAGAATAATTTAATTCTAAATGTAAATTTTATCCTCATTTAATTCCCAACTATTATCTTAAAAATATGTTTCTATTTCAAATTCTTCAAAATTCTCTTTTGTAATTACTTTATTAATCTTTCCCTTCTTTAAAACAATTAAATCATCACAAATTTTGGTTAACACCTCTACTTTATGGGTTGTAAGAATTATCGTCAAATCATTACCTTTTCTCAATTTTTGGAGTAAATCTACTAATAACTCACTTGCTTTAAAATCTAAACCGGAAAATGGTTCATCTAAGAATAAAATTGAAGGTTCAGGCATTAAGACTCTAATTATTTCAACCTTCTGTTTCATTCCGTGAGAAAGATTCCGAATAGGTTCATCTAACCAATCTCGGATATCAAATAAATTTGTAAACTTTTCTATTTTACGATTAATCTGATCTTTATTAAAATTATAATGTAGGTTTTCATAAAACTGTAGATTTTCATTGATTGTTAATTCTTCATAAAGAAAAGATTCTTCAGTAGTAATACCAATCGCATTTTTAATAAGACGTGGGTCTTCATCAAAATTGTGTCCTTGAATATAAACTTTTCCAGAGGTTGGATTCGTTAATCCTGATAAAATCTTAATTAATGTTGTTTTACCTGCTCCATTTGCTCCAGCAACTCCAAAAGTTGTATTATTGATCACTTTGAATGAAATATTTTTCAATGCAAAGAAGTATCCAAATTGTTTTGAAATATTTTTACAGTTTATAATTACTTTATTTTCAATAGCCAAATTCTTCGACCTATTATCTTATATTTAATATAGGAGTAAGTTCCTAAATGAAGCAAGTTAATTATCTTAAATTTAAATTAGTAAATAAAAAAATTTTGCTATTTAAAAGATTATTTAATTAATCTTTTTGTCTTTGAATTCAGCTATAGAATAAGAAGTATAATGGAAATAGCCGAAACCGTGCCAATTATTAATCCTAAGTCGAATCCTGATACTATTTCTTCTCCAGGATTTACTATATTCCCTGTACATGATACTATTGATAAATATCCAGTATTAGTTTGAGCTGAAGAGCTGGAGAGCTGAAATGGCAAGATGCCCCAGGAGGGCTTCCATTAAAATTATCAAAATAACTTGGGTAAGTAAAAGTATACCCAGTAAATAGCATTAAAGGGTAGATAATAATCATAAAAGGTAAAATTATCCTCTTTTTATTATATCTTAAAGATCGCTCTTAATTTGTTAGGGTTATCTCAAACCTTTAAACTTATTTTTTAGAAAGATTTGTGAATTTAAACTATTGATGCAAAAATCGCAGCTAATTCCCAATAGTTTTTTAATAGTTGAAATTTAATTTTTTTAATGAATTTTAATAAAAATTCCTTAAGATCAATTCTTATTTATGATTTTGTAATTATTATAACTATCGTTCTCATTATCCCAAATATATTAAACTTTGTTAGCTTAAATTTAAAAGTTCAAATATTATCTTATCTTGCCAACATCCTAATTATATTAAATATCTTATTTGTGATTGTAGATTTATTCTTTCTAATATGGAAGAGAGAAAATTATTTCTACCTTCCATCACTCAATATGACTCTATCAATTTCAATTTTCTTGCTTTTGGAATATTGTTTTGTAAATAATTATTATGATTTTGTGTATGTATGGAGTTATAGTGAATCAAGTTTAGCACTTGTTTATAAAATTGTTGCAATATGGGCAGGTCAAGCTGGTTCAATAATGACATGGATGGTGTTCAATTCTATAGTAATATTTTTTTATAGAATCAAAAATCAAGATAAAGAGGACAAAGTTTTCATTTGGTCAAGTATTTCTTCTATGCTAATATCTATTGTTTTTTTAATAATTCTATTTTCCCTTAATCCTTTTGAAGTTGAACCACCTGTATTATTTCCCAATGGCTTTGGACTTAATCCTTCCTTAATGTCTCCTTTTATGATTTGGCATCCTTTTTTTACTTTTATAGCATATGCCATCTTTCTAATTCCATTTACAATTAGTATGACAGAAATTATAAAACCGCAATTTTCTTTAAAAAATCCATATCAACGGGCATTTTATAACTTCTCTTTAAAATTTGGATGGTTAGTTATTACACTAAGTATAGGTCTTGGTGCTTATTGGGCAAAAATCACTTCTAGTTGGGGTAGATATTGGGGTTGGGATCCAGTAGAGATTGTATCTCTTATTCCGTGGTTTTTTTGCACAGCTTTTTTTCATTCCAATCTATTTAAAGTAAAAAATGCAAAGATTATTAAAATGAATTCTATTTTGATCTTCCTTTCAATAATTTTTACAACACTGATAACAAGGGGAGGAGGATTAAGTTCGCTACACGCATTTACAGGTGAAGGAGAACTAATTTTATGGGTTATAATAATTGGTATTATCCTATTAGTATTAGCATTATATGTGATTTATGAAGTGTTGAATTACCTTTTCGAAGAATATCATAAAGTCAAAAGCCTTTTTGATTTATTAAGTTATCTCATTTTATTTTGTCTATCTTTTGTTTGCATTTTCGGCTTAATAATTCCTCCCTTAACTAGCTTCATATCTAATTTTATCGAAATAAACACGATATACCTTGGTTCAAACTTTTTTAGAATTCCAGCATTTTTATTAGCTATATTATTAGCAAGTACACTCATTTTCTGTTCTTTATGGGATATATATAAAGTAAAGTGGATTTTTATTACTATATTTATTATATTTTTTATTCAATTGACTATTTCAATATTTTTACTATTTCTATTTAATATTTGGATTAATCCATTCATAGCTATCTGTTACTATGCTCTTGTGGCTTCGATATTTAAATTAATAAAGCAAACTGACATTAAAATGGGATTTAATAAATTCTTTAGAATAAACTCAAAAACAATTATCCATGCTGGAATATCACTTATTTTAATTGGAAGTTTAATTAATGTTAGTTACGAAATTGCTCTAAGTATTTTTTACATTTCTGGATTTACATTTTTACTAATTGGGATAATTCCATCTATTTTTATAGTTTTTTTTATTAAAAATAAACTTTAATCTATATCTCCTAGTGTTTCAAATAATTCTTTTTCTTTTTATAGTTAGATAAGGTCTTGACTTTCGAGTTTAAACTTTTTTTAAAAAAATTGTTTCAGTTTGAAACTAAAGATTGATTGATTGTTTAAATTACTCAGTTTTGAAAAAAGTTAAAAATTGTTAAGTTTATAATAAAGTTAATTGCCAAACTTTTTTAAAATTTAAAAATAAGTTTTATTAAGGTTAATATCTGAAATATTGATCAAAAAAAATAATTAAAACTGCTAATGATGTTGAATAAAAAAGTAATTGCAATAATCTCAGCTTTTTTTCTAGTTGTTTTTGTCTCAATTTTTTTAAATGGAAGTGCTTTTCCGAGTTATAATCAACCTCATGAAAATTGTCATACTATTCCGGGAGGTTATTCAATTGAAACTAATATAACTACCTCAAATTCTGTCAACGCTTCATCTATTATTTCATTCAGCATTACAGCTACTGGTTCGAATTTGTTCATTCAAGCACCTCCAGATGCTAAACAAAATAATGACTTTACTATTAACCCTACCACCACTAGAATATTAGATAATTCTGTATACGACTTAGATTCTGCTCTGAATGCAATGACGGTTATATTTAATATAACAGCTCCTTCAGAAGATGGATATTATATTATTCTCATCTTAGCTGGAGATAATTCTGTTTCTGGTAGTCCGCCTCCTTTCGATTATATAGATATAGCATTTAGTATTGGGGGTGAACTCCCACCAGCTCCAACAATAGATATATTTAATCATTTTGGAATCTATATGGGATTGACTGCCTTATTGATATTATCTGTAAGTACAATTTTAGTTTTAATAAATGAGAATAAATTTGTGAAGATCCACGGTATTCTAGCTGGGGTTTCATGGGGTTTAACCCTTACAAATGTCATATCGCTAGCAATTTTAAATTCTGCAATCTGGACATCATTTTCATTTGGAATCCATTGGCCTCATATAATATTAGGAGGAGCTGGATTAGTTACCGGGTTCCTCAGTATGTTGTATGGGATCGCAGCAGAGCGAAAGAATGCAAAATTAACTGGCTATATAACTTTAATTTGCTGGTGGGCTGCTTTCTTTTCTGGCTTTTTAATGGTTCCATTATTTTAAAAAAAGGTGATAAATAAAATGAATTATTCTAATACTAAAGAATTGAATAGTGAAACTAATATAGAAGATCAGGAATTTGAGAGAAAAAAAGATAAACAGAATTTTGAAGAGGTACTGAAGGAGTTTATATCTCCTTATCATGTTAGCTCTAATCCTTATGAGCTCGAATCTGCATCAGCAGATCTAACTTCACTTCCCTCATATCATTATAAATTCAAAAAAAGTTATTTAGCTAATTTACTTGTTCGTCCTGCAGATACTGCTAGTCTTTCAAAAGTAATAGAAAAATGTAGGGAACGAAATATTCCAGTTACAGTAAGAGCTGCTGGAACATCATGCTTTTCTTCAGCTACTCCCTCAAAAGGTGGTGTAATAATAGATACAAGGAGACTAAACATGATCCATAATATTGATAAAGATAATATGACAGTTAAAGTAGGGTCTGGTATATCTTGGTTAAATTTAATTGAAAAACTTGCTGATTATGGTCTCGCACCTAAATGTTATCCTACAAGCTTTAAAACATCATGTGTAGGAGGTTTTATCGCTACTCCAGGAACAGCTGGTATAGGAGTATTAAAATATGGAACAATGAAAGATTCAATTATAAATTTAAAACTAGTCCTGCCAGATGGAAAAATCATATCCCTTTCCAAGGATTCTAACGGAATGTTTACACTCGAAGATGCATGTGGAACTTATGGGATTTACGGTGCTATAGCTGAGGTTGAATTATCTCTAACTACTTTAAAAACCTCCCTAGAGATAGTTGGTTATGGGTTTAAATCGATTCATGAAGCGGTCGAATTTTATCAAAATTTGAAAAATGATTCAAATAAACCATTCTTTATATCTATTTCAGAACGAAAGTTTGAAATATATTCTCATGTTAATTTCCCTGATCAAGATTGGTTAGTTTGGGCTGTCTTTTACGACGATCCAGAGATAACATCTCAATGTGTATCTGCATCTGAACGATATGCTTCTGAATTAAATGGAGTGGTAGTCGATAAATCATATTTAAAAGAAAAATGGCGTGATATCAGTGATGCAGAAGTAGCGATAGGAAGATCAAGTAGAAATTTAATTTTTCAAGAATATTGGATCGCTGATAAGAGATTAGAGTCATTTATCCAAAAATATCTCAACCAAGATAATAAATACAAATTTCCAACAGCTTTATATACAATTTCAGGACCTTTAGGGTGGAGTAGGGTGAAAGTTTTTGGATTATCTGATATTGAAAAAACTAGTGAATTTTTCACTGTAAAGGCGTTTTTACATGATCTCTCAATTCAGGCATTTGCTCAAGGTGATAGAGTATATACAATAGGAATTGTAAACACGTTTTATTTGTTTAAATATAGACCACAGTTAGTCTCGAAAATGAAAAAATTAAAAAATTTTCTAGATCCAAAGGATTTATTTAATTCTTATCGAATAGTAAATACTAGATTAAAATTCTGGAGAATATCATTATTGTTTAATACTGCGAAATTGTTGTATAAAATTTTTAAATAAAATCTTCAAAAAGCAGTCAGGATGGAGGTCATTCATAAAAAATCAATTCAAATAAAATATAACAATTAGACTTAATTAATTATAAAAATATGATTTATATAATATTGTTTAAAATAAGGAGAAAGAGTTAAATGAGCGAAGGTAAAGAAAAAGATGATATAAGAAATGTAATTACAACAGGTCCTCCGGTAGCTGGTTTAGTGTCACCATCTAAAGAAAATTTAATAGAACCTAAGAGTAAAAGAAAAGAGGAAAAATATTCTTATGAACGCTGTACTCATTGTGGATATTGTCGACATGTTTGTAGGGTTTATAATACCTCCTGGTCTGAAACAGATTATGCAGGTGGACGGAATAGGATTATTAAAGCCCTTGATAGCCACGATATCAAATTTGATAATGAAAAAATAATACCTTCAGTATTTCGTTGTATGCTTTGTGGTAATTGTAGAGTCGTCTGTCCCGTTGGAATTGATACTTTAGAAGTTTTTCAGACTTTTCGGAAAGCGGTAGTACGGAAAGGTGCTATACCTCCTAAACTAATAACGCTAAAAAATTCAATTATTGAAAATAATAACCCGTTTTTAGAAAAGCATATTGATAGATTTAATTGGTGTGACGCTTGTGAAGAAGGAAAAGAAGCATATGAAAGAGCAAAACAAGAATTAGAATCAATAAAGGCTGAAGTCGACTTGGAAGTTCCTAAACGTATACCGGGTAAAGTAGGGTATTTCGTTGGATGTACTTCTTCCTATAGAAATAAAGAACTGGTAACTGCGACAAGCCAGGTTTTAGCAAAACTCGGAGTTAAATTTGTACTTTTTCCAGAAGAAAGATGCTGTGGCTCAGTCTTATTTAGAACTGGGCTTGAAGATGAGGCTCTTGAACTTGTAAAACATAATTACAGAACTATTCTAGAAAGTGGAGTATCTGAATTAGTATTTTCTTGTTCCGGATGTTTTTCCACATTCACTCTTGAATATACTAAATATGCTGGTCATAAACTTGAATTTGATCTTTATCATCTAACACAATATGTGTTAAAGACTGTGAAAGAAAAGAATTTAAAAATTCGATATACAAAGCGCACAAAAGATGATCCCTTACTAATTACATATCATGATCCTTGCCATCTAGGCAGATATTGTGGAGTTTATGAAGAACCAAGAGAACTTATAAATATGATTGAAGGTATAAAATTATTCGAAATGAAGCATAATCGAGATATGTCATGGTGCTGTGGAGCAGGTGGTGGTGTAAAAGCGTTATATGGTGAAATTGCTGGTGAGATTGGGAGAGATAGATTAACTGAAACTCGTACTTGCATGGTAAGAATACGAGAGGATCGTCTAAAGGAAGCATTAGAAACTAATGCTGAAGTTCTTGTGAGCTCCTGTGTTTTTTGTAAAAACAATTTGTTTGAAGTTGCAACTGAAGATAACTCACCTATAAAAGTCATGGATATTTCACAACTTCTAAACGATTGTGAATTCTATTAAAAGAAAATTTTAATACACTTTTTCTTTTTCATCTTAAATCAATTCAGGGATAATTTTCAGCTTCTTATTTTTTAAATGTAATTTTTTCAGTAAAGAAAGAACTGTTATCGATTTGGGTAAATCTGTTAAATCGTTGCTACTTAACCATAATTGTTCCATTTCATTAAGTAAGCAGATTGATTCTGGGATAGTTCTCAGCTTATTATCATCTAAGTTTAAAAATTTTAAATCTCGAATTAATCCTATAGATTCAGGAAGCCAGATTAGCTGATTATTATTCAATCTTAAGACTTTTAAAGATTTTAAGTTCCCTATAGACTCTGGTAGCACAGATAAGTCATTCCAGGATAAATCCAGTGTTTCTAGTGAATAATGAAGATTGATTGAATCGGGGATTTTAATCAATTTATTGTTCATTAGGTATAGATGTTTAATAGATTTTAATAACCAAATTGATGTAGGTAATAATTCCAATTTATTCCATCCCAATTTTAATGTCTCTAATGATTTGAGAGTCCCAAATACATCTGGCAAATTTTTTAATTTATTTTCTTCTACATTTAGGTACTTTAATGAAGTAAATAAATTTAAAGTAGAAGGGAGGTAAGTTAAAAGATTTTTCTCAAGATTAAGAGTTTGGAGTGATCTTAGTAGGCCAATCGATTCAGGTAGAATTTGTATCCTATTTGAACTTAAAATTAAATTCCTTAAAGAATTAAGATTACCGATGGAATCAGGAATTCGTTCTAATTTATTTCCTTTTAAGTCTAAGTACTCTAAAGAAGAAAGGTAACCTATTGAATTAGGTAATTCAGTTAGTTGATTATCTGATAAACTTAAGGATTCTAGCTTATAAAGTGCACCAATTGAAACTGGTAATTTTTTCAGTTTATTTTTATTCAAGTTTAACATCTTTAAAGAGGTGAGTTGCTCAATGTTTTTAGGTAAAGTACTAAGATTATTTCCTTCTAGATCCAGAATTTCTAAATTTTTAAAAGTATAAATTGTCTCAGGGAGGGTATAAATATTGCAATTTTTTAAAATAAGGTGTTTTATTGACCTGAAATTTTCAATACAGCTTGATAGAGTAACAATAGATTTTCCCTCAATAAGTAACTTGATTACTTCACCTTTTTGCACTCCATATTGTAATTGAGGATTTTTCTTTTTCAAGTAACAAATAGTAATAAAATTTCTTAAAATATCAGATAACTTTGAAATCGAAATATTATCAATTGAAGCATATAAAATTAATAGCTCTTTAATTGAATTTACAAATTTTTTATCTTCAATTTTTTCAATTTGGTAAATCAAAGTCTTCTTTGCCACATCATTATTAAGTCTTTCTAAAGCTTTAATTAAAGCAATGTAACAATTGAAGGTTAAGTCGTTATTTAAAGCCCATTTCAGAGAAAAGAATTTAATTTCTTTTAGATTTTTTAGATTTCTCATCCCTGCTATATCAGTAGTATCTTTTAGTAATTCCCTATACCTCCAATTTATAACAAGATCATCAACTTCAGAGAAATCTAATTTAATGATTAAACCATCTTTTAAAGTGTATTTGAGTTTTTTGAATTTCTTTAATAAAGAAAAAATAGTTGCATGATTAATTAGAATTTCTGCTAAATCTTGAGTACTATAATTATAGATCAACTTATTTTTAAAGAGAACTGATAAATTCTTTTTAAATTGCTCTGTCTCTATCTTTTCAATTTCATTAATTAGAAGATTATTTACCTCTATATCCTTAATCTTCATTAGAGATTTAAGGATTGTGATTAGACAATTATAGCAAGATTCATGTTGAAGAACCCATAAGAAAGGCTTTAACGCCTTCTCTTTAAATTTATTCTTTATCACTCTTGCAGCAGCATGTCTTAGATTCTCATTTGAGTCAGAAATTAAAATATTCTCCAATATTTGAAATACTCCATTATGTTTAATGTCAATTTTATTTAAGATTTCAATAGATTCCTTCCTTATATTGTCATCATCAATATTTTCAATGATATCAATTAATAAATCTATGAATTTAGTTTTTCCGATATTTTGCCCCCTATAATCATTATATATTGCGCTAGGTTGTAAATTCATTTTACCATTAATTCCTGTTAATTTAATAGAAAGAAAAATAGATAAAATTTCAAAAAAAAAATTTCTATTCTAGCTCCATTCCAATCATAAAGTTAACTTTGAATCTCTAACGCATCTCAACGTTCATTAAACTAGAATAAAGCTCTTTTCCTTTATTATCTGCTATGGAGAATTTTAGATGGGGTGTTCCAGCTAATAATAAACTAAAATATTGATCAACATTTGCTTTTCCATCAATTTCAAATGTTGGAATAGATAATTTTTCTTCTAATTCCAGTTCCATAGATATTGCTTCGACCATATTTTATCATCTTTTTGTTTTTAGTTTGCATTAATCTATTTTATCTAAACTAAAATTCTCCTTGAAAATATTTAAATATATCGGTTATTGGTTAATTTAAACAACTGAATCCTTTATTGTTTCAATTCTAAACAATTTTAACTAAATAGTTTCAATTTAAAAGATAAAAAATACTTGAATTTTTCTTTTCATCAAAAATTAAGGTGTTCAAACGATCGGATCCCAACAATTTTAAGATTTTTTGATCATTCTCCTAAATTTTAAACGAAAATGGTTACCCATTTCTTATAAAATATAAGTATTCGATAATTTCAGGTTTTGATTCGTTTTAACAAAGATTCCCAAAATCTCATTTTAAAATCCCCTGAAAAGTGAAGTGAACGATCCTCTAAACTTATAGCTTTTACTGAACACGCTCTAACACACGTACCGCATTTGATGCATTTTTCTTCATTAAATGATACTCTAGTTTTTTTTGAGCCATTATCACTCTGTGATTTAGATTTAATTAGAGCTTCCTGAGGGCATACATCCACGCATGACATGCATTTAATACATTTATCCCAATCTATAGAGATTTTACCATCAAAATATACATTTATGATTTTTTTAGATTTTTTAGATTTAATTGATTTATAATCTAATCTGGGGACAACCTTATTTTTCACTATCCCTAAATCATCTTTGTTTATTAATTTTTCATTATATTTAAGAGATATTGCTGTTAGGGGGCACATAAACATACAAGTCCCACAATATGAACATTTAAGGACATTTGGTGTATCAGGTACGAGATCCTCTGTTTTTACCCGTACTTTTCCCTCTAAATTTCGAGCAGGAATAGCATTATTAGGGCAAACTTTGATACAAAAGCCACATCCAATGCATTTTTCCTTATCGATCGCAATAGTATAATTTTCAGTATAAAAATTTAAAATTACTTCATTAAATTTATCTGTCTGAATTTCTTTAACTCTTGGATACAATTCTCATTCAACCTATAATAACATTTTTCATAAAATTATGTAGTTTTTAGTGGATTAGGGCCTAATTCCTTCAATTCTTCTACAAAATTATTAACAACATTCGTAAGTTTGCTTCCTTCAGATGCAGAAACAAAGATATATTTAACTCTTTTTGGATTTATTCCGAATTGTTTTAAATACTTCGATAATAATGGTATTTTTCTTGCAGTTTTTTGATTTCCTGTCACATAATGACAATCTCCCAGATGGCAATGTGAAATTAAAACACCATCTACCCCATCTTTTAAGGCAGTAACAACAAAATATGGGTCAATTCTTCCTCCGCACATCACACGTAAAATCCTTAGACTAGCATATCTCTGCATCCGTGAGGTTCCTGCTTGATCTGCTCCTGCATAAGAGCACCAATGGCAAAAAATGCCTAAAATAGATGGATCGTAAGATTTAACTTCTGTCATGATAATCAGCCCTCCACTTCGTCTAGTTTTTGAATTGCTGTATGCACCATTGGTATCAATTGAACATCTCCAAATTGATTTTGTATAATAGCAGAATTTGGACAAGCAGCAACGCAAGTACCGCATCCCTTGCATAAAACTTTATTAATTTCGGCAATACCTTTAATTTCATTAAAAGAAATTGCATTGTAAGGACATAAACTTAAGCAACTTTTACAACCAGTGCATTTATGATTTAATACAATAGAAAAGATGGGATCAATCTCAACCTTTCCTTTAGCAATTAGTAAAGATGCTTCAACTGCAGCTGCTTTTGCTTGAGCAACTGTATCAGGAATGTCTTTAGGACCTTGAACTGTACCTGCAATGAAAACTCCATCCGTAAGAGTTTCTACTGGACGTAATTTAGGATGAGCTTCCATTAAAAACCCATCTTCTGATTTTTGTACATTAAACAAGCGTGAGACTTTATTCGAATCTGCTCGTGGCTCTAATCCCACTGCTAGAACTAACAAATCGGCTTCTATTTCTACTAATCTTTGGAGGAGAGTATCTTCTCCCCGGATGATAATATTATGATTTTTATCTTCAAATACTTCAGAAATTCTTCCTCTTATAAATTTAACACCATAGTCTCTCGCAGTAGAATCATAAAATTCTTCATAACCTTTTCCGAATGCTCGGATATCAATATAAAAAATATAAACGTTAGAATCTGGATGCTTTTCTTTATAAAGGCGAGCTTGTTTTGCTGAATACATACAACATACTCTAGAACAATACTTATTTCCTTTTTCAGTAAAATCTCTACTACCTACACATTGTAAAAAAATAATAGTCGATGGTTCTTTTAAGTCAGACGGTCTCTGGATTTTACCACCAGTTGGACCAAAAGAGCTTAATAGCCTTTCCATTTGAAGTCCCGTAATCACATTTTGATATCTTCCATACCCATATTGAGTTAATATTGTTGGATCATATGTGTCAAAGCCTGTTGCCAAAATTATTGCTCCCACCTTAACTTCTTTATACTCTATTTTATCATCGTAATTAACCGCTCCAACAGGACACACTTCCGCACATATTCCACATTGTATACAATGCTGCATATCAATTGTATATTTTCCTGGAATAGCTTGAGGAAATGGGATATAGGCAGCTTTTCTTTTTTTCATTCCAATATCAAATTCATTTGGACTTACGACTATACACGCTTCAGCACAACTTCCGCATCCAGTACATTTTTCTTGATCTATATAGTGAGGGTATTTCTTTATATTGACAATAAAATTACCTATGTATCCCGAAATTTCAGAAACTTCAGAATACGTCATTAATTCAATATTTTTTGCTTTAGCTACTTCAGACATTTTAGGGGTAATAACACATGATGAACAATCTAATGTTGGAAATGTTTTATCAAGTTGTGCCATATGACCACCTATAGAAGGTGTTTTTTCCACTAGATAAACCTTATAGCCAAAATTTGCGAGAGCTAAAGAAGCATTCATTCCAGCTATTCCTCCACCTACTACTAAACATGCTGGCTCGACATCAACATAAAATTTATCTAATGCTCTTAGTTCATTAACTTTAGCTACACCCATTCTAATATGTGCTTGAGCGATTTTATAAGCTCCCTCAGGGTCATTTGCATTAACCCAACTACACTGTTCACGAATGTTTGCTATTTCGCATAAGTATTGATTTAAACCAGCATCTTCACAGACTTTTTTAAAGGTGGATTCATGCATTCTAGGTGAACAAGACGCTACAACTACTCGATCTATTTCACCATTTTCAATCTTTTCTTGAATTAATCCTTGACCAATTTCTGAACACATAAACTTATAATTTTCAGCTGCAATCACATTAGGCAACGTTTTAGCATATTTAGTTAGTTTATCTACATCTATTACTCCAGCGATATTATTACCGCAGTGACAAATGAAAACGCCTACTTTCTGTTCATCCTTCAATTTCATCACTAACTCTTTCTAAAAATGGTTTAATCGATGTAAAGGGTGGCACTCCTTTTAATTCTATATCTCTTACTAGTCCAACATCTTCTGGACTTAAGCCTATTGCAAGACCTAAGAGCTGTGTATAATAAATAACAGGAAAATTAAAAGGAGTCTCAATCTTTTCTTTAAATATATTATTAATCTCAATTTGACCTAGATCAAACTGAAGATGACAAAAGGGACAGGCAGTAACAATAATTTCTGCTCCAGCAGTCCTCATGTTTTCTAACTTCTCTCTAGTAAAGTCTAATGATATCTCTTTAAAGGCACTTCTCACTGCTCCAGCTGCACCACAACACATATTTTTGTCTTTATAATCTATACTCTTACAGCCAGTTATTTCTACTAATTCATCTAAAAATTGTGGATTTTCGGTTTCATTACCCCAAGGTCGAATATTCGCTGGCTTTTGAATATGGCAGCCATAATGAACTGCTACGTTTAAATTTAATCCTTTTTTACGGCCGTACTTTACTCTTTTTCTTAATTTTTCTATTCCAATGTCTTTGTATAGAATTTCTATAATATGTTTTACATTTACGCTTCCTTGATATTCTCGATTTATTTTAGCAAGATGTTTGTTGACCATCTCTTTTTTTAGTTTGTTTGTTTTCAATTGATGATTGACTTCAAGTAAGCTTCCATAACAACCATTACACATCGTAGCGAGGTCAAGATTGTTTTGTTCTGCAATTGTTAAATTCCTAGCTCCTATAATCAACCAAGTATCTATATCAAATCCACGAAATACACCTGGGGCTGGACAACAAGATGCCCCATTCATTTCAACAAATTCAATACCCAATTTTTGAAATACATTCCGAGTCGCTAATTCAATAAAAGGATATCGGTTTGGAATAACGCAACCAAGGAAAAGTGAATACTTTCGATTTATGCTCATCCCTTTAAAACCTCTTAAATTTTAATAGTAATAAACTATCTTTCTTCTTTGTTAACCTCTTTTTTTTTGGAATCAAGATTTACTAATTTATCAAATTTAGCGCTGTGAAGAAGTATCTGGATTTCTTTCAGATCAGTCTGATTAGAGTGGACAGTTGGTGGTATTTGTTTTAAACCATATGATTGCCTTAATCTTTTCCATTTATCATCATCTATAGGGACTCCATGTCCTGAGTCATAAAGTTTTTTACATAATTCAAGGTGACTTTCAAGAATGAATCCTTTTCGCACTGCTAGATTTCTCAAATAAATAAGCATATCTGTTATAGGTAATTTACGAGGACACCTCTCGAGGCAAGTATAACAAGTAGAACAATACCAAATATCTTTTTCTGTTAGAACTTCTTCAATACCCAATTGAACTTTTCTTATAATTGTTCTAACTCTTAATGCCGTTCTTCTTCCTGATGGACATCCGCCAGAACAAGTTCCACATTGAATGCAGGCATTAATTTCGGGATATCCTGCATTTTTTAAAGAGTTGGCTAAATTATCTGTGAAGCTTTTAATTATCTCTGGTTCAGAATCGATCATACTTATACTTTTCTCCAAAAATTTTTCATTATTCTTCTATTTAATAAATTTTTTTGATAAAATAGTAATTTAGAAGAGATAGGATAGACTTAACTTTAATTAAGTCTGTAAAAATAGACCTTTTCTTAATATTTAAGTTTTTCTTTTACTTAATATAGGATTGGGAAATTCTAACTATTCAATCCTATAATGTATCAATTTTAAACAACTTTTTAGTATTAATTTAAATTTTAAACTTATTCTCCATGAAAATAAATAAAATAAATTTTTGAATAGCGTTTTGGATTACTAATGAAAAAGAAAATTTACGTTGAATGAAAATTATTCTCATTATTTTGGTTAAAAATTAAATAATATTAATATAAATAGATAATTCTAATTCATTGTAATTCTGTAACGACTCAAGAATTTCAGATTTTTTTATTTCTAATTCGAAAGTTTAATAAATTATCATGTCGGTACAAAATAAGCAACCCAATTCAGCAGATCGGTTTAGAAAAATTTATTTCAACTGACAAAGAGAGATAATTTAGCATAACGGGTTCCTTTTTTTTTATAACAAGTTATTTTTTCTAATTTAATTATTTTATTTTATACGAGTTATATATAACTAATAAATATAGATTAAAATGTCTTTAACTGTAAATTATTTACAACTCAGCTCTTGCTGGGGATGTCATCAGAGTCTATTAAATGCCCATTTTGAATTACTTCCAATTCTACCTGAACTAAATTTCGTTTTTTGGAGATCAGAATATACTAAAACGAATCGCAACCAAATTAAGAAAGGAAAGATTGGGATTATAGAGGGAATTATAAGAACAAAACAAGATACTGTTAATGTCAAACGATTAAGGAAAGAATGTGAATATATTGTTTCTCTAGGAGCATGTGCTTGTTATGGAAGCATTCCGGGATTAGCTAATTTAATTGATAAAGAGGAATTAATAAAAAGCGAATTTATAAAAAATGAAAAATCTTTGGATGAAGAATATGATGTTCGAAATTTTGATTTACCAGATTTTGAAAAATATGTTTATAACGTTAAAGATATAATTCATGTTGACATTTACGTTCCTGGTTGCCCCCCAAAAACTGAAAACATAATTGCAACAATTTTACACTTAAAATCATTTATTTTAGACCGTGATAGTCCACAAAATCAAAATTTTTCTGTATGTGATAAATGCAATCTATTTAATGAAGGTTGTTTCTTAGATAATGGTACATTATGCTATGGTGCAATAACCGCTGGAGGATGTAAACTAATGTGCCCAAATAAAGGTGAAATTTGTTTTGGTTGCTTTAAGCATACAAAAATTCCGGGAGAGAAAGCAGAAAGTTTGCTTGATTTAATTATGAATTTAGATCAATTAGATGAAAAAATTAGATCAAATTTTTTACGTTTTCTAATATTATATTTAGGATCCACAAGTATTACAAGTTTTTACTTTTATGATGACTTGGTTCAACGTTTAGCCTATGAACCCGAAAGTTTTAATGATTTTGAAAATAAAAACACCAAGAAATTAGATTTAAATCCGACGGGAATAGAAATAAATGATGATATTATTAGCTCGATAATTTTTCTATTAAAGAATGATCGTAACTTCAAATTTAGCTCTAAAACTGTCTGTAGTCATTGTGATAGAGTGATTGTTAATAAGGTTCCAACTGAGTTAAAGAGAGATTATGAAGGATTACCTACAACAGATAAATGTTTCCTAGAACAAGGATATATATGTCTTGGGTTAGTCACTCAAGCAGGATGTGGAACAATCTGTCCTAATAAAGGAAATGCTCCTTGCTTGGGATGCTATGGACCTCCAGTTGGTATTAAAGATCAAGGTATAAAGCTTATAAGTACATTGGGTTCTCTATTATCTGATCGTGATCCCAAAGAAATTTTAGATTTTATTAAAGATCCTGTAGGACTATTTAATAGATTTACATTGGCAGATAGTATTTTAGGACATAAAAACTATAAAAATAATCATTAGTTCTTTTCAATAGGCTTAAAATTTTTAAAAAGATGGCGAATTCCCATTATTGGATGTAAATATATCATGCGAGGGCCAGAATATCGCATAACCTCTTGAATTCTTTCTCTCATAGTAGGTTTATAACAATGAATAGGACATTTTTTACAGGTCGGTTTATTTTTTCCAAATCTGCAATTTTTTAATCGTTCTTCAACATATTCAAGAAGTTCAAGACATTCATTACATAATTCGCTTTTATTACCATGAAATTTCTTACAATATATTTTAACCATTGTTTGAACAGTAATTCTTTCTTTTTCAATAGTCTTATTGTATGAATTCATTTTATAATCACAATATAATTTTCCCCTTAATATTTTCTATTGTAAGTAATAAATAGCGAGTTTTTATTTTTTCGTATAAATACCATCAAATATATTATATTGAATAATCTAAATTCTTTTAATTTTTCCTTCTTATTTTCATTTATGAGTATGAAAAAAGTAAGCTCGAGTGTCATTCGTCTTGCTCACGGTGCTGGTGGCTTATTACAAGAAGAGTTAATTAACTTTATTACTAAGAACATAACCTATAAAAATGTTAATAAGGGAATAGGTGTCGAAGAGTTAGACGATGGAGCTACGATTCCATTGGAAGATTACGATAAGGAAATTGTAGTAACTTCAGATGGATATACTGTATACCCACTATTCTTTCCTGGAGGAAACTTAGGAATTTTAAGTGTTTGTGGAACTGTTAATGATTTACTTATGATGGGTGCACAGCCTTTAGCTATTAGTTCTATTATTATAATAGAAGAAGGATTGAAATTTGAGTTATTAGAAAAGATTATCAATTCATTTAATTTTAAAGCTAGAGAATCTAATATCTCTATTATTGCGGGAGATACGAAAGTAATGCCCCGTGGTACATTAAATGAATTAATTATGGCTATTACAGGAATAGGAATTAAAGATAAATCTGTAAAGATTTTAGATAGTAATTTACAGCCGAAAGATAAGATTATTGTGACTGGATCCATTGGCGATCATGGAACAGCATTAATTTCCAGTCGAGAAGGGTTAAATATCTCATCTGATTTAGAATCAGATGTTGAAACCTTATTAGAAATTTATAATAATTTAAAAACAGAAATAAACAACAATTATATTCATGCGATGAAAGATCCTACGAGAGGTGGGATTGCCGCTGCTTTAAATGATTGGGCTATGAAATCTAATGTTGGTATTATGTTAGAGGAAGATAATATCCCAATTAAAAAGCAAGTAGTTGCTGTATGTGAGATGCTTGGTTTAGATCCTTTCAATATTGCTTCTGAAGGCAGAGCCTTATTATCTGTTGATCCTAATCAAGCAGTAAATATTCTTAAAAAAATAAAATCTACAAAAATAGGAAAAGATGCTAGCATTATTGGGGAAGTAACGACCGAAAATAATAAGAAAGTTTTACTTAAAACATTGATCGGCGGAACGCGATTCATGGAGATGCCTTTGGGTGAAGTTATTCCCAGAATTTGTTAAATTGAATATTTATTTAAGTATTTAAACTAAAAATATGGAAATTCCAGGAACAAGTCTGTTAAAAGATAAAGCATTTGCCGAAAAACTTGTAAACTCTATTAAGAAAATATGCAGAAATCTTAACAGAAATATCAAACTAATGCATGTATGCGGCACACACGAGCACACCATCTCCAAATATGGTTTAAGAACGCTACTCCCTAAGGAAATCGAGGTAGTTTCAGGACCAGGATGCCCAGTTTGTGTGTGTCCAGCGGCAGATATTGATAAAGCTGTTGAATTGGGTAAAAGGGATGATGTTATTATTACTACTTTTGGAGATATGATTAGAGTCCCTGCTACCAATATTTCTTTGGCTGAATTAAAGTCTCAAGGAGCAGATGTACGTATCGTCTATGGACCCCATGATGCAGTTAAAATAGCACAAAATAATCCAAATAAAGAAATTGTATTTTTTGCAATTGGATTTGAAACAACGGTTCCTTTGACGGGATATGAAATAAAGGTTAAGCCTCCTTCTAATTTTTCAGTAATCTGTGCCCATAAATTAATTCCTGCTGCTTTAGAGCTTTTAATTAGTCAATCTAAAATAGATATTGATGGTTTTATTTCTCCTGGGCATGTGTCTACAATTATAGGGTTGAAACCTTTTCAAATTTTTTCGGATGCATATAAAGTCCCAAATGTGATAACTGGATTTGAACCCAATGATGTTTTATTAGCTATTCTTATGTTATTAAAACAGATTAAAGAGAAGAATTACAAGACCCAGAATGAATACTCTAGGGTTGTGAAACCTGAAGGAAATCTTGTAGCCCAGAAGATTATCGAAGAAGTTTTTGAGTCTGTTTCATCTCCTTGGCGAGGAATTGGGAGAGTCTTGGATGGAGGATTAATTATTAGAGATAAATATGAAGAGTTTAATGCCGATAAAAAATTTAATATCAAAATATCTAAATCGCAAGACATACCCCCGGGTTGTTCTTGCCATTTAGTAATGGTTGGTAAACTTTTTCCTTATGAATGCAAACTTTTTAGGAAGGAATGCACTCCTCTCTATCCAGTAGGTCCTTGTATGGTTTCAAGTGAAGGTACTTGTTCAATATATTATAAATATTATCAGGAATAAGTTTTGGTGTTTATATTAGTCGGATGACTGAGAAAACTGTAGAGATTAATATAACAGGAATTGTTCAAGGAGTAGGATTTCGCCCGTTTTTATTTAACTTAGCAAAGGATTATAATCTGAATGGTGTAATTTTAAATAGGGGTAATGCAGGAGTTCGATTAATTGTTCAAGGTGAACCAGTTAAAATTCAAACATTTATTGATACTATTCCCCTATCCAAACCAGTCATTGCTTATATTGAAAGTATAAATAGTAAGGAAATTCAAACGAATAACAAATATGATAACCTTGAAATTATTAAAAGCGAACAAGGTCGTGGTATTAGTTTAACACTCCCACCAGATATAGCAACGTGTATAGACTGTGTAAAAGATATGCGAGATAAGGACCTGGAGAAATACTTTAATTATCCTTTTATAGCATGTGCTGTTTGTGGTCCTAGATTTACCACCGTTCGAACTTTGCCTTATGATAGAGAACGAACTACAATGAGCAATTTTCCACTTTGTAAACATGCATTTCCCCAATCATGTATTAAAGAATATAATTCTTTTAATAACAGACGATTTCACGCTCAAACATTTGCCTGTTCAGTTTGCGGTCCTAATTATACTCTCTATGACAAATCTAAAAAAGCAATACCTATAAACTCAATTGAAGAAATGTTGCTTGAAACTGCTAAAAAAATCAATAATGGTGAAATTGGAGCAATTAAAGGTATAGGGGGAGTTCATCTTGTTTGTTTAGCTGAAGATAGTGATGTCATATCAAAACTTCGAAATAGGAAGGGTGATCGAAAATTTAAGCCATTCGCTGTTATGATCCCAAATTTAGGATTAATAGAAAAAGAATTCAAAATCTCTGAAAAAGAAAAAGAACTTTTAGAATCTTTCAGGAGACCTATTGTATTATTAGAGAGAAAAAATCTCTTTACAAATCCTGGAATAAGTGAAGAGGTAGCTCCAGGTTTAAATAATGTCGGTATAATGCTCCCCTATTCTGGTATACATTATTTATTGTTCGATTATATAGGAGAAAAACCATTAGTTTATACTAGTGGGAATAAATCAAATATCCCGATGGGAATAGATAATAACATAATATTTGACCAACTTCATGATTTAGCCGATTTCTTTTTACTCCATAATCGTCCTATATTTCAAAGAGCTGATGATAGCGTTCTAAGAATTCATAATGATAAATCAAAATTAATTAGAAGATCACGAGGGTATGTTCCCGAATATTTATCTCTGCCTTTTAAAGTAGAGATTCAAGGTGCAATTGCAACTGGTCCTGAATTAACAACGACAGGAGCAATTTTACGGAGAAATCGAATTTTTCCCACTCAACATATTGGAAACACCACTAACTTAGAGACTTATGAATTTTTAAAAGATGCTATCTTTCATATGAAAAATCTATTGCAAATAAAAGATTCTGAAATTGAGTTTGTTTGCTGTGATGCTCATCCTGCATTTGTTTCTACTAAATTAGGCAATGATTTGGCGTCATCTTTTAAGGTTAGGTTATATCCTATTCAACATCATTTTGCACATGTATTAGGTTTAATGGCTGAAAATAAAGTAGAAAAAAGTGAACGTGTAGTAGGTATAAGTGTTGATGGTGTTGGATATGGAGATGATGGTAACGTTTGGGGTGGTGAAATTTTATTAAGTTCTTATCATAATTATAAACGATTAGCTCATCTTCAATATCAGCCGATGATTGGAGCAGATAGGTGTACAAAATATCCTGCAAGAATGGTCGCCTCAATATTATTAAACAAACTAGGCATTGAAGAAGCAACTAAACTCTTCACGCTTTTGAACTTAAAGAAGGATCTTGAATATAAGGAAAAAGAAATAAAAACCATAATATCTCAATATAATGCTGCAAATAACCATTTTCCCGCTCAAAATATTCCACTTACGAGTTCAGCTGGTAGAATTTTTGATTGTATCTCTTACATTTTAGGAGCCTCGAAAATAAAAACATATAGAGGAGAACCTGCTATGAGATTAGAGGGATTAGCTGCTAAAGGAAATCCAAAAGATGTAAATCTTGAAATTAACTATACTAAAAATGATGGAGTTTATGTTATTGAATCTTCGGACCTAATTTTACAAATATTAAAGCTAAAGCTTAATAATTCACATCTTGAAAGTGATATTGCTGCTGCTTTTCAAATTAAGTTCGCTGAAAAATTCGCTGAATTGGCTATAAAGATTGCTACAGACCATAACATTGATAAAATTGGATTAACTGGCGGTGTAGCATATAATTACTCTTTTTCTAATACAATTAAAAACTTTATAGAAGAGAATGGTTTTACTTTTTTAGAACATGATGTGATTGCTTCAGGAGATGCTGGTATAAGCACGGGTCAATTAATAGGGGGATTATTTAAATCTTTAAAAAAAAATTAAATGTTAATCTGAAATTTTTAGATTTTAGTCTATTATTCCAAATAAATTAATCGATTTCCAAAATTCTTTACTTTTATTATTTAAAATTATAATAAATTAATTATTTCATTTAAGGTAAATAGCTAACTAAAGGAAAAGGTATGCATTTATTGCTGTGATGGGTTAGAAAAACTCACTATTTTTTAGCTCTTTCCATTGATATTGATTTTTCTAATTCAATTAATTTTTCTATAGACTTCAATGGATAATTACCAGTTAAACATGCCATACATAATTGGTTCTCAGTTTTGTGTAAAGCATCTGATAGATCATTTATCGTTTGATACAGTAGTGAATCAGCACCAATCTGTTTTTCAATCTCTTTAACATAGTTTTCTTTATAAAGCATTTGGAACTTACCTGCTATCAGTTCTTCTTTTGTCGGAAAATCAATTCCCATATAGCATGGACTAATTATTGGAGGACAACTTATACGTAAATGCACTGCTTTAGCATTCCCAACATTTTTTAATATAGATACTATTTGTTGTGTAGTGGTACCTCGAACTATTGAATCGTCCAATAAAATTACATCTTTTCCCTCTACTATACTTCTAATTGGATTTAATTTATCTTTTACAGCAATCTTTCTCTTTTGTTGACCAGGTAAAATAAAAGTTCTATGAATATATCGATTTTTCATCAAACCTTCCACGTAAGGTAAACCCGATTCTTTTGCATATCCTACTGCAACACTTCTACCAGAATCTGGAACTGGAACGACTATAGCATTTTTTCTAAATTCTGGATCCTTTAAAAGAGGATCATTTTTAGCTAAGTTTATTCCTAATCTTAATCTTGCTTCAGCTACAGATACTCCATCAATAACTGAATCGGGACGAGCAAAGTATACAAATTCAAATTGACAAAGAGCTGTTCTCTCTTTTTTTAGTATTGCTTCTGAATGAATATCTTTTTGATGACTTAAATGAACAATTTCCCCTGGAATAACGTCTCTTATAAATTTTCCACCTACAGCATCAATTGCACATGATTCAGATGCCACAAAATATATGTTTCTCTTCTCGGTTTTTAATTCACCTATACATAAAGGTTTAAACCCCAAAGGATCGCGCATTGCGTAGATATCACCCTCCGGTGATAAAAGTATCAGAGAATAGGAACCATCAAAAAACCTACTGGCAATCTTCAATATTTCTGGCCAATCTTCTGTTCCTAAAGCTAATGAAGCTATAAATTGTGCAGCTATTTCAGTATCAGTATTCGTAATGAAAATCCGGCCCATATCTTCCATTCTCTTTTGAAGATCAGCATAATTTGGGATCGTTCCATTAAATGCCATAGAAAATTCAATTTCATTGTTTTTAAGGTGATACGGCTGCATATATTCGAGAGAGCTATACTCTTGAGCTCCTGTCGTGGCGTATCTGGTATGACCTATACCAACATTTCCCCAAAATTTAGATAATATTTTATTGGTTAATACACTTGATACTAACCCTTTCTTTTTATATGTATATATTTTTCCACCTGTTTTTAAAATAGAAATCCCCGCTGATTCTTGTCCTCTATGTTGCTGCGCAATAAGACCTGTATATATCAAATTTGAAACTGAATAGCCAATATCGTTACAAGTGGCCCCAAAAACAGCACAATTTTCCCTAACTTTCTCTCCTAAAGGGGTACAACTATAATTTAGAGTCATAATTTAACATATCTTGAAAAAGAGATGTACATTTTCAACCATAAATACAATTAATACAAATGAATAATAATTTTTAATTATTAGTTTAATAGAATATATATAATTTACAATTTTAGCTGTTAAAAATTAAATTCAAAAATAAAGATTTTGCTTTTATTATCTTAATAGGCGGAAAGAGTAATCGTTTTGGAACAGATAAATGCCTTTTTCAATTTAAAGGAAAAGCTCTTATTGAACATCAATTAGACATATTGACTCAATTTCCCTACGATATTTTTATAACTGCTAGTTCTAAGAACCAAGTTCAAAAATGCTTAGACCAAATTAACATTAAAAAGATTACAGCATTTATCATAGATGATGATCTTATTTTAAATGGGAATGTGCGAGTTGCTATGCTAGGATTGTACTCTGCTTTTAAAGAATTACGAGTCCTTGGGTATCAAAAAGCTTTTGCATTATCATGTGATAATCCACTGATCAAATATGAGGTTATTGATTATATGATAAAAGAATGTCAAAACTACGATTGTTGTATTCCAAGATGGAACAGTGGCTTTCTCGAGCCTTTATTTGCTATTTACTCTGTTGAAAAAGCTTATGTATCTTCATTAAACAATTTAAAAAAAAGAAAGTATAGATTAGTTAATTTAATTAATGATTCTTGGCAAATTAATTACATTTCAATCGAAGATTCTATCAAAAAATTTGATTTGAATCTCTTTTCTTTTAAAAATATTAATAATCCGGAGGATATTGAAACTTTAGAATAAATGAGATAAAAAAATAAAAAAAAGTTAAATCTAAATTTACTTTCTTTCTAAGAACACACTGATAATTCCTAAAACTCCTCCAGAAATCAGTACATAAGTTCCTAACCCTAATTGGTCGATGGGTACATAAAATGGAAATATACCTGCAACTTGAGACGCTTCAAAATAGGTTTCAAAAAATTCGCTTTTAATGCCTAAAAAGTCTGTATAAGTTAAAAAGAAAAACATTAATCCAATTGCTAATGGAAAAAGGGAAAAGATAAAGCTAACAGCTCTATTGGCCATACCAATTATTTGCAATACACCAGCGGCAAGAAAAATTATAAATAACGCTACTAATAAATAATAAACCCAAATGTCAACACCTAAATAGGCAGCATTTCCAGCAGGATCTGCAAATAACGAAGTTAAATTAGTTATGAATCCAACACCTGAACTTACACCGGTCAATGAAGCAGAAACCGCTAGAACATAGGTACCAATAATGGTTATTATCCCGCTTAATAATGCTAAAGCCCTTCCAGATTTCATTTAAATTCTACCTTTTATAATTTGCTTTTTTTTAATTAAGATATTCTTAATAAGATTAATCAAAATAGAAAAGATATAAAAATTTAAGTGTTCTTAAATTATTGATTCAACATTTATCTCTTTATTTGCGGCAGCTTATTATAAGGAAATTAGCCACAATGTTACAATCAGTTAAATGTGGAACTTTTTCAATTGCTTCTTTAGTTGCTTTAGGTTCACTTATTTTTTCTAGTTTAAATCCAACGTCAAATATTGTATTAAACCATATACTTAATGTTCTATGAAACCTGGGAACCTTAAATTTCTTCATATCTTTAGTTAATTCAATTGGAGCTGCATTAATAATCCATTCCTCAATAAAACCTTCCATTTCATTAAAATAATCTCCACATATTAACCCATTTTTATTCCCTTCTCGATCCTTTATCCATTCATGGATTGGGGTAGAATAGTATGGATGAAGAATAGAAAATTGAAAAAATCCACCACTTTTTACTATTCTATATATTTCTTTTAGTGCCTTATCTAATTGAGTCATATCCATGAAAGTCATAGTAGAAATTGCAAAATCAAACTCATCACTATTAAATGGTATATTTTTAGCATTTACCAGTTTATATTTAATCCCGAGACGATGGTGCTTCTCTTCTTCCATTGCTTTTTCAATAAATACTTTAGAAATATCGATACCTACCATTTGCGCTCCCTTTTTATGCGCAATTCTCGTGTTATATCCTTTTCCACAGCCAATATCAATCCCTCTCATTTGAGAAATTTTTGGAACGATGCACACAAATTTTTAAAATTTTTAACAAGATACCGAAATCTGTCCTAAATCGTTGTTATACCATTATTCTAGGTTTTGTGTTATATTTTCTGGTGCTATTAATCTTTTTTTTAATCTCAAGGCTTTTACCAGTAGGTCCCATCTTAGCATATCTCTCTATTTCATATACATCTTCACAATATGATCAAATGTGTCATCAATTAGGATTTCATAGACCATTTTTTGAACAATTCAAAAAAAGTAATAAATTTAAAATATTAGGTTCTATTAAGATTTCTTAAAATCATAATATACTCACAAAAACGTTTAAATATTTATTTAATTTAATTCTAATAAAAATCCTGAAGGGTCAATATTATCATGAATAATGTTAATAAGCGATTTGGTATAAAAAAAGTATTTTTTAACTTAATATATACGGTAACTATAGGAATTATTCTATTTTTTCTGGTAATTTATATCTCATTTCTGCTGTCAAGACTTATACCGGGAGATCCCGTCTTAGCCTATCTTCCTACGCCATATACACCTTCACAATATGACCAGATGTATCGCCAACTGGGGCTTGATAAACCCCCCTTTCAACAATTCATCCTATATCTTGGAAGGATGTTTTCTGGCAATTGGGGGATTTCGAACTCAATTAATCATGGGATGCCAGTCACAGAACTATTTGGGCGTTATTGTTTACCAAGAACAATCGATCTATTACTCCTACCATTACTTATTGGAATAGTGCTGGGTGCGTTATTTGGAAATCTTTCCATGAAAGTCAAACATAAATGGATAGATAAACTAGTTCAAATTCTTACTTTAGTTGGATGCGCATTGCCTTTATTTTTTCTTGGAATGTTATTTCAGTATGTTTTAGGGTATGTATTTCAAATATTTCCAACGATGGGTTATAAAACACCTTCATACCCAGATCCTACTTTGATAACAGGCTCCCGAATTATAGATTCATTTCTATCTGGACAATTTTATCTCATCCCTGATTATTTACTTCACTTTGTTCTGCCATGGTCAGTATTAACAATCGGAATTGGTTCCTTAACCGCATTATTAGTGCGAATATACCTGTTAAATAAAGGTAAAAGACGTTCAATAGTGCCAAACTCTTTTAATACAGCAACAAGTTTTGGATTGATTTTTGGATTTATAGTAATAATAGAAACTACATTTGGTTTATATGGAGTGGGCCAATTATTTATCCAATCAATTATGAGTGCAGATTATTGGGTGCTTAATTCATTTATATTTTTGATACCTATTACGTTTGTCATTTTACTTGTGTTTTGCAATATCCTCTTTATAGTATACGGTTTAATCAAGCGCATTATTATTAAGAAACTTGCCTATAAGCGATCTATAACTAAGAAGTTAAAACATAAAAATGAAATCAAGTCTGAAAATAATGATCCTCCTGCGATCAGTGGTTCTAATCAATTAGGTGTAAGGCAAGAGAAAGGAATTAAAAAGCAATTCAAAGATTTCTTAAGCTACTTTAATAAGAAATTATTATCTCCATTAACTATTTTTGGCTCAATAATTCTTTTGTTTTTCATTCTGATTTCAATTTTCCCTCAAATATTAACTCCCTATACATTTGAACAAGCAATTGAGCCTATTCCAGGAGCATGGGGTCCACCCTCACCGCTTCATCCATTTGGTCAAACTAAATTCGGTTGGGATGTTTTAGCAAGGGTTGTTTATAGTAGTCGAACTGCATTATCAACCATACCTCCCATTATTGGAATTGGGTTGTTAGGAGGATTGATAATTGGCATCCCTATGGCATTATTAAATCGCCGATTTAAAATGTCAACTGAGATCTCAATGATAGTAATTTTTTGCGCTCCTATCTATTTTGGTATACTTGTAGTTCTTTCTTCAGTAGCACCAGTTACACTTGGCAATTCAATGCTTCTTTATGGAATCCTTCTGATTCCATTCTTTACTTTATTGATTGCAAAAACACGAATAAATGGATTTGAAATCATGAAGAAAGTGATTCCATATATCCCCCTATTCATTGGCTTTATTTTAATAATTGACGCTGGTATTGGATTTTTGGGCTTTTCTGATCCCAGATTTATTTCATTTGGGAATGAACTCAACGAATCAAGGATGTTTATCTATAATGCTCCTTGGGCTACCATTTGGCCCGGTCTATTCTTATTCTTACTCTCGTTAGGATTCTTTTTGCTCTATGCTGGTCTACAAAAGAAGCCCAGAGAAAATCCTTTACTATTTGCACCTGTACAAGAACAACCAATAAAAATATAAATCCTATTTTTTATTCTTTTATTCTCTAATTTAAAATTTAAGCAGACGGTTTTATTTTACGTACTTTAATCGTTTGAAGAATAAGTATTATTGTACCAAAAATTAAAAAGAACAATAAAAGTAAACCTATAGGGTCCTTTAAAATTTGACTACCTTGAATAAATACAAAAAATAAATAAAAAACAAATCCAAAAATGTATATTATTAAATATAATGATACTCGAGGAATTACTCTGTTCCTAATACGAATATAAAATTTGAAGATCCCATTTTTTATCTCCTCTTTTATATAATATTTTCCTTCCACTTCATCTTTCAACAACAATCCCGCATCAATAAGTTTAGTTATCTGATAAGAGACCGTTCCGGATGAAGATATATCCAAAGCTTTCTGAATCTCTCGTATTCCCGCTAATCCATGTGTAAATACATACCAATAAATTTGAAGAGTTTTGCCTTCCAATAGCAGTTCTTTAGTAGGTTTATGAGTAATCATCTCAATTTCAGGTTTATCTAAAAAACTTAGACTAAAGATAATAATACCATATGCGATAAAAGCTGAAATCGAGATAAAAATATAAAGGTCTATCATCAAAATTCCTTGAGAATAGATTATCAAAAACGTAATTGTCATTATCCCATGAAGAATTATAATATAATGAAAAACTCTTTTAAGATAATAAACTATGAAATTTTTTGAATAAGCTTTTCGAGATTCAAATCCCCCAGAACTTTTAACTTTTTCATCTTGTTGGTTTGTTTTTTTTATTACCATTAAAAATCCTAATCCTCCTTAATATAAGCTATTCTTTTTCAACTTTTAAACCTTGCTCAAATCTATTGGATTAATTGTTCAAAAGTTCGAACACGAAAACCTATTTAAATCTATTAGTGCTTTTTAATTATAGCAAAAATAGTTCGATATTCAGTTTCCTTTATTAAAATTTACTTAATAGAAAAAATTAAGGATGTTTTTGGACAATGAGTATGATAAAATATATTATTAGAAGATTGCTCGCAATTATACCAGTACTCTTTGGTGTACTGACATTAACATTTATTTTATCAAGATTTATGCCCGGGGATCCTGTTCTCGCATATTTACCGGAAGGTCATGTAAATCCTGAACAGTACAGACGGGTGATGCATTTACTAGGATTAGATCAACCCCTCTATATACAATATTTTCGGTATCTTGGTGATTTATTTACGGGGAATTGGGGTATTTCTGTCTCGATTGTGCGAGGGATGCCAGTTTGGGATTTAATTATGGTCAGTTTACCTCGAACCGTTGATATTGCTATTTTATCCATTATTATAGCTGCGTTTGTGGGTATAAAAACAGGAGTCATTTCTGCAAAACATCGAAATAAAGCAAAGGACACCATCTTCAGAGGCATGTCATTAATTGGGGTCGCTGTCCCGGTTTTCTTTCTTGGTATGTTATTACAATATATTTTGGGTTACATCTGGCCTATTTTTCCGACAACTGGATTTAAGACATATAGTTATCCTGATCCCAACTTTGTCACTGGATTCAGGTGGATCGATGCGTTAATTTCTGGTAAAATTTATATGGTGTCTGACTATTTTTATCATTTGATCTTACCCGTGTTTTGCTTATCATTCATCTCATTGGCAGGAATCGTAAGACAGACGCGATCCAGCATGTTGGAAGTATTAGAGCAGGATTACGTAAGAACTGCAAGGGCAAAAGGCTGTAAAGAGAAGGATGTTATCAATACCCATGCTAGAAAAAATGCTATGATCCCTACCACTACTGTGATTGGCTTGAGTTTTGCTGGTCTTTTATCAGGTGCTGTTCTCACAGAGACAACATTTGGATTAAATGGAATAGGTCAATTGCTTATTCAATCCATTCGTAATTCAGATTATTGGGTGCTCAATGGATTAGTCTTTTTCTTCTCGATAATATTTGTTATTATCAATTTAATCACAGATTTAATCTATGGGATGCTAGATCCAAGGATTCGATATTAAAGTAATTAAGGAGGGTGATTTTTGCGAAAAGAAGAAGTATATAAAATCCAATTGGGAAAAAAGAGACAAAAAATTCTTGTCTCTTATTTCCCTCCTTACATTTTATTACATCAACCTTCTAAAACCTTAAAAATAATCTTTTAGATACTCCCCAATTATTTTTAAAAAAATCTTAACTCCTCCAACCCATCTATTTATATTATATAGAAGGTGCCCAAATTTTTATTAATAACTTTGAATAACATATATCTTAGTTCAATTTTTTAAGAATTGAATTCCATCAGCAAAAATAGAGTAAATATGAGGAGGGAGATATGAAAGCTGGAAAGCTTCTTACAATCATTGCAGCAAGTATTGCAGTTGTAAGTATTCTTTTAGGATTGATTGCACCTCAATATTTTGGTTGGTATAGGATAGAAGGCTATACTGGAGATTCATTAGTAGTTGGACTCTATACTACTGGTTTTGGTACAATAGTCACAATGCCACCGGGTTATGTACCTTTTCAAATTATGAATCTAACACTAGTATCAGGAATAGTATTAATAATTGGAGCTATTCTCTGTATTAATGGAGCATTAGTAGAAAAAAGAACTCTAATTAATATTGGAGGAATCTTAATAATTATAACACCTTTACTTTCTTTAATAGATGTCCAACTGGTTTCTGGGAATTTTTATATCAATGTTTTAGATATATTGGGAGGACCCGAATTTGGCACATTAATCTGGGGCAGCTATACAATAGGACCGGGCTCCGTTCTTATTTGGGGTATTTGGATTGGTGCTTTCATAGCATTTGGAGCTGGAATCTTAGCATTAGTAGGTGCAGGCTTAAAATTAAAATAAAATTCTTTTTTTTCTTTTAATGAAAATAGTTTTTAATTTTTAAAATAAGATAAAAATTTATAGGCTTTAGAGCTAGACTCTTTATTTTCTTCTTATTTTTTATTACACCAACTTTTTAAATCTAAAATCTATTCCCCTTTTTAACCTAAAAATAATAATAAATCTTTATAAAAATCATTGATTTTTCTCTTTAATAGAACAAATGTAATTTTAAACCAAAAGGTTTAATCTAACATTAATAGAGTAGAATATAGGAAATCAACTATGAGCAACTTAATAATTAAAAATGGATTTGTATATGACCCGCTCAATAAAATCGACGGCGAAAAGAAAGATATCTACATTAAAGATGGACTCATTGCCGAAAAAGTTAATACCGACGCAAAAGTAATCGATGCTTCTGGAATGGTAGTGATGCCGGGTGGTGTTGATATGCATACCCACATCGCTGGACCCAAAGTCAACATTGGACGAGCTCTACGACCCGAAGATAAAGTCCCTGAATCAAACCTAAAGAAAACTAAGACTACACGATCTGGAACAGGTTTTAGCGTGCTCAGTACATGGTATACCGGTTATAAGTACGCCCAAATGGGCTATACTACAGCTGTTGAACCTGCAATGCCACTTCTCGAAGCTCGACACACCCATGAAGAATTCCTTGAAATTCCAATCATCGATAAAGCTGCCTTACCCATATACGGAAATAATTGGTTCGTCCTGAAATATATACGCGACAATGATATTGATAAACTCACTGCTTACGTGAATTGGATACTCCAAGCAACCAAAGGATATGCCATTAAAATCGTAAATCCCGGAGGGGTAGAAAACTGGGCATGGGGAAATGTGTGGCTTTTTATAGTCTGCACCCTAGAAAATTGTGAAAGTTTAGATGACCTAGTTTTCCATTGGAGCGTAACGCCTCGAAAGATTATTGAAAGTTTGGCAAAGGTTGCTGAGATTTTGAAACTGCCACATTCAATCCATGTTCATTGTAATAATTTAGGGCATCCAGGAAACTTCAAGCATTCCCTTGAGACATTTAAAGTTTGCGAGAGCATAAAAGCTAATAATGGTCGAAAAACAAGTCTTCATGTAACCCATTGTCAATTTAATGCATACGGTGGTACAAATTGGAATGATTTCACCTCTGGAGCCGGTGAGATTGCCGAATACGTAAATGCACATAAGCATCTTACCATTGATTGCGGTCAAGTAGTATTTACTAAATATGCAACCACTACGATGACTGGAGACGGACCATGGGTCACAGATGAGTATCTTGTCTGTGCATGAAAGTTCGCGCTCCATCATTTAGGTGGGTATTCCAGCTGGGGTTCAAAGCCAGGCATTAAGTGGGTCAACGGGCAAGTAGAGGCAGAGTCAGGTTCGGGTATCGTGCCCTATTTTTTTGATCCTAAAAATAGTGTGAATGCGGTTCAATGGGCGATAGGTCTGGAGTTGATGCTTCTGATAAAGGATCCGTTTCAAATTGGCTTTTCCACTGATCATCCAAACGGAGCGCCCTTTACCACTTATCCGATGGCGTTCAAATGGTTGATGGATCGAAAAAGTCGAGACGAGATGCTCAAGAATTCGGTCCATAAGAAGGCAAGTACAGCATCGACTTTATCTGATCTTGATAGAGAATTATCGCTCTACGAGCTTGCAATTGTCACACGAGCCGGTACTTCGAAGATTCTTGGGATGAGGGATCGCGGTCATCTGGGTGTGGGAGCTCTTGGAGACGTTTCGGTATATAAATTAAACCCAAATAACTATACGGGACATGATATTGAGAAGGCGTTTAGTTCGACAGCATACACAATTAAAGAAGGCACAATCGTGGTAAAGGATGGGGAAATCACGGCAGCTCCAATGGGAACTTTACTGCGTGCTGAAGGCACACTAAAGGAGAATCTTATGGAGGAGATGCTTGATGACGTGCGCCATAGCTGGAGAGACCATTATAGCATAAACTTCAATAACTATGCGGTTCAGGATGCTTACGCACCAAAAGAGAAAGTATTCAGAGGAAATTAATTTTTTCTTTTATTTTTTTCTATTTAGGAATTCAACTTTATTATTTGTTTTCCAATATCCATTCGGTGGCATCTTAATATTCCATTCGCTTCTTAATTTGTGAAATGTACTTTTTGATGTAGAAAAGCGATCAACCAATTCATAATTACGATATTGATATACTAGATCTTGAAGCTCTTGTTTATTGATACCCAAGTTTTTAAGTTTCATCTTTAAGTTTTCAAATGCTACACGTGATTCCGAAAAATGTTTATCTTTTCTTTCTAATACTTTAATGTTTGATTTTTTACATAGATTTGTCATTTTATTAAAATATTTTGCCCCAACAAATAAAGAATATTGAGCTTGTTGCAAGTGTATCTTTCCACTTTTATCTTTATAGTATTTTGATTCAATAGTTCTTAAAATTGAATTATCTACATTCAATGCATGTTTCATTCTAACTAAGAATTGTTTGGAGGTAGAACAGATACGGGTAGTTCCACTAAATCCATCTCCATCATAATAACCTCGGATATAACCCATTAATAATTCTTTTTTTGAATTCATATTAACTCCTTTTGGAATATCTTGTTTATAAAATTTTGGTAGTGATTTTCTTTTTGCCTTTGAAGAGCTGAAACCTTGTAATTCCAGATCTTTAGCAATTTTATTATTTACAAAATTTAAATAAGCGTAATTATGGGATTTTCCCGTTTTATAATGATTTCTGGTTCTATATCTGATACGATTTTTATCTATTCCTATGTCTTGACATAATCTTTTTATTAGGACATCATCTTTTTTTGATAATTCTATGAAGATAACTTTCTTAGGAGTTTTTCTTTTGGTTTTAATTCCATTTTTGTAATAATGTTTCTTAGTCATAACACTTCCATCAGCCATCAAAAATCCGAGCCAATAAGCTTTTTGAAGAGTATTGATTTTGTTAAAATAGTTTATTTTCAAGTTGGGTTTATGCAAGTGCCATTGTTGGCAAGACTTATCTTTTAAGTCAGTATGGTGGCTAACATAACTGTTAATATGATTAACAAGGTTTTTAGCTTTCTCATTTGGAAAGTTAGATTGTATATTTTTTATGAATCTATTCAGAATTTCTTTAGAGAATTTATATATTGGATTATATAGTTTAGAATTTGGATTAAATCTTGGCATTATAGCTTGTTGGATGTAATCATATCCTTTCTTGCTGTTGATGTCATAAATATATTTGCTTAATTTCCAGTAAGATAATTCATCACGGTATTTTTCGTTTGGGACGAGTTTTCCGACTTCTTTTCGTAGTTTTTCGACGAGCCATAAGGTTGAGTACTTGGGGAGTATATTTCCTTGTTTATCTTTTATGATATCGTTATTATGTTGTTTTGTAGAGGAGGGTTGTTTTATTTCATTATTTTTGGAGAATTTTTTATAGAGAAGGGCATCTTTGGGGTTAATAATTTTATTTTTTGATTTAATATTGTTGGTTAGCTGTGGTGGTTGGATTTTGTTGAAACTTGGATGTTTAAGTTCGGATTTGTTCTTGGAAGGTTTGTTGGGAGAGATTAAGATTCCTTTGGGTATTTTTAGTTTGGGGATACCTTTTGGATCAAGCCCCCAGCATTTGGGAGGTGGGGATATATCATTAATTTTGGGGTTGAGAATATCTTCTGGTGAGACTATTCTTGGATCAAGAATTTTGTTGTACTGAGGCGTGGTATAAGAACCAGATGGGTATTTAGGATGAGTTATTTTATTATGGGGGGTGTCTTCCTCCTGGATTTCAGGGTTGTGGAGTTCTTCTTTGATATCTTTTTTCGGGGATTGTGATTTACATTTACATTTTTCCATTTTAATTATTTATTGTGATAATTATTCTTGAGAGTTGATTAGGAGTAGATCTATTTAAATGAAAAATCGTGAAATGAGGATAGAGAATATTTAATAGTGATACCATCATTTTGAAATATGTTAGCCGATATGGTAAATCTTTTTAGGTGGTTGTTGTCGGTTTGATTTTAAATATGATTGTCTTAATTTCATCATCTATTTATATTATATTTTTATTTTGGAAAAAAACCAGTACAAAGAACCAGAAACGAGGAAAGTATGATCTTTTTATAAAGAAACTCCAAAAGAAACTAATATATAGACCAGATAGTCATATTCTATGGGATAATTTAGGTCTTGCTTATTATGTGAGCGGAGAATTAAATCTTGCGTGTGATGCTTATAAAAAAGCTCTTGAGACTAGCGAAGATTCAAGGTCTGCTTTACTAGGGATAAGTGATGTTTATGTGGCAATGGAGGAATTTGAATTAGCTTTAGAGTTTTGCTATCAAGCTTTTAAGGGTAAAGCGGAGATGAAGATTGATGCAACTACAATGGATATGATGGAGCAAGCATTAGTAAAACCTTATATAGGAGATGAACATATTTGGCATACTCTTAGTTCCATTTATGCGAAGATGGAAGATTATGAACAAGCAATCACTGCAGCGGAAAAAGCCTTAGAGATTAATCCTAAATTAAAAGAATCCTGGTTAATATTAGCATCAATCTATAACAATATTGGTGAACATGATAAAGCTATCGATGCTGCTGAAAAGGCATTAGAGATTGATGCTAAGGAGTATCTTGCATTGGGGCATAAGGGGTATGCTTATTATAAAAAAGGAAATAAAGACTCGGCATTTGAATTATTGAATAAAGCAATCTCTCTCAATCCGAAATCTGCACATCTTTGGTATCTATCAGCTGTAATCAATTTAAACATGAAAAATTATGATAAGGCTCTTGAGGCTGTTGATATTAGTTTACATTACAGATCTCATGACAAAGTAATACAGAAACTTCGAAAGGAAATTATTGATTTAAGATTGAAAGATTTGGCGAGCAAGGCTTAACAACTTGTTTAAAGCGGACTATCTAAGATTTTAGTAATATATTCTTCTCTGGTGGCACTATTGAAAAGTAAGGCATATTACTTTTTTGATTTTTAGAATAATTTAGTTCATTTTCATAGAGAGTATCGTAACATTTGTTTGGTCATGTCCTAAACCTAATAATCAAAGGTTTTTTGTATTCGAAATGTTTTAAATTAAAAGTAAAATTTCAACCTAATAGAATACTAGAAAGAATTTTAATTTTAAAATGGTAAGAGAACGTATATTTTGGCAACTTTTTGGTAAACGATTAGTGAGTTATAAAGAACTTGAGAATGGGGAAATAGTAGGTACTGGATTTTTAAACCCAATTATAGATAGATTTCGCCTAATAATTATGCTTATTTTTCAGACTAACTATTATAAAAATTATAACTTGGGTCAATGGCGTGGAAAAAGAGTCGCAAATACATTTTCCCCCCCAATAGGCAGTCGAGCTATGTTCCGAGCTATAAAGAACGTGATTAGAGGAAAAATATTAAGACATGCTCGACCGATTGCTATGACATTTGCAGTTACGTATAAATGCCAATGCAATTGTGTCCATTGTAGTGCAGGGAAGTTTCAAAAAGTAAACATTCCTGAATTAAGTACAGAGGAGGCAAAAAGGGTAATTGAAGAAAGCCAAAAGCTTGGAGTATCAATCATAGCTTTTACAGGTGGCGAACCTTTATTACGTAAAGATATTTTTGAGTTGATCTCACATGTCAATCAAAAAAAGACAGTTCCGATACTATTTACTAATGGCTTACTTCTTACTCAAGAGAATGTAGATAAATTATCTAAAGCAGGATTATACTCCCTCTTTGTAAGCATAGATAGTCCAGTTCCAGATGAACATAATAAATTAAGAGGTATGATTGGTCTTTTTGAAACAGCTATAGAAGGAATTAAACGCGCGAAAGAGATAGGTATATTTGTTGGATTTTCATCCTATGCTACGCAATCATCTACTAAAGCAGGAAAGTATAAAGAAATTCATGAACTCGCAAAAAAATTGGGATTACATAATGTGATGTTATTTGATGGTGTTCCAACTGGAAAAATCTTGAAAGATACAAGAGAACTTCTAACAGTGGAGCAACATGAAGAAATTCGTGAATTTTCATCAAGATTACATAAAAGTAAAATTGTTCCCCCGCTCTCTTCACAATCTTGGCAAAATTCTATTGAATCTTATCTTGCAGGTGTTGGATGTTTAGCAGCATATATTCAATACTATATCACAGCATATGGGGAGGTAACTCCATGTGACTTTACTCCTTTATCATTTGGTAATATTCGTGATGAACCTTTAAAGAAAATTTGGATAAAGATGATCCATCATCCCGTTTATAGACATCGAGTAACTGCTTGTAGAATGCAGAATGCAAAATTTCGCTACTTTTATATTGATCCAATTCCTGATGAGGTTAAACTTCCATATGATATCAATAAACTTCCAGCGGTAGATTACCGAAAAGAACAAATTCCTAATAATTAATTATATTACTTAAAAATCAAGGTTAATTATCAAAATACAATTTACACATGATAAGCACAAATCCTAAAAAACTTTAAATGCAAATATCTTTAATTTCAATTTTTATTTGATTAATTTTATTTTTTTAAAAGAAAAATGGGAACAAAAAAAAATAAATAATGATTAATCTATTTTTTTCTTTCTATGTCTTACTATTGATAAAACTGCTATACTTATCACAGCAGCTACACTAATAATATAAATTAAAATAATCAGTTCGATTGGAACTCCGCTGGTTCCTTGACCATACATGCAATCACCATTATTGCTAAAAGAATTTCCTTGGCAAAATTGTTCAACGATACATTCATTATTTCCTATTAACGTATTTCCCGAAATTGTATTATAATTACTGCGATATAAGGATATCCCGAAATTATTTTCATTGGCAGTATTACCCTGGATAGTGTTATAATAACTGTAAAATAATTCTATCCCATTAAAAGGGTTATTATTTGCGGTGTTTCCTGAAACTGTGTTATAATAACTGGAAATTAATTCTATCCCATTAAAAGAGTTATTATTTGCGGTGTTTCCTGAAACTGTGTTATAATAGCTGTAAAATAAGATTATCCCACTAAGAAAGTTATTATTTGCGAAGTTTCCTGAAATGTCGGAACTATTACAACCTATTAGACAAATACCATAATCATTGTTATTTGCAATGTTTCCCGAAATGGTGTTATGATCACAACGTACTAGGTTTATCCCATAAAGATTATTATCTACAGTGTTTCCCAAGAGGGTATTGTTATAAGAATAGTATAATGAAATTGCATTAGTACTATAAGAAATCTCCAAGTCTCTTATTAATGAATCATTGCAATTGACCAGTATAACTTGTCCAGCATCAAAAAAATCGTCTGATCTTAAATTTTTTTCATTAACATAATAATATAATGGTTTTCCATTCACTAGATTTGTAGTGCTAATATCTTGGGAACTCAAAAGTTCAACTGAACCCTCAATAATTAATCCACATTTATTCATAATATTTCCTGAAACTGTGGTATGATTATTTGAGTATAAGACTATTCCATATGAGCTATCATCTATGATGTTTCCCGAAATGGCGGTATGATCACATTTTTCCATTCGTATCCCATATTGATTGTTATTTGCGTTGTTTCCTGAAACTGTGATATGATTATTTGAGAATAAGTCTATTCCATCTGTGTTATCATCTATGATGTTTCCCGAAATGATGGTATGATTACAGCCTTCCAGTTGTATCCCATCGTTATTATCATTTACAGTGTTTCCCGAAATAGCGGAATTATTACTACTCAATAGATAAATACCAAAAAAGGCATTATCATTTGCGTTGTTTCCCGAAATAATGGAATTATTACTATTTAATAGAAAAATACCAAGGGTATTGTTATTTACGATGTTTCCTAAAACAGTGATATTAACGCTATTTATTAAAGAGACACCGTAATAATTGCAACTTGCGTTGTTTCCCGAAATGGTGGTATAATTACTCTCAGATAAAGGTATCCCAAATAGATTATTATTTGCGATATTTCCCGAAATAGTGGAATTGTTACTATCTAATAGATAAATACCATTAGTATTGTTATTTACGATGTTTCCGAAAACAGTGATATTAACGCTATTTATTAAAGAGATACCATAATAATTGTTATTTGCAGTATTACTCAAAATGTTAATATCATTACATGACCTTATGTCGAATCCATTATTATTACTATTTGCTATATTTCCTGAAATTGTAATGTTAGTACAATAAGAGACTGAAAATCCTATAGCAATATGAGAAACACTCAAGTTTGATACCAATGAATTATGACAATTGATCAGTATCACTTGCCCTCCATTTATAAAATCGTTCAATCCCAAATTAATTTCATTAATGTAATAATATATTGGTTTATCATTCACTAAATTTGTGGTGTCTATTCTATTTGGTAATATTCCCTCCCACAACCTAATTCCACAATTAATCATTTTATTACCTGAAATCGTGTTATTAATACTATAGTATAAATTTATCCCCATATAGTTGTTATTTAAAGCGTTTTCTGAAATTATATTATTGTTACTATTGAATAAATTTATCCCATCATTATTATCATTTACACTGTTTCCAGAGATCGTATTATTAATACTAAAGATTAAAGTTATTGCTGTATCAAAATTATTACTCACGTTATTGTTCATTATTAGTCCATTCGTAACGTTACTTAAATAAATACCTGAACCAACAGCATAATTTCCTGAATTATGTAATGTACAATTTTTAATTATAAAAGATACATTAGAGTTTTGAATCAAGATACAATTTCCTAGACCACCTCCATCTATCTCCACATCTTCTATAACAAAGGGCTCTGAGTAAGTGCCATTCCCAGTACATATTCCAGTATTTTTAGCCACAAACCAATTAGAACTTGGATCATTATCATCAATATAAATTGGGGGGGATAAAGCTGAAATTTTAAAATTTTCATGATCTGAATTAATATATTCTCTAAAATCTGAAATTTCATAATTAAAACTAAAGGAAATCATTGGTGAAAAAAGGAAAAGGATACCTAAAATAATTAAGACTATTTCATCGTGATTTGATTTCATATCAGTTTCGCTAATATAATTTTTTTTAGAACTAAAATATATTTTAAAGCTTTCCTTTATAAAGCTTTGTTTCAATTATAGGGGTAAATTTTTATTCAGGTAAGCTAAAAATTGTTTGAAAGCTCTATTAATTCAAAAGCCATTATTGAAGCTAATTCCTAATGGTGTTATATTTCTATATAACATCAATAAACTTCCAGTGGTAGATTACCGAAAAGAAGTAATTCCTAATTCTTAATTAAATTACTTTAAAATCACGAAAGTTATTAAAAGACAATTTAAGGATATACTGAAAAATTTTATGTACAATTATCTTTAATTTCAAAATTCTTTTTTTTTATATAGATTATAATTACTATGATTGAAAGTGTACTAAATAAAAAGATTAAGCTATACCCTGAAATTAATGGTGTTGATACTTGATCATATGTACAATCTCCATTATTACTAAAAGAATTTCCTTGGCACCTTTCTTCAGAGATGCATTCATTATTTCCTATTAAAGTATTTCCCGAAACTATGTTAAAATCACTATATGATAAATATATTCCACGATCATTGTTATTGGCGGTGTTTCCCGAAATTATGTTAAAATCACTATAGGAGAAAAATAACCCACGATCATTATTATTGGCGGTGTTTCCCGAAATGATGTTATTATGACTAAGTCCTAAATATATCCCCAGGCTATTGGAATTTACGATGTTTCCCGAAATGACATTGTCATAACAATTTATATGTAAATAGATTCCCCAATTAGTATTATTACTTACGATGTTTCCCGAAATAATGTTATTATTACAATTATCTAATTTTATCCCATAACCATTATTATTTGCAATGTTTCCTGACATAGTGATATTATTGCAATTTTCTAAATAGAACCCATAACCATTATTATTCGCAATATTTCCTGACATGGTGATATTATTACAATTTTCTAAATAGAACCCATTAGCACTAAATATACAATAGTTAATAACCAAATATCCTTCAATAACATTGTTCAGGTGAATACCTGAATTTGGATAAGGAAATCCTGCTGTGAGTGTACAATTTTCAATTTTAAAATAGACATCGGAATTCTCAATCAAAATACAAGTTCCTGATTCTCCACTATTTATTTCTAAATCCTCTATAACATAAGGCTCGGAATACGTACCATTTCCTGTACAGATTCCAGCAATCTTGGCAGTTGTCCAATTATTATTAATATGAATTTGTCCCGAAATTTTTGAAGGTTGCAAAATGTCAACATTTGAATTAAAATCATCATTATAGCTTAAATTCTTGTTAGTACCTATAATATAACTAGAATTATTAAAAATTGATGGTAAAAAAGCAAAAATGAGTACTAAAATTATTAAGTTCGATTTTGTGTTTGATTTCATAATAATTTCGCCAATATTTTTTTAAGATTCAAGTAAGATCAAGGAAAATTTCTTTAATATAATTTTGTTTCAACTGTTACAAATTATTATTTATGATTAATATCATTAGGTTATTCATCATTATTTCATATACTAAATTCAGTTTTAATAGAAGTCTTAGTGTTTCTCTGAGTTTGATACTAAGTTTTATATAGAATAAGAGTATTATTTTTTTTTATTAAAAAATAGAATTAAATTGAAATCTAATGCCAACCGAATTCGAGAAGAATTTAGAAAAATATGCCGAAGTCATATTAAAAGTTGGTTTGAATCTCCAACCTAAACAGCATTTACTGATTGGAGGACCTACTTCCTTCAGCGATGGCGTCCCTTTTGAAGTCGCTCCGTTAGTACGCATAATTGCAGAAAAAGCATATAGAATGGGGGCAAAACTTGTTGATGTAATATGGGCAGATGAGCAATTACGCATGATTCGACTTCAGAATAGTCCTAAAAAGTTACTTAGAGAATATCCAAAATGGAAAATAGATGCAAGATTTAATATTTCTCAGGCAGGTGATGCTAATCTTATATTTTTATGTCCAAACCCAAATTTATTGAAAAATGTGGATCCTAGTTCGATTTTAAAGTTTCAATTCTTCTTAAATAAACAACTTCAATCAGTTACTAAGCTTGTAGGAGCGAACGCATTAAATTGGTCAATAATTTCAATACCAACGGCAGCCTGGGCAGAAAAACTATTTCCAAATATTAAATCAGAGGAAGCAACTCGGAAATTATGGGATATTATTTTTGAAGTTTGTCGAGTAATTGAAGACGATCCTGTTTCTGCTTGGCAAACTCATATTGAAAATCTAAATAAACGTTGCAGTTATTTAAATAAGAAACAATATAAAGCACTTAAATTAACCTCTCCTGAAACAGATCTAACAATTGGGATAGCAAAAGACCACATTTGGCATGGAGGAAATGAAATCTCGCAAAAAGGTATTAGCTTTACAGCAAATATGCCTACTGAAGAGATATTTACAATCCCGCATAAAGATAAAGTTGAAGGGGTCGTTAAAATCACTAAACCTTTAATTATTGAAGGACAACTTATTGAGGAGGCTACTTTTCAATTTTCAAATGGGGAAGTTATGAACGTAAATGCCAAATTTGGTGAGAATACTATAAATTCAATAATTAATTTTGATGATGGAGCCCGAAGATTGGGAGAGATTGCTTTAGTACCTCATAGTTCCCCTGTGTCAAGGAAAGGGATGATTTTTTATAATGCATTAATCGACGAGAATGCTTCAAACCACATTGCACTGGGTAGTGCATATCGTCCCTCTTTAAAAAATGGTAATGATATGACTGATGAAGAATTCACATCTGCTGGAGGAAATGACAGCATAATCCATCTTGATATGATGATTGGGTCAGGAGAGATGAATGTTGATGGAATTACAGAAGATGATAAGGTTGAAGCTATAATGCGAAATGGAGAATGGGCATTTGAAGTTTGAAAACCTCAAATCTTTTTATACAATTATGTAAAATTTTAAATGCTTTGTCATTAAATTGTACTCTATATTGAAATCTAATTTAAAAAATGAATTAAAAATCAAATTATATAGGTGATAAATAGAAATGATGTTCATTACATATTGGGAGATAAATCCAGATTTCGATCCAGCAGAATTGGCTGAAATAGCTCAAGAACTTATAAGCAAAAAGGTTTATCCTGCAGAAGGAATTAAAGAGCATGCATTTTATATTAGTACATCAGATTATTGGGGTATTGGTATAGATGAGGCTGAAAGTGAAGAAGCATTAGCCAGGAATGTTAATATGTGGAGAATAGCTAAACCCGGCTTTATTAAATTTATAAAATCCACTCCTGCTATGGAAGTTGTTAAAGTACTCCCGGTATTGGTAAAATTGAAAAAACAAATAAAAGGGTAATAATATAGAGACTCTGTATCGTTCTGAAAAATCTTAACCCTTTAAATTCAACTTTTTTTCTTTATTCTGTTTATAAGAGTATTATTTAGATTTTTATGCATTTAGCAATCAATCGCTACTTTTAGAGAGCAATATATGATTATCATAAACATCATAAAGCAGCTCAAAGAATTTGAAAAAATTAAGAACTTGATATTTTTTCGGTGATTTAGCTTCAAATCTTTTTATAACTTTATGTTTTTCAAGGTAATGTAAGGATCTCCAATAAAAATTAATTTTGGAGTGATCTAATGGGTCAATCTTATATAATTTTCTTATTTTTTTTACAGATATAAGTGAATTATATTTGGATTTCGTTATAGTTCCTATGGCACGAATAGTTTCATCTAGGTATTTTTCTGGTATTTTCATTAATCCCCATCGATACTTTTTATGTTTTCATTGATTATAAATATTTTTCCTTTGACTTGATTTCGTAAGCAATTTCCTACATATTAGATAAATTGATATTAAACCAATTATTCCCAGTAGGATAATTATATCATAACCAGGAATCCTTCTGAGAAATGTGAATGGTGGTAATTCGGAAGGAGGATTTACAATTAATGTAATTACATACGTTTCAAAAGTATAATCATCTCCTGCGAAAGCCAATATTGATATGCTATAAACTCCTTCTTGGACATTTGACAAAATTGCTTCATATATTCCATCAGAATCTATATCTTCAAGTTCTTCCTGTCCATAAACCCAAAGATATGTTACTGTAGCATCTTTAATAGTATTATTTTGAGGATCTTTTAAAATAATTTTTAATAACACATCTTCTCCACTAAGAACTTCTATATGAGGCCCTCCATCTTCTCGATAAATGGTTCCAATTATTTTATAAATATCAATTCTTAAATTCATAATGTTAATTAAATAATTTGGGGCTTGAGCAATAATTGCAAAAAAATTAATTCCAAGCGATAGATTGGTTGTATTGAGAAGGAGATTATATTGTTCTAAGATAGAACTTTCTGTTAGATTTAAAGTTAGCCCGTCACCTATTAATTGAATCGTTGCATTTGTAATATGAAGTCCAGTTTGACTATCTCTATATTTCATGGTTATATTTAGAATATTTCTTATGGTAGTTTCAACAAAAGGATCAAGAGTTTTATTAACGCTATCTACAAATAAGTCTAATTGAGATTCTTTTTCGACTAATTCAACGAAAAATTGAATACTTTGAGGTTGGTAATTTTCTTTTTCAGCAAATATGGTTAATATAGTAATACCTTGCTCTAGATCATATCCTTTTATTGTAATGTTGTAAGATTGATGGCTATTTTCACTTAAATTAGACCACCCAATTAATATTACTGTTGCATTAGGGATGTGTGTTCCATTTTCAAGATTTCTGTAGAATACTGTAACATTTAAAACATCATCACTTCTAATTTGAATCATTTCTCCACCATTTCTATGAACTCCATTAATAAATAACTCTAAAGAAGAGTTGTTTGAAGATTCTAAGTGATGGTTAACTTGACTACCACATATAGAATTAGAGCCCCAGATTAAAACTGACATATCTGGAGATAAAGGTGCATATGAAATTATAATGAGAGGAATTATTAAGGTTAATGTTGTTATTCTCATTTTTTTTTTACTTATTTAATTTCGTCTGGGATTTAAATAGGATATTTTTAATTATATATGTTTTTATAAGTAAGAGTAGAATAAGCTAGGCTTTTTTATATTTGAAAATTTAAATCCTTCCCTATAAAATATAATGATAGGATTTTAAATGCTTTTTCTTGGACTGATTGATTTATCACATATACCAGTATCTGGTATTTTTACTCTTGTTTTAAACTTAATTGCTGCAATAATTATTTCAATAAATGATATTACTTTTCGGGCTGAATAATTGGGATAATAATATTAAATATGAATAGTTATTCTCTTTTCTATTTCATTTTCGCGCATTTTTACATAACATATAATAATATAATGGTACACGCTGTAATTGTAAATACTATACAGCAGCTTATCATAATTACTTTTTGTAATTTAGTATACAATTTCTTTTTACAAAAAGGACATCTAACCCCACGCATCATTGTTGGGTCCCCTATCAGCCATCCTATTGTGTGTTTCAGAGAATAAGGCTCTCTTTCAGGGACGACATCCTTCTTGCATCTTTTGCAATATATCAATTGTTGAGTGATGTTTTTATATAATTTTTCCTTATCAAAGGCATGATTAGGTGGGGTTTTCTCCACTGTTTCGTGAGTCATCAATTTATTATAACAAATGGAGCAAAGTCCATTATATTTCTCGCTAGTCTTATTTGAGGTTTGGATTCCACATTTAACACAGGCGGGCATGATAATAAAAATTGCATTAAAATATTTATTGTATAATAACATCGATAATTATACATTTAAGTCTTTCGAGAAGAAAACCTAGAATTGATGCTATTTATGTTTTTACAAAATTTCTTTCTAATCCCTTTCTTAAATTTTAAATTCTTAATCTTTAAAAATTTAAATTTGTTAAACTATTTAACTTTGAAATTAAAATGTACTTAGAAGTAGAAAGATTAAGGAATTTAATTGAGTGGAAAGATTGAATATTGACCAAATAATGGAAGGATACCAAAATGTTGGAGGATTTAAATTATATTTTAAAAGAACTATTAATGGGAGCCCTACTGTGATTTTTGACTCCGGTTTAGGTGATGATATAACATCTTGGGAAAAAATCTTTCCTTATATTGCATCTCGAACCTCAGCACTAGTATATGATAGAGCTGGAATTGGCAAGTCAGATTTTAGTTTGTATTCTCGTAGTGCTGAACAAGTAGCTCAAGAATTACATACTTTATTAAAAGAGTTAAAAATAAATCCTCCTTATATTTTGGTAGGACATTCTCTTGGAGGTTGGCATATTCGTGTTTTCGCTGGACTTTATCCTAAAGAAGTATGTGGATTATTACTTATTGATCCGCAAGAGATTAGTTTCTACAAAGAATGGAAACGTATGTACCCTAAACATTTTGAATATGAATATCAGACATGGCTTGAATATTTTAATAATTCGCCTCAAGGGGAAAAATTAGAGTGGGAAATATTAAAAAACAGAATTGAAGCTCCTTCTAACCCTACTCCAACTTTAGTTGATGTACCAACGATTTTAATCACAAGTATACAAAAAGAAGAACTGCCAACTGAAGAAGGATTCAATCCCGAGATCCGTAAATTAAAATTTGAAATATCCTCAAAATGGATGTCTAGATTAAATAAAGCTACTAATATTCTTAAGGCTGATGTTGGACATTATATTCATAAAGAGGATCCCGCCTTAATTCGTAGGCTAATAGATTACTTAATTGATATAAATAGAGAATGAAAAGATGATTATACTATTCCAAACCAATCTGTATAGTAATTTATAACTTCGACAAATGGAATATTCTCTTTTTTAATTTTTTCTATGTCTCGTAGAGCAATAAATTCAAGATCCGTAGTCTCAATGCTATGAAATAATGCCATAAAAAAATAAGTTTTATCACAATGATTAAAAAATTCTCTTTTTGAACAAACATTCATTTTTTTTTTTACTCTCCAGGGTATTTAAAATTCCATTGAGAGCGTAAAGTATCCATCGTTTTCATGATTTCCAGAGTTTCATTTAAAGGCATGGTTTCACTTTCGAGTTTACCAGTTATTAAGCAATTATTTACTTCCATCGCTTCATAGTTATATCCTGGATATTTAAAAGGTACTTTGATTGTTTTTTTCAGTTTACCTTCCAATTTTAAAATAAACTTTGATGGATGGTAAAAATTGGGAATTCCTATATAACCTTTCGTACCAAATATAAAGGCTTCGTGCGGCATAATCATTCTGTTTGAAGCAGAAAGCATCGCAGTCTGTCCTTTTTTATATTCAAATAAATAACAAGATTTTTCGTCCACTCCCGTTTCTCCAATATATGCGCTGCTTCTTACTTTATATGGAGTTTCTTTATAGATCATACTTGCAAAAGAAATAGGGTAAATTCCTAAATCTAACAATGCGCCTCCTCCCAATTCAGGATTAAATGATCGTTCTTTGGGGTTAAACTCTTGCTTAATTCCAAAATCAGCTCTAAAATGTTGAATTTTTCCTAATATTTTCTTATCCAAATATTCATTTAATTTTAAAATACAAGGTAAAAATCTTGACCACATCGCCTCCATCAAAAATAAATTATTATTACGGGCAGTTTCTATTAACTCTTCTGCTTGTTTAGAATTCAATGTAAAAGGTTTTTCACAAAGAACTGGCTTTCCATGATTTAAACACAATGAGGCATTTTCATAATGAAAATTGTTAGTCGTAGCAATATATATCACATCAACAGCAGAATTATTCACTAATTTTTCATAATTATCATAAATACTTTTCACATGAAAAATTTTACCAAGACGTTCAGCTTTCCCTTCAGTTTTAGATGCAACAGCTTCTAGTATTGTATTAGGAAGAGCTTTTAATCCTTCAGCAAACATATGTGAAATGTTTCCACAACCTAAGATTCCCCATCTTACTGTTTTTCTCATACTATTCAATTATAAGTTTAATTTTAAAATTCTTTTGAATCTCTCTTAATCCACGCGTTCTGTGTCTTTCTTAAGATTTTTCTTAAAATGAATTTTTTCAATAACAAAATGACTCAATAAATAGCATAACATAACCGTTAAAAGAAATATAATAGCAAGTTTTATAATAGGATAAAGGCTTACAGATGCAAATCCAAGTGATATGGCGACAAGGATAGGTGGATGAACGAGATACATATGATATGCACTAGCGGACAAGTTCCGTAATATAGGTTCCTGTTTATTGAATTTTGCATAAAAAACTTTTATTAAAACAAAAATTACTCCCATGCAAATGATATTATCTACTAAAGCAAATATAAGAGCATGTAAATTATTCCCTCCTGTAAAATCGATAAGATTAACATTAATTACTATAGCTATAAAAAAATCGATATAAATTGCCACAAGTGAAATGATTATTGTAATTAACCAGATTTTTACATGTTTTTTAGACATTTTTTCGAACCACAAATACCTAATACATATAATACCGATGCTGAACATCATTAGATACTGAATGAGTTGCCCCCATGGTATTTCTAAAGGGCGTTGATCTATAGGTAAGAATATACGGATTAAAAAAGTAAGAAATCCTAATCCAATAGCTAAAAGGAGGAGAGAACAATATCTTGGGATGGAAAATAGCTTTGGAACTTTTTTCTGTATGGCCTTTAGTTTAGTTATTTGACGCCAGAAAGTATAAACCGCAGTGAAGATTAGTAAAACCTTAAGAAACCACATAGGTCCTGCAAACGATAGAAATTCAATAAATGTTTCCCATGATACAAATCTACTTAAATAATATTCTAGAAACGTTCCTTGCAACATAGGGTTAGTATTCCAAGGAGAAATTCCTAATTTAGCTAGAACATATATCATAAGAGGATTAATTAATATAGTATATAGAAGGAGAGGGATACCAAGACGAATTAGTCGTTCTTTCCAGAATCTACGAACCCCTTTTCGATCATAACTTTTTGGAGTAAAATATCCCCCCAATAAAAAGAATAATCCTAAGAGTGAAGTTTGAAACACACCTCCAATTGAGGTTAAAAGTAAAAAGAATATATAACTGAAAGGATCTTCTGGATTAGACTCTTTATAATACCACCAACCCACCTCACCATAAGTGACCGTCACGTGCCAAAAAATCACTAGAATAGTAAAAAGGACCTTTATATTATCAAGGAAGAGATACCGGATCTTTTGAAATTCTGTTTTCATGGGAATGGAACATCTTATTTTTCAATTAATTATATAAGGGTGTTGATTTCTAATATAAAGTTGATCTTTTTTCAATACCTTTGAATTTTCTAATTACCAAATGATTTCTCTTCTCAAATGAATATCATAATTAGTCTTTAGATCAAGTCTTCAAATTCTTAGGAAATTAAATTCTGAATTTTAATTATCTTATTAATTAAATAGTTCTACTCTTTAAATAGAATGATTAACTATATTGCAGAAATTCAATAATTAAAATAGTAAAAATGTGATATTAATTGCCAAAATGCCCATATTGTAAAAATGAACTCGAAGTAAAAATTGAAATAAACTCTGCACCTATCAATGATAAGTTTAGAGATGATATATTAAAAGTTTACGAGGCTTTCATAGAAATTCAAGCTGAGATTGCCCCATTTGGGGGAAAGATGCTAAAAAGTATGGCAAAATGGGGTCTGAAGTTTGTTGATAAATACTTAGATCGGATTGGGGCCATGCCCTTAATATGGCACTCTTGTTCAAAATGTGATTCTGTAATATCATCCGAATCCTTAGTTGATTTGATGTCTTCAAGGACGTCAGGCTCATCATAAAAAGAATTACAATTTAATTCCAGTAAAATGGAATTTTAATTTTTTTTATTATTTTTTCCAGAAAAAAATATATTAATTTGTACTTACTTCTCTCTGTAATTAATCCTTAATATTTCTTTTAAAACATTAAAACTATGGTCCGAATAGTCGAGGTTTCACCACATAATCGAAAATGGAAAAAGAAGTTTGACTTGGAGGCTAGAATTATTAAATCAATTTTTAACAAAGAAATATTAGCCATCCATCATATAGGCAGTACTGCTATACCTGAAATTAGTACCAAACCTATCATTGATATTTTAGTTGAGGTTTGTAACATAGATGTAATAGATAACTATAATGCTAAAATGATTACTCAGGGTTATATTCCAAAAGGAGAGTCTGGTATCCCTAGAAGAAGATTATTTATCAAAGGTAGTGAAGAATTAAGAACATTTCATATTCATATCTTCGAAAAAGATAATTCTGAAATAACTCGTCTTCTAAATTTCAGAGATTATTTGAAAGCTCATCCTAAAGAAGCACAAAAATATAGTAAATTAAAAGAAAGACTCGCGCGAGAATATTCAGAAAATATTGATGGTTATTTAAAGGGAAAAGATAATTTTATTAAAAAAATTGATAAAAAAGCTAAAGATTGGAGATGTTAAATAATTTTTAATAGAAATTAGATTCTGAATTTACATTTGAAATTATAATAAACCCTCTTTTTTAAGCTTCGATTCAACATTATTTAAATTTAGCCTTTGCAATATTTCAGAAGTGGGCACACCTTTATCATTCCACCCCACCGCTGTGTAATATTCGGATTTTAATTTCTCAAATATATCTTTATCTATTGATTTCCCTTTATATGGTCCCGATGGGAGAGGTTCCCAAAATCTAGATGGCAGATTATCGTCTTGCTCTGATCTCCATTCTGCATCTGGTCCTCCAAGCAATGACACTGCTCTCTGTAATTGTAAAATTCTTAATCCTTTTTCACTGAACCAACTTTCTTTTAGTAATTCCCAACCCGTTACAGTTTGATAGAAACTTGCGATTTGATCAAAATCGAGAGTAAAGGTGGTAAAGAAACAATATACGGCAGAATCGCTCAGAATTGAGTTTAATTCACTTCCATCTCCATCAATAGGAAGTGCGGCTGATGATGTATGATCTCCTGCTTGAACTGATACGCTATATCCAATGGAGGTTTGTGTAACCATATCTTTGCCGCTTTTAAGGCCGTGAGCTCCGATTGCCATGCCTTTAAGATGAATCGCATACTTAAGTATTTCGGTTTTTTTCATTTCTTCAAGTTTTAAAGCTGCTCGATATATACCTTCTGCTAATATATCTCCAATACCTTCTCTAAATGCAATTTTTCTGGCCAATTCTGCAAACGCGTCAACATTTCCCCATTCAAGATTAATTCCTCCTAAATCTTCTTTTGAAAGGATACCCCTTTGGAATAATTCTCCAGTAAATCCCAAAATAGCGCCACCTTGAATGCCACAAAATCCTAATTCTTCGATTATATACGAGAGATAAATATTCTGTTCTGGTGAAAAAATACCCAAATTTGTTCCCAAGAATGCTTCAAGCTCATAGTCGGGATTATCACAGATTGCCCCAGCGTATTTTCCATCTCTTAATACCGCTAACTTTAGGCACGTAACAGGACAGCCGTAGTCTCCCCAGTACTTTTTTACCCAAAGTTTGTCGAATTCTTCACCTCTATAACTTTTTTCATTATGCCATTCTTCCTGCCAATTTCTAACTGGCTCTGAACTTGAGTCAGCACCAAATGTATATCCTCCTGATCCTGTCCCCCAACGTCTAAAAAATTCTATTGTAAAACAATTCTTTGAAAATTCTTGCGATAGCTCAAGCATTTTATCTTGATCGATCACATCTGGTAAGGGCCCAAAACCTTTTACGACCACTGCTTTCAAGTTTTTAGAACCCATTACACCGCCGTATCCTCCATAACCAGCCGCGTGAGCATATTTTGCTTCTACGGCTGCTACTCGGGATTTATTTTCTCCAGCAGGACCAATATAAAGAACTGAAGGTTCCTTAAACTCACCATAATTAGGATGAATCTTTTTGATGTCATTAATCGAATCTTTTATGAGGTAACGCATAGATTCTCTGCTAGTTTTTCCCCATATGTGTGAAGCATTCTTAATCTCTACGTAATCATCGCAAATAAATACATAACTCGGTTTTTCAGCCTTTCCCGTAAAGATTATTCCGTCATAACCTGCACATTTCAATTCCACACCAAACTCTCCTGCGACTGTTGATCCTATAATTCCATTACCCTGGGGAGACTTCCCTGTTACACAAATTCTAGCACCAAGAAAATATCCCGTAAAAGGGCCAGTAAGCATGAGTAAAATATTTTCAGGATCTAGAGGATCAATAGTCTCCCACTTATTTCCAAGCCGATCCCATAATATCTTTACTCCTAAACCCCTACCTCCGATGTAATCCCGAAGAATTTCATCTGAAAATGTAATTTCTTCGATTTTATTATTTGTCAGATTTATTTCCAGAAATTTTCCCGCATAACCATTCACCATTCATACACCTCTTTAGTTGCTTTTTCACCTAATATTTTTACTGCAGTTTCATGTGCGAGTTCTTTAGGGGTTTTAGCTGGTGTTTTATTCGTTTCTATATCTTGACTTTCTAAGAGAATCAAAGTATCCCACTTTCCTTCTTGACAACTAACTGTACATTTCGGTTTACCACCACATAAATCGCAAATTACTATGTAATCATCTCGAGGATGGAGATGTGGTATTCTTCCAGGGCAGGCATTAATACATGTTCCACAAGCGGTACATTTCAATTTGTCAGTGATTACAGCTCCAGTAAGATCGTTTATAGATAAAGCTTCTTCGGGACAAGCTTCAACACAAGGATAATCATTACATTGAAAGCAAAGATGAGGTATTTCTACTCCGGGAACGAACATAAAAACTCTCACTCTTGAAGCTTCCGGCCAAATTTTCCCTTCGTGATAAAGAGAACACGCAATCTCGCATCTTCTACATCCGCTACATTTTTCATAATTTCTTTTTATCCATAGATTATTTACATCTTCCATATCAATACCTCATTACTTGTAAATGGTCATTTTTTATTAAATTTTCTCTTATTTGTAATAAGCTTATACGCAATGATGAAATACACATCTGATAATTTAGAGAAGTGAATATTTAAAGCAAATCGTGCTCCAAATTATCTTAATTATAGGGATTAAAGATGTAAGTAGAGATAATTATTAATTTCTTAAAAGTATTAAAATTTAAACCCAATCCTCTTTTTTTAAACCATTAGAAAAAAGACATGTATAATAGTAACTTTTAGATCGTACATATTTATGGCATATCTTAAAGAAGAGTTATTGCAAGAAATTGAAGGAAAAATTGCTAAAAGAATAACATTTACTGTGAATTAGGGACTACTTTTATAAAAAAAAAAAAAGGATTTTAAAATATTGTTCTCATCTATCACATTTGATTTAGCTTTATAAGAACCAATGTTCCATATAATTTGTCAGACAGGATGCCGGACCGACCGGCAATTCCATTGGGCCAAAAGGTGTTTCAACTTCCCATATCGCTCCAACAAGAGCCCATCCTCCTCCTTCCCAAATTAAAGGTTCTTCGTCCCAGGGAATTGTCGCAGGATTCATGGGATCATCAGGATCAGCTTCATAATATTTGGCTGTAGGACTTAGAAACATCAAAATCTGTGCTGATACATATTTACCTTCAGTATTTGGCATGGTTATTGGAAATGAATTACGAAAAAATACTTCGAAATTGGTATCAGTAGTTTTAAACATTCCCTCACCCATTACCCACGTAACGTTAATCCACCAGACATTAAAGATTGGGCAATAAAAGTAATGATTAGTCGTTAGAACTAATCCATCTTGGAGCTTTCCTATCATCATATACACTTTTTTACCTGATTCATAGATTTTTTGATTGAATTCTATATGCACTTTATCATCTTTAATCTTTGCCATGATAAAATTCGTTGCCCCAGCAAAACCTGGATCTATGTCATCTCCTTTTGCCATGATATCAACCATTAAGATACGATTAGGATTAGTAGCTTTCACCGGTGCTATCATTGCTACAATACCAAGTAAAAGTGACATCGTAATCAAAATTGTAGTTAATTTTAATTTCTTTTTCACTACCACTTTCACCCCATATTTTTTTTAATATAGATCTTTTACTCGCCTCGAAAGGATTGATCCTTTAAACAAGGCGTTAATTTTAACATAAAAAAAAATGTTATAAAATGTTTCGAGACATCATATTTATAATTGAGGCTTCGATAGTTCCATGGAACACATACATTGGGATGGATGTTTAATTTTATCCCGCCTTCTATTGGAATTCAAATAAAAATATAAGAATAATAAATATATAACGCTTTCTACATATTTATAAGAGTTCCTCAGTGCAATTTTCAAAGAAACCAGATTATGAATTTAGGTGAATAAGGAAGAAAATAGAATAATAAACTTATCTTTTCGTAACCTACTTTAAATGACAGGGATTTTTCACTCAATTTTCATTGAAATCAGATGGTGAATTTAACTTTCAAAATTGAGGGGATATGTACCCCATTTTTTTATCGCTTTTGGGATTGTCATAATATTATTCAATGAGACGCCCCAAGGTAAGCAACAAATAGGGCTCACAGCATATCTTCCTCCAGGAGCTAATTTCTTGATGTTTTCTTTTACTATATTTTCAACATCACGTGAAGTACCATTGAGTAATTCCCTACTTACATCTATATTCGCTCCTAATATTGTCACCTCAGGATGATTCTTCTTAAATTCAACCCAATATTCAATATCTAATGGATGTGAACCATTCACCGCCAATAACTCTAGTTCATTACACATTTCATCAAAATAAGGATTAGTTCCACAATTATGGAGAATAATCCTTGCTTTTGTTTCTTTCTGTAATTGTTTAATAAATTGTCCTTCATATTTCATAGCATTTTCAAAACTCATCATGTGTTTATTAAACGCATAACCAGTAAAGAAAATTGTTCGACTGGCTCCCACTTTTTCAATAAAGAAGTTATACAAATCCAATTGAGATTGATACACTTTTTCACAGAGCTTTAATAACAGTTCAGGGTTACGACGCATATCTCGATATGCTTGTACCCCTCTCAATTCTTGGACTACCGACCAAATTCCAAGAGAACAACTCAGTTGAAACCTTGTTTTTTCTTTAACAAGATTAGTTGCTGAGAGACAAGTATCCCATAATGAGATTTTACTATGATCTGGTATCTCTAATCTTTCGATATCTTCTTCAGATTTGCAAATATCACCTTGCTTAACCATAAATACTTTATAGTCAGACCATTTAATTACATTTTCTTTATTATTTGCTTCTGCAAATGCCAATGCTTCAGCAGGACCGGCATAAGCCGTTGGAATTGAAAGTGTGTCTGCTTTTATGAATTCATATGTCGCAATAGCAGCATTTGCATAAGCTTTAGGTGAAGAAAGAAGCTCTCGAAGGGTTTTACCTGATATTCGGCATATTAATTCTTCGCATGCGAGCGGAAAAAAGGGTACTCGGTCAATATCTGATAATCCAGCAAAAGTAGCTCTTATTCTACGGGTAGATGCTTCCCAATCATGTGGCACTTTAAACAACTCCCATTAGTTCTTTAATTAATTTCACACCTTCCCAACCATCTTTGGTCCAAGCATCGGCACCGATATGTTCACATGATTCTTCAGATAAAATGCCGCCACCTAAGACAATTTTTGCTTTAATCCCTTCTCTTTTAAGTAAACTAACAATCTCTGTCATTTTAGATATTGTTACAGTTAGTAATCCACTTAATCCTATAATATCTGGATTTTCTTTTTTTGCCATATATAGGAATTTTTCAGGAGGAACGTCTACACCTAAATCGATGACATCAAATCCTTGACCTTGTAATAGCGCTACTATTACAGTCTTCCCAATATCATGTAAATCTCCCTCAGGAGTTCCAATTAATAGTTTACCCTGTGAATGATGAGTTCCTTCTTCTAATTTAGTTTTAATCAGATTCATGGAATCATTAATGGCATCAGCAGCTAAAATCATATCCGCTAAAAAAAATTCTCCCTTTTCATATTTTTTTCCAACTTCTTCAGCCCCACTGATTATTGCTTCATTTAATATACGTTTAGGTTTAACTTGTGTATCTAATGCTTGTTTGACAAGATAAGTTGCATCTTCTGATAATCCTTCAATAATGGCATTTTTTAGTCTCAGTAGTGTTTCATGTTCACCCAAAATTCTCAATCACAATTGAGTAGTTAATTCAAGAATCAAATAGCTTAGATTATATGATATTCTAATAAAAACCAATTTCTATAAAAATTTTATGATATATTTGATTCGTCAACTAACCATGGTGGAAAGATAACTTCAGAAACAAATTTAGGTTTTAATTTCTATGTATAAGATAAAACCTTATTTTCTTAAAAAATACTCTTAGTGAAATTCTCATTGAAATCAGATGCTGAATTTACACTTCATGAACCTTTTTATCATTCCAAATCCAAAATTATAAACAATAGCAATTAATGGACTCCCACTCTTTAATCAATCATCTTTGAAATATATATATTAAATATCTAAAATTAAAATTCGAAAATAAAATGTCAAAAATAGATATTAGAAAAGATCTCCATGATTTTGGGAAATATATTCAAGTTGCTGCAATTTTAACGATTGTGAGCATTTTCGCTGGAATAACTGGTTTTATTGCAATTATTTTTGTTTTTATTGCGATAAGAAGTCTTAAGAGAGTAAATTATTCCTTAAATAACTTATCATTACATGAATTTCGCTCAAAATACATCAAAGGTTATATCTCAAGAATATGTGGTATGGTTGTCTTTATTATCGGAGGAGTTAATCTTGCTTTATTTTTCTTTAGCTCAACCTCAATTCCAATCTATATCTCACTCTCTATCCCTATAATTCTTATGATCTCCGGTATAATATTTATATACGTAGGCGTGGCAGCCGAAATGAAAGCGTGGAAAAACTTAAAAATGTTTTTTGAGAATAATTTTAAGTTGTTTCCAGCTTATATGTCTGAAGAGGCAATTAAGGGGTGCGATAAACTAAAAACGGGTACACTCTTAAGCTCCTTAGGATTTTTAATTGTTCCGGCAATCATCGGCTTTATCTATCATATCAAAGGATATTTCATGCTCGCAACACTAAAAAAGTTGCCAATTTATGACACTCCAGAATCTTCGGAGCTGCAAACTCCTGTACCTGAATCACAATCCATAAAAAGCTATGAACTAAGAATAAATTTTTGCCCAAATTGTGGGGCTAAATTATCTGGAATAGGGAATTTTTGTGCCCAGTGCGGTTCAGAAATCAGCTAAAATTTATTTAAAATACTTTCTTTTTTTTTAAATCTCTAAAATTTAAATTCAAACTTTTCTTTTCTGAATTACACTTATTTGATCATTAATGTAATATGTCAACGATTTATTTTACCAAAAATCCGGATAGAAAAAGATTTGTCGCGTCGCTAATACCAAGATTTATAAAACATATTGACGGGAGAGTTCTTATAAAAGTAAATCTAGTCTCATATAACGCGTATCCAACAACAACTCATCCTGAAATGATAGAAGCTGTGTATGAGCAAATTAAATCAAGCTCCTCTGAAATAATATGTGGGGATGGTCAAAGCATAGATTTATCAGCCAAGAAGATAGAAAATCATCCAATTATTGAAAAATGTGAAGAGTTAGGTATTCCTTTTGTAAACTTTTATGATCATTCTTTTAAAAAAGTAAAAAGCACGAGAGGATTTTCTTTAAAAGTATCGGAAATTCCATTTCAGCAAGACTTTATAATCTCTCTTCCGATTTTAAAGGATCATTTTATTGTAAAACTAACTAATGCTTTAAAGGATAAGTTTGGATATCTACCAAAAACCGAACGATTAAAAATGCATACAAAGCTTAAAGATATTCACAAAGGAATCGCTGAATTAAACACTATATTTAAATCCCATTTAATTATTTGCGATGCCTTAAAAGTAATGGTAAAGGCTCAGGAATTTAGGCATGGTGGAGAAGAAAAAGATTTAGGGTATCTCTTTGCAGGAACAGATCCTATTGCTTTAGATTTTTATGGTTTTAAGATATTGCAACCAATTTCAATTAAATTAAAAGATATAGATAATCCATTGGAAATAAAATATATTAAATATGCTTTAGATTATGGAGTTGGATCCACGGATTATAATATGGAAGAACTTTAGATGTAAATCTCTACAATACTTGTATCTAAAATAAATTAGAGATAATATTATTAAATTGTTAAAGATAAGATCACAGTTCTTAAAGAGTTAAAAGAAATTGTCAATAGAAGAGCATAATTCTTCATTAAAAAATTTTAAAAAGTATTTAGCTTTATTCATTTAATTTATTATAAATAAAAACAAGTAATCTTTAATTTTTTTAAATAAAAATATTAAAATTTAATTTTGAATTTCTGATTTTAAAGTTCTTATTCTCTACTAAATATTTACATAATCAAATATCTTCAAAGAAAATTATATTATGGATTTTTTCACTCATTTAGTTTTTGGAGCCCTAATATACATCCTTTTCTTAAAGGATTTTGGTTTTAGTTATATCTTTCTAGCGGTTCTATTTTCGGTATTACCAGACTTAGATATTTTCATCATACCATTAAAAAGGATAATTAAGTCAAATTATCTGGAACATCGTGGAGGTTCTCACTCCTATATCATAGGTATAATGATTTCCGGTATTGGTGGCATTTTATATTCTTTAATAACACAACAATCATTCATTAACGCCTGGTTTATAAGCATGGCTTTTTACAGTTTACATGTGTCTATGGACCTTCTCACGACTACAAAAATTCCTTACTTATATCCACTATCTAAACAAGAAAAAAGCTTTTATGTTGAAAAAGCTGGGAGCTTATTCACTATGATAATTTCAGTATCTTTCCTGGTTTTATTAGGCTTTTTATATAATTTCTCAGCCGATCTATCTCTGCTTAATTTATTCATTAACGTTTATACTTCCTTCTTCTTCTTATATTACTTGTATCGAATTATATCTAAGGTTTGGATATCTTCAAATCTTGAAAACAATCAGAAATACTTTCCTGGAATTTTACCTTTTTATTATACTATCTATAATCATGACATTATAGGCAATCAATTTTCTTTGGGCATAGAAAAGAGATCTCATTTTTCAAACACGAAAGGAATTGAAATTTTCAATAATGTTTTAGATGCCAAGGAATTTTCTCTCTTTAAAAAGGGAACAAAGTTATGTAAGGCAGATTACTATTATGCAAAATGGACTTTATTTCCAACATTTACCAGGAATCAGGATACCTTCTCAATTAGATATTTCTTTTTAGAAACAATGATGAGAAGCAGGACTATGTATATTCAATTTATTTTTAGAAAGTCTACACAAGAGTTAATTAGTTTTAATCGAGGATCTGGACGTATCCAACAAAGCATAATTAATTGAATGGGATAATAGATGTATATCATTAATCAAATCTTATGAAGAAAATATATAAATACAATATTATAATTTTTGAATATATCATAAAATTTGATCAAAAAGGAGCGAAATTTAATTATGAATTTTTAAATTTCAATAACAAAAGGGCAAAGGGTGTTCTATTACTAACATTACTCCTTCTAGTAAACTTTTATACATTCGTGTTTGTACTAGATGAACTTAATCCTAATAAATCTAAATTAATTAATGAAACAAATGAACTGAATGACCTTGAAGATAATTTAAAGAGCAATGGTGTATCTTCTTTATTTGACGGTATGTATATTCAACATAATTTTACTGAATATCCCTCAATTTCGGATTCTAATATTACTTATAGCGAGATATCAGCAGACATTTTTAATGTTTCATGGTCATTTAATGGTATATATAACATTAAGACATCTAATCAATAATAAATGCATTTAAATACTTACAAGTATAAGATTGTTCAAAAAAAGGAGTACTAATAAAATGTTGAAAAAAAAACTAAGAAAGCCAAGAACGTTATTATATCCAATGCCGGCAGTTATTGTAGGATCAATTGTTGATGAAAAACCAAATTATTGCACTATTGCATTCTGTGGAGTAGTAAATCTTTCTCCCCCAATGATTTCAATTGAATGTGGTCCCGGCCATTATACAACAAAAGGCATTCTAAATAATATGGAGTTTAGTGTGAACATTCCTTCATTAGAAATGGTAGAAATTACAGACTTCCTTGGTATGAAATCAGGAGTAGAAATTGACAAATCACAACTTTTTGAAACATTTTTTGGAGAATTAAAAAAAGCACCTTTAATAAGTGAAGCACCAGTTAATCATGCTTGTAAAGTAGTAAAGATTGTAGAACTTGCAGAAAGAAAGGATTTATACATTGGTCAGATAATTAATACTTATATTAATAAAGATTGTCTAACTAACGAGGTTCCAGATGTTAAAAAAATCAATCCAATAATCTATTCACCATCTAATAGAACCTATTGGAATATAGGTCAAGAAGTTGGAAAAGCATGGAAAATTGGAAGGAAATATAAAAAGTAAATAAAAATAAAAGAAAAATGTTAAAAAACTTATAATTGTGGACTATTATTAAAACACCATAAATCCTTGATTCCTAGATTATCTCGTATCAAAGGAGTTTGAATTTGGTTTATATTTTTTAAAAATCCAGAGGGCATGAAATTTATTGCATAGTTAAATGCGGCTCCTATTGTCTGATTTTGGTTTAATTGATCCCAAAACTGATGAAAAAACCATGAACCAGCAAATCCATCAGGATTATTGTTATCTCGCCAGTACCATGAAAGAATATCAGTTGTAGATGTGATTAATATAGAATTAGGAATATTGTACCAGCTTAATCCAATGTTTGAGTTTTGGTTCAAAAAGTTCCCACTAAAACAAATATCAATATTTATCAAAATCCTTTCGCAATTTATTTGTCTAATTAGACTAAAAAATTCCAACTCAGTAATATAACTATCATCTGCTTCAAAATGAAACGTAGCATTACCATCTCCTAGAATTTTATTTGAACCGTGATCTACCAAATAAATAATTAATTGATCATTTGATTGAATCCTAGAGGCAAAAGAACCTGTGATTGACACATTTAACTCCTGTTTGAACCTGCTAGCATTTACATCATCATTTTCGACATCTACATCAGCAAGAGTCCCTGATCTATTTAGATCGTTAGGAAATCCATCAAATGCGTCAATATCGATTATGTTATCTCCAGTATGATATAACATTAAAAAAATATTGTCATCTGTATATCCATGAGTTTTTAAAGTCCAGTAAACTTGAAGAGCTTGGGCAGGAAATCCATCTGAGTCTATATTACTCAAGGGTGGATTTGGGATAGGTGGTGGAAACCAATACTCTACTTTAACATCATCAAAAAGTACCATATCATTACCATTCATATAACCCTCAACTGCTAAAACTAAATTTAATTGTGTGATTTCATTTAGAGTCGAATTATCGGCAATCCCAGTTACATTCAAAAACATCCATCCCCAGAAACCTCCATATAATCCTTTCGACCAATCCTCTCTTACTATACCATTGCTTGAATTCAACCACCGAAGTCCTATTCTTACCCCTGATCCAGGAGGTGTTATAATAGCAGGTGTAACTGGTGGAAAGTTTGTATTGGTTGTAATATTAACCCAGGCAGTAAGTCTGTATGCAGCAAATTTAAGTAACTCAAAATAATTTGTCCAATTGTATACAAATTCAGTATTAACATATTTAGGTTGGGGAGGAGATGTTAATGCATATAGAAATATAAATCCAGGAGTATTATGACCAGGGAGTGAGGTATCAACTCCTCCAGATGCATTACTAAAATCTGGTATCCACATAGGTTCCCCTTCAATATCAAATTTTGAGTCCTTTCCATTATTAAAGTCAGGTTCCCCATCTTTTCTGTAATAATCATTTGCACTACTAAGAATGAGTGCTTTTCTTAAACCATAAGTTGATGGCTGATTTAATGGTAAAATGATAATAACTAAAGCAATAATTAATATTCCAACGAAAAGGATTATTATAAAAGGGACGTTCTTCTTTATATTCATCATTTCTCAATAAATCATTTAAATTTTATTTGAAATATTTTTAATCCAAAACTATTTTTTCAAAAAACTTTAAATTTTTATTTTAAAGATGCTAATTCTTTTGTCAAATGGATCTTTAAATTTTTGAATAAAGTCATATTCTTGCAACTTTTTTAGTGCGTATGCGACTGTACGTTTAGGAAGAAGACTCTTCTTTAATATTTGCATTTGATTTAAGGACCCTCGTTCTTTTAATATATACAATATAAATTTACTTGATGGTGATAAAGAATATAGATTAATTTTCTCTTCATAACTAGAAACTGAATATTTATCTTCTACAATCATTTATTTTATCTTTCCAGAGACTAATTATTTGAATATAATTCTTCAATTTAATATACTCTTTTTTCTTTAATAAGTATTTTGAATAATAATATACTTAAACGATTCCTTTAATCCTAATTTCGATTTGAAACTAAAACTAAAATAATGTTTAAATCTGAAACCCTCAATAGAAATTCAAGAGATGAACTTACATTATTGGAAGTTGAAATATATGTAAAAATGGCACTTAATTTTTTATAAAAAAAAAGATTTGTTAATTAGCGGATGTTCATCTCATATAACACTTCTTTGATCTATATAAAAATTTTAGAAAAGTGAGCAAGCACTCAGGATGAATAATAATCAGATAAAATTAGATAAAATTGATTTGAAGCTGATCTCAGTTTTACAAAAAGATCCCAGTTTAACTCATTACCAAATTGCCGAAATTATTAATCGGAGTCAACCGACTGTAGGAACTAGGGTAAGAAAACTTAAAGAAAAAGGAATTTTACAATTTCAAGCAGGGATAAATTTCAAAAAAATTGGAATTCAATTAGCAATTGTAAATTTAAATACAAAAAATCCAGAGGAAATAGTAGACATGGTAAATGATTGCCCTTTTATGCTAAATGCGTTTAGGCTAAGTGGAACGTTTAATATGTCTGTTTTAATCGCAAATACAAATCTAAGAAAGTTAAATAACGTGGTCGATCAACACTTTAGAAATAATTCCAATGTTCAAAAAATTGTGATAGAATTCATAACAGATACTGTAAAAAATTTTATTCTTCCAATTGACATTGATTCTGAACTTATTTTACCAAATTTAGAAGATGGTTGTAGCTCTAATTGCAGATATTGTGAATATAATAGAATAATGAGGTTCAAAAAATCTTAAATAATTGAATCTTCAACTAAAAAATCATAAAATCAAAGATTTAATTTTATCGTCTTCAATTTTTTTACATGTAATTATATTATCCAATTTTTTAGAGTCAAATCCATAAATTATTGATCCACAGCTTTCTTTCAAGTCTGAATACCTAAGTGTGACTCCAGCAGCAAAATTAATCGTATCATTATCATATTTTCCTTGAATAATAGTTGTAGGTCCTGGTACTTCTTTAGCTTCCATCATTAAATCTTTTGAATTTTTAATTTGAGTTAGCATATTATTTTCGAATTCATTCCTACCTATAATTATTTTAGAATTTTTATACCTAATATGTCTTCCGTATTTAAGAAAATTAATCTCGGGCATTGCTAAATCTTCATTAAAAGTAATATAGTCTCTCATTCTTCTAGAAAATTGTTTATCGGTTAATAAGCAACCACCACATGCAAAATATTTATTCAGAAGGCCATATTTTCTTGCTAGTTCGAGTTGTATTTTTCTACTCCTACCCTTTATTCCCATCAATTTAGATCTATCAATTAATCCACTTTTTTCTACATTAGTAGGTGGTAATAATAAAGCGGACAATGGTCTTAATAACTGACCTGTAAGACCAGATTCATTTTCTACTATTTTTAAAGCCTTTAAATTTTGAGATTTAGGTCTCTGATCTAAAACTTCTCCAGTAAATACAAAATCTGCTCCCAATTTTTTCATAATTTTCATTGCTTTTTTGAGGATGTAAATCCTACAATCAATACAAGGATTTAAGTTTTTCCCGTATCCAAATTTTGGATGGCGTATGATCTCTAAATAGTCATCTCCTTTTTGAGCAAATAAAACGGAAATTCCTAACTTTTCATAATAGAGATTTAACCCACATTCTGAACTTTTTAATGCTTTATCGCAGATACAAAATGGAGATTTAAAATTAAGTCCGATAACTTCTATACGTTGTAACTTTATTAATAGCGAAGAAATTAGACTGTCCAATCCTCCTGAGACTAATCCTATTCCGACAATACTTGCATTTTTTTTATTTTTCACGCTATAGCACCATAATTTATTTAGGTTAAAAATGTGGGAATTTTTCTTCTTTATTCTTTTAATTAATCTATTTATTATTCAAATAATCTAACCATATTATATTAAGTAATCGGTGATTTAAGAACATCATTTTTAAAAAAGGATGCAAAAATTGCATTTAATTATATATATAAAAAATTGTAATTCTAATTAAAAGAAATTAAATTCAATCCAATATTGGATTTTGTCCTCTATTAAACCTTGGTTTAATCTTCCTATTTGAATTATTTTCTTTAATTGAATTTAACTTCTTTTTTACTTTTTTCTAGAGATTTTCCTGGGAAAACCTTATGAAAGAAAATTTATGAACCAGCAAAAAATTTTAGAGAATTTAAAATCATTATTAAGATAAATTATCAATCAGAATTTCGAATTTTATTAATATTGGAGCGTCTTGAAATAATCAAGGAGATTAGACTCTTTAAAATAGTAGAAAAAACTGCCAAACAACCACCAATTAATGGTAATATTCCACCAGAAAGAGTCCAATAATTCCAGAATGATGAGTCCATTAAATTCATTTCGATATAAAAGAATAATACTCCAGAAATCATTAATAGACCACTAACTAGCCAAAAAATGGAAGAAATCCATACTTTTGACCAAGTTTTAACTTTTCTTAGTAATAATGGTAAAGAATTTATCAATAAGAAAATACAAGCAATTATAATAACTAATAAGGTGGTCATACCAACTCTATACAATACACTATCGGTTCCATAATAATCATACTGGGGGCCTATGGGATAATGATCTATCTTAAATCCTAAAAGAAAATAATCACTATTAAAACCAGTTTCAGAATGGTGGACAAAAGGAGAAAATACTGATAAAAAACCTAGAATCACTGATATGATATTTAGCAGCCAAATATAATCCTTTATATTTTCTAATTTCATTTTTCATTATCATTCTCAAATTTCTGAATTAATTATTCTATTAAGAGAGAAGTTTATATAAAAAATTTTACATAAAGTTTTATAAATAGAAAGTTTATGCCTTGATTTTTTAGATAATTTTTTTTAAATTTTAAATTAAATACTATAAATTGAATAATTAATTTTCTATAATTTCTTATCTTCTACTTCTATATCCATTTCTATTAACCTTTTTCTAATATAATCGCTGATGTCAAATATCTTTTTTTCTCTCAGTTTCTCTCGCGTTTTGGTCAAAATATCGATTAAATCTTTTATTTTTTTATCTTTCTCACTAAATTCTTCAATTTGAACATCACTAAGCTTTTGTTCTATATTCGGAAAAATACCTAAGATTTCTTCTATGAAATCAACGAATTCGAAAAACTTTTCTTTGAATTTAGTATTTATTTTTATACTTTCTTCGAATATTTTTTTATTTATTTCTCTAAATAGAGTGAATAATTCTGCTAATGCGACAGGAGTATCAAAATCATCATCCATTGCAGTGATTATTTTTTTTGATGTTTCATTTATTTGGGTTAATAATTGTTGGATTTGTTTAGATGAGTCATCATTAATTTCAACCTGATTGATTCTTTTTATAGTATTAAATAATCTTTCATAATTTTTACTGGCTTGATTTATATTATCAAGTGAATAATTTATGGAATTTCGATAATGACTAGATACAAGAAATAAGCGAATAACCATGGGATCAAATTCTTTTAGAAGCTCTGATACCAAGAAATAATTGCCTAAACTTTTCGACATTTTTTCATCATTAATATTAACAAATCCATTATGGAGAAAATAATTGGCAAAAGGTTTTCCAGTATATGATTCAGATTGGGCAATTTCATTTCGATGATGAGGGAATTTCAAATCCTGACCTCCTCCATGTATATCAATAGTCTCACCTAAGAAATTTAGAACCATGGCTGAGCATTCTATATGCCATCCTGGTCTTCCTTTACCCCAAGGACTTTCCCAGAAAGGTTCACCTTCCTTCATTTTTTTCCATAAAGCAAAGTCTCTAGTATCCAATTTATCTTCTCCGAAAGCTGTATCTTGATCTCCTAAATAATCTTCATTTTCTTCCTCAACATTACTTTCTTTTACATTTTGCAGGATTGTGTTATATATTGGAAATGTCTTGACTGAAAAATAAACAGATTCATTTCTTTCATAAGCATGACCTTTTTTAATTAACTCTTTAATAAATTCAATTATAAATGGAATGACTTCAGTAGCTCGTGGATTTTTTGTTTCCTTCTTAATGTTCAGAGCTTTTGTAACATCTTGATACTCTTTAATATATTTTTTGGCTAACTCCTGAACATCAGCATTTAATTCATGGGCTCGTTTTATGATTTTGTCGTCTATATCCGTATAGTTCTTAACAATGGTCACATCATACTTTTTATATTTAAAATACCGATGAATTACATCAAATGCAACTGCTGATTTTGCATGACCCAGATGTGGGCTATCATATACAGTCGGTCCACATACATACATTTTAATTTTATTTGGTTCAAGAGTCTTAAATTCTTCTTTTTCAAATGTCAAACTATTGTATATTCTCATATTTAATCACCTTAAGAAAAAAGAAAGCCAGTGATGGGAATTGTAGATTAGAGAGAATTCCAAAAATCTTTTGCACCCATGAATAACGGCTCTGCAGGCCGCCTCCTTAACTGCTCGGATACACTGGCAATACACATCTTTGATTTCAACCTCCAGTCCAACCCAATCTAGGATTGGAAGAGTCATTTAATCAGGTTAATTTTTTTATTGTTTATTCTTCTTTTTATATTTTAATTTTAATAAATTCTCTATAATAAACTATATAGTTCAAATTAATCTAAAAGTTTTCTTTTTATAGAACAGAGAAAATATATAAAAATAGATAGTTTAAAATAAATTAATTACGAAAAGATCTATTTTTTACAAACTTTATTCATACATGAATCACAACAGAGTCCTTCTTTGGTGATTCCACATTTACCAAAATCAAAGTCAAAATTTAATACAAAATCCTCAACAATTTCCGTGATAACATCAATAGATACAGAGATGACATTAGGATTTTTTCTAAAATGATGATTTACAATATGATCTAGGCGTTCTAATTTAGGACTGGCCATTAGCACACTAATATTAGAAGAACCACTTAACTTAAATGCATTTAACATATAAGGGCATTTCTTCACTAAATCAATTATTTCCGAAGTATTTAATGTTTGGATTTCAGCTCTAGCAAGAAACAAATCAGTTGTTTTAACATTAATGCCAGCTTGAAACTTTAAAATTCCATTTTCTTCTAATTTTCTGATACGCATTCCAATAGTTGGTTGAGAGCGATTAACTTTTTTAGCAATCTCGGTATGGGTAAGCGTCGGCTCTTTTTGGATTAATTGAATTATATTTCTATCAATATCGTCAATTTCGAATAATTCAGTTGCCATTTTTCAACACTTTTAATATTTTTATATATGTTTATCCTTATTGATATATGTTGATATGCCGATATTTAAATATTTCGGTTGATATATATTTCCTTATCAACATAAATAAGTTATAATAAGAATAATTAAAAACGACCTTTATGAATAATTTAATTAACAGAGTTAGGAATTAATAAGATGTCAGAAGCTAACACGGAACTAATTAAACTTTTAAAAATAATCAGTGATGATACTCGTTTAAATATCCTAGAACAATTAAAAGATGACAGTAAATCCTCTAAACAATTAGAAGAAATATTAGGAAAAAAGCAATCAACGATCTCGCATCACTTAAACACTTTGATTGAGGCTAATTTAATTGAATCTCAAATTAGAGAAATTGATAAAAAGAATATTAACTTTTATAGAATAAAAAATGAAGAGATACTTAAGTTACTCTCTCAGATAAGAAATTTCGTGGAAAATCTTAACAGTAAAGAATTTTTAGAGAGAAAAAAAAGAGGATTATATGATATACTAAGTTAGCTAATTTAAATTCTACTATAGTATAATGGTAATTTAATGACAAAAAAAATTGACAATTTAAATGAAAAATCTATAAAAAAGATCATTTTCATTGGTTTAGATAATGGTGGTAAAACTTCTATAATTTTGAGCTTAAAAGGAATTAATTTAATGTCATTAAACACTTCAAATCCCACAAGAGGAATTGAAACTTCAAATTTAACGTTAAGTGATGAAAGATTTAATATCTGGGATTTCGGTGGTCAAGAACAATATAGAATTAAACATTTAGAGGAATTTAGAATTAACTTCAAAGAAACTGATAAATTGATATATGTTATTGATATCCAAGACCTTGAAAGGTATGACTTGGCAATAAATTATCTAAAAAAAATTTTGAATAAAATAAATAAAGGATTTAATCAAATTAAGTTTTCTCTCTTTTTACATAAATACGATCCTAATTTAAAGGAAGTTAAACCTGAAATTACTGATGCTATAGTGGAAGATTTAATCTCAAAAATAAAAGAGCTTCTTCCTTCCAAATTTTGGGACGAAATCTATAAAACAACAATTTATACCGTTTTCGAAAGAACAAATGTTTAAAAAAGTAATTAATAACATAATACTTTAATATATAATATAAATTTTCAAACTCCTTTAAAGATAACATGAACAAATTATATGAAAGAAAGAAATCTCATTTAGACTATTACATTTTCTTTTTAATCCTAATTCTTATAATCTTAACAAGTTTCTATAGTTATTTGCTATTTCATACTCTTGCTGAATTTTTTAGTATTGTAATAAAAATTACAATATTCTCTATTTTATGGAATTCAAGAGAACATCTAGATAATTCATTCTTTTTAGTTGTGGGTTTATCTTTTATATTTATAGGATTTATAGACTTACTCCACACATTAGCCTATACTGGAATGAATATTTTCTTTGGTTATGGTACCAATCTTCCTACGCAATTATGGATAGCCGCGAGGTATTTGCAAGCAATAACATTTTTAATAGCTTCTTTAGTTTTAAGGAAAACAGTCAACGGAAACTATTTCCTCATTGGATTCTCTCTTTACACAGGATTAATTATAACATTTATTTTTATGGGAATATTCCCAGTATGCTATATAGATCCAAATTTAGGATTAACACCTTTTAAAATAATAAGTGAATATGTTATCGACACTATATTAATAATAACTATTTATATACTGTATAGGAAGCGTTCCACTTTTGATAAGAACATATTCTTTTTAATCATCAGCTCAATGATCATAACTATAGCTTCCGAGTTATCATTTACATTATATACTACTGCTGTTGGCATCCCCAATTTAATTGGTCATATCTTTAAAATTATGGCTTTTTTTCTATTATATAAAGCAATAATTAGTATAGGATTAAAAAATCCAATTGATCTTTTATACCGAAAATTAAAATTGAGCGAAGAGAAGTATAGACTATTTGTAGAGAGTGCCCATGAAGGCATTTGGGTAATCGATAAAAATGCTTATACTACCTATATCAATAAAAGAATAATGGAAATTCTGGGATACTCTGAACAAGAAATGATTGGAAAACATTTATTTGTTTTTATGGATAAGGAAAATATTGAAAGATCCAAGTATTATTTGAAAAGGAGACAACAAGGTATTAAAGAACAACATGATTTTGAATTTTTACATAAAAATGGTAAAAAAGTTTATACTAGATTAGAAACAGCACCCTTTCTTGATGAAAAACAAGAGTATGATGGTGCAATTGCTTTTATATCAGATATAACAGAAAAAAAAAAAGCAGAAGAAGCACTCATCAACAGTGAAAAAAAATATCGCAATTTAGTTGAGAATATACCCAACGTAATTTATTCAACTTTGGCAAATGAAAGAAGGACTGTAATCTTTATTTCAGATTTGTGGAAAGTATGGACGGGTATAACTCCAGAAGAACATTATAATGATGAGAACATGTGGCTAAAAATCATTCATCCTGAGGATCGAGATAAAATAAAGAAGCAATTTCATGAAAATATTTCTTCAAAAAGAGGATATGATCTAGAATATCGTGCAATTCATAAGGATACAGAGGAAGTGTTTTATTTAAGAGACCAAGGAGTCCCTATTGAGGATGAAACAGGTAAAATAATTCGATATGATGGAATTATCTCAAATATAACTTTACAAAAAAAATTTGAAAAAGCTCTAAAGAAAAGCGAAAGTGAATTGAAGGAAATTGTAAAAGAGATAACATGCTTATATCGAATTTCAGGTTTCGCTTCTAGCTTTAACAAGGATGAATCGGATTTATTTAAAGAAATTCTTGAAATACTTCCCTCAGCGTTTCAATTTCCAGAAAGAACATACGCAAGAATCATATTTGATGGACAAGAATTTAGTTCTAAAAATTTTAAATTCTCTGATTGGAATATAAAAGCAGATATTAAAGTACATGATAAAAAAATGGGTTTAGTTGAAATATTTCTACACAACAATATTCCTAAGTCTAATGAGAAACCTTTTTTAAAAGAAGAAGAGGATTTAAATCGTGCAATTGCTGAAATAATCAGTAGATTTATAGAACATAAAAAAGCCGAACAAAAATTAGAGCAATTTGTATCTACTGTGTCGCATGAATTACGTAATCCTATAGCGGTTTTAATGATGTCGTTAAATTACTTAAATAAATACAAAGAAAATATTACAGATGAGCAAAAAGGTAGTTTAATGCGTGGAATCATAAGAAACGTTAATTTACTTAATGAATTAGTTAATGATCTTCTAACATTATCAAGAATAGAAGAGAAAAAAATGGTGTTAGAATGGAAGATTTATTCACCTCCTGAGATGGTCTCTGAAGTTCTGGACTTAATGGAACCAAACTTTAGATCAAAAGATATTATAATAGAATTGGATATAAAAAAAGATCTAATGTTAATGGGAGATGTTAATATTGTTAAACAAATTTTTAGAATCTTCATAGATAACGCTTGCAAATATTCTGAGAGGGGATCTAAAATCGTCATTAAAGCTATTGATCAATATTTTGGAAAGTTTAATCCTGAAAGAAAAGATGGAATTCTATTTCAAATTATAGATTTTGGAATAGGAATACATAAAGAGGATATTCCTTTTATTTTCGATAGATTTTATCGAGCCAACTCGGTCAAAGATATACCCGGAACGGGACTTGGATTGACAATAGCAAAAGAGTTGATTCAGCTTCATCAAGGAAAAGTATATGTTGAAAGCGAATTTGGAAATGGAACGATTTTTTCAATTTTTTTTCCAAAGATTCAAATTTAAATATTGAAAAATCTTAAATAATGATTCAATAAATATAAAAATTAAGACATCCATTTTAATGTAGGGCTTATTAATGAAACCCCTAATCATGATTGTAGAGGATAATGTGGATCTCCTTTATGCTATTAAATTGACTTTAGAAGCTAATAAATTTCGAGTAATTTCAGCTAAAAATGGAAGGGAAGCACTCGATCTTATTTCACAATCATATAATCCTCCTGAAGTTATAATAAGTGACATTATAATGCCCGATATAGATGGATACGAATTCTTTACAGAAGTTTCAAAAAACCCGAGATTAAATCAAATTCCTTTTATCTTCCTAACAGCTAAATCGTCTCCAGAAGATATTCGTTTCGGTAAACTATTAGGAGTAGATGACTATTTAACGAAACCCTTTAATGAAGATGATTTATTAGCTGTTATTTCCGGTAAAATAGCAAGAAATGAGAAAAGAAAAAATATAAAAGAAAAGATGGAAGTAATCTTATCGTCTCTTGATATTGAACCTTCAATTTCAATGGATGATCAAGAAAAAATTTTTTTGCTCTTAATGTATTGGGATGATAAATATGGTCCAAAATTACAAGATCATTACCCTAAAACTAATATACTTTCTGTATCTTTTGAAGATATTGGAAATCAGCTTTTTCAGGCAACATTATTTATATATGGGCATGGAAAAATCACGAATGCCGAAGGAATTCTTTTAAATCTTGAAAACATCAAAATGTCTGGTTATGCTTACTTCGATTCATATCCCGCAGAACATGAACGATTTGGTCAAAAGCAATATATGTTAGCTGTTATTGCACCAAATATTAGTTATTTTCATTCTTTAAAGATAAAGGCAATATTTAACCAAATTTCAAGAAGAATAAATAGTAAAATGAAAATTGATCTCAAAGCTTTATGGACAGAAATTACTACTATCCTAACTTCAAGTATAATTCCTTTGAATCCTTGATTTCTCCTTGCTCTTAATTTTAATCTTCAAACAAGTCTGTTGATAAGTATCTCTCTCCGGTATCAGGTAAAATTATTACGATATTTTCACCTTTCTTAAACTTTTTTGAAACTATATGAATACCTGCCCATGTTGCAGCCCCACTAGAGACACCTACAAAAATTCCTTCTAATTTAGCTAATTTTCTTGAGGTTTCTACGGCATCTTCATATTCAACTTGAATTATTTCATCATAAATTTCAGTGTTTAATACATCAGGTATAAACCCTGCACCAATCCCTTGAATTTTGTGAGGGCCTGGTTCACCTCCAGATAACACAGGAGAATCTTTTGGCTCTACGGCATAAATTTTTATACTTGGCCCGATTTTCTTTTTAAGCATTTCACCAACACCCGTAATTGTTCCTCCAGTTCCTATTCCTGCTATAAATCCATCAACTTTCCCTTCTAGATCATTGTATATTTCATTTGCAGTAGTTATACGGTGTATTTGAGGATTAGCTTCATTTTTAAATTGTTGAGGTATGAATACTTTGTCTTTTTCTTTAGATAACTCTTCGGCCTTTTCAATAGCACCTTTCATTCCTTTAGCGGCTGGAGTCAAGACTAATTCAGCTCCATATGCTTTTAAAATCTTCCTTCTTTCAACGGACATGCTCTCAGGCATAGTAAGAATTAATTTATAACCTTTGGCAGCGCAAACTAAAGCTAAACCAATTCCTGTGTTACCTGATGTTGGTTCAATAATTATTGTATCTCTTTTTAAAATATTAGCCTTTTCAGCCGCTTCAATCATAGCCATACAAATCCTATCCTTAACACTAGAACCAGGATTGAAAGCTTCAATTTTTACAAAAATATTTGGTTCTATTCCTTCAGTAACTTTATTAAGTTTTACTAAGGGCGTATTTCCTATTGTTTCAATTATGTTATCATATACTTTCATTATTTTAAGCACTCTTTTATTTTAATTTTAAAATTCAAATTAAATTCCTCCCCCATAATTTCCATAGAATATCTCTATTTCATCCTGTCGTTTGTCCGAAGATATTGAAAAAGTGGTCTCTAAATGTTTAATTCTTTTTTCTAAACTTGAGAGTGCTATTGAAATAGGATCAGGTAAATCCCCATGTCTTAAATCAATTTTCTCAATTTTCTCTCCTTTTCGGGATATAACTTTCCCAGGCACTCCAACAACTACTGAATTTGGTGGAACATCTTCAACGACCACTGAATTTGCTCCTATTCTTACATTGTCTCCTATCGTAACAGGTCCTAATATTTTCGCTCCAGTGCCAATCACTACATCATTACCAATAGTTGGATGACGTTTTCCCTTTTCTAGTCTAGTGCCTCCAAGTACTACTCCAGCATATATCGTAACATTATTACCAATAATGCTGGTCTCACCAATAACTACGCTTCCTCCATGATCGATGAAGAAATCACTTCCAATTTTCGCTCCTGGATGAATTTCAATACCGCTAAGATCTCGAGAAATCTCTGAAAGATACCTTGGTACAAAAGGCATTTTAATTTTCCAGAAAAAATGTGCTATACGATGCATCAAAATGGCCTTGATTCCAGGATAGCTAGTTAATACTTCTATTAAGGTGTTAGCAGCAGGATCTTTATTAAAAGCAGCGTTTACATCGGAGATAAAGAAATCCAAAATTCTTTGCAGATTCTCATTGATTTCTTTGTGATTTATATCTTCTGATTTGAAATCTAATTTTAGCATACATTCTGTGCATTCACTATGAAATTTTGCGGCTTTGACTCCTAATTTCTTACCACAATTCAAACATCTTATAAATTCTTCGGTTTTCATTCTGTCATATTTTAGATTATCTTAATAATGAAAATAAATTCACTACAAACAAATAAGTTTTGTTTATAAATCATAAAAGTTTATCATCTTTTTTTTAATATGAATAATATAATAACTCAAAATGAAACTTAAATGAAAACAAGTGAGGAAAACTATGAGTGTAAATTGGCAAAAAATAAGAAATGAACAATTTCCATCTTTAAAAAAAATAACTTATATTATGGCAGGATCTGCATCTCCCTTAAGTATGGAAGCATATAGGAGAGGTGTATCTTATTTTGAAGATATGTTGTATTATGGTGACATTCATTATGACGATTTTATTGAACAGGTTGAGCAAACTAGAAAAAATGTTGCTGAATATCTTAATGTTAAACCAGAAAATATAGCTTTTTTGACAAATACTTCATCAGGGATGAATATTGTTGCTAGATTTTTAGAAAATGGTGAATTTTTATATCCCTCAATCGAATTTCCTGCTTCTGTGCATATTTTTAAGCGCTTAAAGTTTCCAAGTATAAAAGTAAACGATACAAACCATCGCTATTTAATTGAAAATTTCAATCAATATATATCAGATAAGACTAAATATATCATCCATAGCCACGTCCAATCACTCACAGGATTTAGGCAAGATCTTAAAAAACTAGGTGCATTTTGCGAAGAATATCATATACTTAATATAATAAATGCAACCCAGTCATTTTGTTCTTTTAATATTGATACAAAAAATTCTAATATTGATATCCTTACTGCTAATCCATTAAAATGGGGTGCATGTGGCTATGGAGTAGGAATTCTCTATATGAATCCTACTCTTTTAAGTGAAAAAGAGATTCCATTTTCTAGTTGGTTAAGTGTTGCTGATCCTTTTTATTTAAATAATGAAAATATTAATGTAATTAACAAAGTAAAGTATATGGATGCTTTTGGAGGGTGCTCTAACATTCCAGCACTTCTATCGTTTACTGGTAGTCTAGATTTAATTAAATATCAAATAGGGAAAGGTAAGATTAAGGATGGTATTAAAAGAATCCAAGAAAGAATCATTCATTTAACAGATATTTTCCTTGAAGAGATTAAAGCTTATAATATTAAGATAATAACACCTTTAGAAACTGAATTTAGATCAGGAATAATTACTCTCGAACACCAAAAAGCAGAGAAAATTTATAATGACTTAGTAAAAAATCAGATTTATATTACCTTGAAACGTTATCCAAATGTTCCCGAACAAACATTACTTCGATTTGCTTTTCATTACTATAATAACGAAAACGATATTAAGAGAGTAATGAAAGTTTTTAGAATCCTAAATATATAAGAAATTCAAATTGACTTCAAATTTTCTTCGAAGTATGAATGAACTTCATTTTTAAAAACTTTATTTTGAATTAAAATATAATATGAACTAGAAAAAAATACAAAGAATGTGGTAAAAATGGAATTTGGTTATAGTGGCAATATTTTAAGAGTTAATCTTTCAACAAACAAAATTTCTATTGAACATCCAGAGGAACTTTTTTATAGAAAGTATATTGGAGGAGAAGGATTCGTAGCATATTTTCTTCTTAAAGAAACACAAAAGGGATTAAATCCATTAAGCGATAAAAATAAGTTAATTTTTGCTACTGGGCCTTTAACTGGAACGAATATTCCCGGTACGGGACGAAACAGCATAGGTGCTAAATCTCCTTTAACAGGAGCTATTGGAGTATCTGAAGTAGGTGGATATTGGGGAGCTGAGTTAAAGCATGCGGGATATGATGTGATCATTATTGAAGGTAAAGCACATGAACCAAAATATCTCTGGATTCATGACAAAGAAGTTCAAATAAAACCAGCTGGTCATTTATGGGGTAAAGTCACAGGAGATACACAGAAATTAATTCTAAAGGAATTAGAAGATAAGTACATCCGTGTGGCAAGCATTGGTAAAGCAGGTGAAAATCTAGTGCGATATGCTTGCATTATTAATGATTATAGAAATGCTGCGGGACGTAGTGGAATGGGAGCAGTTATGGGGTCAAAGAATTTAAAAGCAATTGCTATTAGGGGTAGTAATAAGCCAAGAGTAAATAATAAAGAGAAAATCAAGCAAATCCTAAAAGATAGCTATGACATCTTTAAAGGATATAGTCAATATTTTGCCTTTGGTACCGGAGGAAATCGAATGGAAGAATTTGCATTATCAGGAAATTTACCTACCAGAAATTTTAGAGATGGGAAATTCAAGGATGCAAAATTATTAGATCCTGCTATTTTTAGTGAAAAAATTAATTTAAAAAGAGAAACTTGTTATGCTTGTCCAATTCGATGCAAAAAAGTTGTTTCTATAAATAGCCCAAATCAAATAGATCCAACATATGGAGGGCCAGAGTACGAAACTATTGCTGCTTTTGGTTCAAATTGTGGTATCAATGACCCGCTAGCAATTTGCAAGGCAAATGAATTATGTAATAAATACTCTTTAGATACAATTTCAGCAGGGGTTTCGATAAGTTTTGCAATGGAGTGTTATGAAAATGGAATATTCACAAAAGAAGATACAAATGGATTAAAATTGAATTTCGGAAATGTTCAAAGTATGTTGAAGTTATTAGAAATGATTGGAAATCGTGAGGGTTTGGGTGATTTATTAGCTAAAGGTGTTAAAAAAGCAGCAGAAAAAATAGGAAATGGAGCTCATAGATTTGCTATTCATGTCAAAGGTCAAGAAGTTCCTATGCATGAACCGCGCTTAAAACATGGTTTAGGAATCGGATATGCACTGTCCCCAACTGGAGCAGAACATATGAAAAATTTTCATGATACTGGATTAACAAATCAGGATCGAATGCAAGGTTTTGCTACTTTTAGTATTTTTGATGCTCTGCCCTTAGATGATTTAAGCTCAAAAAAGATTAAAACTCTAATTTATCTAACTAATTGGAGAGCGGTGGAAAATAGTCTATTGTTTTGCTTCTTTATGCCGTTTAGTATTAATCAAGAGGCTGAATTGGTAAAGGCAGTTACTAATTGGGATGTATCTACTTGGGAGTTAATGAAACTAGGAGAGAGGATAAATATTATGGAGAGAATGTTCAATATTAGAGAGGGATTTAATAGAAATGACGATTGGCTCCCTACAAGATTCTTTAAACCACACACTTCAGGAGCACTAAAAGAGATTTCTATAGATCCAAAAAAGTTTGAAAATGCGAGGAATATTTATTATAATATTATGGGTTGGAATCAAGATGGTATACCTACTCGTATTAAGCTTAATGAGCTTGACATTGAGTGGATTAATTTTGATTCAAAATGATAAAGAAATAAATTCGATTTTTTATTATTTGCTGTATGTAATTCTTACAAACGCTAATTATAAAGCTACATTGAATGAGTTTTATGAATAGATCATTATATTTGAATCTATAATAATTATAAAAAATCAAAGGCATATACTAATATATAAATAGATGTGTCTTTACTTCAGTTATAGAAGATTAAAATATCATTCTGCAGAAGAATAGAAAAGAATCTTCCAAGGTATTCTCTATGATTACTGATGAGAAAGATCATGAAAATCTCGAAACACAGCTCCAACTTTTTATGGATACTGTAGATGATTTAATACTCATAATTGATACATCAGATGAATTAAGATTAGAATACGTTAATAAATGTTCTTTTTTATACAAATTAGGATATTCTTCTGTTGATTTAATAGGACAGCCATTTTTAAGTATTATCTCTCCAGAGGATATTAAGAAAGCTATAAGAACCCTAAAGAAAGGAACCGAACTTCCTGATAGAATTCAAGAACTTAAAGTTAGAGGCTCAAAAGACGAGCTGATCTGGGTTGCACTTAGGTCAAAAAAGTTTAAATTAGACAACGGATCTAAGAAATATTTCGTAATAATAAAGGATATTTCAAGAAGGAAAAATTTAGAGGAACAATTAAGACTGAATGAAGACCGATTTAAAAAAATAACCGAAACGATACCAGAAATTCGCTTTTGGAAGCTATTCAATCCCAAAAAATATGAAGAAGCATTACAGAGCTCCTATGAAATGCTTGAAATGGTTATGGAAAATATTCCTCAATATATTTTCTGGAAAGATACTGAACTAAATTATCAAGGCTGTAATGATAATTATGCAAAATTGATAGGAATTGATCATCCTGACAATATAATTAATAAAAAAGATGAAGAGCTTCCTTGGACACCAAAAGATATAAGTGATATTCAAAAACATGAACGTAAAGTTATAGAATCAAGAAAACCGGAATTACATGTTATTAATCCTTGGATTTTAATTAATGGTAATGAAGTATGGTTTGATATTAATAGGATTCCCTTATATGACTCTGAAGAAAAAGTTGTGGGAGTTTTAGTATCGTTTGAAGATGTCACAGAAAGAATTATTGCTGAACAAAATTTAAAAGAATCAGAAGAAAAGTATCGTCATTTGATTGAAAGTTCACCATATTCCATCCTTCTTTTTGATAAGAAAGGGATAATTATTGATTATAATTCAACCACAGAAAAATTGTTTGGATATACTAAAGAGGATTTTATAGGAAGATCATATGAAGAATTACCTCTTGCTCCAATAGAAGTTTTTTCTATTTTAAATAAAAAGTTTCTTAAATTATATAGAGGAGAACAAATTGAATCAACTGAATTCCAGGTATATCGAAAGAACGGAACAATTGCGTGGGTTAATACAGATTTAACTTTAATTCAATTGGCAGATAAAACCTACTTCCAAGCAATTTCACAAGATATTACTGACAAAAAAGAAACTGAAGAAAAATATCGCGATTTATTAGAAACTTCAACAGTTGGTATTTTGGAATATGATGAAATTAACAAAAGTCTCTCTTATATCAATCCAAAATTGTTGGAAATTATAGGATATGAAGATATCGGAGGTGTGAATCAGGATTTAAGGGATAAAATAATTCATCCTGATGACATTGAAAAAGTATTTGAGTCAACTGATGAAAAAGATTTAGAATTCCGAATATCTTCTAAAGATGAGAAGGAAAAATGGTTACAAGGAAAAAGAACAAATCAATATGATGATAAAGGTAATCTAATGAGCTTTAGAATGTGGTTAGAAGATGTAACTGAAAAAAAAATATACGAAAAATTAATCTATGAATTAAATATTGATTTTCTAAGCTTTTCTACAGAAATTCAAAATAATATTATCTCATTACTTAAAACCTGCAATAAATTAATAAATGGTACTTTAGCTTTATACATCAATAAAACTATAACTAAAGATGAAATCCAATATAAAGTAATATCATCCAAAGGGGAGACATTTAATTACTCTAATAAGGAATTAAAGAATGAACCTTTTATTTTTGAGTTATTCAGAGAAAGTCATGACTTTCCTCAAACTTCTTATAGTATCAATGAAACAGATTATGCTAAAACCGACGAAATGATCAAGAAATACAAAATCAAGGCAAGTTATAGTAAGCTAATTAAGTCTGGGGAAGAGTATAATGATGCATTGTGTGTACTTTATCAAACTAATCCCATCCTTACTAATCAGGATAAATTAGTCCTGTTTTTAATTAGTGATGCAATTGAAATTGAAAAGAGAAGATGGGAAGTACAACAACATCTGGAAGAACAAAATAAAATGTTAAGCGAGATTAACAAATTAAAAACAGGTTTATTAACCAGAACTTCCCATGAGTTAAAAACTCCTCTTATCTCTATCAAAGGTTTTACAGAACTCTTATTAACTCTTCACAAAAGTAAATTAGATGATGAAATAAAATCTATTTTGGAAGAGATTAAGGAGGGCAGTAAACGGCTTGAACTGTATATCAATTCTATTGTAGAAAGTTCACAATTAGATCAAGGACTATTAACATTAAATACTTCGAAAGACGATTTATCATCTATTATTAGATATTGTGTTGAACAATTAAGAGGAACTGCAGAATTAAGAAAGCAGAAAATTGAAGTAAAGGCTGAGAAAAACTTAATTACAACTTTCGATAAAGAGAGAATTTATGAAGTTCTCGCTAATTTGTTAATAAATGCAATAAAATATACTCCTCTAAATGGGCATATTGAAATTAAGACTTCTAAAGAAGATGGGTTTTATATAATTTCTGTAAAAGATAATGGCATTGGTATAACTGAGAGCGAAAAAAAACAACTTTTTAAACAATTTGGAAAAATCGAACGATATGGGCAAGGTTGGGATGTGGGTATTGAAGGAACAGGTTTAGGTTTATATATCTCAAAGGAAATTATAGATCTCCATGGTGGTAAAATTTGGGTTGAATCTAAAGGGAGAAATAAAGGAAGTACATTTAATTTTTCTATTCCAATCTTAAATAAGTAAAAAAGTTGTTTTATTTATTTTTTATCGAAAATTCTAAAATCAAATGACGTCTATCTCGAATACCCTTCATTTTTCGAGCAGCAGCAGCATTAGCTTCATTATCTGCACCTACTGGCCAAGAACCCCACCTTAAGCCTCTTTTATAAACATTCATAGAAGTACAACCATACATAAGCATTGCAAGCCCAGAACGCCTATGATCTGGGTGCACTACCCAATCATGGAAGCTTGCAGAATCAATCCGGTTTCTCTTATCTCTTGAGAAAGGATTAGGCACAATAAAACCACAAGCTACCATTTTATGTGTAGGTTTGTGATAAACAATCCATATATAGTGTTCTGATCCGAATTCATAAATAAATTCTATATGCACTTGGGTATTGATTGGATTTAAAGGACTAATTTGAGCCGATGCTGGCATGAATTTTAGATGTAACTCTACAATATCATCAACAACTTTCCATATTTCATTTTTTTTTGGATTCTTATATTCATAACTGGAAAAATCATAATAAGAACCATTTTTTTTTTTTAATTTATATGGATTTAATTTAATTGTAATTACATCGTATCTATCTTCTTTAAATTTTACATAGAATCCTTTTTCTAAGAATTCGCGTTGATAAATTGGGGGATTTGTTGGGCAACAAATAAATAAAGATTTATTACTACCTTCTGCCATGAATCCCCAACCAAAAATCACAGCAGGTATATTTACTGGTCCTCTGATGTAATTATAATCATTTTTTTTAGCATATTCAATTAATTGAGTAATTAAAAATTTAATTTTTTCCTTCTCATGATCAAATACTCCAAAAAAGCCAAAAAATAATTTATCCGCTCCATCATCATAAATAATTGTAATCCCTTGAGTATTATCTACTTTCTCACCAAAAATATCATTATGTAAGGTTTTTTCTAATAATAAAGCCTTTACATTATAGGCTCTGAAAGTTTTTAAAATATATTTTTCGAATTCTGGCAAAATGGGAATTGAAGTCCCTAAATATAAATATTTAAGAATTTCATTATGATTTTCTAATATCTTAACTTTTAAATCCTTCATTATTACTTACTAGAATGTTCTAATAATAAGTAATTAACTTTTCTTTATTTAAAATAGACTGATATTTTCTTGAATACCTGATAAGTATCTATAATTTATGTATAATCCCATAATAAATAAATATCCCTGAAGGAACTACAATAAAAAAAACTAGGAATGCCCATATCGTTCTAAAAATTACATTATACCAAGTGTTAAAAAGTATTAATCCATAAAAAGCAATGAACATTCCAATTATTCCTACGAAGAAATATAAAAATCTCTTTCTCAATTTTTTGTCAGCGAATGATTTATATAACTTAAGAGATAAGATTAATGAGGGAACAAATATCGCTGATGAAAAGAAAATATACATGGTAATAAAGAACGGAAAACTAAATATTGGAGACCAATCCGTACTTTCACTTATAGTTATACCACCTGGTAAAAATAAAATTATTAAACCTATAGAAATGTAAATAAGAATAATAATAATTTGCCTTTTAGATGAATGATAAGGCTTTATGTTAGTTAAATTAAGCATAAAAATGATTAGAAAAATAAACCCGCTTAAAGTGCAGAATGCAGAGAAATAATAGAGAATATACCCAATGATACTCGTGCTTAAAAGTAGAAAAATGAGACTTAGTAAAAATCCAGTAGCAGGTAAGAAATAAAATAAACTTAAAGTTAAATTCATTCGATTAAAATTTCTTCTTAAAATTTTAAAGGATAAGAAATACAATAATAATGAAATAAATGAATGCATCAAAAGGACAATAAGAATTCTCACAATTTCAAATCCTTGGAATATCAAACAATCACATAATAATATTTTTTATTATTATTATAATGTATTTCTATTCTTTATAAAATTACTTTTCACTGATATTGTTAGAGTGTTTTAAAGGTATTAAATGAATAATTACACTCGATATTCAATTAATATTAATTAAAATTAAATTCAAAAGATTTCATTTTAAGATAATCATAACCAACAACTTTCGGAGCTTTTACCATTTGTTTTATTTTTAAAATACCACTAAATATAATCTCATATGCTAAATAAGATGCATTTAATCTAACAATAGGAGCTAATGAGATCGATGGGATTTCTTGAGATAATAATTGATTTATAGAATTTTTCTCTCTATCGTATCTTTTTTTGATTTCTGGAAATTTTATTAACTTTAAGAAAAAAGCATTTTTGATATTTTTAATTGCCTCATCTGATTTTTCTATATCTTGGATTTCAAGATTATGAGTGTTTAATCCATAGCAAGTTTCGTAATCAATACTATCTGAAGTGAACCACCAAGCGCATAGATACGGTATTGCCCATGATTCTATCATTGGTATCTTATTTTTACTGCATTCTCGAGCAATTAAAATTGATCCAATTGGATCATCAAGAGTTAAGGCTACAATAGAAATATTGGATAGTTTCTCTTTAATATTTTTTTTGTTTACATTTATAACTTTATTTAAATTTAGTTCGGGATTTATAGACTTAAGGAATCTTTCCATAATATCCACTTTATATTTGCCGAGATCATTCCTAGTACATATTTGGCGGTTGAGATTAGAGGGTTCAAATTGATCATTATCACAAATCAAGAGATTTTCACATCCACTTCTAACTAATTGTTCGGCTAAAGGACCACCTAAGCCCCCTAAACCAAAAATTGCAATATTTGCCTTACGTAGAATCTCTTGATCTTCAATATTGATTATTCCAATATTTCTGGATACTTGATTCCAATAAGATTGTGTCCAATTTTTAAGTTTTTTTTCCTCGACCATAGTTTATATGTTTAAATAATAATTACATCTTTTAGTTAGATCCTCAAAAGATTGTAAAAAATAAATTTATTTAATGGAAATTAAAATTTTTTTATTTTTAGAAGATCTGATATTCGATTATCTTTAGAAGGCTTCAAAATTTGAATCAAATCAATTGCTTCTGGAATTAGCTTTATATTCTCATCAATAGATCCATTAAAAGAATTAAAAATAATTTGATCTTCAAAATAATTTTCAGACTTATGAAATCTCCAACAAGGAATGTATCCTCTGGGTTTAAATCCCGCATCATTAAAAATTTTTTGATGTTCAGGTAGATATGCTGAGACATAACATTCGAAATAATTTATATTCATTGAATCAATAAAAGTTTTGACTTTTTCAATGAAAACAAATAATTCTTCTAACGATTGAATTTTATATTTTGTATTTTCAATATTTTTACTATAAATATTATGAAAAAATTCAAAAAATGAGGAAGTCTTTTTTATTAAAAATTTTACTTCTTGATTTCCGAAAGTATCTTCTTTAATTTCAACAGAAACAGATGATCTGATTAATTTGATATCTTTTTGACTTAAGGTGATCTTTGGATTTTCAATAAGAGGTAAATTCAGATTATATCTTTTATTCGTATAACTATAACAATTTAAAACTTGTCTAATCAGTTTAGGCTTTTCTTTAAATCGATATTGTTTCAGTATTGCTTTATTAAATATAATATGCAAAACATCAGATTCAATTTTGTTAAAGAATATATCTTTATTAGGAAGAAATGCAATGGGTTTCATACCAATCAAAGATGTAAAAAACTGAGAAATTGCTTCGTTAGTACGCATCTCTCCATACCATAAAAAGATTTTGTCTCGATATTCTCTCCATAAATAAATTATGCATCCAATAAATGCCTTAAAAATATCAGTAGTTTTTTGATATTGCTTTTTGATATTAAAACCATGGAGGAATGCTCTTTTTTCATGTAAATCCAAATCTGCTCCAAAACAACCCACAATTTCTTTTGAATTTAACTTAAAGATAAACCAATGATAATTTGGATGGATAATCATCTTTCTTATAGAATTAATATCTTCCATTTGTTTATAAGGGTAGGTTCCTCTATATATTTCTTTGAATATACCCACAATTTCTTTCGCATCTTCAGGTTTAGCCAACTCAATTATTGGACAAATTTTTTCAGATTTATAATAATAATCTAGCTCAAAATCAAGATTTAGTATAAGTTTTAAATCCAAACTTGATATATAATGATACCTATCAAGAAATTCATCAACATCGATGATTTCCTTTCTCTCTTGACTTAAACTCTTTGATTCCAAATTAATCTATATTTCCTAATTATTAGCAATACTTTGCTTTAAATGGTTATGAGGATTACAAACAACGTATTTTATTAATTAATCAAAATCGCTATTTTGAATTATTATCTGAACTAGTTAAGATTACTTTTTATAACTATTTAAAATTTTTTGTTTAACATGCAAGTTCGTGAAACTAAATATATATTACAAAGATAATTTCAAAATAATTTTATCACGTGGATATGTGCTTAATTTTCCAAATTTTACTCTGAAAAATAGGAAAATAAGAGTTTCGTACAATTTATCGATGATCTTGAAATAACACGAGTTTTGAGGTCTATTCTGTAATAAAATTTTTTACAAGAACAATTTTTTGAAAAAGTTAAAATTATATAAATGAACATGGATAATTAATATAGTAGAAACGTATTTATCTGATAAATATGCAGTTCAATGTCTCTGAATTAGAAAGCCCACTGACCCAAATTAATGAAATGTTGCTTAAGAAGAAGAATTCTAAGGCAATTAAATATCTTAATAAATTTCTACATGAAAATCCTTCAAATAATAATGCTTGGCTTCTGCTAGGTATTGCTAAACGTCGTATTGGTAATTTAAATGATGCTATTGAATGCTTTAAAACAGTTATTGAATTCGATCCAACTTCACTTGAAGCTTGGGGTTTGCTAACTATTACATATTTAGATAACAGCCAAAATTCTTTAGCTGAAAAAGCAATTGAACAAGCAAGAGAATTAAATCCTGATGATAATAAGATTAAGTTCTATCAGGAAAATTTAATTAGAATATATAAGAAATTTGGACCTTTTTTTTGATTTAATCCTGGAAAAATTCAGGGTGGCTTCTTTCAATATTATTTAAAGTGGAGACTAGATGATATAATAACTTTTCATCACGATATTCGTTAATAGTTTCAGATAATCTGTCTAAAATCTCATTAGCAAGTTTTATATCGGCTTTAGTGTAATTGTGTGTTTTATTTTTGAAAATTAATTCAAATTCCTCTTCAAACCAACGCAATTTCTGTTTAAATTCTCTTTTAATGGTCCTATAATCGTCAAAATTTAGACTCATGCGTCTCCTTGATACCTCGAGACAAATTAAATAAAAGGTTTATTAACAGACTAACAATATAATCAAATTTTTTCTATTTAAACCTATTCTGGGTTAGAGTTTTTCTATTTAGTAATAGGACAAAAAGGACTTTTAATATAGAAATTTTATACTATTCATCTAATAATTTTGAAGCCAAATTAGAATTTAAAGGACGTTGGAGATAGATATAGCAGTTAGGATTTCTTTTCATTTTTGTCGCAGTAATTCTATCTCAATTTCTCTATTATTTCTAAACATTCAAACAAAAATATAAGAAAAGTCTTTAAAAGATAATTTTTAGAGATTTTAGAATAAAAAAGTTTATTCAAATTATTTTACAAAAAAGCAACATTAATGAGGGAAATAATTTAAGAATTGGACTCCGAATTTTTTAAGAATTTAAAACTTCATTCTATAATTTGAATAAGAAAATTTTAATTTAGTTTTAGCAAAAATTTTAGTGATTATCATTAATAATGATGGCATTAATTTTGAAAAATTAGAGCTAGTGAAAAAATATTTCGCGAGAATCTTTATTGTACTTAAAAAGGATATCAGACGTGAATTACTGGCTTTAAACTTAACGAAGGATGAATTACGAGAGATTAAAAAGGAATTAGTATTTTTACCCGAAGAAAAACAAAAGGAATATCTAAAAGAATTATCACGAAAAAAATAATCTATTTATGAAAATTTGAATTTTATACAAGTCTTATAAAATTGTAAAATATAAAAATTAATTATTAGGCTTATATCTATTATAAAAGGACAATAACAAATTTTATAATTAAAAATACTTTTCACTTCTTAAGATTATTAAATAAAGTAGTTTGATCAAACTATTAAGAAAGTAATTTTCTCACTTTTTTATATAAGTTCAATTTAAATTTACAATTATTGACGAAACTGGGAAAAATTATGAGCGATAATGTAGAAAAATATATAAAAAGAAAAGTGCACAAAGAGACAAATTCCAGAATTGCTCAAAAGTTCGTTGATGCGGGATTAGAGAAAATTCGGGCTTGTATTAATTGCGGTACTTGTACTGGAAGTTGTCCTTCTGGTAGGCGTACTGCATATCGGACTCGTTCTGCTATTCGCCGTGCTTTAACTGGAGATGAAAGTGTTCTAAAAGATATTGATATTTGGCTATGTTCTACATGTTATACTTGTTATGAACGATGCCCAAGAAATATTCCAGTAACTGATATGATCATAAAATTAAGAAATATCGCAGTAGAAGAAGGATATATTTTGGATTCTCATTTTGGTTTAGCAACCAATATTTTTTATGTTACCGGTCATGGAGTACCTGCAAATGGAGAAGCTAACAAGAAATGGCAAGACTTAAGAGAATCTTTTGACTTACCACGTTTACCTCCTACTGTTCATACTCATCCTGAAGCCGTAAAAGAATGCCAAGAAATAATGAAATCAGTCGGTTTCACTGAATTAATGGAAAACGCCAGAAAATTAAAAGAAAAACGAGCCAAAGAAGAAAATCAAGAGGAGAATAAATGATGAGCGAAAGTTCAGAGTATAATTGGAAATATGGATTCTTTCTTGGTTGTGTAATACCTAATAGATACCCTATGATTGAAGCTTCAATCAGAAATGTTTTTGATTTTCTTGGTGCTGAAATTGTTGATTTACCTGGAGCTTCTTGTTGTCCTGCTCCGGGAGTTTTTCGAGCTTTCCATATTCCAACTTGGTTAGTAATTGCTGCTCGTAATATATCAATTGCCGAGCATATCGGAGTGAATCCCTTAACAGGATGTAATGGATGTTATGGTACTTTACGAGATGCTTGGTTTGAGTTGGAACATGAACCAGAAATGAAAAAGATGGTTCAAAAGGAACTTGCTAAGATAGGTAGAACATATCAAGGTAATTTAGAACCAAAGCATGTTGTTCAGGCATTATATTTAGATATGGGTTTGGATTATTTACGTGACCATATAAAATATACCTTTCAAGATCTTAAAGTTGCCGTGCATTACGGATGTCATATAATAAAACCAAGCGATAAACGTCCTTGGCAAGGAGAATGCGAAGATCCAACATTTTTGGATGAAATTGTTGAATTAACTGGCGCAAAAAGTATCAATTATAAAGATAAATTTATGTGTTGCGGAGCAGGAGGGGCAGTTAGAACTGCTGTAAAAGAAGTTTCGGCAGATTTTACCCGAGAAAAATTAATGAATATGCGTGATGCTGGCGCTGACATTGTTCTGGATTGTTGCCCATTTTGCCATTTACAGCTTGATTTGGGACAAATGGAAGCAAATGGGATTTATAAAGATTTAATAGGAGAACCTTTGAAAATTCCCGTAGTATATATAACCCAACTTTTGGGATTATCTTTTGGAATGGATCCTAATAAATTAGGTTTAATAAAAAATCATGAATTAACTGGAGTACCTCCTTTCATTTCAATAGATCCATTCTTGGATATAATAAAAAATCAATTAATATAGAGGGTAAAATGAAAATGACTGAAAGTAAAAAAGAAGTAGAAAAAGTTAAGAAAAACATCATAGTTACCGGTAATGAAAAACCTCAAGTTGGAGTATATGTATGTCATTGCGGAGTAAATATAGGAGGAGTTGTTTCAGTACCTGACTTAATAGAATATGCTAAAGATCTACCTGATGTTGCTGCTGCGCGTGAATATAAGTTTTTTTGTTCAGATACGGGTCAGAATATAATAAAAGAAGATATTCAATCAGGTTTAGTAAATAGAGTAGTTGTAGCAGCATGTTCTCCAAGAATGCATGAACCTACTTTTAGATTAGTGTGTAAAGAAGCAGGTTTGAATCAATTTTTATTTGAACAAGCCAATATAAGAGAACATTCAACTTGGGTTCATATGAAAGATCCAGAAGGGGCATTTGAAGCAGCAAAAGATCTCATTAAAATGTCCGTTGCTAAAGCTAGACAATTAAAACCTTTGGAAGTAAAAACTGTAGATATTGAACCTTCTTGTTTAATTATTGGAGGTGGTATAGCAGGTATGAACTCCGCTTTAGATTTAGCCACTGAGGGATATAAGGTATATCTAGTAGAAAAATCTCCTACTATAGGAGGTCATATGGCGCAATTAGATAAAACATTTCCAACAATGGATTGTAGTGCTTGTATTTTAACCCCAAGAATGGTTGATGTGGCAAGAAATGAAAATATTGAACTCTTGACTTATTCAGAAGTCGTAGAAATAACCGGTTATGTCGGAAATTTTGAAGTTACAATTTTGAAAAAACCTCATTATGTTGATCAAGAAGCATGCACTGGATGTGGAATTTGTGATGAGAAATGTCCTGTAGTGTGTTCAAATGAATTTGATATTGGATTAGCCACTAGAAAAGCTATTTATATCCCTTTTCCTCAAGCTGTTCCCGGCAAGTATACAATCGATATGGATAAATGTATTAAATGTGGAATTTGTGCTAGACCAACAGTATGTGAACCAGATGCGATAAGATTTGATCAAGAACCAGATTATCTGAAAGTTAAGGTAGGTACTATCATTATTGCAACAGGTTGGGATTTATACGATCCCACTGAATTAAAACAATATGGGTATGGTAAATATCCTAATGTAATTAATGGACTTCAGATGGAACGATTATTAAGTTCTACTGGACCTCTCGTTGGAAAACCAGCGCGTCCATCTGATCTTAAAGAACCTCATAGTATAGCGTTTCTTCAATGTGTTGGGAGTAGAAATTTTAGAGAAGGAGGCCATCAATATTGTTCAAGAGTCTGTTGTATGTACGCTACCAAACAGGCTAGACAATACAAAGAAAAGCATCCTGATGCAGATGTATATATTTTTTATATGGATATTAGGGCTTTTGGGAGAGGATATGAAGAATTTTATGAATCAGCAGCAAGGAATTACGGGATAAATTATATTAGGGGGAGAATTGCTGAAGTCAGAGAAGATCAAGATCATAATATTATTATAAGATCAGAAGATACCTTGCTTCAAGAGCCTATTGAAATAAGTGTTGACTTATTAGTGCTTTCATGTGGTTTAGAGGCAAGAGGCGATACTGATAAAGTTGCTTCTTTGGTAAGAGTACAAAGATCTTCTGATGGATTCTTTATGGAAGCTCATCCCAAATTAAGGCCAGTCGATACTTTAACTGAAGGAATTTTTATAGCTGGAGTGGCTCAAGGTCCGAAAGATATCCCTGATTCTGTGGCTCAAGCGAAGGGTGCTGCTTCAAGTGCGGCAACACTCATGGCAAGAGGCGAAGTCGAATTAGAACCTTATTATGCCGTTGTATCTCCAGAGCGTTGTATTGGATGTGGTATGTGTGTAGAAAATTGTGCTTATGGTGCAATCGAGTTAATTGATGATAAAAGATATGGGAAGATAGCTTCAGTTAACCAAGCCTTATGTAAAGGGTGTGGAGCTTGTTCGGGTAACTGTAGATGTGCCGCAATAGATATTATGGGTTTTACTGGCGAACAATTATTTTCAATCATTATGGGAGGAGAATAATTTTGAGCAAAACAAAATCTCAATTGAATAAAGTAGAAAAGAAAGAGGATTGGCAACCAAAAATACTTGCTTTCTTATGTAATTGGTGTTCGTATGCGGGTGCAGATCTGGCTGGAGTAAGTCGGATACAATATCCTTCAAATATAAGAATTGTAAGAGTTCCTTGTTCAGGAAGGGTAAATCCTTATTTTATAATAAAAAGTCTTATAAGTGGTTGGGATGGTGTTGTTGTTTCAGGGTGTCATCCCGGTGATTGTCATTATATTAGTGGCAATTTAGTAGCAAGACGGCGTTTTACAATTTTAAATGAATTATTTAATTTTTTTGGTATAGAACCAGACAGAGTGAGTTTTATGTGGGCTTCGGCATCTGAAGGTGAGCGGTTTGCAACTTTAATTAAAAAAGTCACGGAAAAAGTACGGAAATTGGGACCTAATAAACAATTTCAAAAAACTTGGTGATATCATGGTAAATTTGGAAGAAAATAATAAAGAGATTGAGCAATCAATTAGAGAATTAGCTAAAAAGTTACTTGAGGAAAAAGAAGTTGATGTTATTATTGGTTATACCAAAGGAACAATCCCCTTAAGCTCAAGTCCGATTGTAATAGATAAGGTTGAAGATATTGACAAATTAATTTGGAACAACCTATGCTATGTTAATTTAGCTAAATATTTAGTACCTTTAATACCCACCTTTATTAAGCCAGATGGTCGAAAAATGAAGATAGGAATAGTTTCAAAGGGTTGTGTTGGAAGAGCATTAATTCATTTAGCTGTAGAACATCAAATTGATTTAGATAATATAAAAATAATAGGTATTCCTTGTAATGGAATTATCAATAGAGCTAAGTTACAAAAAGAGATAGGAGAACAAGAAATTATAGAAGCTTTCATATCTGGAGATAACATTATAGTTAAAACAAAAGATTTGGAGAAATCATTTTCTTATGAAGATTATCTAAATGAATTATGTAAAACATGTCAAGTTAAATCCCCTCCCAAAGTAGCTAATGCAAATGTGGGTGAGTTCTTGGAAAATCCTATCATTGAAGATGATTTTACAGATTTAGAAGATTATGAGTCAAAAACCCCAGAAGAAAAATGGGCATACATAAAAGATTTGTTAAGTACTTGTACTAGATGTTATGCATGTAGAGAGGCATGCCCCATGTGTTATTGTAATCTCTGTTTCGTAGACCAAAATAAACCAGTTTGGTTTGGAAAAACGACTGATTTGCCTGATATAATCGTGTTCCATTTAATTCGTGCATTACATCTAGCGGGTAGGTGTGTAGCTTGTGGGGCTTGTACCAGTGTGTGTCCGATGGGGATCGATTTGAACCTGATTACAAGAAAATTAGAAAAAATAGTAAAAGAGCGATTTGATTTTACTTCTGGTATAGATTTCGAACAGTTACCTCCTATGATGTCTTTTAGTTTGGAAGATGAACAAGAATATATGTTAGAGGAAGATTAAAAAGGTGATTCATAAAGTGCAAGAAAATATCCTTCTAAAAGAACAAATTGGAAAACTTTATGATACTTTAGCGAAGGAATATACATTTTATGCTCCCATTAAAGAAAAAGGTAATATTGTTTTTAGAAAAATAACTAAATCAGGAGATATAGTACTAGAGTATTTAAACTCTAAGGTCCCACCAAAAGAAATTTTATTTCCAAAAACAGATATCCTTTTTGAATATAAGATTAATGGTAAAGAAATTGAGATTGAAAATATAAAGGGTTTAGACGAAAAAAAAATAATTTTTGGAATTAGACCGTGTGATGCCTATAGTTTTTATTTATTAGAAAACTTTTTTTCGCAAGGAGAAGTTAAAGATGAGATTATTTTAAAAAGGAGAGAAAATACAACTCTTATAGGAATAGCTTGTAATTCTCCTAAAACTACTTGCTTTTGTACATCTGTAGGTGGTAATCCTTTTCAAAAAGAGAATTTAGACATATTTCTTGTAGACCTGGGAAATAAGTATCTTGTTGAATCAATTAGTGAAAAAGGTAAAAAATTAGTAAAAAAGCTTTCATGGTTGACTGAAGCAACCGATAATGATGTAAAAACCGCCCAAGAATTAGCTATTAAAGCAGAACGGGCAATATCAACAAAAATGGATTTAAAAGATATTGATAAAGTTTTAGATCCGAATTTTAATCATCCAATTTGGGAAGAGATTAGTGAGAGTTGTATAGGGTGTGGCACCTGCTCATTTTTATGTCCAACTTGTACTTGCTTTGATGTAATTGATGAAAAAATTCCAAATGAAAATCGAGGACGTAGAATTAGAATATGGGACACATGTCAATTTTGCTTATATTCACTCCATACTAGCGGTCATAACCCTCGAGAGAGTAATATAGAAAGATGTAGAAACAGAATTTTACATAAATTTTGTTATTACCCTGAAAATTATGATGTATTAGGTTGCGTTGGATGTGGTCGTTGTATTCAACTTTGTCCAGTTAATAATGATCTTAGAAAAATAATTGAAAAAATTAGTAATATTAAAAAAATAGAGAGCGAAAAAGTAAATGCATAATATTTATATTCCTAAATTGACGACCATTAAAAATGCTTTTTCAGAGAATAAAGTAAATGATATAAAGACTCTTGAATTGGTTTTTAAAAATCAAGGTGATTATGAAAATTTTGCTTATATTCCCGGACAATTTGCAGAAATAAGTGCTATAGGAAAAGGAGAATGCCCAATAGGAATCGCATCATCCCCTACTGAAACAGGGTCAATTAGGTTCACTATAAAGAAAATGGGAACTGTTACGACAGCATTTCACGACATGGTAGAGGGAGACACCGTTGGTGTAAGAGGTCCCTTCGGAAATGGTTGGCCAGTAGAAGATATGAAAGGAAAAAATATTGTAATTATAGGAGGAGGATTTGCATTTTCAACCTTACGTTCACTTGTAATCTATATGTTAGATGATAAGTTTAGAAAACTCTATAAGAATATTACAGTAATTTATGGGAATCGTGATTCAGGAGAAGTATTATATCGAAGTGATCTTAATGACTGGAAAAACAGAAAAGATTTAAATGTTACCCTAACCATTGATCGGGAAGAAGAAGATTGGAATGAAAAGGTTGGATTCGTTGCTCCGATAGTAAAAGAAGTAGCACCTTCTTCTGATAATTCTGTAGCAATAGTATGCGGCCCACCAATAATGATAAGAACTACGATTGCAGTTTTAGAAGAACTAGGTTTTAAAGATGAACAAATATTAAACTCGTTAGAGATGAGAATGAAATGTGGAGTCGGTAAATGTGGTAGATGCAATATTGGTAATAAATATGTATGTATTGACGGTCCAGTATTTTCACAGGCGGAACTTAAAAAAATGCCCGATGAATATTAAAAAATTTTAAAAATATTTTTTGTTCTTTAGGTTGATTCAATTTTTACCTTGCTGACTTTTGAAGGTATTTTTGTTTCTCCCAACTTTTTAATTTTTTCTGTGAATTCCGAAATATCTTCTGCAAATTGCCTTCCTTCGCTTGCTGAAACTTGGGTAATATAAATTCTCTCTTCTTCTAGTCCAATCTTTTTTATTAGTTCTTTGAGATTATCCATTCGAAGATAAGCATTTTCATTACCACTTATATAATGACAATCTCCAAGATGACACCCAGCTATAAATACTCCATCAGCACCCTCTAAAAATGCTTGTAGAATATAACTTTTTGACATTCCCCCTGAACACATTACTCTTATGATCCTAACATTAGGCGGATATTGATATCGACTAACACCTGCTAGATCAGCACCTGCATATGAACACCAATTACATAAGAAAGCCACGATTTTTGGTTCCCACGTTTTTTCTTCATGTTTTGTTGCTTCACTAATCATTGGTTTAATTTGTTCATTCCCAAAATGACTCATAGATATTGCAGAAACAGGACATTCTGCAAAACAAGTACCACATCCTTTACATAAAGCTTTAATTACTTGGGCTTTCTTTAATTCATTGTCATACAATCCCATCTGTTTAGTACTTTCTAATAATTCTATAGCGTTATAAGGACAAATCTCAGTGCACCTACCGCATCCTATGCATTTTTCTTCGTTCACATTAGCGGTTACTCCTTCTGTCAATAAAATATCTTTCGATAAGATTGTCATGGCTCTTGCTGCTGCAGAATTTGCTTGCGCGATGCTTTCAGTGATATTTGCAGGTCCTCGAGCAGTCCCACACAAGAAAATTCCTTCTGTAGCGAAGTCACTTGGTCTTAATTTAACATGGGCTTCTAAAAAGAAATTATCTTCATTAAGAGGTACTTTTAATAATTTAGCTAATTCTGAATTCTCTTTAGGAGCAACAATTCCAGCACTTAAAACCACTAAATCAGCGTTCATTTTAAGATCTCCCATATCAGTCTTCTGTAATAAAATCTGTAATTGTTTATTTTCACTAATGACTTCAGGTGGAATTTTTTCATCAAATCTTATGAATAAAACTCCCTTTTCTCTAGCTAAATTATAATATTTTTCCTTAAAGCCGTAAGTTCTTATGTCTCGAAATAAAATAACTACATTTAGGTCAGGGTTAATCTCTTTTGCTTTTATCGCATTTTTTACTGCTTCTGAACAGCACATTCTACTACAATAAGGATTTTCTTCGTTTCTTGATCCAATACATTGAATCATTACAATTGATTTTAAATCTTTTATTTTTTTATCATCATTAAAAAGAAATTCTTCAAATTTTGACTGGGTTATAATACTCTTATTTTGATTAAATAGATACTCATCATCTTTAGGGGTATATTCATATGCACCTGTAGCTACAATAATAATACCATGATCAACTTTTTGTTGTTCATTGTCTCCCAGATTAATTTCTGTAGTAAAATTGCCTACATAACCATTTATAGAGTTAATTTTTGCTTTCAGAAATACATTTATTAATTTATGATTATTGATTTTTTCAATTAAATTTGAAACTAATTCTTGCACGTTATTGTTCTCTAAAGTTTGATAGACGTTTCGAGCGAATCCTCCTAATCGATCGCTTTTTTCAACTAAATATACATTGTATCCTTGATCAGCTAGATTTAAAGCCGCAGTCATTCCAGATACTCCGCCTCCAATAACCAAACCTTTATGAATTACTTCTACTTTCTGTTCTTGTAAGGGGATTAAATTTCTAGCCTTTGCAACAGACATTCTAACTAAATCCTTAGCTTTTTCTGTGGCTTCTTCTGGTGTGTGCATGTGAACCCAAGAGCACTGATCTCTAATATTTGCTAGATCAAAAAGATATTTATTTAATCCTGCCTCTCTAATAGTGGCTTGAAATAATGGTTCATGTGTTCTTGGTGTACAAGATGCCACAATAACTCTATTTAAATTATGTTCCTTGATCTTTTCCTTTATTATTGATTGTGTATCTGCTGAACATGTATAAAGATTTCTTTCAGCATATACTACATCTGGTAAAGTACTAGCATAATCAACTACCTCGGGAACATCTACGACACCTCCAATATTGATTCCACAGTGACACACAAAAACTCCAATACGAATCGGTTCTCCACTTATGTCACGTTCTTCATAATGCTTTTCTTGAGCTACTAATGTATTTTTAGTATCAGATAAAAGTACATTTACAGCTCCAGCAGCTGCGCTAGCTTCTATTACAGTTTCTGGAATATCTTTAGGTTCTTTAAATGTCCCACATACATAAATCCCTGGTCGAGAAGTTGCACTTGGATTAAATGTATCAGTCTTACAGAAACCATATTCATTTAATTCAATATTTAATTCCTTAGCTAATGTTGATACGGTTGAATTGGGTTGTATACCAACCGATAAAACAACTAAATTGAAAATTTCCTCAACGACCTTACCTTCTTCTGTCTCAAATTTTATTTTTAGATCTTCAGAATCAGGAACTTTCGTTATAGAAGAAATTCTACTTCTTATATATCTTATACCATAATCATTCTTAGCTCTTTCAATATATCTTTCGAAATCTTTTCCATGTGCTCGTATATCCATGCTAAAAATCGTTGGTTCAACTTTTTCAGAATGTTCTTTTGCAATTACTGCTTCTTTTGTAGTGTACATGCAACACATTGAAGAGCAATATTCATGCCCGATTTTTTTATCCCTAGACCCAACACAATGCAAGAATGCAATTTTTTTAGGAGTTGTATGATCTGAAGGACGAACGACCTCTCCTTTAAATGGACCAGAAGCATTTAAAATTCGTTCAAATGCAATACTTGTAATAACATTCTTGAATTCACCATATCCATATACATTTCCTTTTCCGGGAATATATACATCAGAACCAAGTGCTACTATTATAGCACCAACATTAATAGAGACTAACTCATCAGTTAATGTGTGATCAACAGCATCAGCCATACAAGCTCTCACACATTCAAAACATTCACAACAAGAAGCACAATTTAGACAACGATTTGCTTCTTCAATAGCTTCTTGTTCACTCATAGTAATAGTTTCTTCTTTGAAGTTCAATACTCTTTCATCAGGAACGCATATGTTACAATCTCTCCGTTCTTGACATGAAAATCTTTCAATATTCTCAATATCATCAATTCCAATAACATCTTCCTCACAATAATCAGGAATAGTCTCTATTTCTTCTGTGATAGGTTCATCTTTTAGATATTTTTCTAGAATCACCGCGGCTTTGTTTCCAATTGCTATTGCTTCTATTGCTGAACCGGGTCCCTTTACGATTTCCCCACCTGCAAATATTCCTGGAATGTTAGTTTCAAAAGTATTTTTATTAATTTGAATTAAATTCGAAGATTCAATTTCTAACTCATCTTGACATGCAGCTTGTAATAAAGAGAAATCAGCTTGTTGGCCTATAGCTAAAATTACAGTATCTATTTTCATTTTAAACTCGGAATTTTTAATCGGAATAGGTCGCCTTCTTCCTGAAGCGTCGATTTCACCAAGTTCCATGCGAATGCATTCTACTTCAGAGACTTTTTTCGATTTATCACCATAAATTTTTACTGGATTTGTCAAAAATTGAAAATCAATACCCTCTTCTTTCGCCATTTCAATTTCTTCTTTCGAAGCAGGCATTTCTTTTTCAGAACGCCTATAAATAATAATCACTTTCTTAGCACCTAATCTAAGAGCGGAACGAGCAGCATCCATCGCTACATCTCCTCCACCTACAACAGCAACAACTTTATCTTTAATATTAGGTGTTTCTATTGATAAATTTAAATTTCTGAGAAATTCGATTCCATATAATACATTCTTAATATCATCTCCTTCAATCTTCATCCCTCGACTTTTTTGCAGTCCTGTGGAGATGAATATAGTTTTGTACCCTTGCTTTTTTAATTCATTAAAAGTTAAATCTGGGCCGATACATGCATTTGTTCTTATTTCTACTCCATATTTTTTAATATGGTCAATATCTGCTTCCAATATTTCGGGAGGTAATCTATAATCAGGTATACCTACTCTAAGCATTCCTCCAGCAACGGGTTCTTTTTCAAAGATAGTTACGGGGTAACCTCTCCTCGCTAAATGATATGCAACTGTTAGTCCTGATGGACCTGAGCCAATAATAGCTACCTTTTCTTCTTTTTTATCTTCTAAAAAGGTAATTTTCTCTTCAAAATTCTCTCTTACATGGTCAGCTACGAACCTTTTTAAACCACAAATATTTACAGCTTCATCTACTTCCTTTCTATTGCAAGCATCTTCACAATAATGAGGACAAATGCGTCCGATTACAGATGGAAGGGGGCATCTTTCTCTTATAAGATCCAAAGCTTCTTGATACTTTCCTTTAGAGATCAATCCTACATATCCTTGTGTATTTATATGAGCAGGACAAGCGTCTCTACAAGGAGAGACTCCCCTTTTATCTATTAGAGTCTTGAAAGGTACCGCTTGAGGGAATTGAAGATACATCGCTTTCCGATCATTCAATCCTTGATTAAACTCATCAGGCACTCGAACTGGACATTGTTGGATACATTCTCCACAACCTGTACATTTGTCTTCAATAATATACCTCGTTCTTTTATTAATCGCAACATTGAAATTACCTGCATTTCCTTTAACACTTTGGATATCAGCATAAGTAATTAATTCAATATTAGGATTTCTATCTACAGCGACAAGCTTAGGAGCTAAAATGCACATAGAACAATCATTGGTTGGGAATGTTTTATCTAGTTGTGCCATTACTCCCCCAATAGACGGATTCTTCTCAACAAGATAGACTTTAATTCCCGAATTAGCCAAATCTAAAGCTGCTTGGCAACCTCCAATACCTGCTCCTATAACTAACGCTGCTCCAACTTTACTTTCTTTACTCATATTACGTCCAACAAAATCTTTTTTTATTATTTAAATTTTAATATTTCAATTTTTGGATTTTCTTTTCTCTATATTGTCATTCTTAGGTAAGGAAAAGTCTTTCACCAATAAAACTTGCGATATCAATTACTTTAATTTTGTTCTTTAATTCTTTATGCTCATCATCTAAGGAAGGTTCATTAAGATAACAGTCAAAGTGAGTAAGACATTTTGGGCAGGGTACCACTAAATATTCAGCACCTGTTTCAACTGCTTCTTTAATACGGTTTTGTCTTAAGATACGTGTTGATTCATTGCATCCTGTAAAGGCTGAAACTCCACAGCAGTTTGCATCATCTTTAATATTTTTCATCTCAATTAGTTCCACCCCAGGAATTTTTCTAAGTAGGTTTCTTGGAGCCTCATATAATTTTCCTCCTAAGCGTCCTAATCTACATGCATCATGATAAGTAACTTTTATCTCTGTTTCTCGTGGGAATCTAACATTGTCAAGGATGTTCTCTTTCAGAAAAAATTCAGAGAAATGTAGAACTTCAAAATCAAAATCTTTTATTACTTTGGGATAATCAAATTTCCATGTCCTATACCCTTCAGCACATCCCAAAATTACTGTTTTAACTCCAGCATTTCTGTAAAGTTTTACATTGTATTCTGCAAGTTTTTTAAATGTGTTGATATCTCCTCTGCCCCATAAAACATCATGACCACAACATTTTTCATTCAATACAACCGGAACTATATTTGCCTCATTAAGTAAGCTGATTATAGTTTTAGGGGTACTGATATAATTGATATCTGATTTATAAAAAATATTTTCCATAAGAGGTAGACATCCCGTAAAATATGCGATTTCACCTGTATTTGTGGTTTTTAGATCGGAATTTTCTATAAATTCTAATTTATTCGGGCTTAATTTATCATCCGACATTATTCTTGATATAAGCGGAAAGATTTCATCATGAGTTTCGCATTGAATGATCCTATCTACTTGGCTACCAGTGTTAAATCCTAATTTTCTTAGTTCTAAAATTAATTCAGGGAATTTTACTCCCGATTTTCCTCCAGTCATGGGACAATAATTAGTGCAAAGTCCACAAGTAAGGCAGTCCCAGATATTATGATTTTTTAAAACCTCTTCTATAGGTGACGAAACCAAATCAACTATTAATTTTTGAGGATAAAAAGCATCAATATGAGAGAGTGGACAAACATTTACGCAACGATTACAGTTATAACAAAAATTGGCCATTGAATTAATCTTTTTCACTACTTCCCCTGAAATCTTAATCACCAACTATTTATTCTTAAGTAATACCTTAAATGTTTTTACTTTCTTTACATGAATATATTAAATTTAAAGTTTGTATAAGATATAATTTCCACGATTTTTCTAATTTATGCTTTTCTTTAAAAAGAATTATGGTTAATTTTATTAATTTTTTATAAATCTTTATTTGTCAAATAATACCGAAGATTTTAGTAGATAAACTTTAACTTTCTTTTATTTTTTTAATTAATATTCTTTTTAATACTAAAGTTTAATACCAAAGATAAATTGCAAATTAAAAAATGAAAGTTGCTTTCATCAATCCAGCACCACGTTCTTACATAATTGAGCGAGGTCATGAGACAACTGGAGCATATCCTCCATTAGGGATCTTATACATTATGGCATTTTTGAAAAAAGAGGGTTATGAAAGTATATTAATTGATCAACATGCAACCAAAATACCTACAACTGAAGTCCTTAAGCAGTTAAAAAACTATGATCCTGATGTAATTGGTTTTAATACGTTAACTGATATAAATATGGGACTTCGAGCTACGTTTATAGCAAAATTGGTAAAAGAATGGAACCCAAATATCAAGATAGTATTTGGAAATTGTCATGCTACCTTTAATCATGATAGAATATTAAATAAATATGCATTTGTAGATGTATGTGTTAGAGGAGAAGGAGAACTAACTTTTCACGAATTAGTTAAATCTTTTGAAAGTAATAAAAATCTCAAAGATATCTCTGGAATTACTTACCGTGAAAATGATATAATCAAAGTTAACTCTGAACGACCTTTAGTTAAAAATCTTGATGAACTCCCATTTCCAGATAGGAAAGCATGTGGTGACATAAACTATTGTCAAAATTACGGAGGAGTTAACGCGGATTACGGAAAATTTACAACAATTCAATCTTCCCGTGGATGTACTTTTGATTGCACATTTTGCTGTCAAAATAAATTATCAAAAGGACTATGGAGACCTAGGTCAATTCCTCATATAATAAAAGAGTTAGAATATCTTGAAAGCGAAGGATACACAAATTTGTATTGGGTCGATGATAATTTTACTAATAATCCAAAAAGAGCTATCAAATTATTTCGAGAGATGGAAAAGAATAAACTCAAGTTTAACTGGGTTTGTGATCAGAGGGTGGATCTTGTTAATGATATTTTACTTCGCGAAATGAAAAAAGCAGGTTGTCGTACTATCTCATTTGGAATTGAGAGTGGAAATCAAAGGATTCTTAATTATTTAAATAAGAGAATAACACTACAAACAGCAATTGATGCCACCAAAAAAGCTAAGAAGAATGGAATTGATTTTATTATGGGAACATTTGTATTAGGATTACCCACAGAAACTTTAGGAGAGATTAGAGAAACTCTTGCCTTCTCTAGAAAACTAGGAATAGATTATCCCCAATTTCATATCTTTGGAGCAATTCCAGGCACCAAAATATGGGATGATTTAGTGAAAGAAGGTAAAATCAATCCCAATAAATACTGGGAAAATGGGGTTAAGACGTTAGATCCTCCTCTTAATGAAGTAAAAAAGTTAATAAGAAAAGCCTATTTCCAATTTTTTACTAGACCAAAATACATTTTAGAACAAATAACCCGAACTCTTAAAAGTAAACATAGACTAAAAATACTATATTCTAATAGACATATCCTTTCTAGCAGTAGAGCAGTCAGAACTTTTATTGATTTTTCAATAAATACATGGACACACGGAGATTATCCTTAATTTAAAAGATTTTAAAAGTTTCTGTTTTTTAAGAATAATTAGTTGATATTTTATTTGAGAATCTAGATGTTTTAAATTGAGATTAAATATTAGAACTAAAATAATATTCATTTCATTTACGTTATGTTTTCTGTGTGTTTCATCAACATCTGGTTTTAAAAATGTTAGTTTGGGCGGATTTTATAAAGCGAGTAACTCGAAAGATGATAGATTAGAATTTGAAATTTTAATCACCTCACAAATTTCTGAAAGAATCCATATTAATAACAATTGGACAGCTACTAAGATAGCAGGTATCTGTACTGGAAATGGTACTTATTCTAAGCCCTATATCATAAAAGATATGGTTATTAATGCTAAATCTTCAGGAAATGGCATTTTAATTGAAAATTCTAATGATTATTTCATAATTAAGAATTGTTCCCTTTACAATTCGGGGACAAGATTATTGGATTCAGGAATTAAATTAAACAATGTAAGTAATTCTAAGTTAATAGAAAATTATTGCTTGAATAATTTCATGGGCATTAATTTAGTAAAGAGTCACAATAATTCTATTACGGGTAATATGGTAAATAGTGGTAATACGATGGGTATACTTGTAAATCAGAGCAACTTAAATCATATTTTACTTAATATAATTGGAAATAATACTGGAGCTATGATGGGAACAGGAATCACTTTAGTAGATAGTAATGATACGAGGATTATTGGTAATGTAGTACAGAATAATAATTTAGGAATCGATTTATCAGTGAGTAGTGATAATATCATTTCAGGAAACAAAATAAATTTTAACTTTTATGGAATAACGTCATATTATAGTAATAACAATAAAATTTCAGGGAATGATATAGAAAACAATCTCCAGGAGGCTATTTATCTTGATCGAAGTGATTTTAACAATATTTCAAGGAATATCGTAAAAAGGAACAGTGGATATGGAATTATATTAAGTCAAAGTAATTATAATTTAATTTCGGAGAACGATGTAAGTGAAAATATTTTATTGGGAATAGGAATAGATCTCAATAGTATCTACAATACTATTCAAGAAAACATCGTAAAAGGAAACAACGATGGTATCTACATGCACTATAGTGATCATATTAATATCCACAATAACTCGATATCATATAACTTGTTTGGAATTAAAATTGTATTTTGCAGTGATAATAATATCTCTGAAAACATTATTAATGAAAATGAACATTTTGGCATATATATGTCTGGAACTATCTTTAACGCAATTATTGGAAACATTATAAATAAAAACATTGACTATGGCATTTTTTTAAATCAAAGCAATTTTAACAAAGTCTCAAGTAATACTATAATTGATAATGGAATTTGTATAACAGAAGAAAACTGCCATGATAACATATTTAATAATAATACGGGATGCGACTATGGTAAAGTTGTTGATGGGGGAGCTCCAATGGAGGCCATTATTTTTACACTTATTGGGGTAATTATGTTAGGATTGGTGATTATTCTATTAATTAGCCAGAAGAGAAAGAAACTGGAAAGTAAGTAACTTTAAGAAATCACCATTTAGAATTCAAATATTCAAGCATTTTTCTTATATCATGGGTAGGTGGCTTACAAGTTTTATTTATACATACATAAGCAGTTGCTTTTCCTTCTAAATCGCTAAAAAATTCTACAAAGTTGGATAATTTGTCGATATCAGGAGATCTTTTTTCCATTTTTCTAAGTAGAAGCACTTTATTGGGAAGATATGTTTTCTTAATAGTTTCTATCATTTCTATTGTATCTTGAGATTCACTATTTCCAGAAATGACTAATGAATAAGTAGGTCCAATTGCAAAATCTCCAGCAACCATAAATTGGGTATATGCAATAGGAGAAGCATCTAATTTATCACTGAAAACTCTACTTAGGATATCTGCTTTTATTTCCAGTCCAGAATCACCAGTAATATAGCTCAAGCGTAATAGATTTAATATTGAGATTGAATTACCTGAAGGAATTGCCCCATCATAGACCTCTTTTTGTCTAACTAATAATTCTTCATTAAGATCAGAAGTGAAGTAAAATCCTCCGATTTCATTATCCCAAAAATGCTTAATTTGGTATTTATTAAGCTTTAAAGCAATTTCTAGATAATTGATATCGAATGTGGCTTCATAAAGTTCAATTAAACCCCAGATAAAGAAAGCATAATCGGTTAAGTAACCTTCGATTTCAGAGCTCCCATCTTTATAGCGGTGAAATAGCCGTTCATCCTCTGTTTTAAGGTTATTAAGAATAAATTTAGTTGCCTTTTGAGCAGCATCCAAGTATGAGGTATTTTTTAAAACGATTGCTCCTTTTGTTAAAGCAACAATCATCAATCCATTCCAATCCGTTAAGATTTTATCATCTTTTGAAGGATGAACTCTTTTTTCTCGGAGATTAAATAACTTCTGCCGAATAGAAGCAATTTTTAAATATATCTCTTCTTGTTCGAGTTGATTCATGTCTTTTAAATGAGGAATATTTTTATTTGTACTTTTTCCAGTCGACTCTTCTAAATAATTACCAGAATTGTTAATATTATATAACTTAATAAAATATTCTGCATCTTGTTCATTGAGAATTTCTCTTAATTCAGATTCTTTCCATAAATAGAACTTCCCTTCTTCACCCTCACTATCTGCATCTTCAGCTGAATAAAAACCCCCTTCGGAGGATTGCATGTCTCGAATAACATATGTAAATATTTCTTCTGCAACTTTTTTATAAATTTCTCTTTTTGTTGCTGAATATGCTTCAATGTAAGCAAGAGCGATTAAAGCTTGATCATATAACATTTTCTCAAAATGAGGAACTAACCAAAATTTATCAGTAGAGTATCTATGAAAACCAAATCCAATATGATCATAAATGCCACCTAATCTCATTTGGATTAATGTTTTTTCAACCATATGTAATGCTTTCTTCTCTTCAGTGCGTTTCCAATATCGTAATAAAAACAACAGATTATGAGGAGTTGGGAATTTGGGTTTTTCATTAAATCCTCCATAATCTTCATCAAAAGATAATTGTAGGCGATCATAAGTCTTTCTCAAAATTCTTTTAGTAAATTTTTCTCCAGGAGCTTCTTGAGTTAAATTCTGGAGTGAGAATGTAATCTTTTCAGCCGTATCTCTTAATTCTGTGTTATTATTTAACCAGAGATTTTTTACTCTCTTAATTAGATCTATAAGACCAATCCTTCCAAATATAGTTTCCCTAGGAAAATAAGTCCCTGCAAAAAATGGCTTTTTATCGGGTGTAAGAAAAATCGTTAAAGGCCATCCACCGGAACCTGTCATCATTTGACATACTTTCATATATATATTATCTATATCAGGACGTTCTTCTCTATCAACTTTTATTGAAATAAATATTTCATTCATTAAATCTGCTAGCTCCTCATTTTCGAAGCTTTCATGAGCCATTACATGGCACCAATGACATGTAGAATACCCTATTGACAAAAATATTGGCTTATTTTCTCGTTTAGCTTTTTCAAAAGCTTCATTTGACCAAGGATACCAATCGACGGGATTATTGACGTGCTGCAATAAGTATGGACTCTTTTCAGATTTTAAATGATTTGTTTTTTCTATCTTAAAACACCTTTATTTCTCTAATTTATTGCCAAATTCATTCATGTATGCAAATTGTTCTAAGTTTTTCCTTGGAGGTCTTTGGTGTTCTCCTAATTTCATAGGGTCTGATAAAACAGGATTTATATGATCTGAATGTTTTCCAATAATAACTAGTGTAATTAGTACATTATCGTTAGGTATTTTAAGAACCCTTTTAGCGATATTTTCATTAAATCCTGCTATGGGATGAGCTACTAACCCTAATTCTGTAGCTCTCAATATTATTAAAGCAGTTGCCAATCCATTATCAAATAAATAATATAATCTATCTTTAATTACACAATCATTTTCCTTCTTACTAAAAATAGCAATAATTAAAGAAGCTTTTTCTACCCATTTATTTCCTGGATTAATAGCAGCAAATAATTCTTTTAACTTATTTTTATCTCGTACGAAGATTAAATTCCAAGGTTGACTATTCGTGCAAGAAGGAGCAACCTGAGCAATTTTAGCAAATTCTATTATAATTTCATCTGTGATGCTAACTGGATCAAGTGACCTATACGCTCGTCTTTTTTCTATTGCTTCAATAACATCCATATTGAAATGTATACTTTGAATTAATTTTTTAAGTTTATCTTTAAAAATTATAAGAAAATAGAATAATAAAATTCTAAGCCTAACTTTTTAAGCTTTTAAGTACATCTTTGACTTCCTCTGCATGCCCTTTAACACTAACCTTAGGCCAAGTGTAAGCTATCTTTCCATCTAAATCTATTAAAAATGTACTTCTAATCACTCCCATATGTGTCTTCCCTCGAAATTTTTTTAGTCCCCATACACCATATTTATTCATCACTTCATGATTTTCATCACTTAATAAGGTTATTTTCAAATTTTTCTTTTCAATGAATTTAGCGTGGGAATTCGGACTATCTGGGCTAATACCAATGACTTCTGCATCAAGTTCTTGTAGTTCGGGTAAAATATTCGTAAATCCAATCGCTTCAGTTGTACAACCAGGGGTATTATCAGCAGGATAAAAGTATACTATATTATACTTACCTCTAAAATCCTTCAAACATACTTGTTTTTCATCTTTATCTGGAAGGCAAAATTCAGGAGCTTTATTACCTACTTTTAAGTTTACATTTTTTTCTACCATTATCTTAACCTTCTTATTTATAATTGATATTTCTTAACAATATTTATAATTTAATAAATATCAAAATTGACATTATTAACTATTAAAAGTTAATTAAAATAGAGAAGAAATAAAAGATCTTGAAAAAATAATATTAATAAATTATAAATCGAAGGAAAGTTAAGATTTTTTTATTTGATCTCATCTGAATGAAGATTTATTAATTTATTTTGATTACTAACTCATGCTAAATAAAATAGAATAGTTTTTGTTTTAACTTTTTATATATTTTATTAATAAAAATTCTTTAAACCAAACGAAATGGAGGTAGCTATAATTCCTAAAGTCCAAAGTGGTTTCGCAAATATCAATAATGCTCTTATTTATTACGAGACTGCGGGGAATGGTAAACCCTTTATGATGATTCATGCTGGTATAGCTGATAGTCGTCAATGGAATAATGAATTTGCACAATTTTCTGGCCTTTTTAGGGTAATCCGTTATGATATGCGAGGATATGGAAAGAGTGAACCAGTGGAGGGAGAATTCAGTCATTTACAAGATTTAACCACATTAATTGAATATCTCCATCTTGAAAATCCACTTATACTCATGGGATGTTCAATGGGTGGTAGTTTAGCAATGGATTTTACATTGATGAATCCTTCAAAAGTAAAAGCATTAATCATGGTTGATGCTGGTCCAAGTGGACTTGATTTAGACGTACCAACCCCTGCTAAATTTGATGAGATAGAGAAAAGCTATAATGAGGGTGATCTCGATTTAGTAGCTGAACTTGAGACACAGATTTGGTTTGATGGGATTGGGCGCACATCTAAGCAAGTAAATAAGAAGATGCGTCAGTTAGTCTATGAAATGAATCGTAAAGGATTAGCCTATGATGCAAAAAAACTTGGGAAGCGTTTAACTGATACCAAGATTCCAGCAGCAGAGAGATTAACAGAGTTAAATTTACCTGTGCTCATAATTATCGGAGCTTATGACATTCCTTACATCTTAGCAGCAGCTGAATATATGGTAGATAAAATACCATCTGCTCAAAAAGTTGTAATACAAGATGCAGCTCATCTACCTAATTTAGATCATTCAAGGGAATTCCAACAAGTTGTTGCCAAATTTTTAAATGTGACACTTTAAGGCTTAAGGCCGCTAATTCAGGGATCATTTCTTAATGGATGGCGTGCATTTTCCAAATTATCAATAGCATCATCAACGGTTGGTACTCCCTCCATTGCTTTCCTAATAGCATTTCTTGTTGCTTTATAATTGTTGATAAATACTCTTTTTCTTGCGCTGGCACTGGGATGAACGAAAACATTAACTATTAACAATATTTCATCACTTAATTCTTTTGGAAGAATACCATCATCAACACATTGCATAACTGCCTTAGCTATTGCTGCTTGAGCAGGTCCATAGGTTAAACTAGCATGACGAAGTGAGGTGGGTCTCACTGTGGGAATCATAATAGTTGGCGGCTTTACTTGCATATTAGGTTCTAAGATAACTTGAAGTCCCTCACGTCCTTCTTGTGGATTTGTTAAAGCTTGAGCATATGCATTACCAACTGGACCATCTCTTTTACCAATCAAAATATCAATATGGGCAAGTTCTACACGGTCCCCTACAAGTGACTCTCCGACTTTTAATCCAAAGTCAGTAATCTTCTGAGGTGTTATTCCAACTGCATAAAAACGACTTGTAAGAGGTTTATCTCCAAATTCAAACCGAATTTCTGATTTCTCAATTAAACCTAGCTTTTCTAGTTCTACACGTAATTCATCTTTAATTTCATAAGAGAGAGTATCTCCTAAAACAAGTGGTTGTCGTGTCTTTCCGACTGGAATTTTCATCATATTAAGGCATGATTTAACTCCAAGTGCTCCAGAATTAATTAATAATCGAGCTAATTTCTGTACTCTTTTTTGAAGCACTTGAGCTTCTTGTAGACGATTATTTTTAACATGATCATAAATCTCAAGCCAAATTTTAGGAAAAACATTTGCAGATCCTAAAATACATCCAGCAGCACCACCAGCTAGTGCACCTAACACATTTTCATCCCATCCTATAAGTACTGAAACTTTATCACTCACTTTTTCCAGTAATGCTGAAAAATATTTATAATCTCCACTGGAATCTTTAATACCGACTATATTTTCGATATCTACCAAATCTTCTACTACAGTCCAAGGTAATTCTACTCCTGTACATGCAGGTATATTGTATAAAACAATTGGGATATCTGTTTTCTCAGCAATCGTAAAATAATGATCATACAGTCCTTTTGCCTTTGGCTTTAGATAATAAGGTGTAACTATTAAGACAGCATCAGCTCCAATATCTGTTGCTGCTTTAGTAGCATCTACTACTAACTTAGTCCCTGTCTCTCCAGTTCCGGCTATAACAGGGACACGACCATTTGTTTCATCAACAACGATTTTAATAACATCTAAACGTTCTTGAAATGTCATATTTACAAATTCTCCTGTCGTTCCAACAGGTACAAGTCCAGTTACGCCCTGTTCAATAAGATAATTTACTAAATTCCTTAATTGTTCTTTATTTAAAGATTCATCTTTATTGAATGGAGTGATAAGAGCTGGCATTACACCACTAGGTCTGAAACTAAATTTACTCATGATTTTTAATTTCCTTTTATTCTTTTAATGTATAGTTTTCTGAACCAGGTAAAAATTTAATTACTTTTGCAGGAGTTCCGCCAGCTAATGCAAAGGCAGGTATATCTTTTGTTACAACGGATCCCGCAGCAATTACAGAACCTTCACCGATTGTTACTCCTCCTAGGACAATACTGTGTAATCCTAACCAACATCCTTTCTTGATTCTAACTGGTGAAGGGGGATAACCTAATTCTGAGACGTACATCCCCTGTCTTAGAAGATGCAAATCTCTGCCATGGGCCATAATCATCGAATAAGCAGCAATTTCTACATTATCTTCAATGAAAATTAAAAACGGATACTCATTATCTATATAGACATCTTCTCCTATCCAGACATTTTTACCCATTACTACGCCTTTTATTTTGTGCAATCTTGCTCGTGTAAATCCACCAGGTATATGTCTTGCTACCACATTAATAAATCTAACCATAAATCGCCCAAATATGGTTTTTCTTCTTTTTTTCTTAATTTGCTCTAATTTCTCTCGAAGTTTTAATTCTTGTTCACGAGAATATTTATTCATATTTTTTTTAATATTCCATTTTTCTTAAATTAAATTCATATTACTAATAAGCCGTTCTTGAAGCTTTATATACTATCTAGTTTTTAATCTTCTAAAATAGTCTATATATGACCACGTATCGATATCCCCAGTAATACACACAAAATTTTCCTTTTGGTCTTTCCTATAGCTTTCTACAGCCTTTTTGAATCCGATTAAAACCGAATTAGAATCTTTAAGTACAAATTTACATATAGCATCCAAAGCAACTAAGAATCTTTTTTGTCCCATTCGTAATGGGTGCATATCAAAAATTATTATTGAACCTTTCGTACTACGAATTGATTTAATAAAATG
>JBHLON010000027.1:0-48858 GCA_048940445.1 Promethearchaeota archaeon
CCGGGTGTTGGTGGTGCAGGCGGTTTCAAGATCATTTTAAAGAATTGTAAAATACACGCTGAATCGATAATTATCAAAAAGTTAGAACCTTCGAAAAAAAAGAAATAATTTTTTAATCTATTTTATTCTACTTTTGTTTTTATTTGTTTTACTTAAAATAAGTATCAAGTTACATCTAATTCATTGAATTAGATGTAGCTGCAATGGATCATCTTTTATTTACAGCAAGTTCGAAAATTTTTCCTGATCCAGTCAGTTTTGGGATAGACTTTTTTATTTTTTGATTGATGGGGTTCAATTAACTGATCCTTTTATTCATGCTGGATTTTATCAAGGGGACGCAACATATCAATATTAACCAGTTGCAATTTGAGTCGAAGATATTTTGGCTATGTGACAAAGAATCTTTAAATAGGTAACTCTTGATTAATATCACATGAGACATGAAATCTTAAATTTAGAGAATGTTGACACAAATAACGTAATTAAGAATTTCGTTAACTTTTATCACCCACTTGGCAGGTTTACAGATATTACGGGTTCTATAAATGTGTTTGTGTTTGAAGAATATTATTTTAGAATTGAATCCAATCTTGCGGTTACCATCATTTTTGAACAAAAAGGCAATAACGCATTATCAATTCATGCGATAGTAGCGGGAGGATCTCATGGAGTATTTGGATTTTCTTGGGGTGCTGAAAAATCGATGCTCAATAAGCTTAAGAAATTCTTTTTAGGAGAGTCTATCTAAATTATGCTGTGCTATGTACTGAAAGAAATCTGAGTAAAAATTTCATTTATCATTTGTTCATCATTCTAATTTTTTATTATTTAATAGTTCCAATCTTCTTTTCTATTTGTTGCTAATTCAAATTTTTATAGAGTTGTTCTTGTTACAAATTTTTATATACATAACTATCATATAATCATATAACAGAAATCTAGTATAAATTGATTAGAATGACCAAAAGATTAAAGAGTCTAAGTTATTTTTTTGCATTTTTTATTGTATTGGCAAGCTGTAGTATAATAATATTTAATCCTACATATGGACAAAAGGTTTTAGAGAAAACAGATAATACTTTATCGAGATTAAAAACCGATCAAAATTCTCTACCATTCATTGTTGGTGTAGCAGTTGGACCCCATACATTGGATCCAATTGATACATGGGATTCGGCGTCATATGATGTAATCGTTCAAGTATGTGAAGGCCTTTTCCAATATAACTTATCTGATCCCACTATGCCACGATTAAATCATCTTGCCGAGTCCTATTGGTGGCAAGATTTAACTACTCTTCAAATAAAACTAAGAGAAGGTATTTATTTTCATGATATGTATCCCTTTAATTCAACTGCTGCTGTATGGAATTTCAATAGAATCCTCTACTTTACAAATAGTAGCGGTACACTTCCAGGAAATATGACCATTGCTGAGCCCTCATCTCTATACTACTTTCCTGATGGTATTACACCCATAATAAACTCGGTAATTGCAGTCGGTGAATATAATATCACAATTAATCTCAATGGTGCTTACTCTCCTCTCTTAGACTTATTAAGTTTCACCGGTAGTTATATGGTCTCTCCATATTCCACTCCAGCAAGTGATTACATTGATCTTTATACGGGTGATTTGGTTGGCACTGGCCCCTTTGTTTATAATGGGTATACACCTAATGTTGAGGTAAATTTTACTGCATTTGACACTTACTGGCAGGGAAAGGCAGATATCAATAAAATGACATTTCTAGTGCTTTATGATTCAGTATCTCGAAATAATGCCATGCTAGATCATGATATTGATTATTTAAAATCTCCTTTGGCAAGTCTAATTCCAGTTTTTGATGCAGATCCTGCAATAACGGTTATGAAGTTTACTGACAGTTATGGCATTCCGAGTTTAGACTATCAATATCTAGGTATGAATAATAAGATTATTACACTTCCTTGGAGAAAAGCAATATCCTACGCGCTCAACTACACTTATATCATTCAAGAAATACAGAATGGTTTAGGAATTAGAGCTAATTCACCCATCTCTCTAGGTTTTGGGAATGCCTACAATTCGTCTGTTACTGCTGCAGATTATGATTTATCTACCGCTAGACAAATTTTAGTTGATGAGGGCATAGCTCTAGGATACCCCGTAAACTCTGATCCTAATGATGCTTATTGGTTGACCAACCCTATTATTTCATTTAACTATACTTATAACGTAGGAAATAGTTTTAGAGAAGATATATTTGATGCATTAAATGTCTGGCTACCGTCAATCGGGATACAAGTAATTGAAAATGGGGTGACATGGGATACCTTTCTCAGAAAATTATTTGTAGATCAAAATGAATTAGATCTTTTTTGGGTAGGATGGGCTCCAGATTACCTTGATCCCTTTAATATGCTTGATCCACTATTCAACCCTGCTGCATATACAAACTCTGCTCAGGTTGATGACTCAAAGTTAAATGCTATGATGGATCTCGCCTTATTCACCACAGATGATATGGCTAGAAATGCTATTTATAAGAATATTCAATCATATCTAGCTGAAAGATTATATCCTCATTGTTTTGGATTCAACTCAAAAATTACATATGTTTACAGCGCTAATTTAACAAACTATCCCCATAATGCCTTTAATCTATTGTATTTCTATCCATGTAAATGGATGCATTTATCTGTAGATCTTGTCTCTCCGATTATTACAATTATCGAACCAAATAATGGGGATGAGTTTACCACATCAATCCCTACTTATGAAATCGAGATTACTGAAGCAAATTTAGATGATGTGTGGTATACTGCAGATGGGGGAATCACTAATAATACAATTACATCTTTAGTAGGAACTATCGATGAAACAGTCTGGAATGCTTTATCTTATGGTGTTGTGATGATTACTTTTTATGCTAATGATACTGCGGGTAACATTGGATATACTTCAGTGTTAGTGTATAAAAATGAACCGATCCCCCCTCCACCAGAGATTCCTGGAGCTCATCCGATTTTTGTGTTAATTATATTATCTCTTGGGATAACTGGGTTAATTTGGCATATCAAACTTAAAAAATCTAAGTAAATCTTTTTTTTTTTTAATTTTAGACTTTTCCTTTGACAATTTCTATAAATATCTTTCTTATCTATAAGTGTATATTTTATGCTAGGAAATCTATTTATCTAATTATTCAACGATTTTTTAAAAAAAAGATTTAAAAACAAAATTTTATATACACTTTTGATATATAATATTATACCAGAAATCTAATTTAAATTGATAAATATGATTCGAACTAAACAAAAGATAATAGGTTTTCTAATAGTATCAATTCTATTAGTGAGTGCTAGCTTTATTCTATATAATCCACAGAGACTAAGCGAAATAACAGACAATTTCAGTGATAATCATAGTAACTTTAAAGATTATAGATCTTTTTTAAAACCTAGCCAAGGAGCTCCTTTTATAGTTGGAGTAGAATCGAGTCCCGTGGATCTCGACCCCGTAAATTCATGGGACAGTGCTTCTAATGATGTAATAGAACAAGTTTGTGAAGGGTTATTTAGATATAATTTATCAGAGCCAAATATGCCGCGTATTAATTGGTTAGCAGAAGATTATCACTGGGAAGATGAAGTAACACTCCAGATAACTCTTAGGGAAGGTGTGCTTTTTCATGATGGTACCCCTTTTAATGCTGCAGCAGCGAAATGGAATCTAGATAGGCTATTATATCTTACTAATTGTTCTGGTACTCTTCCAATAACAACACCAATCGCAATAACAACTTCATTATGGAGATTTCCAAATAGTACTGCAATAATTAATCAGGTTGACGTTATTAATCAAACTAGTATCCGTATTCATCTAAATGGAGCTTACGGCCCCTTCTTGGATTTATTAAGTTATACTAATGCCTATATGCTATCACCTACATCCACTCCAGCAACTGATTATATTGACCTTTATACGGGAGATTTAGTGGGAACTGGTCCATTTGTGTATGATAGTTATACTCCTGATATAGAGACTAGTTTTCATGCTTTTGATAACTATTGGCAGGGAATGGCAAATATTAGTGAAATGGTGTTCTCAATAATGTCTGATGCTAATACAAGAAATTCTGCTATGTTGGCATATGATATAGACTTTTTGCAGGGGCATCTTAATACTTATCTCCCCAGCTTCGAAGCAGATCCTGAAATAACCGTAATGCATTATACAGACACTTATGGTATCTCTAGTTTAATATACTATTATCTAGGGTTCAATAATGAAATAATAAATAAAACTTGGAGAAAAGCAATGTCTTATGCGATAAATTATAGTTATATTATAGATGTATTGCAAAACGGAGAGGTTGTTAGAGCTAATTCACCCATATCTCCCGGTTTTGGAGATGCTTACAATTCTTCAACTAAGGCAGCGACGTGGAATTTGGCAAAAGCACGACAAATTCTTATAGATGCGGGTATTCCTGGTACAGCCGGACTAACTGCAAATAATGATACAACCGGATCTGTAGCAGACACATGGAAAGCAGCTAACCTTGCTTCATTTAATTATACCTATAATATCGGAAATGCTTTTAGAGAAGATTTAGGTGTCTTACTCGAAGAGAATCTTGATCAAATAGGAATTACCGTAACAGACGCTGGAATGACTTGGTCTGAGTTTCTTGATAGATTATTCTTCAACCATGATAAATTAGAACTCTTTTGGATAGCTTGGGGTCCAGATTATTATGATCCCTATAATATGCTTTATCCAATATTTGATCCGAATTCAATTGGTAATTCTGCCCAAGTAAATGACGCTAAGTTAAATATTATGTTAGAAAGTGCATTACAAGAGACCAATGATGTTATTAGGGATAGTATTTATAGAAATATTCAAGGTTATTTAGCCACACAATTATATCCACACGCTTTTGGTTATCATCCGAAAATTACTTATGTGTATAGCGTTAATTTAACCAATTATCCTCATAATTCACTGAATAGATTATATTTCTATCCTTGTGAATGGAAGACTGGACAAGTTACACCACCACCTCCACCGCCACCGCCTCCACCTTCACCAATCTTTAAGGTGGGTGTAAGAACAAGCCCTGCAGAACTTGATCCTGTGAATACATGGGATAGTACTTCTATGGATGTTATAGAACAAGTATGTGAGGGCCTTTTTAGATATAATTTATCAGATCCTAATTTACCGCGCATTAATTGGTTAGCAGAAGATTATCATTGGGAAGATAAAGTAACACTTCTAATAAAATTGAAAGAAGGCGTAATCTTTCATGATGGAACACCATTTGATGCTACAGCAGCGAAATGGAATCTGGATAGACTGTTATATCTTACCAACTGTTCTGGTACCCTTCCTCCAACAACTCAACAGGCATTACCCAGTGAATTATGGAAGTTTCCAAATGGTACTGCGATAATTGATCATGTAGATGTAATTAATCAAACTAATATTCTAATTCATTTAAATGGAGTATATAGCCCTCTCTTAGATTTATTGACTTTTAATAGTGCCTATATGCTATCACCTACATCCACTCCAGCAACTGATTACATTGACCTTTATACGGGAGATTTAGTAGGAACTGGTCCATTTGTGTATGATGGCTATATTCCTGATATTGAAACAGATTTTCATGCATTTGATAACTATTGGCAAGGAAAAGCAAATATTAGTGAAATGGTATTCTTAATAATACCTGATTCTATTGACAGAAACGATGCTATGTTGGCATATGATATTGATTTCTTGCAAGGGTACCTTAATTCATATATCCCAAGTTTTGAGGTTGATCCCGAAATAACCATTATGCATTATACTGATAGTTATGGCATTCCGAGTTTATTATATCAGTATCTAGGGTTCAATAATAAACTAATAAATAAAACTTGGAGAATGGCAATGTCTTATGCGATAAATTATAGTTATATTATAGATGTAATGCAAAACGGAGATGTTGTTAGAGCTAATTCACCCATCTCTCCCGGTTTTGGAGATGCTTATAATTCTTCAACTAGGGCAGCGACGTGGAATTTGGCAAAAGCACGACAAATTCTTATAGATGCGGGTATTCCTGGTACAGCTGGACTAATTGCAAATAATGATACAACCGGATCTGTAGCAGATGCATGGAAAGCAGCTAATCTTGGCTCTTTTAACTATACTTATAATGTTGAGAATCAATTTAGAAGTGATCTATACATTGTATTAGCTGAATGGTTAGACCAGATCGGTATTACTTTAATTGATGATGGTGGTACTTGGGGTGACTTTCTCACGAAATTATTCATCTATCCTGATAAACTGAACCTCTTTTGGATAAGTTGGATACCGGATCATCTTGATCCTTATAATATGCTTTATTACTTATTTGATCCGACTTCATTAACTAATTCTGCCCAGGTAAATGACCCACAATTGAATGCTATGTTAGACAATGCGTTAAATGAGATTAATGATGCTATAAGAGATAATATCTATAAAGACATTCAAGGCTATTTAGCGACCCAATTATATCCTCATGCTTTTGGATTTCATCCGAAAATTACCTATGTGTATAGCGCCAATTTGACTAAATATCCTCACAATGCGTTTGATAGATTATATTTCTATCCTTGTGAATGGAAGACTAGAAAAATTACGCCACCACCTCCACCAACGACAGCTATAATCTTCATTGATGATGCTGATCCCAACTATAATTGGAGTAAAACTGCATTAGAAAATGATTGGTGCTCCGGTTCAGGAACTTTCAATGACCCATATATTATACAAGATATCGAAGTTGATGGACAATCTACATATAATGGGATTGAGATATACAATTCTAGTGTTTATTTTATGATCGAAAATACTACTATCTACAACTGTATTCAGTATGGAATTCACCTGGTAAATACATATAACTCAATCATTCATAATAACAGTATATATAATACTTTCTTTAGCGGTATCTTTTTAGAATCCAGTGATTATCATACGATTTATGAGAACAAAATTTGGAACATTTCGGGATACTCGGGGATAACTTTATTTATATCTTCCGATCATTGTGAAGTGAGACAAAATTCAATAGAGCTTAGCTATGCTGGCATCATATCTGTTTACGGATTTGATAACTTTATACATGACAATACTCTAATCAATAATTTCATGGGAATAGGTGTTGGAGCCGCTTATAATATAACACTGAAACTAAATCAAATAATAAGTAATACAATGGGAGGAATACTATTACAAGAAGCAAATGAAACTCTTGTTAAAGATAACTTCTTAACAGATAATCCAGCTTATGGGATACTTCTTATGGGTTTTTGGAATGGAAATAATGACAATGAATTTATAGGAAATCAAATTTATAACAGTGGCTTAGTAGGTTTAGCAGTTGATTCTACTTCGAATAATAACAAAATATATCTTAATACATTTATTGGAAATACAATAAACGCTCAAGATAATGGTACATTAAATGCATGGGATAATGGATCAAAAGGAAATTCATGGGATGATTATAGTGGCGTAGATGCAAATGACGATGGAATAGGAGATACACCATATCTAATTAGTGGAGATGCAGGAAGTATGGACAACTTTCCTATTTTTGATGATGGTCCCGACATTGATACAATTCCACCAGTAATCATTATCAATGAGCCTGATAATGGAGAAGAATTTACCACAATAGCGCCAATTTATGAAATTGAGATTACTGAACCTAACTTAGATTCTGTGTGGTATACGATAGATGGAGGAACTACTAATATTACAATCACTACCTTAACTGGAACTATTGATGATGATGCATGGAATGCTTTGCCTTATGGGACAATAACAATTACCTTTTATGCCAATGATACTGAAGGAAATACTGGATACGCTTCAGTGTTTGTGTACAAAAATGAACCTGTTAGCCCCCCGCCAGAAATCCCTGGAGCTGATCCTATTCTAATATTAGCGATATTATCTATTGGAATAATCGGCTTATTATGGCAATATAGACTTAAAAAACCTAATTAATTTTTTTTTATTACCTTTATTTCTAGTTTTTTTACATTTGACAAATTTTTATAAACGTTTTTATCATATAATAGTTTTAACAGAAATCTAAAATAACTTGATCAAAATGATGAAGAAGTTAAAAAGTCAAGGTTATCTTTATTTATTATTAATTATCTTGGTAAGTTGTAATATAGGAACTTTCAATCCTGAAAGCGGAGAAAAAACTTTAGAGAAAACAGATAATACTTTATTAAAGTTAAAGAGCAACCAAGTATCTGAACCATTCATTGTTGGTGTAAGCTCTGGACCCCATTCAATAGATCCTATTAATTCATGGGATTCTGCATCTGACAATGTAATAGTTCAAGTATGTGAAGGGCTTTTTCAATATAATTTATCTGATCCTTCTATGCCACGAGTAAATCATCTTGCAGAATCCTATTGGTGGAAAGATGACACCACTCTCCAAATAAAACTGAGAGAAGGCATTTTTTTTCACGATACGTATCCATTTAAAGCAATTGAAGCTGCATGGAATATAAATAGAATTCTCTACTTTACAAATTCAAGTGGCACACTTCCGGGAAATATGACCATTGCTGATCCCTCATCTCTATACTACTTTCCTGATGGCACACCTATAATAAACTCAGTTGCTACTGTTAGTGAATATAATATCACCATTACCCTTAACAATCCTTATGGTCCTTTCTTAGATTTATTATGCTTCCCGAGCAGCTATATGGTTTCTCCTTATTCTACTCCAGCAGATGATTACATAGATCTTTATACAGGTGATCTGGTGGGTACAGGTCCTTTCATATATAATGGATATACACCTAATGTTGAGGTTAATTTTACTGCATTTGACACTTACTGGCAAGGAAAAGCAGATATCAATGATATGACATTTCTAGTACTTCTTGATTCAGTGTCTCGAAGTAATGCTATGTTAAATCATGAAATTGATTATTTGCAGGGTCCTATTCCATCAATGTTTCCAACATTTGAAGCAGATCCTAGTATAACCGTGATGAAATTTACTGATACATATGGAGTTCCCAGTTTAACCTATAATTACCTTGGTATGAATAATATGCTTATTAATCTTTCTTGGAGAAAAGCTATCTCTTATGCTATTAATTATACATATATCATTAAAGAGTTAATGAACGACTTAGCTATCAGAGCTAATTCACCCATCTCTCCCGCATTTGGGGCTGCTTATAATGCTTCAGTTGCAGCCGCAGATTATGATTTAGCTACTGCGAGACAAGTATTAGTTGATGCAGGTATTGCTCCTGGTTATCCAGTAAATTCTGATCCTAATGATCCTACTTGGTTAGCTGCAAATTTACTCACAATCAACTATACATATAACCTAGGAAATAAGTTTAGAGAAGATATGTATGATGCCTTACATAATTGGCTTTCGGCCATAGGAATTTTCGTAGAGGATGATGGTACAACTTGGAGTGACTTTCTCATGAAATTATATGTTTATCCAGACAAATTAGGTCTATATTGGTCCGCGTGGATTCCTGATTTTAAGGATCCCTATAATTTGCTTGATGCACTATTCTCTCCCTGGTCAGCTGGTAACTCTGCTCAAGTAAATGATGCCAAGTTAAATTCCATGATGGCAACTGCCCTAGCTACTGTAGATGATCCTGCCAGAAATGCAATTTATAAAAATATTCAATCGTATCTAGCTGAACGATTATATCCTCACTGCTTTGGATTCCATCCAAAAATAACAGAAGTCCATTCTTCAAGACTTTCTAACGTACCTTATAATGCATTTCTAAGATTGTATTTCTATCCATGTAAATGGACACTACCATTTCACATTTACATAGATGATTCTGATCCGAATTACGATTGGAGTAAGACAGCCTTGGAGAATGATTGGTGTACAGGTTCAGGCAGTTGGGGTGACCCTTATGTTATATCAAATCTCGAGATTAACGGAATTAATCTAGTTGATTGTATTGAAATAAAGAATTCGAATGCCTATTTTGAACTGAGAAATTGTACGATTCATCAGGCATTGCAATATGGGATCAAATTATCCAATACAAATAATTCATTGATTTATAATAATAGCATATATGACAATCCAATAGGTGGTTTATATGCGGAATACAGCAACAATCATAGCATTTATGACAATAAGTTCTGGAACATAACAAACGGTTATAACGGTTATGGAATCATGTTGTTTTTTAGTAATCACTGTGACGTTTTTCATAATACGATTACATTTAATTTTGCGGGAATTGCTTCAGGTTATAACTTTGATAGCCACATTTTTGAAAATACAGTGCGTAATAATACACTTGGAATTGTCACGGGATATGGTTCTAATACTACAATTGAACTAAATGATGTAATAAGTAGTACACTTCATGGAATAGTATTACAAGAAACTAATGAAACCATCGTAAAAAATAATTTAATAATGCATAATAATTACACTGGGATTTATCTCATCGGTTATACGACTGGAAATAATTATAATACAATTACCTCAAATCAGATATATAATAATCGCTTAGGTGTAGGCTTGAACTATCTTTCAGATCATAATGTGATATATCTGAATGAGTTTATTGGTAACACAATAAATGCTCAAGATAATGGTACATTAAATGCATGGGATAATGGAGAAATTGGAAATTCTTGGGATGATTACGTTGGAGTAGATGCTAATGACGATGGAATAGGAGATACACCATATCTAATTGAGGGGACAGCGGGAAGTATGGATAATTTTCCTATTTATGAAGATGGTGTCGATTTAGCTCCCGTTATTACCATAATCTCACCAAATCCCTCAGATGTATTTGGAACTCAAGCACCGTATTTTGAAATAGATATAGAATCAGTAGCTTTAAATTCAACATGGTATACTGTAAATCATGGTGTAAATATTACTTTTCTAGGGTCTAGTGGATATTTAGATACAACAGAATGGAGTGGATTAGGTAATGGAACGGTTATTATTACTTTTTATGCAAATAACTCAAAAGGAGTAATTGGTATTGCGGAAGTAATTGTATATAAAGATATCTTAGCACCAATAATTATTATAAATGCACCAGAAGCTGCAGATGAGTTTACCAGCTATGCTCCTATTTATGATATCACTATTCAAGAGGCTAATTTAGATACTATGTGGTATACCATTGATAATGGGATCACAAATTTTACGATCACTCTCTATAGTGGAACGATCGATGAAACCGCATGGTTTTCTTTACCAAATGGGCAAGTTACGATTTATTTTTATGCGAATGACACTTTAGGAGATATAGGGAGTTCATATGTAATAGTGTTTAAAAATGAACCGATCACCCCACCACCAGAAATCCCTGGAGCTAATCCTATTTTAATATTAGTAATATTATCCATTGGAATAGCTGGGTTAATTTGGCAGTTTAAAAATAAAAAATTAAAATAACTTTTTTTTTCCAATTTTTTAAAAGAAGAATAAGTAATTCATCTATATCGTTTTTTATATTTAATAACTTCCTCATGATTTCACTTTTTATTCAGCCTTTAAACTTTTATAAATGATTGAAGCACTGTTCACTCTATGTTTAAATTTATAAACCTCATATTCTAATGTTAAAAACAAACTCATTTTATACAAAGTTTGGTGAATTTGTCAAAAATCAAAATCCAGAACTTACAATATTTATTCACGCTAGTGATCTTCATTTAGGGAGTCATCAATATAGAAATTGTTTTCGAGCAGATGACTTTATTAATGCCTTTCAACAAATTTTAGAAATTTGTATTTCATATCAGGCTGATTTTATTTTATTGGGAGGAGATGTTTTTACTTCTTTGGAAATGCTACCGGGAAAACTACTCAAAATTATAAAGATACTAAAAGAATTTAAAGAATTTACCAAGGGAATGATCTCAATTATTGCAATAGAAGGAAATCATGATATTCGTAGATTTTCACGGGGAGTAAGATTTTCTAAACGTGGACAATCATGGTTAAAACTCATATCTAATTTAGGTTTATTGGTACTGCTTGATGGTGATTTAGAATCCTTACCAACTTCAGTTTACCCAACATATAACTTTAACTATAACAAAGGTGGTAAAATTAGAATTAAAAATGTTGTTATTTATGGCAATCATTATCTTGGTGAAAATCCAGCGGATTATGTTCAGAAAATCGCAAAAGCTATAGAAAAAGAAAAAGATTTGTTTTGTGTTCTTTTACAGCACTTTGGCATTGAAGGCCAAATGGAAAATGTGCCAGGCATTAAATTAAGTAAGCTTTATCCATTGAGAGAAAAAGTTGACTATTTAGCATTAGGTCATTATCATTTACAATTTATTCTAGATAATTGGGTATATAATCCTGGTTCCTCCGAAGCTGTATGTTCCGTTGATTCAAAATTTAGACGAGGTATTTTTATTGTCAAAGTAAGGGGAAATAGTAGCACTTTTGCAAAGGAGGTTTACCCTATTCAATTAATTAATAGGAAATCTATTTGGAAAACACTTTATTTACCTTATCCATTTAAAACACAGAAAGAGATGATGATTTTTATAACAAATAGACTAGAATCTGAGTTGAATTATTTAGATAAAAGTTGTAACGACCTTTCAAATCCTAAAGTACCAATACTATATCTTGTATTGAAGGGAAGAAAATCATTATTACATGGAAAATTCAATGAAAAAGAACTAAAAGAAGAATTAATGAAGGCACTTCCGATTGTAGATTTAGGGGTATATCAAAAATATTATGAATCTGTCAAAACTTTGAATCAATTTCTTTATTTCTGATTTTAATTATAAGTTTTTAAACTAAAATAATTAAAAATATAATTATGAAATTAAAAATCTTTATAAAGAAAAACAAGTTCTTCAGTGTCTTAACCTCGCTTTTTGCTTTCTGGATAATATTTTTAGTGGTTTTAACTATCACGAGTCAAAAAAATGTTATATTTTGGGAAAATATCTCCAACATAGATGTTTCCTCCGATTATTCGATCATATTGCCTGTATCACGGTATATTTTAGAGCCTATTGCTCAATTATCATTCATAATAGAAATGGAATTCACTTGGATGTTTCTTTTTTTCATATCATATCCCATCTTGCGTATACTTTATTTAATTTTACGGAAAAAAGGGAGATTTCGATCTCAAAAGTATAATTTACTCAAAATTCTGTTGTCAGATATCATAAAATTCTCTTTTAAGGTTCTAATAACCACAATATTAATTATAGGGTTAATTATGTTATTTGGTTATTTAATTCAAGGGTATTACTTTATTAGTAGATATTTTATGATTCCAGTTCAAATTGGAGTGCATTTATGTATTATCCTTATTGTTATTAAGACTTTCTACGTTTTACTTAAATTATTTCATCCAAGGCTACAATTTAACTATTCTAAAAGAAAAATTAAATCAAATAAAAAAAAAAAGTTAAAAAATGTTAAAAAAGAGTTAATATATTTAATTGGGATAGGTTCTATTCTCTTGGGGGTTAATATTGTACTCATCTCGATCCCTTTTCCTACCCAAAAAATTGTACCTACAGTTCAACTTGAAGATAATGAATTTCTCTTTGATTTCCACGTTCATACGATTTATTCCGATGGTTGGTTCACTCCTGAAAAGAGAGTATTATGGTATATAGAGCAAGGGATTTCAGGAGCTGCATTCTCAGATCATGATAATATCAGGGGAGCCTTATTAGCTCAAAAATTTGTTGATGATAATGAACTAAATTTTTTAGTCTTCATGGCTGAAGAATGGACTGATAATGATAATGACATTCATATGAATTATTATGGTGTAGCAGAAGAGTTGATACCTATTCAATACTATATTCCCGGAGGACCTCTAGCTCTAAATATTTCAGATACAATAGATTATGTGAAAAGTCACGGAGGCTATATTACAGTAAATCATTATAATTTCGATCCAAATCCTAATGGAGGGTATGGAGTTCCCTATAGTTTGACTCAATTACGTGATTGGGGTGTAGATGGCTTTGAAATTATTAATGGAGGCAGTTATGGAGGGAAATATCAAAACATAAGTGAATTTTGTCAAGACAACAACCTAATATGTATTGGAGGAAGCGACATTCATACTAATGAACCATTAAATACGTTTGTGAAGATAAAATTAACTGATCCTTCCAATCTAACAATTGTAAATATCTTCGAGGCTATGAAAAACAATACAAATCAAGAAGTTATTGCAATCGATCTAAATCCAAAAATTGTTGACTTTCCTAATGATTTAAATGATCTTGGGTTCTACATATTCGAAGATTTCATCAATTATTTTCTTAATATGGATATTTATCAATGTATCTCTTGGATGGTCTGGTCAGGATTGATATATCTAATCATATTCCTAATTTATAGAAAAATTAAAAAAGTAAATCTAGATGTACTAAAACGAAAAATTAGCTAAAAGTTTTTTAACAACCTTCTACTTTAAATGTAATAAAAATTCTTATCATCATCGTATTTATCTTTGTCATCATCATTATCATCATCATCATCATTCAGAAATCTCTTTGAAAGAAATTTTAAAAACTCTTCTGGATCCATATCAGGATCTAAATCTTTGATATCATTTAGATTAATTGGAATAATCCCTCCATTCTTTAATGATATGGCTTTTGCTTTAATTTCTCTTTCTAATTTTTCTTGTCTTTTAGTATTTGAAGCTAATTCTTTTTTCATTAGATCTCTTAGTTGATCCGCAACGAGTTCTTCTAATTCCTCTGGAGTTAAACCCAGAAGCATTTCTACGCTATATAATTTGGTAAGCTTTTTCAAAGCTTTCTCTTTTTTAGATTCTGGTATTTGTCTGATTGATTTTAAACCAAGAATGTTTAATATATTCAGCCAATCCAATTGATGAGTCCAAGCTTCTTCTTCTGGCATTTTTTTATAAGAAGTTAATTTTCAATTTTTGAAATTTTAGATTGTTGTTAAATGTTTATCTTTTTCCTTATGAAAAAAATAGAATAATAATTGTTATAAATTTATGGTTTGTAATCTATTAAAGTTTTAGATACTTTGATTTAGAGGATAAAAGAAAATTTATTAATAGATTTTAATTTTTAAAAAAATTCTTGAAGTGTGAAATAACCACTTCTGGTTGATCATGAATGATCCAATGAGAAGCATTTTCTACCCTAAGAATCCTTACATCTTTCACATAATCGGATAATCCGTTCAAATTTTGAGGTAAAACCGCTTTATCTTGCATACCATGTATCACTAATGTAGGAACATCAATAATGCCTGTTAATTTATCAAAATTAGTATTTGCTCTATAATAATTTACTCCACTTAATATTGCATCTGGTTGAGACCAAGCTTGTATATATTTTTGCTTGGTAAAATCATCAAAAGCGTGTTTATTTTTTGCAGTTCCAAAAACAGCCGCTTTTAATGCTTTAAAATTATCATCGAACAAATATTTCTCTCCTTGTGGTTTTTGAAATTCAAATATATAAAAACTAGCTTTTTGTTGTTCCTTATCAGTTACTAGGTTATGTTGAAATATTTTTGGGTGAGGTCCATTTAAAATAGCTAACTTTCTTACCATCTCAGGGTACTTTTCTGTGAAAGCCCATGCAATAACAGCCCCCCAATCATGTGCTGCTAAATAGAAACTTTTCAGATTTAATTCTTTACCTAAATCTCTTATATCTTCCACCAAAATATCAAGCACATAATTTTCCTTTCCTTGAGGCTTGTCAGACAAATTATAACCTCGCATATCAGGAATAATTAACCTATAAAACTTTTTAAGTTCTGGAATTACTGGAGCCCATCCAAACCAAAAATCTGGAAATCCATGGAGTAAAATTAATGGTGATCCTTTTCCAATAAATATAGTGTGTAACTTTACGCCATTGGTCTCTATATATTTCTCTTCTAATTCATCTAATTCTTTCATTTTACTAGAAATTTGATTATTTTATCACTCTATAAGCAATTTATCTTTATTAAAAATTATAATGCTTAGTGTTTATCTTTTACTAAATTAATGTCTATTGATTAAATTATGTAATTAAAGCAATTAAAGAGTAAGAATTAAATGTATGTATTCTGAATTGGAGTGAAGTATGGGTTAACTGATCGATATTCTCCAATATTACCATGAATTTTTACCCATAAATTGGATTAATTAATGGTCTATGAATGATTAATATTTTAAATTGAATAAAAATAATTATTTAAAATAAAAAAAAGTAGATGGAGTTTTTGAATAATCCTATTCCAGTAACTATTGCACTAGAAATTTGTGAATTGGTACGAGAGAGGAACAAAAACAAAAAGTTTAGCTTCGGAAAAGGTCAATGCTGGGGATGTATGAAGTTTTCTATTAAAAAAGAGGATATAAAAGCAAGATGTATTTTTAGCTCAGAAGATAATAGAGGATGTCAATTAGTAAATAGAATTTATGATAATGAATATAATATCATGGAATAGATTAATGTAAATAATAAAAAGAAACAATAAAATAATATTAACAAAATATATTTAAAGTTGCTCTATTCAAAATAATTTCTGAATGATTCCTCAAAATCATCAACAGATTCACTGTTCACTTCGGCAAATTTATAATGACCATGTGGAAGTTTTTCCTTTTTGTTAAAATGTTTCTTAAGAGAACTCTCAAAATCACTCGCGCTCATACTCTTTTCTTCAGCAAATTTGATTTCACCAAAGTATTTCAGATATTCTGGATCTGGTTTACTCATTTTTTTATCACAATTATGTTTTATTCAAATGTTTGTTTAATCAAATAAATATTAACATAAATAAATCAAATTCGACTATTTAAATATTTTCATACAATTAAACTTATGAAAAAAATTTCTTCGGAAAAGATTCCCACTTATCTTATATTAAACTTTTAAGGAAGCTTGTTATTTTTATTAATTTGAAACAATGTTACTTTATTATTTCCGATGATAAGATCAACTTCGACAAAAATAATTAGCTAATAATAATAAACCCATTTCGAATCTGGAAGATTTTACATCATTTGAGAGAAACGAATTTTACATTTTAGCCAAATAAATTATTAGTTTTTATAGAATTGTTTAGAAAAATTATAATCGAAACAATAGCCCAAAAATCATAAATAGTAGAGAAAAAATTTATTATAAAAGATTGAAATTTTAAAACTTTAGCTAGGGCAATGGAATGACACGGAAAGTAGAGAATAAAACTTATTTAAAATATTTATTGCAATCACTAAACTTAGATGAATTAAAGCAGATTTGTCGAGATTTTAAGATAAAAGGATATTCAAAATGGAAAAAAGTAGAATTAATCGAGAACCTCTTGAGTTTTTTATCCATTGAAGAAATAGAAGCACTAATAAAAGAAAAGGAAATGGATATTATTTCAAATTCGATATATGATGCAATAAATATAATTAAAGGTAAGGGTAGAGAAAAAATAAGTGAGATTAGAATTATTAATGAAGAAGATCATATAGTTGAATTGGACTTCAAAGGTTTTAACTGGGATACATCTTCCTTCTTATCTATTAACGCACAAAATATTGATAATCCTGAGAGAGACTGTGATTGCCGAGTCGGCGCTAACATGGGACTGTGCAGTCATTTTTGGGTTGGATTTATATTGTCATTAAAAAATAATTATTTCAGCCTATCAGATTGGAATTTAACTCTATTACCAGATAATTTTGAAGAAATTATTCAATCAATAGAAATATCGACTATACCTACCGAAAATGAGGAAGAACAATTAACTCTGGTAGATTCTAGTTCTGATAATGTTCAATATATGAAATATTTAGATCAAAGTATCACTATTTATGAAGGAGAAATTTCTAAAATCGAGACGAAAACCCAACAATTTCAAGAAATTGAAACGACTTATTATTTAATATCTTTAGTTAATGTGAAAATTGGGCCCCGTATTCAGAAAAAAAGAGATTTTAAGGAGGAAGACGTTGACTCTCTGGATGAATTAAGTATTCGAATAAGTGATAAATTACATGAAGAGATGAAATTGAAAGAAGGAGATAAAATAACTGTGAATGGTAGAATGTCCAGAGACGACTTTTTAAACTTATTTATTGTTAAAAACATACGAAAAGTTACTAAAGTTAACAGTTAATCTATAAAAAGTTAATTATATTAACTTTATTAATAATTTGTATTTATTAATGCCCCTACTAATCTGTTGTTATTTTATATGAACCGTATAAAATCTGGTTTTATTGACAATTTAAATATGATTTTGGCGACTGACTTCTATCAATTAACGATGAGCGCTGCCTACTATCAGTATAATTTGGAAAATAATATAGATGAAAGCAATGAAGATGCCACTTTTGAATTATTTATAAGGCAATTTCCTAAGAATCGCAATTATTTAATCTTTGCTGGTTTGGAACCAGTAATATACTATCTTTCAAACACAAGATTTTCAGAGCGCACAGTAAACTTTCTAAAAGAAAAAGAAGTGTTTAAAAACATTGATTCAAGTTTTTTTAAAGATTATTTACCCAATTTTAAATTTAAACTTAACGTATGGGCAATGAAAGAGGGTCAATTTTTCTTTCCAAACGAGCCAATAATACGCGTCCAAGGTCCAATTATTCACGCTCAATTAGCTGAAACATATTTACTTAATGTAATTAATTATCAAACATTAGTAGCATCCAAAGCATCAAGAATAAGGAATATCGCTCCTAATAAAGTTCTTCTTGAATTTGGGACGAGAAGGTCCCATAGCCCACTTGCAGGAGTCTATGCTGCTAGAGCTAGTTATATTGCTGGTTTTGATGGTACTAGCAATGTGATTGCAGATCTAGAATTAGGAATTAATTCTAGTGGAACTATGGCGCATAGTTTTGTTCAAAGGTTTAATGATGAGAATGAAAGTTTTAATCTATATTGTAGACTTTATGGAAAAGATTCAATTTTATTAATTGATACGTATGATACTGAGAAAGGTGCAAAAAAATCATGTAAATATGGAAATATTATGAAGGGAGTAAGAATAGATTCAGGTGATCTTATTGAACATTCGAAAAAAGTTCGAAGAATTTTGGATAATAATGGTTGTAAAGATGTGATTATTGTTGCAAGTTCAGATTTAAATGAATATAAGATTGAAAATATCGTTAAACAAAAAGCTCCTATAGATGCTTTCGGAGTAGGAACTGAATTAGTAACTTCAAGTGATGATCCTACCCTCTCAGGTGTTTATAAATTAATGGAATATAATGGAATACCAAAGATAAAAACTAGTGAAGAAAAGCTCACTTATCCTGGAATTAAACAAATTTTTAGGAGATACGATGTGAATGGAAGATTTAAAGAGGATATTTTAGCTTTAGAGAATGAAAAAAACCCTTCAAACTCAGAGCCATTACTGGTTCCTATTATGCAAAAAGGGAAAATTGTTTATAAATTCCCAAAATTAGATGAAATTCGCGATTATTACTTAAAAAATATTGAGAGGTTACCAGAGAATTATAAGTATTTAAATCGAAATCAACTTTTTGAACTGCAAATATCTGATAAGTTACAAGCATTAACCAATTCATTGAAAGTTAAATATCAGTAAATCTTAAAATAATTTTATAGACTAAAAATTAAAATTTAAAATTTTCAAGGTTAAAAGATATGAGCGAACCTCCAAAATTAGGTTACAAAATTATAGGCACAATAAAAAATGTTAAAGGGACTTGCTCAGCAGGTCATAAAGTAGGGGATAAAATAGAACTGAGTGGATATGATTCTGGAGGGTTATGTGGATTCTTTTACCATGATATCTTCCCATATATCATAATGCTGCAATTTGGGGGAAATTTTCCATCAGATTGGGGAGGAGACCCTGAAATAGTCGAAATTGGTTGCGTTGATAAAATAAATACAGTTACAATTGAATTAAGAAGATTAAAAGAAGAATAAAATATTTAATTTTTAAAAGAAAAATAAACAACATTTTTTAATTAATATTTAATTTTAGTCAAATTTTTATTACCTCCTTCTAGTTTTTATCTAATACGAAATATTATTTTTGTAATAATATTGCTTAAGGAGTGAGGTCGATATATGGAGCATGAAATAAAGTCACCTCCAAATCTGCATATAATTTCTTGTCCATTCTTGAATAGTTGTAATCTCCCAAAGTCTCAGAATTTATGCAACTTTCCTGAATATAAAATTTGTCCGGATTATCAAACTAAATTAAATAATTTAAAACGTACTTCAAAAGTATTACATTAATAAAGATTTTATTTGTCTTTAATTAAATTAATAACTTTTGTGTATTTCCTTTAAGTTTATCTTTGATTTCATTAAAAAACAATTTATAATATTAGTAATATTTTAAGATCTTGATTTTTAATTAGGAAATAATTTAAAAGTGTTTAATTTGGATACAAGTTATAATGTAATTGACACCTTTCTTAATCCTAAGTCTGTAGCAGTTATTGGGGCTTCCAAGAATCCATTAAAAGGAGGACATCGTATTTTAAAAAATCTTGTAGATAATAATTTCAATGGAAAGCTCTATCCAATCAATATCAATTCAACAGGAAACGTATTAGGGTTAGAATTTAAGAAATCTGTCCTTGATATTGAAGGGGAATTAGATATCGCAATTTTTTATGTGCCAAATCAACATATTCCAGGATTATTAGAAGAATGTATAGAAAAAGGCGTAAAAGGAGCAATTATAGAAGCCTCTGGATTTGAAGAAGTTGGAGCAAAAGGGATTGAATTAAGTGAACAGATTGTTAATATAACTGGAAGCTTTTCTAAGATTCGAATCGTTGGGCCTAATTGCATGGGTCTTACTAGGATTGATGGAGATAGTGATAGTGAGAAAAAGGGTGGTCTTTTCACCTCATTTTTGGTATTTAATAAATATAAAAGAGGAAATATCGCTGTTATAAGCCAATCGGGAATGTTAAATGGAGGATATTTTACTCATATCCAAACAAAGTATCCTTATCTTGGCTTTAGATATATTTGTACTATTGGAAATAAAATGGATTTAAGCGAACTGGAATTTATGGAATATTTTATAGAAGATGATGAAATAAATGTTATTGCCATATATCTCGAATCTTTTAAAGACCCAAGGAGATTTATTAGCTTATGCAAAAAAGTAAAAAATTTGCAAAACAAGACTATAATCTTAACTAAAGGAGGAATTACTTCCCAAGGTCAAAAATCAACCTTGAGTCATACAGCTTCCCTTTCAGAAAACTCTAAACTAATTGAAGCCACGATAAAACAATCAAATATTATTCAAGCCAGAACTTTTTATGACTTATTTGAATTTGCTAGAACTTTTTCATGGATGTATAATACTAAAAAAATCTTTCCAAAAAAAGGTGGAGTAGCCCAAATCTTTGGATCAGGAGGTGCAGGTACAATCTCTGCAGATCTTACTATGCAATATGGCCTAAAACTCCCTTTATTTAAAGAGAAGACTTATTCTGTGCTTGTAGATTTATTTCCAAAATGGATGCCACCTAATAAATTCGCATTTGTAGATATTTGGCCAGCAATGGAACAAGCGATGACAAATGGGGGTAATCCAGGTGATGTAGTAAGGAAGGTTTATAATGCACTTCTAGAAGAACCTGAAATAGAAGGTATTTTTAACATGCTCTTTTGCTCTAAACAATTTAGAGTCGTAAATGATGTGAACTACTTGATCGATATCGTCTCAACATATCCTAAACCTGTTTTTCTCTTTTTAGTTGGAGAAAATGATGAAGTTCGCTTAATATCTCACCAATTAAGTAAATATGATATTCCCAGTTTCTCAAACTTAGAAGATATGGTTAAAAATTTTAAAATTTTACTTAATGATAAAAAAAATGAATGAAAATTAACTACTTTCTTTAATATAGAGTAAATCAAGATCTTTTTTTACCAATTGAGTATCCTATAATAACCAAGATAAAGACCACAAATTGTAGAATCAAAGCAGGACCTATAGAGGTGTTCCCCCAAAAATTACCATAACCTGTAAATCTACTAAAGATTTCAAACGCCCACAATTTGGACATACATTCCAATCTTCTTCGACTGAACTTCCGCAACTATTACAAAATTTCGCCCAAGTAGATATTCGATTTTACATTATATAAATATTTTTTGTTATTCACCTTTAGATTTTTTTTAAATTCTAATCTCTTCAAGTTTGATATAATAAAGCAGAATAAAGGCGTCTTACAATTATTACTAACTTTAATAATATCAAATGTAATATTCGGAATAATCGGATTTTATTTAAATAATTTTAAATGTATTTCTTTTTAATTAAATAATTATTTTAACAAAACTTGGAGAAAAATAAATATGTATCATCTAGACGGTACAGATGTTTTAAACGCTAAATACTACAGAAAAACATTCAGTGTATGTCCAGAATGCTTAGAACGAATCCCTGCTGAGGTATACGAAGATGAAAATGAAGAGATATGGATGAAAAAAAATTGCCCTGAACACGGAGATTTTAAAGATAAAATTAGTTCATCTGCAAAATATTATAAGTGGACCCATCATGCAATGCGTGATAAGGATGGAAATATAATTTGGCAATTCGATAAAAATGGTGAAGCTAATCCTCCTGATTGCGCTCCAGAAGATCCACGTGGTTGTCCTTATAATTGTGGGATTTGCCCTGAGCATTTATCTACTTGCTCATTAGCTTTAATAGACTTGACTAATCGATGCAACTTTTCTTGTAACTTTTGCTATGCAAATGTTGAGAAAGCAGGATATTTAATAGAACCCACATTAGAAGAAATCGAACGAATAATGGATCACTTTAGAAGTAAACCAATCCCTGCTGTTGCTATTATGTTTACTGGAGGAGAACCAACTGTAAGAAAAGATTTTCCTGAAATTTGCAAGATGGCTAAGGATAAGGGATTTAAAGAGGTCATCGTAGCTACAAACGGTTATGGATTCCAACGTAAGAAAGGTGGACTAGAATTTACTAAAAAGTGTTGGGAAATGGGTTTAGATACCTTATATTTCCAATTTGACGGAATTAATGATATCACTTATGAAAAAACCCGTGGAATTAAAAATCTTATGGCATATAAACAAAGAGTTATCGATAACTGTCGAGAAGCAGGTCTTAGCTCCGTCGTTTTAGTAGCTACAATTGCTAAGGGTGTTACTGATATTGAGATTGGGAACATTATACAATATGCAATCGATAATATTGATGTGGTAAGAGGTATAACCTTTCAACCAGTTTCACTGTGTGGACGGATTACAGCTGAAGAGATGGATGATCTTCGAATAACAAATGCGGATGTCTTAAAAGCAATCGAGGAACAAACTGGTGGAAAGCTCAGTATGGAAAATGCATGGTATCCGTTAACAACTATTGTAGAATTCGGCAGACTTGTCGCATACTTAGCTGATGTAGAACCTATTGAATTCACATGTCATCCTGACTGTGGATTTGCGACGTATCTTTCAGTAGATCCTGAGACTGGAACAATGGTTCCCATAATGGATTACTTTGATCCATTGAAAGTTATTGATTTTGCTAATAGATTCTGGGAAAAGGTAAAACATAAAGAAAAAGAGCAAATCAAATTCTTTGAAAACTTTCTTGGTGACTTTGGGAAAACGCTAGATAAAGGACTCAATTTTCTGGATAAACAGCAGCTTCGAGCGAGGTTTTTACTTGGCATATTACAATACATGAAGAAACCTGGAAAACTTATGGAAATGTTTGGTAGATTGATAATGAATGGAGATTGGGAGAGTATCAGCTCGTTCAGTCATGGAACACTTTTGCTATCAAGTATGCACTTCCAAGATGCATATAATATGGATCTTGAAAGAACAAAAAGATGTATTGTGCATTTTGGAGTAGCTATGCCTGATGAAACGGTAAAGGAAATTTCATTTTGCACTATGAATACAATACATCGTCCCAATATAGAAAAACAAGTTGCTAAAAAGGTGACCCAAAAAGTTAGAGACGAATTTGACACTTCAGTCGGTCAAGCTCGAGAAGATATTGGACAGAAAATAGAGCCCGAAGTCGCTCAAAACGGTGGTATTGATATAAACGATCTTAAAGAGGAGGATAAGTAGATGTCAGAAGAACTAATAGAAACAAAAGATGGGCTGAAACTTCGTAAATTAACTGAGTTAAAGACCTCAACAGCCAAAGAATATGAAGATGCGATGCTAAATCGAGTAGATTATTTTAAGAAGAAAAACGAAGAAAAAAGCGGGTTTAACAGTATTTTGCAGAACTCATTTTTTAAAGCTTTTAGTTCTGCTTTAGATCTTAAGGTAAACATAGATAAAGCAATTGGAGAGGAAAATTTGAAAAAAATTCATGAAGTAATAGATAACATCCTCTTGTTTGGTTTATAAATTATTTTTTGACACTTTTTTTATTTTATTTTGATTTTCCTTTTATTTCATAATGGAATATTATTAATTTCATAGATAAAATAATTTCTTAATAGGATAAACATCTCATTTTATTGATTCCCTAGAGATATGTTAACATGTCAATAAAAATTGTATTATATGGAGATTTAAAACCTAATGATGAGAGAGCTGCTAATAGAGGCAGCAAACCTTTATTAATCAATATTAAAAATAGTGGAATAAACATAATCTATGATATCTTTGAAAAACTTGGTATTAAAGAGGATGAAATAAGTCATATATTTGTAAATCATAAATATTGTGGTCCTGGAATAGAACTTAAAGAGGGAGATAGAGTTGCGTTATTTCCAAGAAGAATGGCTATAATGTTTGAAGAAATCCTTCACTCAAACTCAATTGAGATCACAGTTAAATTTTCTAATAAGTTAAGAAAAAATCAACAAAAAGTATATTTAGTAAATGTTCCCATAGGGAGCAATATAATTAATGTTCTAAAAAAGTTTAATGTTAATTTTAGTAACGACAATCTTAAGGTATTGGTAAATGAGTTTCCCTGCAATGATCCTAGATGTATTTTACACGAAAATGATGTTGTTAGAATCGCCTCATCTTCAGTTTTAACTTAAATTACCAAAATCTATTTTTAAAATAATATTTTAAATTAGATATTATGGTAACTAATTTCTTCACCTTACCAGTTACGATCCTTTTTATAGTAAATGGATTTCTTCAATTATATTATGCTATAAGGTTAAGAAAGAAATTTTCTCACAAACACAATTTTCAAAATTCAATTTTGGTATTTTTTTTATGGATTCTTGCCGGAGTGGTATATCCTTTTTTCTATGTAAGAGATAATTTCCATATACGGTGGTTTCAGGCTTTATCAATGCAAATTATCTGTATGTACGCACCACTTCTTATTTTTGGGATACTATTTTACCAGTATCAATTTGTGTTAAAAAGGAATCTAGCAATAAGGTTGGAGAGAACAATTGAAACCTTTCAGAAAAAAATGATTTCATTATACAACGAGAAAGCAAATAAGAAAAACTATCCCTTAATCACCGATTTGCATAGAAAGGCTTTTCATTTGATACCAGCAGTGGTTATAATTTTTTTATGGTTTTTTGCAATTTATATTTGGGATGGAATTTGGCATGCTAATCTTTTTTGGGGGATATCTGGTAAGGAATATGGAATCTTTTTGATTTTAACGGTAGGATATACAGGTATAATTATATTTGCAGCATTAGATTATGTCAGATTATCCTATATATTTAAAAGTAAAAGTATTTATCATTTAATGCCAAAATCCGTTTCAGATCTTTTGGTAAAAACGTTAAAACCAAATGAAATTTACGAATTCACTAAGCCAGTTGCTTTAGTGCTGTCATTTGTTCCAATTTTTTTCTTACCCGCAAGTATTTTTTCAGCAACGGCTCTTGTTTCCACTTTGGGAGATGCAGCGGCGTCTATTTTTGGAATATGTTTTGGTAAAAAAAATTTCCCTAAATCTAGTAAAAAGACAATAATTGGGTATGTTGCAGGCTTTTGTTCTTCATTTATATGCGGATTTCTTGTGTTATGGATATTTGAATCACACTTTCCCTTAATAAAAGTAATAATTATCTCTCTTAGTGGAGCAATAGTGTTCTTAATAATAGATTTAATAAGTTTAAAAGTTGATGATAATATTTTAAATCCAATATTTTGTGGATTAGTTATGTATCTTCTCTATATATATATTTAAAGAAAAGCATCAATCCTTTTAATGCCACGTATTTCATCATAGGTGATTCCAAGAGCATCTAAAACTTGTTCTAAAGCTGATTGTAAACGTTCTTTATATTTCTTTGAATCAATATCCTGAAGATTTGCTATTTGTTTTGCTTTAGCACCCACATTTCCTCTGGTAAGTACAATACTGATTGTCTCTCCTTTTTGATATTTTTTTCCCGTAATTTTCTCTACTTCTAAAGCTGCTTTTACGTGTTGAGGAACTACTTTTATATATTTATCTAAAGGTTTTTGTAATGTCATATTTATTGCATAATCGTCCAAGGTAAAAGTTCCGGATTTACCAATTTTTTTTAAGTCTTCTCTGACATTTTTTATTATTTCCTCTCGAGCTTGTTTGAATTCTTCTTTAGTGGTAACATGTTTAAGAATTTCTAGTAATTCATTAAACACTTTTTTAATAAATTCTGGTGTATTTCTCTTCTTCGCAACTAATCCCTTTACATCGATATATTTTGTATCTTTATAAATCCCTAAATAATTTTTCTTCCTTTGAGAAAGAGCTAAAAATTGATAAGTCTTTTCTTCCTCTAAGTCTAAATCAAGTTCCTTCTTGCTCCATTCGGAGATCTCCTTCATTTGTTGTTTTGTAGGATTTAATAGAAAAACAGAGTCGGTATCTCCATACAAAACTTTAACTCCAAGTTCTTCAGCTTTTTTGATTGTTTGTTTAATAGAATATTGTCCTATACCAGTAGTGCTTTCAGCTACGGGTAAACAAAATAAAGGAAAGTTTTGACTTCCAAATACCCCATATGATCCATTTATAAAAACTTTAAGTGCTTGTTGAATTGTTTGATAATAGTCTCTCTGTTTTTTAGATAAGTTTTTATCTCCTGATTTTGGTTTGAAGTATTTTACTCGAATGTCACGGAAAAATCCAACTACGTAGGCAAATATCCCTTTTTTATGAGTACATATATGATAGGGGGTTCCTTTAACAAGATTATCTTCATCATCTTTATGAGGACATAATACAGTTTCATATGATAAATTATATTCTTTAATTATTGAGGGATATAGCGAAGCAAAATCCATTACCACTACATTAAAGTGAATTCCAGGGGTAGGTTCGACCACATAAGCGCCTAGGAATTTATCATCATCGAATTTAGACATTAGTGACCCTCCTTTCTTAGATTCAGAAATTTCAGATCTTCTTGGAATAAGAAATCCTTTTCTTCTATGTTCAAAGTAGAAAATATTTTGTATCCAAGTCGAAATCTGGCGGCGAACCATTTCATGGATGGGCATTTTTGTTATCCTGCATAACAGAATTATTAAATTCCAGACCAAAGAATTATTAAACTGGGTTAATTCCATAGTTAAAATCGAATCTTTAAGATTATACCAAGAGAGGATATCATATTCCATTTCATAGATTTCTTCTTCATGTTCATATTTTTTCCTGCCTAATAATGCTGCACTTATAGCATTAAGGGAAGCGTTTTCATATGCGCCTCCAAATGCATATCCCGAAATACTTCGGTTAAAGAAAAAATTGAATAAATCAATGTGAATACCTTTTCTTAAATCGCAATCTGATTGTGATAACAGTCCAAATCCTCTTTTTACATGAATGGGATTTATACTTCTTTTTATTTTTAATTTATTCGCTCGATGAAACATATAATTTAAATCAAAATTATCTCCGTTAAATGTTATAATAATTGGGTATTCCCATAAGATTCTAAAAGTTTCTTTTAATAATTCTTTTTCATCTTTAAAATAGGCAATCTTAGCATCAGTTGGAAATTCCTTATGAACTTTACGATATGAAAAACCTTCCCGTTCTAAAACATATACTAATTTTAAACCATCATTTGAAACGAATGAAATACTGATAATTGCTTGATTTGCAAGTTGAGGATCAGGTATAACAATATCTTCCGGTCCCAAGCTCACTTCAATGTCCATCGCTAGACGCTTAACATCTGGTATTGGAGTAAGAAAAATATCTAAAAATCGATCTGAAAATTCTTGAATTTCTGGGGACTCATCTTTAAATAAGTTACGTAATTCTTTAGCCATCTTCTCAGATTCTACTGAATCTTTTTCAAAACTCACTCTTTCTAAATTACCATCTTTTATTTTATATATTAATCCAGGAATCAATTGAGTATCAAAAATATAGTTTAAATGATATCTAATATCTGCTTCCCATGCTTTAATTTCATTTTTTCCTAAAATATTTTTTATATTCAATCCAGAACCACCAATATTGGTGGGGGTTTTACCATATAACTTAATCATCCTTATCATTTCATCATTAATCAAATCATAACGTTCAATCTCCTCAAATCTCTTGAATCCGTCATATTCGGTCAGCTTTTTCTCAATAACATGTTCATTAACCTTCTCATCATAGGAAATATTCTTTAGGGTTGAAATTGATTCTTTGCTTAAACAGTACGGTTCATGTCCAGTTGTGTCTATCCAAATTTTTATATCATCAGAATCCAAATCATAAAATTTACAATAAGCCTTATTTTGGCCACCATCATAATCAACATCAAGCAATAAACCCCTTTCTAAGTTCGATACTATCTCTCCTTTTTCAATCAAATAACGTATATATTTAGAGGTCATTGATTCACGTAAAACTTTTTTTAACTTTATTCCACCGACCTGGAGGCCAATTGGTTCATCATTTGTTTCAAAAAACAAGTCTTCTGGAATTTCCTTTATTTTTGGTTCCTCAACTATAGTATCTTCAGAATTAATACTCCGTTCTTCTTTCAAGGGAGTTATTTTAGGGAGCTTTTTAGAAGCATTCTTTTTTTTGTGTTTATTCTCTACGAAGGAAAAGAGAGATTTTTGATTTTTATCTTCCTTCTTGTTAGATTTTTTTGGACTAGGCAATTTGATTACCATCAAAGGTTTAATTTAGTTTATTATGTATTAATATTCTAATCTTAATTATAATCTCAACTATTTTTGATTTAATAATCTTATAAAAGAAGAGGGAATAACATACTTTTAGCTAGCTAGCATTATTTAAAGAAAGAATAACATAAAAACTAATGATGTATTCTATTTCTTTGAATGAGTTTTTTTATCTCTTCTAATAGAAGTTGTTTTTCAGCAATAAACCAATGCAATTTAGATTTCTCCGGGTGCTCTTTGTAAATCATTTTAGCAAGCTCCTTGATTTCCTCATTTTGGGGCTTGATAATTTCTCCATTTACATCTTCTCTTATCAATAATACTAAATTATCAGTTTCAAGGGGTTCAACATCATATCCATTCTTAATATTCTTATTAATCGTTACACATAATTCTGCTAAATACCACACACTTTTATCATAATCCTCGTCAGATTTATACCTCTGATATGCCAATATCTCAACATCCTCTTTAGTAAACAGGTTTTTAAACAACTCCTTTATTCATATTATTTTTCAAGGTAATATATTATCAAAAAAGATAGTTTTACATTTAATTATTTGTATTCATTTTAAAAAGCTCTTAAAACCACAAATTTAAAAATTAATTCATGTTTATTATATTTTATAAAATGCCTCCGTAGCTTAGCGGTATAGCATTCGACTTGTAATCGAAAGGTCGGGGGTTCAAATCCCCCCGGGGGCTTTCACATGATTACAATCTTAATTCTATGATTGTTTTAAATATTTTTTTAAACATCGATATAATTTATCTAGTCATATAGAAGTTAAAGAGGGTATATAAACACAACATGAACAAAATTAATAGAACAATTTTATGCATTATTGATGATGTAAGTTCAGAGCAATTTTTTAGTTTAATAAGCAATGGATATCTTCCAAATTTGGAAAGACTAATGAATAATGGAATTTTTTCAAGGAATTGTATAACTGATTTCCCTGCAATAACTTTTCCAACTCAAGTATCAACCATTACAGGGACATATACAGGAGATTATCGTCATGAATATTGTCATGGGGTTCCGATGTATGATTGGATGGACAGAAGTTTCTCACCTCCTATTTTGCGCTCTTATGGAACATATGGTTCTAAAAAGAGAATACAAATATATAATATCAATGAAGATATGGGAAATAAGTGTAAGACTTTGATTGAAATGATCAATGAGGGAAACTCGGTAAGCATTCCTCAATTTATTAACAGAGGAACTAACTTTTTTATCCCAGAACGGAAGTCAAAACTGATTTTATATTATCTCTTCATTAAATATTATCCCAAAATTAAAGAAATGATAGTTAGAGCGAATACTTTCATAATCAAAAAGTTATTAAAAACATTTGAAAATCCAAAAAGGTTTTTTGAGATTAATGAGCCTCCTATTGCCTCACTTTTATGGTTTATGACTTCTGATTTATTAATGCATATATTTGGTTATGATTCGTTTCTTTATAAGCTAAATCTTAGACATATTGACAAAGTCATTGGATTTTTAATCAAAAAGCTTGATAACTTAGGTTATTTGGATGATACCTCAATTGCTATTACTTCTGATCATGGAAATTACAAAACAAATAAAATTGGGAGTTTAAATTATTTTTTTGAAAAAAATGGGCTGACTCAATTCCATTCTCGTAAAAATTTGAATGGTAATATGGATTTAGCAGAATTTGGTGGGTTAGGCTTTTTTTACTTTAAAGAAAATAATCCATATTCGAATAAAATTTGGAACTTTCCTAAAATTAAATCACTTAAAGCATATGGTCCAAAGAAGGTGAATTTGTTCCAGGAATTATTTAATATTGAAGGGACTGAACTAATGTATTATAGGGACGATGAGAATTCTATAGATAAAGGGAAGATTTTCTTAAAAAGAAAATTTAAGAAAAAAAATAGTACTATTAATGCGTTAATTGAATATCAAGGAAATGCAAGAAATCTTAAAACAAAATACATTGTTGATGAGAATGGTAATCACGATGTTTTCGGATATATACAGGATGAATATGCTGTAAAATTAATGGATAATAGATATCATACCATTGATGAATGGTTGGAAGCTACATATCATTTAGATTTTCCATTATATCCCGATTTATTAGTGAGGCATTTTAAAAATCCACGAAGTGCTGATATTATTGTAAGTACAGAAGGAAAGATTTCATATAATATAAAACATGGACGAAAAACAAGTAATAATTATTACTTACATGATATAGGACTTAGGAAATGCTCTGTTATACCGCTAATAATATCTGGTTCAGATGAAATCCCGCAGAAAGAAGTGCCATATTGTAAAATTACTGATATTGCGCCCTCTTTACTATATCTCCTTGGTAAGAATCCTCATAAAAGTGTGATAGGGAGAAATTTAATTTAATTAATAGATAACTTAAAAAATCTAATATATTGAACCTAAATTGATAAATGAGATATTAATTACTGGCACTGATGGTTTTATTGGTTCATACTTAAAACAGTTCTTTTTAGAAAATAATTATAAAGTTTTTGGAACGGTTTTCTTAAAAAAACCTCATGAAAATGAAATAAGACTTGATTTTCGGGAAAAGCAGGAATTTGGAAAATTATCTGACAGACATTTTAAGGTTATCATACATACAGTTGGTATCGTAGATCAAACTGCTTCAAAAAAGCTAATGAATATGGTGAATGCTAGGGGAACTAAATATATTTGTGAATGGGCTTTAAATCATAACTGTAAACATTTTATATTCATTAGTTCTGTATCCGCTTATGGATACAGACTATTAGGAGAAAATCGTTTGGAAAAGAACACTAAAAGAACCATGGGGATATTTGGTATCCCCTATATGAGGTCAAAAGCAAAAGCAGAACGATATGTGGAAAGGAGTGGTTTGAATTATACTATATTAAGACTTCCTCCTGTTCTAGGGAAAAATGATACCTACATCTCTCCTTCTATTATCCCGAGAATTCTTAATGGAACTTTTTTTTATTGCGGTAAAAAAGATCATAAATACTCGACACTCTACATAAAAAATCTTGGACCAATTCTTAAAGAGATTATTGAAACTCCTCCAAGTTGCGATATCTTTAATTGTACTGATTTTCAAATTACTTGGAGGAATTTAATAAAAGAGTATGCAAAACATTTAAATGTTGATGTACCTATTCGATATAAAACGCTATTAAGTGTTTTGAGAAAATTTCATGATAAGAAATATTTATTGATGATTTCATTTAGTCGCTTTGGGTGTCATTATCCAAATATAAAATTGAAAACCACTTATAACTTTCATCCTTCTTACTCATGGAAAGAAGGTGTCAAAGAAGCAGTTGATAATTATTTACCAAAGAAGGTAAAATGATTAGATGAATTTGGACAACCTTTTTATGGAAAGATGGTTTTTAACGCCGTTCACCTAAATTTAGCTCTCAACATTTAAGAGAATAACTAATATTTAAATTGTCAAAATAATCCGTGACATCGCAATATACTAAAAGTGAATTGTTATAAAGTTATAATTATATTATTAATATTATTTTAATGAGCTAGTCTTCAGCAATTAGCTTAAAATTATTATAAGATTGATGCTTTAATTATGGTTCAACTAAATAAGATCATTGAACAACTAAAAAAGATGCGAAATCTAATTCGTATAACTGTTGTGGGAGATGGAGCTGTAGGGAAAACCACATTAGTTCAAGCAATCCTGAGATTAACTCAAAATTGTGCCGAAATTCCCCCAGTTACTAATTTTATGGAAACTAAAAAAATTAGGCGTACTCCTTTCATAGAAATAGAATCATGGAATTATAAAGATCTATTAATTCAATGCTATGATCTAGCAGGACAAAGAAACCCAGGAGCTCATCCTTTAGATATGTTACAAAATCAAGTAATAGCCTCAATAGATATTTTTATCTTTGTTTTCTCAGTCGATAGATATGAATCTTTTGAAAATCTTAATAATTGGATGACACTGATGCATTTAAATAACCTATCTATAAATAAAAATAAAATGGGATTAATTCTTGTAGGAAATAAGATAGACTTAGTTAATAATGTATCAAAAGAGCTAATCCAATCGATAGTAGGAGAAAACAGATATTTTCATTCTTATGTAGAAACTAGTGCTACAAAAGGAGTTGGAATTGAAAATTTACTAGATGAGATAGCACATATTGGAAGGAATATTCTTAATACTTACATCAAGGACTAGTTCATAGCTGTGAGATAACTAATTATAGATGATAAGATCATATGACCGAAATACATTGTAAGCTTTGTAATGAGAAAATTAGCTTTAATGTTCAAGACAAAGATACTTATTTACATAAAACTGAATCTGGAAATCCTATGATTGGAAAATTGTTTACTATACGCGTTGGACATCAAACTCGAGGAGGATTATTCCATATTAATGTTGTTGTTATTGATGAAAAAGGAGAATATCGCGCTCATAAAGATTATTATGAAGAAAAGGAAATAAAACAAAAATCCTTTGATAAATGGGAGAGATTAATACACCAAATTCCAATTGAAATTAGGTTTTATTTAACTTTAGCAAATGATAATGAAAAAAGAATCTTATCTTCAATTACAGAACCACAAAATAAATCCGCAAGTGAATTATATTATAATTTAGCAAGATTAAAACTTGAAAATCCATTTAGTCAGTTATTAAATTTCTTGGCTGTGAAATGGGGTTTTATAATTGGAAAAGGTAAATCCCTTTTACAAGAGGATTACAATTCAAATTCTTGGAGTTATCCAATATATTTACGTTTACAAGCAAGGTTTTCTCCTAAACCTGAACTTGTTGAGGCTATAAAAAGTTTAGATCTTAGCTCAGCTCCAGCCCTAATGCAATTAGAGGGTGCAATAGCCAAAACTGAGGTGTATCTTCGTTTAAGTGAATATAATTTATTAGAAGAGTTATATAATGAATCCTTAGAGAAATGGGGGAATGTTACTTCTATTGAAATGAAAACAGGTTGGATGTTAATACAAGGGTATTATGGTTTTAGCTTTTATTTTTTAGGAAATATCAATAAAGCAATAAAGTTAATAGAACCTGTCTTTAATTTTGGACAAATCATTGAGAATCGCGAAATAATTAATGTTGTTGGAAATTTTTATGCTGCAGTACTTCAATCCAGTGGAGATTTAGAAAAGACTTTGCAAACTTACAATATTGTTTTAAATGTAAGTGAGGATATGGGAGATGAGAGAACAAAAGCAGTAATTTCATCAAATATGTCTGTTGTTGAATCAAAACAAGGATTATATGATAAAGCTTTAGATCGTCAAAGAGCTATTTTAGAATTACCTATTGTCAAAGATGAATACTTCCTAAAAATGTCTCTCCAGAGTATCATAGCTGAAACTCTTTTTATCGCTGAGAAATACGATAAATCTATCGAATTGTGCAAAACTTTGATTCTTGATAAACATATGCCAACTAATTATAAGATTGATACACTTTCAACTCTGAAAAAAATAGCAGGTAAGACGAATTCTCCTGAATTATTAGAATTTGTCAAAAATCACTTAATAGATGATAGAGAATTTGTAGAATCTCCAGTAAATCAAATTTTTAATTATGATTTACAGGCTATTAGTGCTAAGATAGAGGAACATTGGGAAGATTTAGTTGAATACTTGAAAAAACAACGCGAAGTTATGTTTAATAACAATTTAATAGAAGATGCTAGTGATATTGAAATTAGACTTGCTGAAGGTTATTTTAAATTATACCAGCAATTTGAAAAACTCGAAGATCTGAATCATGCATATAGTCATTTAGATCTTGCTAAAATGATTGCTTTAGAACGTCAAAACTATTTAGACTTATGTAGATTAGAGATTCTGAAAGGCTTACTTGCGAGTGAAAGTAAAGTAACTGAACAAGCAGAATTGAATCTTAAAAATGCGCTAAAAATTGCTCGTGAGCATAATTTACAAAATTTAGAGACTCAAATTATTGAACATCTTGATCAATTAGAAAAAGGAATAATAGAAAAATCAGCAAGTTCATTTCTACGAAAATTATTTAATAGATTGTCGTTCAGGAAAGCTGAAGAAATAAAACCTAAACAGAAGGGATTAGTGTATTCAATAAGTATTACAAATAAAGATTCAACCTGGAAATTGGTATTACAAAATGAAAAAGTAGGAGCTTCTGAATATACTTATTATTTATTAGGTTTCCGTGATTTATGGGAAGAATTAAGAAGGAGTAATTTTAAACAGCAATTCAATTATTTTAATGTAGATAAAGGAGCGGTGTTAATTGAGGATTCTCCCAATTTTCATTTAATCGCTTTATGCGACCAGTTAGATTACTTAACAAGATTAACAATTCAAAATATTTTACCATCATTAGAAGAATTTTCTTTTAAATATATTCCTGATGAGTTATCTGAAAAAGTGCTGGAGCTTCTCAATGATAATATCACAAGATTCATTAAAGTTGAATAAATTATATAATCAATTAATAGGTCAAAAATTGGTTATTAATGATCGAACCTAAAATTGCAGCATCAAATGCTCTCGAATATGTTTTAGAAGCTAAACCCGGAGAATCAATACTTATAATTTCTGATGATGTAAAAAAAGAAGTAGGGCAAACTTTTGCCGAAGGTGCAATTGAATTAGGATTATGGACCCGTCTAGTTATTCTTAGTACAGAATCAGATGTATTCAGAGACAGAATTCCAAGTAATTTATTAGAAATGTTGAATTCGCCTTCTAAACCGGATATCTTTATTAACACACTTAGAGATGCTGCTAAAGAGACTCCCTTCCGAATTAAAATAATTCAATTACAAACTCGAAAGCACCTCTCTCGATTAGGACACTGTCCAGGTATTACAATGGATATGTTATCAAGGGGAGCTTTATCATTAACTAGAGAAGAGTATGATAAGATGCAAAGTGAGGCTCGAAATCTATTAAGTTTGTTACAAGATGTTGATAGAGTCATTGTAAAGGCACCATCCGGTTCCGAATTTGAATTACAGGTTCAAGGTCGTACTTGGTTCAGTGATACTTTTTTAAATTGGAAGGAAATGAAATGGATGAATTTACCTACCGGTGAGGTTCTTGTAGGTCCTATTGAGACATCCATGAAAGGAACATTAGTTTGCGATTTAGCTATTGGAGGTATTGGCCCTATTAAAAAGAAAGTCACTTTAGTGGTTAAAGATGGTCGCGTAGAGAAAATTGAATGCGATGATAATGAAATTCTAAAGGTTGTTAGAGAAACTCAAGCTACTGATGAAATGGCAAGACAAGTGGGAGAATTTGCTTTTGGACTCAACCCAAAAGCTAGATTAGTAAAACAATTTCTTGAATCAGAAAAAGTGGGAAATACAGTACATGTTGCTTTTGGAAACAATATGGATTATCCTGGTATTGTAGCGAATAATTCGGCAAACCATCAAGATTTTCTAATTGATAAACCAACGGTAGACATAATTTACTCAAATGGAGGTTCTCGAAGAGTAATGGAAAAAGGTAAGTTGCTTTTAAAATAATTTATATATTTATTTTTTACAAAGGTTCCCTTACTAAATAATAAGTTTTTTCAGAATTGCATTTTGGACAAATCACTTTTTTAGTCTTCGAAGCTGTCTCATCTCTCCATTCTTCATTACAATTTAGGCATCCATATCCAATAAAACCTTTTTTAACATCAACATTGCCACCATAAACAACAATGAATTTTCCCTCCATTAAGGCTTTTGTTACCTTTTGATGAGCAACTTCCAATATTCTAGAAAAAGTCGGTTGAGATACACCCATCTTTTCAGCAGCATCTTTTTGATTTAGATTGATATAGTGCTTGAGTCGTAAAGCCTCAAATTCTGCCATATTTATAACTACATGGTTCTCAGAAGATAGATCCTTTCTCATACTATGAAAATATTGATTATCAGGAGGAGCCTTTATCATTCTCATCCTTGTTCGGCGACCCATTTTACACCAAATATAAGCTTACAATCTGTTTATAAATACATATTCAAAATCTTATAATTATATATTAAAATTATTAATTTTAATCATTTGGTTATAGTTTAAAATTTTATTATAAATGACTTTTTAGTTAGTAGTAAAAAATCAAAGTGAATATTAAAGAATCAGTTTTTTAAGTTGTTCATAGATTCCTTTTTTATTAATTAATAATATTAAAAATTATATCAACTAAGAAATTAATTAAATATCAATATTGTAAAAAAACATCTAAATAGGTGTATTGAAGTTAGATATATCGAGTATCAAATAATAATTGGAGATGCTCCACCAAAATTAATAATTGAGGATATTAGAAAAATTGCTACTCCCGAATTGAATGAATTAATTGAAGAACAAGCTGAGGATATTGACAAAGAAGCAAAATTATTTCCTAAGGGACTTATTCACCACCTCTCAACAGAAATGTTTGTTTGGAATTTTTCTTTGGTATATAAAGCACGCACTTTTGATGTGATAAAATGGAAAACTGCTTTTTCTTGGAAAGATGTTGCTGGTGGAAATGGAAAGAAATTTCAAGAAATTGAAAAAGGATTGTTTATTGGAGTAGTTGCTGGAGTATTCTTTTTTTTAATAGATGAAAATATCGATAGGAATTATATTCAACTCGCTGAAATGATAGATGTTTTCATTCAAAAAACCAACCAAGAAGCCCCGTTTTTAGTCTATGGTCTTTTAGAAAATCAACAAGGCCTAACTGATCTAAAAACTAATTCAGAAATGTTAAAAAATCTAGCAGATATTAAATCTTTGGTTTCTAAATATGGCGGAGAGTTTAAGATTGACAATTTAAAGGAAGTGAAAGTGAATTTACCTCAATTAATCAGAGAATATTCTTACTATATTTTAATGAATCTTAAATCCTCTTCCAGTAATTATTCAAACTTAAAATTCAATCAATTTTATTTCTTAGATTATGAAGATATAGCAGCATTGAGAGAGATTGAATTATCCCTAACTGATCAATTGAAAATTGGTCAGACTGTTGATGAATTATTATCTGAATTGTTTTTCAAGTATTTAAAAAAATATCAAAACAACATAATTATAACTTCAGAATTACCTAAACCTGAGAAAGTTCAAAAACCATTTACAGAAAAATCTGAAGTTATTAAGATAATCATTGAAGAAATAAAAAAGGGTATTAGAAGACAATGCCCAAAATGTCTGAATAATGATAGAAATAAAATAAGAGAAGTAATTGACCGTGAGAATATCATAATGGAGAATCCTAACATTTATGGTTTTAAGTATATTTGCGGGTTGTGCGGTTATGAGTTTACGAAAAAGGATATGATTAGAAAAGTTGAAAAAGAATAATAAATTTTCAGGGTGTACAACATTCAAGTAAAATACGCAAATCGGTTAGAAAGTTTACCTAAATATGTATTTGCTGCCATTGAAGAATTAAAGGAACAAAAAAGAAGAGAAGGTATGGATTTAATATCTCTTGGGATAGGAGATCCAGATTTACCCACTCCAGAATTGATTATTAGAGAATTAATTCAACAAGTAAAAATACCTAAAAATCAGAATTATCCTTCAAGTATGGGTGAAAGTGATTTCAGAGAAGCGATTGCAAGATGGAATAAAGTGAGATATTCCATAAATATAGATCCGGCAACGGAAGTATCTCATGTATTGGGTGGTAAGGAAGGAGTGGCAAATATCGCTAGAGCTTTTATCAATCCAGGTGATTTAGTACTGTGTCCAAATCCGGGATATCCTGTTTATGAAAATGGAGCAACTAAATTATGTGATGGAAAACCATATTTACTCCCTTTAAATAAAGAAAATAATTTCTTACCTAATATTGATATGGTTGATACCGAAATCCTTAAAAAAGCTAAAATGATGTATTTAAATTATCCTAACAATCCCACTGGTGCAGTTGCTCCCATGGAATTCCTAAGAAAAATGGTGGATTATGCAGAAGATTATAGTTTTATTATAATTTATGATAACCCATATTCTGAATTCACATTTAATGATTATATAGCACCATCTATTTTACAACTCAGTTTAGATCATGTAGAAATCAATAGTGCTTCTAAAATGTTCAATATGACAGGTTTTCGATGCGGTTGGATTGCAGGTAATGCTGATATAATTGAAGGTCTTAGAAAGGTGAAGTCTCAAATAGATTCAGGAGGACCAATTTTTATTCAAAAAGCAGTAGTCAAAGGTCTTAATCAATATTATTCGAATAAAAAACCCGAAATAGTCGCAAATATCATGAATGAATATGAAAAAAGGCGAGATTTTCTAGTGAATGGTCTTAATAGTATGGGATGGAAAACAGATAAACCAAAAGCGACATTCTATGTATGGACTCAGATTCCTAAAGAGGAAGGGAATAGTATGGAATTTGTAAAGAAGTTAATCAATGTAGGAGTAATTATCACTCCTGGTATTGGATTTGGAAAATATGGAGAGGGATTTGTTAGATTTGCATTAACCCAACCTCTTGAAAAAATAAAAGAAGCCTTAAAAAGAATAGAAAAAGTAATAAAATAAAAATAAAAAGATATATTATTTCTTTTTTGAATATTTATTTCTAAGATATCCTAATCTTCTTTGATCTTCATTTTCTAGCTTCCCTTCTGAAGAATCAAAATAGTCTAACGAAATCATTACGGGAGCTCTGTCAGAATCCCAATTTTTATAATAATCTAAGATAATTTTAGGATCTCGATTCTCTGCCATCTTCTTTTGCGTATTTTTCACCTCCTTTTAAGTTTTTTTATTATGCAGAGAGATTAACCCTTATCTAACCTATTTCTTAGTATGTTGTAAAATTATGTTAAGAGAATAAATCCCAAAGATTATAAGAAAAAGGTCAGAAGAAGGATTTATTCTCTCTTCATAACACTACAACTGGGATAAAGGCTCTCTTATAGCCTTCCCATGAGATTGTAGTATTATGTTGTGAAAATATCATTTTTCTTATGATTGATGTTAATTATTATAAAATACAGTAAACTTATAAATTTACCCATTTCTTTCCCATTTGTCATATTATTATAACATATCATAAGAAAGTTTCATAAAGATTGTACTCTTTAAGAATTCTTTAAATAAAGTAATTATTTTATAATATAATACTCCTTGAAGGAATGTATGTAATTATGGAGAAGAAGATTGTTCTAGTTGGAGCAGCTAGTGCTTCGTTTGGATTTCCTACATTAACAGATTTATTCCTTAGTAAAGTACTAACGGGTTCTACAATAGTATTGCATGATATCAACAAAAATCATTTAGAAATGATATATAAATTAATTTCTGCCGAAAATAAGCTTCAAAATAATAAATTTAGAATTGAGTATACTACAGAGAGACCTAAAGCATTTAAAGATGCTGATTTTATAATTAACTCAATTGAAGTTGGAGAACGCTTTAAATTGTGGAAAGAAGATTACGAAATTCCGAGAAGCCATGGTTCCACACAAATTCTGGGGGAATGCGGAGGACCGGGGGGGACAATGCATGCATTTCGTATTATACCTTCTATCATTGACATTGTAAAAGATGCTGAAAAAATTTGCCCAAATGCCTTTTTTATAAACTTTTCAAATCCACTTTCTCGAGTGTGTTTAGCGATTAAAAAGGTAACTAATAGTCTCAAATTTATTGGACTTTGTCATCAAATTGAATTTTTGAATAAACATTTACCTGTTTTATTAGGCAAATCTTTAGAAGAAATAAAGATCAAAGTAGGGGGTTTAAATCATTTTGCATTTCTATTAGGTTTAGAAGAAAAAGAAACTAAGAAAGATTTGATGCCCTTATTTAACTCAAAAGCATTAAAGTATTTCAAACAGAATGAAGACCGCTTTGAGTTTTCAACTTTGACTTTTGAAGTATATCAAAGATTTAATTTTTTCCCCTATGTTGGAGATAATCATTTAGGAGAATTTCTTCAATTTGGTGAAGAGTTCACTAAAAATCAAGATATGATTGATTGGATAGATCGGACAGAGTATGAAGGAAAATTAGTTTTTGAATATTTTAGATGGAGATTTAAAGAATTTCAGAAGGGTAGATTTCCTAGGAAGGGTATTCTTTCTAAGTTTCCTTCCAAAGAGAGAGCTATTCCAATTATAGAAGAAATTATTCAAGATAAAGCTGCTTATGAAGTTGCTGTAAATATTCCTAATGAAAATATTATTGAAAATTTACCTCAAAATTTGATATTAGAATGTTCAGCGATTGTAAGTAGAGAAGGGGTCTATGGAGTAAGGATAGGTGAGATTCCAAAACAAATTGAAGCAATATTAAATATAGAAGCTATTTTACAAGATTTATGTGTTGAAGCTATATTAAAGAAGTCTAAAGAATTAGCTATAAATTGCTTAGCATTAGATCCAAATGTAGGCAATTTTGAAATGGCTGAAAGTATCTTTAATGAAATGAAAAGTAAAAGTAGTTATTACAATTATTTTAAATAAACTACATAGAATATTTTATTAGGATCTCTTGATAAGCGTATGTCTTAGGAAAGATCGATAAAAAATCCTAAACATTTATTTAGTGATATAACCATATAATAGCTCATGAAATCCATTGAGAAGAAAAAATCAAGTGAGAGAATTGAACGTGCAACGACGTTTCTTACGAAACTATGGTGGTTTTTTGCTTTTTTAATCGGAATTCCAGTAACTATCTCTACAATTAGTTTTTATGTTTTCAATTTTATAATAAGAGATATCTATATCTCTATTGGACTTTCGGTAGTTGTCTATTTATTTGCTCTTTTCATTTTTTACAAGAGTTTTGACCAATATCGAAATAAACCTTACTTTCTTAATAACAAAAATAATCTTAACGCAAGAATTCATACATTTTTTATAATTAGCAGCCTTGCGTTGATCGTTACTCCGATATTTATTTTTCTTGCCCCCGGAGGGTACTATTTTGAATTATTACCTCTCATTTCTTATAGTGTTTTATATAATATTATTTACTATTATAACTTTTATAAGCCAATTGAGGATTTTGATAGCTCTAAATTAATATTTAAAAGCGCTCTTAGTTTTAAAGCATCATTGAAGAAATTGCATAACATTGTACTCATTTTAAATTTTATAACTCAGATTTTTTTCCTGAGTTACGCATATTCTACAAAATTATCATGGTTATTTGCTTTAATAACAAATTTAATCTTCTATATTTATACTCTACTAACCACCAAAAATTTAAGAAATAAATTTAGGCTTGCACCCGAAAAATTAGAATTCGTCCTAAAGTATTTAATACTATTTAAGAAAAAGTTCACCATATCTATTCTTACCCTGAGTTTCGCGCTTATAATTCAATTACCTTTTGACTTTCTTATTATAAATGTCCTTTCTGGCGCGATTTACACCTATCTTGATTACATTATGATTGCATTTATCTCGATGATCTTCTTATTTTTGTACCTAAAATTAAGGATATACATTTCAATTTATTATAATAGGGAATCCTTCAAATTAATAGATCATGGTGTAAACAACACAAATGAAGATTCTCTGGAATATCTAACAAAGTATCAAAGGTGGAACATGTTATTATCTTTATTTTTCTGTATATTCATCACCTTATTTTCATTTGGGATCAATTTACCTTTGATAATCCTAATTTCTTACCCAGTCATCATTGTTATAACATATTATGAACAGAAGGCGAATTTTTGCCCTAGGAAGTATAGTCGCTATATCTTTTTATTCACAAGTATTGTTATCTTAAGCTTAATATTATTTTTACAAGTTTTTTCTCTCGAACTTCGAATAATTATACTTCTTCTAAGTATTTATTTGGATTTACAAATTTTTACTCATTATCAGTATTTTGATAAAAATAAAGTTGTCTTTGTCCAACATTTAATAGCCTTTACCTGTTTCTTAGTGATTACTTACTTATTTTATCCAAATATTTCACTATTTTATCTTGAGCTGCCTATAGCTCCTTCGTTTTTAATTTTTATAAACTTTCTCATTTATACGCTATTAGTAAGCTTAGCTTTATTAGGTACATTCTATTATTTATATTTCCGTTATTTTAAGAGAAGCAAATGGGTACATTTTAGTTTAATTTTAAATATTGTTATTATCTTTGTCGAAATTCTTTCATATGTTCTAATAAATTTAAAGAACCTTTTTTCTTTAGAATTTGATATATTTATTAATTTTAGTCTAATAAGTACTATTTTTTTACCATTAATTTTTGACTTATTTATTGGGCTGAATTATATTCTTAGAATAACCTCAAAAAAAGGATCTTTAAAGCAATTATACTATTCATGTTGGATTTTAATTGTAACAATATTTAGTTTTGCCTTTTATTTTTCCCTAAGTAATTACATATTCCTAATAGCTGATTTATTATACATTTCTATTTTTTCACAAATTTTACTTAAATTTGGAACGAAAATTGAGCAAGTAAACATTACAGCTTTCAAAAGATTTGTGAATTTTAACTCAATTTTAATTATTCTAGAGCTATATTGCCTAATATTCTCAATTATGCTATCAACTCTTACTTTTTTAGAAAATTCAAGTAATATTTTACTATCTTCGTATGTCTCATTAATTTCTATCGCATTTTTAATCAATATATTTTTAAGGAGGATGATTTCAAAAGGAGTAATGCGCGTGATTAATTTGATTAGTTTATTGTTTTCCACAGGCATTATATTTTATTTTTTATATATTTATACTCTTGGTTCTTTATTTATTATGATTGTTCCAAGTCTGTTTTCATGTATTTTCTTTTATATCTTTATTTTTTATCTTAAATCAATAAAATATGAATCTCTATCAAAATCCTTATTTCTGATAAATACAATAATAGTATCCCTTTCTTTATCTCTTATACCTTCATTTTTTGCATTAGAAGATATAAAAATAGGATTAACCGTAGATGTTATTACAGTATTTAATCTAACTCTTTACATTATTATTGGAATATTATTCTTTATTACTATTTTCTCAAATCAGCTTAAAATTAGAGAAAGAAGGAGAAGATTTGCAATATTTATGCAAATTTTTATACTCTTTATCTTAACAGGAACTACAGTATTTTATTATTTTAATCTTATTTTTAGAGCTGCTTTTTTCGGAATTATAGTTCCTATAATCGCAACAGCAGCATTTCTCTTCATTCCTTTGATACTATTATACAAATTTCAATATATGAAAATTAATACTAGTAAAATCCTTATCCTTTTAGATTATCTTTTTCTCTGGGGAGCTTTTATGTCAATCCCGGTTAACTATTGTATAGAATTTATAAAGCAAGGCAATTTTGTTGAAATATATCTTATGATTACTCTATTGGTTATAATATTTTATGGTTTCTTAAAATCTATAACCCCTATATCAGAATCACTCAAATTAAGAGAGTCTTTTAATTATGTAATAAGAATAATGCAAATATGTATATGGTTTAGTATAGCAGTGATGATCTCATTGATTATTCCTCTTTTTCTTTTATTCCAACAATATTATTGGTTAAATCTATTAATAATAAGTTGCACATTAATTGTTTTTTTCATTCTGAACATCGTAAATCTACCTCAATTAGAGAGTTTCAAGCAAAAAGTATTCGAAAACAAAAGGAGCAAATTGGATTTTTATAAAATTTACAAAATTTATGAATATCATAAGAATATTATTTATTTTGGATTAATTTTTTCAATATCCTTTTTATTTTATTCTATCTTCCGGGTTTTCAATCTAATTTATATAATTTTTCAATCAAATGATTTGTTATTAACGGCTTGCTTTAATATTGCAATCTTTTTGATCCTTACTTTATTGTTATTGCATTTAACCAGTAAGGTAATTAGAATAGAATTTGTTAAAACAAGAGAAATAATTGAATTAATAATTTGGTTAGGTATAAAATTCAATGCCTTATTGTTCTTATCCTTATTACCTATTCAAATTTCACTTTATACCAGAATTTTTCTAATTCTTCTAGCGTTTGCTATTCAAAGTCCGATTACTATTTATTATATCAACAAACACATGATTTTATTAGAAAACACCAAAACCCTCATGAAAGAATTCATAGGATTTTTGTTCTTTATATCTATATTAGGTTTTTCTATTGAATATCTTTGGTATGTTAACAGCAACGTTTTATACTTCAGTGAAAATATCCCAATTCTTATTAGTTTTCTTTTCTGTCTAATTTTCCTATTTTCTAATCATTATTTTATACATTTTAATGAATATATCCAAATGAGTAATACAATTAGAATATATAGATTATATTTAATTTCTTTTCTCCTATTAGGCCTATTTATCCTAATGAATATCCAATTTATTTTGATATCTTTATTTATTATTGTTGTTATACTTTTTCTAAAAAGGAATAGAAATGTTATCTGGCAACTTATTAATTATTTAGTAATTAGTTTTCTTAGTCTAATTGAAATAAATCTCTTTATATTAAAATTTAATTTACTCCCTATTATTCACCCAGGAACTTATGCATGGATATATTTTATATCATTTATTTCACTTCTATTTATTTCCATTATCCTTAATCGCAAAAAAATTAATGTACTTGAGGAATTATTAGTAGATTTTTTAATTCCTTGTTTCATTTTTACTTCTGTTGTCATTTTCTTTCAAATTCCTATTTTTTATAATATAACAATTTCTATTAATATTCTACTCTTTTTAATAAGCTTTTTCTTTTATCGTAAAAAAGATAAATTATATATTTGGTTTATACGTCCATGTGTTTTATTATTTCTATTTAATCTAATAAGTGTTGGCTCTTATTTCATAATATTTAGCTTACCCCTCTATCTTAAATTTAACTTGATATTGAGTTCTACCCTAACTTTTAGCGTCATAGGCTTTTGTTTTGCTTTATTTTATCACAATTTAGAAAAGAAATTTAGAAGGAAAATAATCTCAATTATTCTTATTTTAAGCGTTATTAGTTCCTTCATATTTTCTTATCTCCTTATTGAAACCTCGTTTTCTTTACCCTTCATTTTTCCATGGTTGATTGCTGGTAATATTGCGATTATTTTATCATATTTATCTATTGGAATTTACCAATGGAGAATATCATGGGCAATTTGGAAGTCTGGGTATTGGATTTGGATATTTGTTCCAATCTTTAATTATCTATTAATTGCTCAATCATTTGCTGGAATTGATATCTACACTAATGCTCTAAATTTCTTTGGTTTAAGCATCTATGGTTCATATTTGATTACACTTGTCATTTGTTTATTACTAACATTGCCTTTTTGGTACACATGGATAAAAGACCATTTTAATATAGTTTTATTTACTATTTGGGGATGTAGTTTATTTTTGATTTATTGGTTTAGTCAAAATGCTTTTTTTGGGTTTGATATATTGATTAATTTATCATTTGTAGGAATTTCTATAATATTCCTTATGCCAATTTTTTATCGTTTACGTTTTTGGAAAATTCTATCAATTCTATGGCTGATATTCACTTCATTACTAATTATTTTTATCACGTTCATTTTATTTGCAGTTGGCTTCCTTTTAAACCTAATCATATCATTCGATTTAGTCTTAGGCGGATTTCTATTCATTATATTCTCCTTTTTTCCAAATTTGAAAGCAATGAAAAATGTTCTATTAATAATTGCTTACTCTGTAACGATGATTGGTATATTTTCAATAATATTAATCATCATGATCTCAATAACTTATAATATCCCAATATCCATCAATATCTCTTTCATCATAATTGCTTTCAGTTTATTTTCTTCTCGCATCTTGAGATTAAACAAAAAATTATTCAATTTCTTAATTTCTACGATTTTAACAGCTAACTTCTCACTTCTAACATTCTTTAGTTTCCTTATGATCCCGAATTTTGAATTTTTCGCCTTATTTCTAGCCATAAGCATTTGTGGAGGATCTCTTCTTATATTTAATCGATATCGAATGTTTTCTCCTATTAAGATGATTATTCCTTTATCTATCTTATCCATAGGAATTTCCTTAACACTCTCCTCCTTGATGTATATCTTTTTGCCAAACTCATTTTTTCTTATATCTGCTGTGTTTGTTTCTATTATATTAATAATAAATTATCCTGTATTGAAATATATACGCCATATTCTATGGTACTCTATTCCTGTACCTTTTTGTCTGTTTATTTTACACTTCTTATCATTTTTAGAGCTTTTTCAATCATTATTAAATTTAACTTTAATTGGATTAATAATGTATACTCTAATATTCCAGATTCTTACAAATTTAATTTATGGTAACATTAAAAGCATAAATCTGTTAGCTTTTGTTTTAAATTCTACATACGTTTCAATATTTATAGCGATTCTTACCCCGTTATTTCTAATATATAAGATCCTTGAATTTTTCATAATCTGGTCTGTCTTGATTATATTCTGCATTAGATACGTTGAGAAGGGAGCGCTAGAGCTTTTTAAAAGTAGGACAATCACTATATTGATAAAAGTAAGCCGTTATATCGCATTATTTCTCCACTTTGAAATTGCTCTCCTTATTACTATTATCGTAAATGAAGTTATATTTCCCGAATTCACGAGCATTATTTTAGTTTTTTTTGGAAGCTTATTTTTATCATCATTATTAGATCTTATTCTTATTAAGAAAGTTAGTAGCAAATTGATATATCCAATTAATGTGAGTTGCTACATTTTAATTTCAATTTATCTATTCATATTTCTAAATCGCTTTTTAGATATAAGTATACAATTCCTTTTCTTAAATCTGATAATATTATTGGTAATGCAATTTTATACCATAAAAATCATATTTTCTTTTTTGTATCAATTAGATCGTTATGATAAGGAGAAATTAACCTCTTTACAAAAAGTTGATCAAACGATCTTGCTAAATGTTATATTCTTAGTTATTAGTTTATTTGGTTCCTCTTATTTTACATCAATATTTATCAACGGTTCATTAGTACTTAGTGGATTACCATCTATTTTCTTATTCTTAATGATTTTTGGTTTTCTAATGTTTAACTTGAATCAGGTTATAAAAATTAAATTTAAACAAAAAGTGTTATTTGTTTATTACGTAATATTTATGGTAAGTTTTGTTTCTTTTTTTATCTTATATATGATAAGTTTCAATCTTGTCTCTCTTTTATATTTTAGCTTAATGTCCATCATTACTACTGTTTTGTTATCTTATCTTATCTACTTAATAAGCAAAATATATGTAGAAAAATTAGGAACTGAGGTTATTAAGAAAACTATTTCATTTTTGCAGTTTGTTCTTTACTTAGAAATTTCATTAATGTTCTATAGTCAATTTAGTATTTACTTTAATATATTCGAAAGTATCTTGATATCTCAAATAGTTTTATGTTCAATTTCATTAATAGAAATATATCTTATTAAAAAGGTAAAGCCTTCTTATATTATAATGATCCATACTATTAGCTATTTCAACATAAGTTGGACTTTATTTATTATGATATTTCAATTTACTTACAACTATTTTGGTTTAAATTTCATTCTCTTCATATTAATGCAGTTCTATACAAATTATTCATACTTTACTACAAGATCTAAATTTAATCCAACTAAAAGACCACATTTTAAGAAATGGAAATTATTCAGGCAAAAAATAATTGGATCTCTTTTCTATTTTGCAATACTAGCATATATTTAT
>JBHLON010000028.1:0-48509 GCA_048940445.1 Promethearchaeota archaeon
AAGTCTCATTTAACTGGTGAAATTATTAATCGGTTTACTCATATTCACCAATCTAAAGAAGACTTAATTAAAAAAGTTAAGATGCAGAGATTATTGGGACAACACACTGCTTGCTGTTTCCAAAGATGCGTTGGATTTGATGCTGCTAATGCGCTTTATAGTGTTACATACGAGATAGATAAAAAGTGTGGAACAAATTATCATGAACGTTTTAAAAAGTATTGGATCGAAGTTCAGAACCAAGATTTAATGGTGGATGGAGCTATGACAGATACAAAAGGAGATAGAAGCAAAAGACCTAAAGATCAACCAGATCCTGATGCATATTTACATATTGTTGACGAAAATGATAAGGGGATAGTAGTAAGAGGAGCTAAAGTTCATCAGACAGGATTTCTTAATTCTCATCGAGCTATTATTATGCCTACACTTTCATTAAGAGCCGGCGAAGAAGAATATGCTATCAGTTTCGGGATTGATACAAATGAAAAGGGAATTACAATGATATACGGGAGACAATCTTGTGACACTCGAAAGTTAGAAGAAGGCAAATTAGATATTGGAAACTTTAAGTATGGTGGTCAAGAATTATTCGTTGTTTTTGATGATGTTTTTGTACCTAAAGAGAATATCTTTATGAAGGGAGAAACTGAATTCTCTGGAGAATTAGTCAACCGATTTGCTGGATTTCATAGACAATCTTATGGTGGCTGCAAAGTCGGAGTGGGCGATGTTTTAATCGGAGCAACTGCATTAATATCGGAATATAATGGAACTGAAAATGCTTCACATATAAAAGATAAGTTAGTAGAAATGACCCATCTCAATGAAACCCTATTTAGCTGTGGTATTGCTTGCAGTTCATTAGGTTTTCAGAGAGAAGCAGGTAATTATGAAATGGATATGCTGCTAGCAAATGTTTGTAAACAGAATGTTACGCGATTCCCATATGAAATTGGAAGACTAGCCGAAGACATTGCTGGCGGTATAATTTGTACGATGCCTTCAGAAACAGATCTTAAATCTAAAGAAATTGGTTCATTAATTGAAAAATATTTAACAACGTGTGAAGGCATTTGTGCTGATGACCGATACAAAGTCTTGCGTTTTATCGAAAATCTGACAATGGGAGTAGCATCAGTTAGTTATAGAACAGAAAGTATGCATGGAGCTGGTTCACCTCAAGCCCAGAGAATCATGATTTCACGACAAGCAAATTTAGAAGAAAAAAAGAAGCTAGTTAAAGAGATTCTTGAGATTAAAGAATAAGTTCTAAATGAAATAATTCACTTTGATTTATTAAAGGATACACACGCTTTAATAAAATCTGTATAAATTGGGGAAGGTTTATACGGTCTTGATTTAAATTCTGGATGAAATTGAGTCCCGACAATCCAATGATCTTTACGATTTAATTCAATACTATTAATTATTTTACCTGTTTTGTCTCTACTTGAGACTATCATTCCTCTTTGTTTGGCTTCTTCAGTTATAAATCTCTCTATTATATGATATCTATGTCTAAATCTCTCAAATATTTCTTTTTGTTTATAGGCATTAAATAGTCTAGTATTAGGTTCAACTATTATCTTTTGAGCTCCTAATCTCATAGTTCCACCTTTTTCAGATATTTGTTTCTGACTTTCTAAAAGATCAACAACGGGATATGGAGTATTGGGATTTATTTCCGTTGAATTTGCATCCTTTAATCCCAAATATTTTCTACAGAATGCTACATAAAATAATTGAGCACCAAAACAAATACCTAAGAAAGGAATCTTCTTTTCCATAGCAAATTCAGCAGAATGAATCATGCCTTCAACTGCTCGTTCTCCGAAGCCTGGTGTTAATAAAATGCCGTTACAATCCTCTAATTCTTTTTCGAGGTTAGTCTTTTCAGTAATATTAATCATTTTCAACTCAACTTTATATCCTTGATGAGCAGCAGCATGTTCTAAAGCGTTATTTATAGAAATATATGAATCGGAGATATTGAAATATTTCCCTGGCATACCAATTTTTATAGTTTTAGTTGCCTTCTTATATATCTCTACCATTTTAACCCATTCAGAATAATTACTAACTTCACTATATTTGACTAATTTTGCCTTCAAATCAATTAGTTCACATATAATATCCCCTAAGCCTTGCTCTTCAAATAACAATGGTAATTCATATATGATTTCTAGATCAGGATTAGAAATCACTGCATTTTCGGGTATGTTAGAATATAACGATATTTTTCTTCGAATATCATCATCTAGAGGTTTCTCACTTCGGCCAATAATAATATCTGGTTGCAATCCCATACTTTGAAGCATCTTTACTGAATGTTGAGTAGGTTTTGACTTCTGTTGTCCAACTGCTGAGGAATAAGGAACGAGAGTCACATGTACAAAAGCAGTGTGTTTAGGGTATTCAAGTTTAAGCTGACGGAATGCTTCTAAAAATATACTTGACTCTAAATCACCAACAGTTCCTCCACATTCAATCAGTAATACATCTAATTCTTCAGTCTCAGCTATCTCCATTAACCTTTGCTTGATTATATCTGTTACGTGAGGAATTAATTGGACTGTTTTTCCTAAAAATTTACCTTTTCTTTCACCTAAGATTGTCGATAAATAAATTTGACCTGAAGTTATATTATGTGAAGGATGCATTTCAATACCTAAGATTCTAGAGTACGTTCCAAAATCTTGATCTATTTCAGAAATTCTATAACTTCGTTCATTTGATTCAAATACTGGCTTGAATTGCCATACATCTTCAGTAATGAAACACTCTCCATGTTCAATTGGATTTAAAGTCCCAGGATCGACGTTCAGATATGGATCAATTTTTACTACCGAGACTTTAAAACCTCGAAATTGAAGAACTTTTCCTATACTCGCTGTTACTACTCCTTTTCCAATGCCAGACATGACACCCCCTGTAACAAATACAAATTTGCAGTGCTCGTTCATGTTCTTAACCTTTAATGCTCATAAAACCTTTTTTTCAAATTCTCATAATAAAAATATTAATTATCAACCACATTTAATAAGGGTTTCGAGAGGTTAAAAAATTCTATTATTAATTTTATATTTATTTACCTTTAAATACCGGTTCTCTTTTTTGGCCTAGCGCTTTCAGTGATTCTCGAAAATCATGAGTTTTCAGAAGACTTCTTAAACCTTCATTTTCTAAATCTAAAGTATTAGACAAAATTTCCTTAAAGTACTCATGTATTGTTTTTTTCATCAACTGTATTGACAAGCTTGGTCCTTTAGGAGGAACCAATTTTAATGCCTGTTCTCTCGCAAATGACATTAATTTATCTTTAGGAATCACTCTATTAATTAAGCCAAGTTCTAAAGCCTCTTGAGCAGTAATTTTTTTCCCAAAATAGAGTAATTCTTTAGCTTTTTGAAATCCAATATATAGTGGTAATACAAAGTGGGCTGCAAATTCTGCCATTACAGCGCGTTTTGCGAAATAAAATCCAATCCATGCATCTTCTGCCATATAAATTAAATCAGCACCAGCTAGGGGCATTGTGAATCCCGCTCCAACCGCTAAACCGTTAATAGCAGCAATAATTGGTTTTGAGAAATTCCACATATGCATACATAATTTCTTTTGGGCAATATCTTCCAAATCTATATCCTTCATTACATCTTGTGGAACTTTGGTGAGCAAGTTCATATTAAAATAACCTCCCGAAGAAAATGAATCTCCTTTTCCAGTTATTATTAACACTCTCGCATTTTTATCACTTTCCATATCATCTAAGATTGTAACTAATTCTAAAAAAGTTACAAATGACATTGCATTTTTCCTTTCTGGAATGTTTAAACTTGCAGTGCAAATCCCATTTTCTTCCTTTTCATATATTATATCGTGTATATCATCCAATTTCATCATTCTAACCTCTATCTGTAATCATCAATATTGATTCCATATTTTAAAAAATGTTTTTTCGTGATTTCTTCTTGATTTTTATTAAGATCCTTCAAAACTTGTTCAAAGTGGAGTTGATTTGTTCCTTTTAGAGTTAAGATACCTAATACTGCTTTACTATCATATATATAAAGTTGATTTTTTTTAATACCCTGAATATATTTCTTTACGGCTCGATCAGGAAGAATTGCCTTACTTTGCATGTCTTTCAAGAGAGATTTTGAAATTTCTCTTAATTTTTCTTCCCCAACATCATCGATAATTTCTTGAGAATGTTTAACTTTACAGCTTTCAAAGATCTTAGTTCGGACATATAAAGGTAAAATAACAGAAACCTTGATTCCATAACTGTGAAGTTGCCCAAATAGCGCTTCCGACAATCCAACTACTGCAAATTTAGAGGCAATATAAGGAAGTGGTTCTGTGGCCCCAATTATTCCTGCTGCCGATGCAACATTAACAATGTGACCATTCCTGCGGTTAATCATTTTTGGCAGAAATACCTTTAAAGAATGAATGATACTCCATAAATTGACATCTAATAAATCTTTCCAATCATCTAAGGTAATTTCGAAAAGACTCCCTCCTATAACGATTCCCGCGTTATTGATTAGAAGGTCTAAATCTCCTAATGTTGAATCAAATTTTTCAGCTACATTTTGAAACTCTTCAATTTTTGTTACATCACATTTAGCAGAATAAACTTGAACGCTAAAACTTTCTACTTCATTTTTCACTTCTTCAAGGTTCTCCATATCAATATCAGTAATAAATAAATTCATGCCTTCTTCCGCTAATGCTAATGCAAAGGCTTTCCCTATCCCATTAGCTGCTCCAGTTATTAAACAATTTTTTTTGCTTAGATTTTTCATATCCATATCACTTAATTTTATGAGATAATTACAAAAAAATAATATATTGAGTTTAATGTTTAAAGTAATTTAACAACTAGGTTCTTGAATAGGTTTCTAAAATTTGTGATTTTCGTTGTCTTATACTGTCAAAATCGTAATCTTGTTCGAAGAAAAAGTCAAAAGGGTCTTTAATATCTTCCATTAATGGTTTTGAATAGAAATTTTCATATAAATATTCACCTTTTTTAGTTAATCTAATCCCTTTATCATCTCTCTCATCTAAGATACTATTATTTGCTAAATCTTTAATCACAGAATCAATACCGTTTTCTTTGAACATATAGAGACCAAAATAAGATAAGTCAGTATAAATTTCTTCCCCTTTCTTTAAAGAGATTTGAAATTCTTCATTAAGTTCCTTTAATGTGAATGCTTTTTGTGGTTGATCAATTAAAATTAAGAGAATCCACTTAATGACAAATTCTTTAAAATTTTCTTCATATGGCATTTGGAATTTCTCAAATTCTATTTCTTCTTCCTTTCCTACAATAAATTCAACAATAATTTGGATAATCTCTCTAAAAATGTATACACCAACTACTAATGCGATAATAGGATCAAAATAATAAAGAAATGGGAGCCCTTGAGACCTTCCAAATTCAGAAAGAAGAGTACCTAAAATAACACCAACTGAAATAAAAATGTTAATTTTTGAATCTATAGCACTTGCAACTAATGATGAGTTTCTATTTTTTTTTCCAACAAAATTTTTCAATGCACGTAAATAAGTATTTAAAAAGATAGATAAAATGGCAATAATCACTATAATTTGTGGAATTTCAACTGATTTTGGACCATTTATTAAAGAAAAAATCGATTCATAAAGGATTGTCCCAGAACCGAAAAACATTAAGATTACTAGAATTATGTTAACTAATTTTTCTTTTTTGTATTTTATACCTACACCTATTAATAAAACGGCTATTACATCTAGAAAATTCTCAATACCATCCGCTCGAAGTGACTCTGAACTAAAAGTTCCAATAATAATTTTTAAAACGCTAAGACTTAATAATCCAATAAATGATCTAATTAAAATTCCACTACTATTTAAAATCTTATTGTATCTCTTAATTTGCCTATCGAAAGTCTCATTCCACAATCTTAGTTCTTGTACTCCCTTTTTATTTATGGACACTATGTAATCTTGGTTAATATCGGCCAATCGAATACCACATAAATGATATATTGAAGAATTTGCTGTGTCATCGTTAAAATAAAATTCTGGTATAAAAATGTTTAATACTCCTTTAATGAGGCTTTTTAATTTGGTAAATTTCATATTATTCTCTTGGCTGAGATACTTTAGAGCAGCATATTCTATTCTATTTATTGGAAATAAATCCGCTTTTCTTCTATGGGAAGCAACTGCTGCAATTCTAATAATAGAATTGATGGATACTAATGTCAGAATAATTATCATTGTTATCAGTATAAAGCTCGCAATTGGTCCATATCCGATATATTCATTATAAGCTAAATAATGAGATATAAAATAAATTTGAACATATATAAATATTAGACCAAACAATATCCATGGTGTTAACAGATTCCTAACAACTTTTTTTACATGGAACTGTTTAAAGAATTCATTAATGCCTTTTCTTAAATAAGGCGCAATAAAAAATGCTCCTAAATAAGTTATAATAAAGCTCCATTGAAAACTGCCGGTTAATAAGATTTCTATAACTGATGACGTAAAAGAAATAATTAGATATAAAAGAAGTACTTTTTTATAATTTAATTCCCAAAGCATTCTAAGGCCCATAACCTTTTTCTAAATAAAAGAATTGAATTAAACTGTATAAATTAGATAATCGAATTATGAATATATATTCTTTCTAATATTAAGAAGAAAAAATGAAAAAGTTGATTTTTAAAACAAAGTCATATTGCCTTGAATAATGCTCTTAAAGCATAACTCATAACATATTGCATAATCTGGCGTGTTCCTCCTCCAATTTCTTGAATTCTAGTGATTCCTAATAAATCTTGCATTAAAGTGTTATCACAAACTCCTGCACCACCCATAAGATTAGCACATTCATAAGCAACGCGTTCACATAATTTAGCACTGACACTTTTTAATTGAGCAGCTGTAGCTCCAAGAGCCAGATTAAATTCCTTTGGAAGAGTGCCATGTTCTTTCATTTTATTATCAATCATCTGAGTTACATTCAATGCAGCTAGAGTCAAATTCATCGTTTCAGCCCATAAATCTGCTAAGGGAAACCCAACTCCTTGATATTTTAAAATTACTTCATCAAATTGTTTTCTCATATTCACATAAATGAATGCATGAGTGATAGCATTCCATGCTTGAGCAGTATTAAGACAAACGATACCCAATCGTTCTAAATTTAATCCTTCAAATAAATGAGATCTTCCATCTCCAGGTTTACCCAAAACGCAATCGGCTGGTACTCTAAGATTAGTAAAAGTTTCTTTACCAATATGTATTCTAGGAGTCCAAGGAATATTAACTCTTTCTGCCTTCCACCCTTTCCAAGAAGTATCAACTAGTAATTGTGCCATTGTATTTCCATTATTTTTTTCAGTTACTGCATACATTACTGCCCAATCTGCCTTGGAACCGTTAGTTTGGTATATTTTTTCACCATTGACAATAAAACTTCCATCGTCTTGCTCTTCACAAGAAGTTAGCATATGTACTGCATCTGATCCTCTTTCTGGTTCAGTAATACAAATACAACCAACTTTTTCTCCTGATACCAATTCTTTTAATGCTTTGAGTCGAATCTCAACATTTTCATTATGAAGTAATAATGGATTTATAGCCAAAACGCTGGCTCCCATCCCCATTGTGAGTTGAGGATCAAAAAAGTCAGTAGCAAGAGCTCTCATAAATTCCACAGTATGGCCATATGGTTCATAATTCAAGCCTAGATTTTCAAAATTATGTATACGAGTTACTAAGCCTTCTTTACCAAGTTCAGGAATCCACTGATAAAAATCTTCATTGTGGGTAATATTGTGCTTTCTTTCAAAATCTATAAAAAACTTTTGAGTTTGTTTAAGGAACTCAAAATGCTCCTTACTTAAATATGTCATTAGGTTATAATTCAAGAATTTATATCTATTTTTTAAAGAAAGTTTTTCAAGAATCTCATCATTAATGCATTGTACTACTCCTTTCTTATTTTCCAATTCATTTCACACCTTTTCTTTTATTAAGTTAATTAGTATGGTTATAGTATACTATGAATTTCTTAATATACTTTTTTAAATCTTAATTCAAAAAAACGAGAAATAAAAAAATACGTAAGGAGTTATTTACTTGGTTGTTCTCTTAATGCCCGTTTTAAGACTTTTCCCACCGTAGTGAGGGGCAAAGTACCCCTAAATTCCCAAATCTTAGGATTCTCATACTTAGATAAATGATCTGCTGCATATTTCTTTAATTCATTTTTAATTGATTCTGAAGGCTGTACGCCCTCTTTGAGTTGGACTATTGCTTTAACAATTTCACTTCCTGGACGATCTGGATCGTTTAATCCAATGATCGCAACCATTTCGATGTCTGGATGCTTAGTAAGTATATCTTCTACATGAACGCTATATACTTTATATCCAGATACAATTAACATATCTTTAGTTCTATCTACTATAGTAATATATCCATCCTCATCCATAACACCTACATCTCCAGTATGAAACCATCCATCAATTATAGTTTTCGCATTAGCATCAGGTTTATTGTAATAGCCTCTAGTAACTTGAGGTCCTCTGCAGATTATTTCTCCTGGTTTTCCAAGTTCAACTTGTTCCCCGGTCTCAATGTCTACAAGTCGTATTTCTGTATCAGCAACTGGCAGCCCAACAGTTCCAATTTTTTTATTCCCATAATATGGATTTCCTGTAAGAATAGGAGATGTTTCAGTCATGCCATATACTTCCATTACTTTATTTTTGGCTTTCATAACTTTTTCAAAGTCTCTGATTGCCTCTGCTGGAAATGGTGCTGCTCCAGATATGTATACATCGAGATTATTTAAAACGCTTTCGGGCACTTTATCTATTAGTGGATTGCTTTTCACAGATAAATACAGAGTTGGAACATTTACCATTAATTTTGGTTGCTTATCAATAATTTCTTCTATAATGTGTTTTGTATCCCTTGGATTTACAATTAATATTTGTGGCGCAGAGATATAAAGGGTAGTCATGCTCATTTGTAGACCAGCAAGGTGAAACATAGGGAAAGCACTTAAGTGTATCCGTCCCTCTTCTGCTATATCAATACCTATCCAAGAAATAATTTGATGTATATTTGAAATTATATTAAAGTGAGTCAATTCAGTTCCTTTTGGTAAACCTGTAGTCCCACCAGTGTATTGAAGTAAAGCTAAATCCTTCTTTGTATCAATATCTATTTTTTTCATATCTGGTGTTATTTCTAATACCTGCCGAAAGTCTATCACTTGTTTTCCTGGAAATGACTTGACTCTGCCTTTTGGGATTTTACCTATTAGTTTAGCAATCGAAACTAAAAGTTTTCCTAGTCCCATATAATCAGAAACATTAGTTGTGATGATAAATCTTAACTTGGGGACTTTAACTAATATATTAAATAATTTCTTTTCATAAATCGCATCAAGAGTAACAAAAAATTTTGACTCACTATCGTTAATCTGGTAAGCTAATTCAGTAGAACTGAGAAGAGGTGAACATCCAGAAGCAACACCTCCAGCTAGTATCGTTCCAAAGTGGGCTATCATATATTGAGGACAATTTGGTAGGTTAATTGCAACGCGATCTCCTTTTTGTAAACCACTCTGCTGCAAAAAAGTTGCAAATCGGTAAACTTTATTTCTAAGTTCTTCAAATTTTATATTTTTTTTCATAAAATAACATGCAATCCGGTTAGGGAACCTTTTCATTGCTTTATCAAACAGCTTACCAAGGCTCTCATTTGGATAATCTAATGTATGAGGGACATGTTTATCATAAGATTTTAACCAGATTTTTTCATCATATGGACTTTTTTGAGTTTGTATATTAATCACCCTTTTATAGAATAATGCTAATATTTAGAATATTAGTAAATGTCATTAATACTGATAGAAGAATTTATAAATTTTTTCTAAAGCTTTGAGGAATCTAATAAAAAACAGTGAGTTTAATTTTCTTCTTCAGATAAATGTAAAATAAATATATTATAAAATTAAATCAAAGTTCAATCTATTTCTACTTGAATTTTAAGATCACTCTATAAACCAATAGAGAGGTTGTTAAAGGCTTTAGGCACCGGTCCAATTTTATTTTTTTAGTTATAATAGAGTCAATTTTTTGTCATTCTATTCTAATAATCTTAGTCCTGTTTTAAAGGTACCTTGACCAGCTAAATATCTTTTCATTATTTTATTTCAAATTTTAAATTAAAAATAAGTTCTTTACACTTTCAAAAAGATTCATTTATAAGGAAATAATAATTCAGCTTTAACAAATTTTGATAATATATTATCATTTCTTGCTTTCATATATTAGATTGCAATCTGGGCTTAAGAAGATTAAATATTTTAGGATAAAAAAATAAAAATAATACAATTCCAACTAATAAGATAATTCCAATTAGTAAAGATTGAATATATACTTTCATTATTAAGAAAATACTTGAAGAGATCAAGTGGATCAACGTAATTAAGACTCCTAATTTCATAAAAGTAGAAAATTTCAACTCATATCCATAAGATCTAACCATTAAAATTAATACTAAATTGTCTCCCATAGTCGACAAATTTTCTCCCAAAGTTGATCCTATTGTCACTGCTGAAAATAAGATTCGTTGATTTCCAAGAGTGGAAAGATCATTAACAATTGGAATAAAAATTTTTGTAATTGGTGCATTATTGATGACAGAACTAAGCATTCCTGACATCCATAGAAGAGTTAAAGTTATGCTAAGGGGATTATCTGCTGTTATATAGTTTATCCCATATGCTATATAATTTAATAATCCTGTATAATTTATTGCTTCAGAAATAAATAAAATACAAAATAAATAAAAGATTAATTCAAGATCTAAAGCCTTCCACACTGATTCAAATTTCTTTTTTAGAACCAGTAAGATTGTGATTATCCCTCCTGTTAAGGCGATGATATCGATGGATATCGAACTAATTATGGGTAAAATTATCACAGAACTAATAGTCATAATAAGCATAATTATTGATTCATAAAATTTTTTTTTTGATTCTACGAACATCCACGGATCATATTCTAATAAACGCTTTATGAAATTAATTTCAGGATTTTCTAGTTTAGCCTGATTATACCTAATTAAAAAGATAACACTTATGAAAAACAGGAAGATAGAAAAAAATCCAACATCCTGAAAATAATCAACAAAGGTCCAATTAATTGAATGACTTATTAAGATATTAGGAATTGAACTAATAACAAACAAAAGACCACCTGTATTTACAACCATTCCCTCCGAAAGAATAAATGGAATTGGATTAATTCTTAATATTCTGCAAATTGTAATTGTGAGAGGAATTATTATGAAAATGCATAAGATATTCATCGATATAGAAGAAAATACAAAGGTAAAACTACATAAAATAATAAGGATATATCGACTATTTCCTTTCGAAAATTGTACTAATTTAAATGCGATAAAATTGAATACTCCACTTATTTTACAAACAGTAATTATTAACATCATACCAAAAATAAATAAAATTGTATGAAGATTAGAATTATCCACACCAAAAATGAATCCTATTACAATTGCCATATCAATATTATCTATGTAAAGTAAAAAAAAAGCTACTATTATTGCGCCTATGAAACCTGCTAGTAAACGATTCACTTTACCAACAGTAATTAAAATAATGATTAAAACAAGCATCAATGGAGCAATTATTGTCGATAACATGATAAGGCATTTCTTCATATTTTTCTTTTAAAGAAATAACAAGGGTAATACTTTATTATTTGATAATAATTAATCAATTTCGACTTGAATTTTAAGATCATCATGTAAACCAATAGATAAGTTGTGAAAGGCTTCAGGTACTTGGTCTAATTTTATTTTTTTTGTTATGATGGAGTCAATTTTAATTTCATTCTGTTCTAATAACCTTAAAGCCATCTTAAAGGAATCTTGATCTGCCAGATACATACCTTTTATTGTAAGGTTCTTAGACATTAGCTGAAGTATTCCTCTCATCTCAAAAGGCTCTGAATGTATTCCAACAACCATTATTAGTCCACCCCTTTTAACTAATTGAAGAGAGGAAATAATTGTTTCAGGATTTGCTACACAATCAAAAATAAAGTCTGGTCCAATTCTATCTGTATGTTTAAGAATTCGGCTCCACTTATTAGGAGGAAAAACTTCATCAGCACCGAGTTCTAGAGCTAGCTTATGTTTAGTTTCAACAGGTTCTATAACATAGATATTACGCGCTCCTGTCTTTTTAAGTACCTGAATAACTAATAGCCCAATTGGTCCCGCTCCGAAAACAGCTGCATTATTGCCAATCTTAAAGCCCGAGCTTTTAACTGCTTGAACAGCGTTAGAAATGGGTTCTACCATAGCAGCATCTTTAAAGGAAATTGAATCAGGTAACTTAAGAATTCTATCTGACCTTATTTTTACAAATTCTGCTAACGCACCGTTATGGGTTATACCAATAGTATTATGAATACATAAAATTTCTGATCCTGCTCTGCAATAATTGCATTCCAAACAGGGAACATTAGGATTTGCTGTAACACGATCTCCTACTTTTAATTTTTTTACTTTATCGCCAAGCTCAACAATTTCTCCTGAAAATTCATGACCTAAGATTATTTGCTGAGACTCTAAAGCTCCAGTTAAGAAAGACCCTATATCTGATCCGCATATTCCGCAAACTTTCACTTTGATTAAAACTTCATCCTCTTGAATTTGAGGTCTTGGTAAATCGTCTCTAAGTTCTACCTTCTTAATTTGAGTAAAATAAATCCCTTTCAAAAGTATACACCTCTTAAATTTTGTAAGGATTTAAAGGACCCCCATGCTACCTAGAAGCTTAGTGCCATCTGGGGTTGTCCATGCTATCTTTACATCTAATACGGCTGGTTTTTCCGAGTTTTTTGCTCGCTCTAAAGCAGGTTTAATTTCATTGGGATCAACTACTATTTCTCCATAACATCCAAAAGCCTCTGCCAATTTAGCATAATCAAATTTAGGTAAGTCAACATCAAGATAATGTTTAGAACAGAATAATTTTTGTCCAGATTTTAACATGCCCCATGCGTTATTATTTGCAATAACATAAATTAAATTCTTTAATCCTAATCTAACTGCAGTTTCAAGGTCTTGGATATTTATCATAAAACTACCATCACCAGCTATAGCAACAACTTGTTTTTCCGGTTTTGCTAGTTTTGCACCAATTCCATAAGGCACAGCTGTACCTAATTGTCCCATACTTACAGCCTGAAGTGTAGAGAGAGGTTTCCGCGGTTTATAATAATCAATTTGTTCCATAACATAACAAATTATGTCACCTCCATCTAATACCAAGATCGCATCATCTTCTATATTTTCTAACACTTCCTTTATTAGTTGTTGTGGGATTATCGGAACTTTATCCTTTGATGTTTTCTTAATCATAGATTCTCTTAAACCATTTCTTACAGTTATATATTCTTCTAGCCATTCACTCTTTTGAACTCTCTTAACTTTTTTTGTTTCTTCAAGTATTTGTTTCAGAAATAATTTGCAATCAGAAACAATACCCAATGTTAAAGGTTTTGCCCTTCCAATCATTGTAGGATCAATATCAACTTGAATTAGCGTCTGTGAGTCTTTCCAAAAGGGTTCTACACCATGGCCTATTGTATATTCAAATTTTGTACCCAAAGCTAAAATTACATCCGCCTCTGAAACTATTTTTAAAGCAGGACCTGCAAGTGTTGCTCCTATTAAACAATTTGATTCATTAGTTATCGCCCCTATTCCCATAACACTTGTTATAACAGGGATTTGTAAATATTCTACAAACTCTTTTAATTCACTCCATGCTTCCGCTCTATTAACGCCTCCTCCACAAAGGATCAAGGGCTTTTTTGCTTTTAATAAAATATTTAAAGTTTGCTTTACAAGTTCTGGGTCTGCTGCAGGTTTACTCATAGGTCTATATTTTTCAGATGGTAAAAATTTTAATTTATCTTCCTCAATTTCGGATGTAAAAACATCTTCTTGAATCTCTAATAATACTGGTCTTGGCCTACCAGAAACCGCCTCTCTAAAGATCTTTCTGACAGCATCAGGTAAATCTTCAATTCTTATAACACTCTTTTGATATTTACTAATAGGTCGAAACATAGTAATTTGATCAAGATTACCTTGTAATGTAAAACTATCAGCCCATTGTTTATTAACTTGAGGTACAATTGCTACAATAGGAATATTATCACTCCATGCTGCTCCAACGCCAGGGACAAGGTTAGTTGCTCCAGGTCCCACAGTACCAAAACACACTCCAGGTTTATTTGTTACCCTTGCCCATGCATCCGCAGCATGAGCTGCTGCCGATTCATGTCTAAACATAACAGTTTCAATGCCTTTTTCTCGACCCCATCTAAAAATGGCATCAAACATAGATAAAAATTGCCCACCAATTATTCCAAACATATATCTAACATTTTCTTCCAGAAGAGCTTTTATTAAGACATCTCCACCCGTGAGTTTCTGTTTTTCTTCCATAAATAACACTATTCGAAATACTTTTTTGATTTATTTTAGGTTTATTTCTTTTATTATAAATATTTAACTAAGGGTTCTTGCGAGTTTTTCTCTACAAAAATGTAGCTAATACTCAAATTTCTTTAATGATTGTAAAAAAAATTTTGATCCTTCAGGAATTTCATGGATGTTATTATTGGTTAATTTTAAGGTTTTTAGACTTTTTAGATTTGAAATTGACTCTGGGATTTCGTTAATGAAATTATGACTTAAATCCAAATGTCTTATAGTGAGCATTTCTGTTAAAAAAACAGGAAATTCTCGAAGTTCATTATTTTTTAGACTCAACCTTTTTAAAAATTCAAAATTCCTAATTGAACCTAATAGCTCTATGCTAAAAAAGGCATTAGTGTCAAATTTTCTATAGAAATGAAGTAAAGAGAATAAGTTTTTAACTTTTAAATAAGAATCTAGAATATCTTGGTTTTTTTTTAAGAAATACCAATTAAAAAAATTAAAATTTAAAAGCTCAACATGCTCATTTTTGATTATAAGCCAAGGATCATCATTAATAGAACTTAATTTCTTATAAAAATCAAATGTCCGAGATGTAATCTCGTTATCATTAATGAATTGAGAAAAAAAAGCTTCTACATTTAAAAAGAACCTTGCTTCATTAAGTACAATACCTAAAAATTTAGAAAAATCTCTTATCCAATTAGATAAACCTTCAGAAATTAAGTTTGGTTGTTTAAGTTTTTCTTTCTGAGTAACATCAATTATACTTTTTATTACAATGGGTGATCGATCATGCTGAATTACCCAAGATAATGTTTTTATACGGTTTTTAAGATCTGTTTGGCCTATGATTTTGACTGCTGCTGCTCGAACTAGGGCATTTTCATCAGAAAGAATACTATTCTCTACATAATCTAATACTTTCTCATCATAATTTTTCACTTTTTCAAATGCCAAAATACTTTTACAGCGCATTTCAGGGTTATCACTTTTTTCTAATATTGAGATCAATAAATCTAATGCTGATTTCATATTTAATTTCCCATTTATATAATCCGACACAATACTATCCGGAGTAAGAGAATTTTTCATAATTTTATGATCTTTAATTCCTTTACCATTTATTTAAAAAGTTAGGATTTCAAAATACATGCTTAATTTTCTGTTAACCTCTCCCTCTATAACATAATAATTTTTTGTGTTATGAGAAATCTTTTCATGAAGGAAAACAAATATTAGACGAATTAACACAAATTCGTCATGAATATTTAAAAAGTTTTTCCTATAAGAATCATTTAAATTTCACAATTTAAACAGATATATTTTATGTTTTTAACTGATTTAATTTTTTTAATCATATTTTATATAAATAAAATTTTTATAATAGTGAGAGTATATTACCCTCACCATTTAATTCTAAATTAGATGTTTAAAAGGGTTTTATCAATGAGTGAAACCAAAAAAAGGAAACAATCAAGTGCTTTATTGAACATAATTGTGATCATTCTAGGAGCCTACTTCTTATTCTTAGCTATAATTCAAACATTAGATTATGTAGGGATTCATATTGCATTACCTGTTGCAGTAGAAGAATTTGCTGGATTGCTTGGAAGCGGATCAATGTTAGTTTCTTATGTACTAGGGTTCTGGGCATTTATTGCAGGATTCGGTTTGTTCAGAGAAGAAGAATGGGCTATGGGGATTGGTTTGGCGATTTTAAGTTTGATGGCAGTTGTATCATTGTCTTACTTATTACCATGGTTCGGAGTAGCAACTTGGTATACCGTATGGACCACTTGGATTTATATTGTTGCTTTAGCGATTAGTGTTATTGGGTTTTTCTATTTATTGATCACAAGTAGAAGATATGATTAAAAAACCAAAATCAAATTAATAAAAATAAATTAATTTTCTTTTATTTTTTAATTTTTATTCTTAAAATGAACTTTATATCATACTAAATTAGCTTTTTAAAAACTTTCTTAAGTAGACCTTAATGAAATAGGAGTGTTATTTATTAAGTGAAAAAGATTATTCTAATAAGAAATTGAAAGGGATACAAAATGAAGACGTTCGAAGAATATGTTCAAAGATTATATAAAATGAAGCCAAACATCTATATTGGCGAAGAGAAAGTAGGTCGTGATGATCCCCGTTTAAAAGGGGGGATGAGAATAATAAAGGAAACATTTGATAAAGCTCATGATCCCGAATGGCAAGATGTTTGTACTGCCACAAGTCATTTAACCGGAAAGAAAATAAATAGATTTTGTCATATTCATCAAAGTGAAGATGATTTGCTGAAGAAACAATTAATGACTAGAGTACTCTGTCATCGCTGTGGTGGATGTATTCAACGTTGTATGGGTATAGATGCATTAAATGCACTCTCGGTCGTTACATATGAAATTGATCAAGCACTTGGAACAGATTATTTTATAAAATTTAATAAATATATGGAATATTTTCAAGAAAATGATTTAGTAGCGAGTTGTGCTCAAACAGATGCGAAGGGAGATAGATTAAAAAGACCACACGAACAAGAAGATCCGGACCAATATCTACGGGTTGTTGAGACAAGAGAACATGGAATTGTGGTTCGTGGTTGCAAAGTTAACATTACGAATACACCATATGCGGATGAAATGATTGTTGTTCCGTGTAGATATATGGGTCCAGAAGATAAAGACTATGCCGTAGCATTTGCACTTCCTACAGATTGGGATGGAGTAAAATTATTAACACGACCAGCTTATCATAGAAAAAGTAAACATGTTGATGCCCCAGGTGCAGAGATTGGTGATGCTGAAACATTTATCATTTTTGACGATGTATTTGTTCCAAACGATAGAGTCTTTTTAAATGGTCATGGAGATCCAAGGCAGACTCCATACGCTGGTTTCTTGGCGTTAATGTTTGCGCATTATCACCGTCATAGTTACACAGGATGCAAACCAGCAGTATCAGAAGTAATTGCTAGTGCTGCAGCATTAGTAGCAGAATATAACGGTATTGAAAATACATCTCATGCAAAAGATAAATTATCACATATTTTAGGTACTGCAGAACTTGTGTTTGCTGCTGGAGAATCGAGTGCAAAACATTCTGAAAAAGCACCATCAGGAACTCAAGTACCAGATGAAATACTAACGAATGCAGGGAGAAGATTAGCAGGAGAAATGATTTATGAAGAATATAAAATACTCGCAGATCTTTCTGGAGGAATAATTGCTACTTTACCATTTGAAGAAACATTTTTTAGTGAAGAAGTAGGAGAACTAGCCATGAAATACCTAAAAAGAAATCCACGAGTAAAACCTGAAAACATGCTTAGATGCTTTAAAGGAATTGAAGGATTGGCAGTTTCTGATTTAGCAGGCGTGATGCAAGTAGCGGGATTACATGGTGGGGGAAGTCCTCAAATGGAGACTATCACGATGATGATGCGTTATGACACTGAAAAATTGAAAGACATTGCTAAATATCTCTTTGGAATTAAAAAGAAGTTAAAAAGGTATGAACGTCCTACAGTTACTCCTAGAAAACAATTAGAAAAGTTTAGGCAAGCACTACAGAGAAAACAAGATTAATTTAAATTATTATTTATTATCTATTTTAAGAAAATAATATCTATAATAGACATATGACAAAACATTGTTTTTCTGTGATGGTTTCAATACCCAAATCCTTATTTTCTTTTAAAAAACCGTTAATCGGAATCCCTTTTTCAAATAACTCATTGAATTTTTCATGAAAGATTTGGTATATACTACTATTCCTTGAAATGTATGATCCTATTAATTTATTGGTTGGATCAAAACTAGGTTGAACTAATTCATTATCCGTTAGACCAAAGTTACTAAAATCATCATAGGTCACGTGGACTTTAATATTTTCAAAAATTAATTCATATTGATCTAGATGTCTTTCTAAAAGTTTAAAATCTTCACTCTTTAATAACTCTTTAACTAGTTCTGCATTAAATATAACCTTAATGTTCAAATTTTTTACATTTTCTTTAACTTTTAACATCCCATTTTTCATTGAAGTTTTTAAGTTTTCAGGGATATTCTCTGAGCCTTTCTGTTTAATCATAGTGATTAAATCGTTATCATATCTTATACCTATTGCAATTCTACATTCTTTTTTAGCTGTGAATGTGTAATAGGTCTCATAAAAATTATTTAAATCATACTTAATAAATTCTACAAATTCTTGATTTACTTGCTCAGCCAAATTATAAGATTTTAAAAAATCTTCTAATGCCATTTCTGCTTTTTCTTTTTTTTCCTGAAATTCTTGAGAAAGTTCCTCTATTCGATTGTTTATGATTTTTTGCCATATTGGAATTACAGGCGTTGCCAAATGGATTTTCATTGGTCGGTCATATATTTGAACAAGCTCTAAATCATTTAGAACGGAGCAAATTTTATATCCTCTTTTCAATGTTAACCCAAATTTAGATGAGACCTCCTTAAGATTATCTATTCTTACATTTTTCAATAGATAATGATAAATTTTATCGATCCCTTTTTCAATTACCCCGATCGCATCAAATAAAGAACTTAGAGGTAAAAATTCGCTTTCTTCCATGTAATCACCTGTTTTTCATTTTTTCGAGAGTCAACTCTGTAAGCACCTCAAAAGTTTTGGTAACATTTTGGCCAGTTTTACTTGAAATTTCCCCAAATGCAGAGAAATTATTTCTCTCAGAAATTTGTATCCCATAGTCTCGAGACACTTGTCGTTGAGAATTTAAATCTATTTTTGATCCAACAAGCACTATTGGTATCGATCCTGCTTTTTGCCTGACAATGCTTACCCATTCGGGGATATTATCTAAAGTAGGTGGACGTGTGATATCATAGAGAAGAAAGGCAGCATTTGCTCCCAAACAATAAGTAGGCAATAAAAATCTAAACCGCTCTTCTCCTCCTACGTCCCAAATTTGAAGTTTAACTTTTTTGCCCTGGAGCTCTATAGTTTTTACATGAAAATCGACCCCGATAGTTAATCGTTCCGAGGGATTAAAAATATTATAACAATATCTTTTTGTAAATGAGGTTTTCCCAACAGAAGCATCTCCTAATAAAAGAATCTTAAAAGTGTAATCATATGTAGGAATTATTTAACACCTTTTAAAATTTGATTTATATCCTCAACCATAATTAAAAAATTTTTGAATTCAATTTTAAATTTTTTAAAATCTTTTATTAATATTTTCCAGAAATTTGAGTTATTATTATAATTAAAATTGTCTTTTTTAATTCTTTACTTTTTGATATTTTCTATTCTTATCGACTAATCAAACTTTAACGCTGTCAAATAAATAGTAAAATCAATCAATATAAATATAATGAGATTATTTCTTTTGGATTATTTCTTTTAAATTTTCATAAATAATAGGATTTAATTCTTTTTCTAAGTGGTTTTTCAACTCATTACAAATTACATGATTATCCTTAAAACTAGTAAGATATTTTATAACACTCCAACGTACAGAATCATCAGGATCTTCTAACAGAGGTAATAGAAATTTAACATATTTTGAGTCGTTATTTTCTTTAATTTTCATTACAGCTCGAGCACGTATTATAAAGTCGGGGCTATAGAGTTGGGGTAAAAGATGATATTCGATAATTCCATTTTTTGTAAAATTTAATATAAATTGAAACAATTCCTTTTTGAAATTGTGACTTTGTTCTAATTCCTTAATGATACTATCAATTGTATATTCTGGGATTTTATTTCCTAATTTCAATAAACTTTCAAAAGAGATAAAGAAATTTTCAGAGATATCATACTTTAGATAATTTAAAAGCTTTTTAATAATTTTGTCGTTAACCTTTGAGACTTCTATTAAATCCCAGTTATCATCTTCATTGTTATTTTTATTTTCCCTTAAATAATTCACGATTTCTTCAATTAATATTTTTACATTAACTTTATTAAAATTTACGTGATCTATTTTAATTAACTTATTATTAAAATGAAAATAATCAACTTGTTCATAAAAAATTGTTAGAATAAATCTTTTTGAGATGTATAATTCTGATAATACTAAAATTTACGGAAATTTTCGGAAGAAGAAATAGTAAATCTAAACAAACTTTGAGAAATATAACTTTAATATCAAACCCATAGAATTAGTCTCCAATCAATGACCATACATTATTATAGAAAATAAACTGCTTTTTTTCATCATTAATTGGTAAGGATAAAATTTTATCAATTTCAAGTTTTAACGGGTTTGTAACTGGTGAATCTGAGCCAAATAAAACTCTTTTATATCCAACATTTCTAATAAGAGTTAAAATCCCATAAGGAATAGAACAGGAAGTTTCAAAAAAGACATTACTATACTTATTTAAACTTAATGATAGATCAACAGCTAGCTCCATAGCAAGAGCAGCATGTCCAATAATTATTTTTAGATTTGGGTATGAAGTAGCAATCTTAGCTATATCTTTACTACTAATTCCTCCAAAAGTGGTAAATTTTGGAGTATAATGAATGAATAAGGGGAGTTCTTTATTATAATTTTGCATAAATTCTATAAGTTTTAAAATATCTCTCGGAATTTTTATTAAATGAATACCTGAATGAATTTTAACCCCACAGAAACCTTTATCAAAATGATTCTTTAAAATTTTATAGTTCTTTTCCTCATCTTGAACGTTTGGATTAAACCAAAAAAATTTATAAATTCTATCTGGGGCTTTTGCAGCAATATCTATAACATCTTGATGATTTAATTGATCCTTTGGCATAGAATTCTTCATTTTCTCAAATGCTCTAACTAATCGATCACTTTCAGTATCATTTTGAATATTTTCATCATTTGCATAGATTTTAGAACTTACTGCTCTGTTTATTGTTGTTAATATAGCTTTTTCAACGTGATTTTTATCCATATAACTAATTAAATCTTCATTCTTATCCAAAAATGTACCAAAAGTATGAAGATGAGCATCAAAAATCTTAAAACTTAATTTTTCATCCATTATAACTCCTAATAATAAGTAATATTTGAAATAGTTAAGGAATTTTAATGATTAATAGATTCCCATTTATGCACAGAATATCAAATTGGAAAAAATCCATCAAACACTCTGAAAATTCTTCATTAAGCAAAATTGAAGCTTATAAGTTTTTTCTTTTTATTCGATAATTACGGCTTATCACATAATTATTTATTTGACAAAAAGATAAATACTGATCACCTCTTTAAATATGTATAAGGGAAAAAGGGATACACTAAATTAGTTTCCATTGAATCTACTTCAATCAAAACCTTTTAGAAGCTCAAATCCGATTTCCTTTATGTAAATTATTTCATAGAAAATTGAATTGAAGTTTTAAGATGTCATGGTGAATTAGTATTAGAAAAATAATGAATATTTTTACAGTACTAGCAATTCCACTTTTTTTATTAGGTTTAATTATTGCATTAGGATTTGCTTTAAATTTAGGTAATTATCAAATATTATTTAATACCATAAGTGATTTAGGTTCAAGTATATACACCCCCTATCCATTGATTATAGATGGAACATTTATGTTATCACCAATCTTTCTGTCATTTTATTTCTTTAATCTATATAGTATTGTCAGAAAGCATGTAGGAAAACATAAAGTGCTTTATCGTTTAGCTAATGCTGGCTTCTCTTTCTTCATAATTATGAATATTGCTTTCTTTTTTACAGGGATTTTTAGCGTTGAAGTTTCAGTAATGTATCATAACATTTGCACAATTTTTGTATTTTTACCATTACTTTTTGGAGAAATAATTCTGGGAATTGTGATATTTTTAAAACGTTTATTTCCAAGATGGATTTCAATCCTTATGATGTCTGGGCATTTATTTGTTTCAATGTTCTATTTTATCTTTCAAACTCCAATTCTAGAGTGGGTTACTTTCTTTGTACTTTTACTATGGGGCGTGCCACTATCTGTTAATATGATTAGTAATAAAAAAAATCTAAGAATGAAATAATAGCTAAAACACTTTTTTTTCTTTTTAAAAAGAATGTGATCATATGTTTATCAAACCACAACTCATTTCATTTTGGAAGATAAAATATATAAGAGAATCTTTCCTAATTGATTACGTCATCCAATTATAGTTCAAATGCAGGAAAAGAGAGAGAATTAAGTTGATTCTTTTACAAATTAAATGTTGATGTAAGATGAACAATCAACGTATATTAAATATTTTCACTATAATAGCCGTTCCGTTTTTCATTTTGGGTTTAATAGTTTCATTGTTATTTGCAACTATCTTTGGAAATTTTGATATTAATAAATATCCGATAAGTGATTTAGGATCAATCAACTGTTCACCGTTTCCTATCTTTATGAATGCAACCTTCATTGTTACCCCTATAATTCTTACTTTTTTTTTCTTTAAATTATATTTAATAGTCACTAAAAATATCAAGGTAAGTTTCTCAAAGTATAAGGTTTTATATCACTATTCGTCAGAATTAGGATTCTCCTTGATTGGTGTTATGCTGGTCTCACTTTTTATTACAGGTATAATAAACGTAGACTTATCGAGAGATCTTCATAATTTTTGTACAATTTTTGTATTTATACCATTAATTTTTGGAGAATTGATAATTGGCTCGATTTTATTAGTACTAAATATTGTAAAAAAGTGGATCTCAATCCTTATGGCGTTTGGACATTTATCAGTATCACTTCTTTACTTTTTTATCCAAACTACTTGGCTTGAATGGTTCTTTTTTCTAATTTTATTGACTTGGGGAATACCTTTAAGCCTTAAGATTGCAAAATCTTAAAAAATCAAGAAATTATCCAATAAATGTTAAAATTCAATTTAATAGGATAATGAAAATGTTTAGAGATCTCGAACAAAGGGTAGTAAATCTGATGGTGGAATTTAAAATCCCTGGACTAGCAATTGGAGTTGTTAACGATGGTAAGGCAATCTATGCAAAAGGATTTGGAGCACGAAATTTAGAAGAAAATCGTCCTTTCACTCAAGACACATTATTTGGTGTAGGTTCAATATCCAAATCATTTACTACAATTGCTTTATTGCAACTCGTAGAACAAGGAAAAATTAGTCTACAAGACTCTGTAAGTAAATTTCTTGACTTTAGATTGGGAAATGAAGAAAATCCAATAAGAATTTGTAATTTATTATCACATTCCTCAGGCATTCCTGAATTAAGTGGCAATGTAGTTGCTATTGTGCGTCAACTTGGAAATTTTAGTGCAATCATCCCTATAAGCAATTGGGATGAATTCTTACTTCATGTAAATGGTGCAAGTAATGAATTATTCGATAATCCGGATAAAGTGTTTCTCTATAATAATGACATGTTTACATGCGTTGGCTTAATTATTGAAAAGTTAACAAATATGAATTTTGTAGATTATATTAAAGAAAATATTCTCAAACCTTTGAAAATGGTGAGGTCTACCTATTTGAAAAAGGATTTTGAACATGATAATGACGTTTTAACTGGATATATTTCCTCACAAGAAAAGAAACCGTATAAAGAAACCTCACATCCGTTTGATAAAACCGTTTACGCTCCGGGGGGATTGTTAAGTTCTGTAAAAGAAATGCAAAACTATATTATTGCTTTACTAAATAAAGGAGTATTTGATGATACTCAGATTGTAGATGAATCCTCATTAAAAGAAATGTGGGAACCTTATATTAAAATACCAGAAGAAACTTATGGTAGTAAAGAGGCATGGTATGGATTTGGTTGGAAAATAGTTAAGAATTTCTTAGGATATGAACTGATAGAACACGGTGGGGATATAGGATCTTCCACTGCATTTTTAGCGATAGTTCCCGAGAAGAAGATTGGAGTGATAGTTGGAGCAAATTGTAATGCTTCAATAGTTTTAGGGTCGCTGGCGCATTATGTTCTTGGAATGTTATTAAATAAAAATTTTAATGAAACAGCCCTATCTTTAGTAGTACATAAGAAATTAAAATCTCTAATAGGGGAATATCATACTTATAAAAGTTTGGAAAGGATGAAAATTTCATTTGAAGAAGGTATTTTATACGCTGAGATCGTGGAATCTTTAGATTTCCCTATAATGAAGTTACCCCTCGTTCTAGAAAACTTTAATGAGTTAAAATTTTTTGTTCCAATTGCTTATCCAAACCGAAAAATTAAAGTCCAGTTCTTTATAGATGAAAAAACAGGAAAAATCCACTTTAATTTTGATAGATACTATTTCCATAAGATCTAATAAAGGTTATAATCAATTCCTCTTTTAGATAATTATTATGCCATTAAGAATTGATAAAGAATGGTTTATTGACGACAAAGGACGAAGAGTGCTTCTTAGGGGGGTAAATCTAGGTGGCAGTTCTAAAGTTCCATTTAAACCAAATGGAGCAACCCACATGAAAACAGATTTCAGTGATCATCGCGATGTGTCTTTTGCCGGTCGCCCTTTTCCTTTAAAGGAAGCTAATGAACATTTTAGTCGATTAAAGTATTGGGGATTTAACTGTTTACGATTTTTGGTTACGTGGGAAGCTATCGAACATAAAGGTCCAAAACAATATGATTACGAATATCTTAATTACATCGAGGAATTATTAAAGGTCGCATCTGAATTTGATTTTTATATTTTTATTGATCCTCACCAAGATGTGTGGAGTCGCATGAGTGGGGGAGACGGGGCACCTGGTTGGACTTTTGAAAAAGTGGGTTTGGATTTTACAAAATTTGATGCTTCTGATGCAGCATTAGTAATGCAATACAGATATGACCCGAATAATCCAGATGCTTATCCTATGATGCATTGGTCAAGCAATGCAGTAAGATTTGCAAATGGTACAATGTGGACAATATTTTTTGGAGGAAAAGATTTCGCTCCTTCATGTATGATAGAAGGATTAAACGCTCAAGATTATTTGCAACAACACTATTTCAATGCATTTCAACAAGTGGCATTAAGAGTTAAAGACAATCATTATGTGCTTGGATTTGACAGTTTAAATGAACCAGAACAAGGTTGGATTGAAAAAAGAGTGGATGGTGTGGGTACTGAAAAGTTAAATGAAGATTTGGGTTATAACTTCACCCCTTTCGATGCAATGTTAACTGGATCAGGTTATACAAGAACAGTTGGTTTTAAGGAAGTGAAACGATTCGGTATTAAAGAAACACGGAAGGATGATTTAAATAAAGGAAAAGTTTCATGTTGGCTCGAAGGGGTGGAAGATATCTGGAAGAAGGAAGGTATATGGGGCTTAGATGAATCTGGAAATCCAATAATTTTAAAAAATGAATATTTTTTAGTTAAGGATGGTAAAAAAGTTGATTTTAATTTAGATTACCTATCTCCATTTATTTTCAAGTATACTGAAACAATTAGAAAAATTATTCCGAACTCCATGACATTTTTTGAAAGTCATCCAATAAGAATAATGAAAGGGGAAAAATTAACATTTAAAGTACCTGATAATGTAGTACATGCGGGACACTGGTATGATGGAGCTACATTAGGTACAAAACGGCCTATGATAAAAGCAAATTATGATATTGCTGAAGATAAAATAGTCATGGGGAAAAAAAATATCCAAGAGATGTTTATTAGGCAACTTAGTAATATTAAAAGCATAGCTCAATCAATAGATGGAGGAATTCCCACTTTAATTGGAGAATTTGGGTTACCATATGATCTTAATAAAAAAGAAGCATACCAAAAATTCAAATCAGAACCTAATATTGCTTGGGAAAAACATATTAAATTACTTACGATGTACTATAATGCCTTGGATGCAAATTTATTGCATTCAACTCAATGGAATTATACAGCAGATAATACTAATGAATGGGGAGACCAATGGAATTTGGAAGATCTGTCTATTTTTAGTAAAAGCCAAATTATTAATCCAAAAGATATTAATAGCGGTGGAAGAGCAATTGAAGGATTTTGCAGACCTCATTTCATTCAATGTGCTGGAGTCCCATTGAAAATGGAATTCAATTTAAAGTCTGGTTCATTCTATTTAGAATTTGATGGAGATGCATCAATTAAAGGACCAACTTTAATTTATGTTCCAAAAGTTCAGTATCCAAATGGATTTGAAGTTAAAGCATCAGATGGAAAAATCATAAAAGAAGAAGATAAACAAATAGTTAGTATAGAGATACAAAAAAATGGTATTCATACAGTTAATATCATAAGGATTGATTAAGGGATCATTCCCATCTAATACTCTGATAATTTTTTTGCACGACCTCATCTAGTCCTTCTAAAATTGTATTTGTTCCCTCAGTTTTATAAATTTTCATGAGTTCTCCCATGGTAGCCGTCGTTCTTTTTTTAGCTGACAGATAAGAAAGAAGTACGACAGCAACCCCCTGTTTTGCATCTTCAGGGGAGAATTCAGGTTGTTTATTCTCTAAGATGCAATCTGCGAAATACGCATCTTCTTTACCCATTGATATTTTATAATAATCGGGATATGGTCCATGTTCTATCTTAGGACTATAAAATTCTCCTTTAATTTCAGCATCTGGATGTGAAGAGAAAACACGAATTGGATCTTGCCATGAATGATCTTCTAATATGCTCCCTTTTGTTCCGTGTAATTCCGTTCTATTAGTGAGCGTATGAACTGTAGTTGAGGATATATCTACAGTTACTATTGCACCACACTTATAGTGTAAAAACACTATTGCTGTGTCTTCTCCCTTGCTAGATGGTGAATCTAGAGTTTTACTTAACCAACATTGTGCTGAATCTACCTCTCCTAAAAACCAATTCAACATTGTAAATTTATGAACCCCTTGATCTGCTACCACTCCACCACCTCCCTTATCATAACAGAAATTCCATAAATGTGGATCTAAAAACTCATTCGGAGAACAATAAGCCCCTTCATAAGTCCTGCCTAAAAATACATCTCCAATAAAGCCTTTACTCAACATATCTTTAATAAGTTGATGAGCTGGTAAAAACCTATGATTTTCAGCAATCATAAATTTTACACCAGCTTTTTTAGTTGCTTCTATCATTTCATCGCACTCTTCTAGTGTGGGGGCCATAGGTTTCTCACATAAAACATGCTTCCCTGCTTCTGCGGCAGAAACTACAACATCTTTATGTAAATAATGGGGAACTAAAACGAGAACTGCATCAATATCGCTTTTTAAGAAAGTATCCAAATTAGAATAAGTCTCAAATTTAGAGTACTTTGCAGCTCTTACTAAATTATCACTATTAATATCATAAGCAGCCGAAAATTTAATTTTAGGGTTGGTTTTACTCCCTAATTTATGATATCTCCAGACAGAACCAACTCCTACAATTCCAAATTTTACAAAATCACTCATAAGACTTTCATTACTCACGGGATTATAAATCCATAAATACTTCTAATCTTTGAATAGCATTCATATCTCCTCTTATAATTATCTCTCCTTCCATGAATGCTTCCATTGGATCCACCTCTCCTGTGGCAATTCCTAAAAATAAATCTGAATTCGCCTCTAATCCCATTTCTGCTTTTTCGTCAAAACCATCTTCCAAACTTGCGCTTTTATCTTTAAAAATCATCTTTACCTTATGATTAATATCAGGAAACGTGAATTGAAGCGTTTTATTATACCCTTCGAATTCTTCAGCAACTTGAGGATCATCCATCATATTGATCCATTTATTTAAAGCATTTTTAATTTCTTCTTTTGTTGCCATTTTTCATACACATTATAATATCCTTATTATTCAATTATATTGTACATTACTTTAATTAAGTTATATAAAAAACTTATTTATTTTATCTAATTAATTATTTTGTCTTTTTAATTTTTCTAATATTTCTTTAGGATATTGTGCCTTAAACCAAGGCATACTTGAGAACCAATGAGCTAAAATTGTTTGGGATAGAGAAGCTTTATTTCTTTTAAGATTATTTTTAAGAAAGTAAACTCTTCTATACTTTTCAGCATAATTCCAACCACTTAACCTTAAACCAGCTCTCTTGGTCGATAATTTGTAATTTAGTTTTAATCTATTGATCAACCAATATTGTGTTTTATGACACTTAAGGAGTTTTTCAATTAAGTTAATATCTTCTTTTTTGAAACCAAAGAAGAAATTAGGATGAGAAGTGCCATAGAAATATAAAATTGGTGAAAAATTAATTAATTTTTGAGATATTATATAAAAAATTGCTTTTCCAGTATTTACATGATCTAAATGGTAATACCAAGTATGCATTGCTTCTGGAGCAAAAATTATGTCTGGTTGTTCTCTATTTAAAAAATCTGAAATGGTTTGAATAAACTCTCGGTCAAATTTCACAAAACCATCTACATAACCAAAAAAGTGAACATTTTCAGGAGGGATACCATGTACTTTCATAGCAGAATATAATTCATTTGTTCTTATTTTCGCTAAAAATTCTCCTTTAAATTTGTCATATTTAAATCCTGGTAACCCAAATTCACCTTTAGTGATTGATGCAATCTTAATTATATGCTTATTTACGCTTTTTTTAGAGAGGTGATGTATCAGATGACCACAATTAAATTCTAAATCATCCGGATGTGGCTGGAAAAAAATAATTTTTGCCATGATTTGATTCAATAATTGGTTTCTACTTATTTTATTTTTTCAATTTGAGCTTGTCTTTTTCCCAATAAAAATGAACTAATTATAACTAATACAATCCCAATTATTAGAAAAAATAGTGATAAGGCATCTTGGATTGGAAGTAAGAAAACCGCAATATAATAAAAAGGAGGGGCAATTTGAATTGGTACTTGTTGAATAGGAATTAAGTTGCTTGCTTGACCCTCACGAAATGCTTTTTGAATAGAGCTAGTTCCAAATATATTTGTTGAAATTAAAATAAGAATGGCTAAAATAAATATTATAATTTCCAATAATTGTGCTGTTCCATCAAATACATGAACTAAAACTCCCATAATCGGACTAATCCAGAAATTTGATAAGGCAAACTGAAATCCAGAATAAACTGCTAATGATATACCTTTAGAGACATTCTTGAGTTGTAAAATATAACAAATAGCAGCTAAAATATATATAATGATCGTAAAAATCATAATTCTGAATATCAGTCCAAATTCAAAAAAATTTAAGGATCCAACATCAATTTCCATACTACTAAAACCTATAAAAGTAATCGCAATAATCATTAAAATAATTCCAATAATTTCTAACATTTTTAACTGCTCATTTGCTATTTTAACTGATCCTATTGCTAAAACTATCAATCCCGCTGCCATTAGACCCGGGATAAGAGTTGGTCCAATGAACATTTGAGCAATTAAGAAAAGGACGGCTCCTATAGCAAGTTGAAATATTAAACCTATTAACCATAAACGATTCTTTATTAAAGATCTGAAAAATTTCGAACTATCTTTGAATTCATTGACAACTTTTTTCTGTAGGACAGTTCCAAAATTATTTGTAACACCAGATAATATTGCCATTACTACACCTAACCAATATAGCAAAAAACTCATAGTAAATGAAATCTAAATTAAATTGAATTACTATAAAACATATTTTGTTCTAAATTAATTTAAAGTTTAATATAGAAAAATTCTATTAGTACAATTTAATCGCCTTGAACTTGAACACTAACCCTTCTATTACGGAGACCATCATATTCAGCAAACATAATAAATCATTATTCAAGTAGCCTCTTTAAATATTTATCTTCAAGATTCGTTAAAAGAAAGAGAGTTTTATAAAAAACATATCTATTTTAAGCAATGAATTTACATGCAGAAGATATTCCACATTGGAATATTTGGTTTACAGATGAACTCTTAAGAATAATATCTTCTTCCCCACATGAAAAAATACATGAATTGTTTAGATCATATGCTAGTTTTTCAAGGATGGACTATCTTTTTTCTTTAAAGAAGAATTATTTGCAATGTAAGAGGAAGAAAAAATGGGCTCATAAACCTATTGCTATAAATATATTAGAATCTATGAAGAATTCAGTTAGAAATAATATTAATAAATGGAAAATCTCCTATCCTTCAATTTTTAAAGAACTTAATGAAGTAGAAACAAAGTTGGTCGGCATAATTAACTTATATCATAAATTATTTAATCCTAAACAAAGCTCTTTTTCTTGGATCCGAAAATATCACCCAGATCTGAATGTTAGTTACTTTGCAAATATTGAAACTCACCAACAGGCTTATTGGCTAGGTTTTTTAATAGCAGATGGATGGATCACTCTCATTCATAAACAAAATAATAATTATTATGAAATAGGATTTGGTCAGAACAAAAAAGATGAAGAAAGAGTGTTTAAATTTGTAAAAGATTTAGGTTTAAATAGAAAATATATTAGAGATAAACCAATTGATTGTCCAATTGGAAGATCAAATAAAAAAACTAAATTATCTGTGATAACTTTTTACTCTGGAAATGTAAGTGATAAAAGATCTATGGCAAATGATTTAATTAGGTTAGGTATGAAATATAAGTACGATTTAGATAATAATAGGAGAAAAAAAACCCCTGAATTAGCTATTTTAAGAAATTATAATCTGATGATTGCCTATCTTCTTGGCCTTTATGATGGTGATGGGACATTAGCATATAATAAAAAAGATGGTAGAATTTCACCTTCAATTGCCACTTCAAATAAATTATTCCTTATACAAATTAAAGAATATTTCAAAATACATAATAAAATCCAAAAAACTAAAACTTGTTATAAGCTTAATTTAGAAAAAGAAATATTTAAGCAGATGATGTCGATAAATGTTGATTCAATGAAAAGAAAGCGAGTATCTCTGGAAAAGTTAAATAAACCGAAGATTACAAAACAAAGAAAGTGGTTGATATCAAATTTTACAGAAGATGATTTAAAATCACTTTTTAGAGTTATATCCCCAAGTAAAGCTAGTAAACTTTTAGGAATTCATCGTGAGACACTAGTTTCATTTGTGAAGAAATACTACAATATAGAATTCCCAAATAAGAGTTATTATAATCAATTAGCAACCTATTATCAAATACATGGAAAAGATGCAGCGCATTATTCAGAGTTGATGTATTGGAATAAATTTTTAAGAAAAATTGGTAAATATTCGAACATAGGACATCAGCCAGAGTTATAAACTTTTTTATTGCGCATTAAGTATTAGTCTCCTTGGATTTGGATATAAATTTTCCTGTTTCGAGGTCCATCAAATTCTGCGAAATAACAGCCTTGCCACGTTCCTAAAATTAGATTTCCATTATGTATGATAATATCTAGAGAAGGCCCGGTTAAGCTTGATTTTATATGAGCATCAGAATTGCCCTCCATATGAGAAAAACTTGAGCTTTGAGGTATTAGTTTACTCAGAAAAGCAATAATATCTCGCATCACAGCGGGGTCAGCATTTTCATTTATAGTAATACCTGCTGTTGTATGAGGGACAAAAATCCGACATACTCCTTCCTTAATACCAGTACTTTTGAGAATTTTGTTGATTTCATTAGTGATATTTATAAGTTCTTCCCTTTTTTGCGTTTTAATCCTAAATTCTTCGAATGTTATCATAAGATTTTATAAGATTATAAAATATTTTAATGTTCAATCATAGACAAAATTAAGCTCTGATTAGTTTAATGATTAGAATCTTAATGAAATTTTAAAACTAAACAGACGTAAAATTAAAAATAAATTCTGACAATGTTTGATTGAATTGAAACTGTAAAAAATAAAATTATATAAGCTTTATATAAAAAATCATCTTCTTTACAATAAAACAATTTTCTTAGAAATCAGATGAAAGTAAAAAATAAATATATTTTAAAAGATAAAAAAGTAATCTTTTTTATGATATTGTCCATATCATTAACTATTTTTTCGATTATGAACTATAGCTTACTCGCACTTCATAAAATTGACTTAAATCAGACGGGGACTAATGATACAATTAAACATACAAAAGAAAATATACTCAGTAGTAATACTTATCAATTAGTTGATCCAATAAATATTTCATCATGGAGTGATTGGGCTCTTTATCCTTATATTTCTGGAAATGGCACTGATTCAAACCCATTTATTATAGAAAATATTGAAATAAACGGTACAGGAAGTAAGACGATGCAATCAGGCAACGATACTTTACTCGATTATACATACAGAGGGATCTTTATTGATGCAAATGGTTCATTTATTATTCAGAATTGTAAAATATCCCATATGTCTATTGGGATTTACTTACATATTGGCATATCTCCAGGAACATATCATATTAGAAATGTTGAGATTAATAGTTGTAGTATAGGAATTTATAGTAGATGGCCACATGTTGTAGTAAATATCTCTAATTGCTATATTCATGATTGCAATTGGGTTTCCATTAAAGCTAAACTAGAGATTTACAACCATTTTGATTATGGTGGAGTTGGTATTTGGGTCAGATCTGATGCTGGTTCTATTGAAGATTGTCTAATTGAAAATTGTGCCATTGGGATGACTGCAGGATTAGTAAATGTTACCAATAATACATTTATAAATTGTGGGATTGTGCCTGATTATATATACTTATACCTTACAGAATATGACAGTAGCAATACAGTTAATGGGAAACCGATAGGTATCTTTGGGGGATATTATGGAGATGAGAATTTAATTTTTACACAAAGTAATGCATCCCAGTATGGTCAATTAATTTTTGCAGTATGTGATAACCTAACTCTTTCAAACATTCACATCACTGATCCCTGTAGTATTGGAATTCAAATATTTTCTCTTGGTTTTAACCAATCAACTCATCTGAATGATATTATAATTGAAAATCAAAAACTAGGAATGTATATCACTGGACGTAATATAATTGGAGATAATCTATATAGTAAAAACTGTGATGCTGGATTCTATTTTGCTCATGTACTGGATAGTAAATTTACTAAGGTGTTAACAGATAATACTGAAATCCCTATTTATGCAATAACGGCGATCACAAATGTTACTATTGAAATTGAACAATCTACTAAATTTTATTTAGTTGATGATATGGCTTGGTATGGGGATAAGCTACATGTTGAGTCATTAGACACATCTTATAACGTGTCAATATCTTATATTCCAGAATTAGGAAAGCAAGGTTACATGCTTCAATTTAATGATACTGGAATTTATCAGGCTAGCCTAATTTTGCCACCGACTTATGATATTGTAGCTAATTTTACAATAATATCAATCTATAATCAAACAGAACCAGATGATATCACCTCACCAGTTATTACTATTAATGAACCTAATAATGCAGATATATTTACAACAACACCTCCGAGCTATAATATCGATATAGTTGAATCTAATATAGATTCTGTGTGGTATACCATGAATAATGGAGTAAATAATATCACAATTACCTCATTAAGTGGTATTCTTGATGAGACCATTTGGAATGCACTACCTTATGGTGTAGTAGCGATTACCTTTTATGCTAATGATACTGCTGGAAATATCGGATCTGCGACTGTTTTTATATATAAGAACGAATCTACAACCGATGGAGAAAAAGGGATCCCCGGAGCTCATCCTGTTATTATCATGCTGATTGTAGCTCTAGGAGTTCTTGGTTTAAGTTTGCAAAGAAAACAAAAACTAAAATAATTTATTTCTTTTTAATTTTTTTTCCAACTTTTTGAAAGATATCATAAGGGATTATCGTATATAAAAATATACTAATATGAATATAATCCCATAAAGCATTTTAGAATTTTCCATGTTTTCCTTTTCCTAAAGTAAAATCCTTGCTTCCTTCAAGATATTCTCCACTTTCTAATGTATTTAAGCCATATTCAAATTCTTTTTTCATTGCTTCTTCTATACTCATGCCAAATTGTTCATAAGTTGACAATCTGTCGTTTCGCATACAGGTTTGGGGAAAGGATGCTATCTCACTAGCTAATCTTTCAGCTTCTTTTCTTGTGGTTCCATCTTTTACGATTCTATTTGCTAATCCCCATTCAAATGCTTCCTGGGCAGAAATAGGTCTACCAGTTAAAATCATATCTAAAGCTCTGCTTAATCCAATTAACCTTGGAAGCCGAATTGTACCCCCGTCAATTAGTGGTACACCAAATCTACGAGAAAAGACTCCAAATATTGCACTCTTTTCAACCACGCGTAGATCACACCATAGGGCAAGTTCCAAACCTCCAGCAACAGCATATCCAGCCACTGCAGCAATAACTGGTTTGGAAAGCATCATTCTTGAGGGCCCCATAGGAGCATCTCCACTTCTATCTATTCTATTGCCAAGTCCCTGGTTAATAGCTTTCAAATTTGCACCTGAACAAAAATTACCATTTGCACCATATAAAATTGCAACAAGTGCTTCATTGTCCCCTTCAAAATTTCTAAATGCATCAGCAAGTTCTAATGCTGTAGCACCATCAACAGCGTTTCTTACATGTGGATTATCTATAATTATTATGTATATTTTACCCTTATCTCCACTCTTTTTCTCAATTCTAATTCCCATATCAATTAAAAAGAAACTCAGTTTTTATAAGTTTTCAAACTTATTTTGAATAAGATGAATAATAAAAACATTAATTTATCTTTCGAGTTTCAGGAAATTACTCCTCATACGATTATTGCAAATTATAAAGATTGTTTCAAGCTAAATGCTGGAGCTGTTATCTTAAATAACTTTATCCTTGTGATTGACACTTTATTATATCCCAGACAATCTAAAGAATTTAGAAAAAAATTAGAAAAGAAGTATAATTTACCAGTAAAGTATTTATTCATTACTCATTCTCATAGTGATCATTACTTTGGTGTTAGCTCATTTCAAGACGTAGAAATTTTCGGGTCTAATATCTTGATTGAAGTCTTAAAAAGAAAAAGAGAAAAAAATTGGACAAAAAAAGCATTCAATGAATGGAAGAAAAGTGAACCTGAATTTTCAGAAATAATTGATGAAATCGAAATTATCATTCCTAATTTTGGTTTTGAAAATCAATGGATTTTAAAGGATAATGATTTGACTGTAGAATTTTATACATCCGGAGGTCATACTGAGTGTTCATCATATGCATATTTTCCAAGTGAGAATACTTTATTTACAGGAGATTTAGTAGCCTCAGGATATTGGCCATTTATAAGTGACCCAAATGAAAGTTTTGAGGGATGGATAAACTCGTTTAAGCATATGTTAACACTAAAAGTTAATACTATTATACCAGGTCATGGACCTTTAGTAGGAAAAAATTACATTAGTGAACAACTTTCATTTATGTTAAAGTTAAAAAAGGCTGTTTTGAGAAACATATCTGAAGGAAAAGGTTTTGAGCAGATAATAATACCAGAATATCCTTATGAACCCGCCGAAGACTGGCAGATCCCAAAGGCATTAGAACATTTGGAAAATTATTATTCCAAAAAAGTAAATAGTTTAAAAAAAGAGATTTAAAATAAAGTTATTTCTGGTTTGTTAAATATTCATTCATTTCTACAAAAGAACTTGTTCTAATAAGAGCTGCTTTCAAAAACTGGAATCCTATATCGTAAGTAGATCCATCTCCTCCGATATGTATCAAGTAAGGTACTTCTCCATCAAATTCCCCTTTCGACTTTAATATCTTATATGTTGTACTTATTGCTTCTGCTATTGTAGCACCACTTTCAAATAAATGATGAACCCAAGGTACCTTCCAAGATGTAACAAAATCTTTTGAAGTGGATACTTCTACACAACTAGTATTATTTACATAGATAACATTATTTCCAGCAACAGCCGTGGCAGCGGTAGCCATTTGATTTAAAACCATTCCAGCACCACAACCAGGACATAGCCCATGACCAGGATACAAATGCTGTTGAGGTTCTAAACTCTTCCTATTGACGCGATAGATATCTACAGGTTTTTCTGCTCCAAACCTTTCAATTAATCCTTTAAGCTTTTTATTTCTTTGTTCAGCTAAATAGATAATCTCATCTATTTCTTTCTCCATAAATTTAGGTTTAAAAAGATGTTTGAATCTTCCCATTGATTTTAAATACTCAACAAATTTGTCTTTATCAATATCTAATCCTCTATAGTAAGAAAAAGTAGGAATTCCATCTTTCACTCTTATTGTATACAATGGCCAATATCCACAATCAGTCGCTAACTTTGAAATTTTTACCGCATCTTCTGCGTCATGACGCCACCCTCTCATACAATCTGAATATGCTTGTAGAAAGGCAGAACCATTAGTTTTTAGAGCTTCTACGACTTTACCAATCATATCATTTGGATATGCAGGATTTATAGTTGCTAAAAATAAAGATTTAGTTCCAAAAAAAGCAAAGGGAGTAACTAAATCTTGCTTTATCCCTATTTTTCCAGGAATTTTTTCTCCTCCAGGACCAGTTGTAGTAGATGCATAGGGTGGTGTTGCTCCTGACTCTTGAATACCAGTATTCATAAAAGCTTCATTATCATAATTTAAAAATAATACATTAGCCTTCTCGTCTCTTGCTAAGAGATCTTCCAGCTTAATTACATTTCTTTCCTCTTTTAACATACTTACTTTTCCACCCCAGAGATTTTATTTTTAGTTTCTCTTACACCTAAATATTCATAAAGACGTCCGTTCATATCAGTGACTTTTTCCATCTTCTTTTTAGCAATATCAAATTCGTCTCTAGTCACATCTCTACCTCCTAATCCTACAATAAATGCTCTAAATAACGTCCCTAATGGATATAGAGAGGTTGCTACGGAACTAGAGAAAGGAGGAAGAATATTGTTCAGCGAATCGGATTTTTCAAGGATTATTAATTTTTCTAAGTTATGTCGTTTCACGATTTCTTGTAATTCTGCGTATGGAAATGGTCTATATGCTCTTAGTTTTATTAAACCAACATCCTTGTTCTTTGTCATCCAACTAATTATATTTCCACACATTGATCCTGCAGTAATAAATGCCATCTTTGATGAATTATCCAAATTATATGTCTCAATCAGATTGTATTCTCTTCCAGTCGCTTTTTTGAATTCTTCAAATGATTTTCTCATAATATCAAATACAGGCTTCTTTGCCTCATCTAAATTTTTTCGACCCTCCATGAAAAAACTAGGAGTAACAATACCTCCCCAAGTACCTGGATGTTTCGGGGTTATAGTATGCCTTGGCTTTTTTGGAGTTAATTTCTGTACAATCTCATCAGGAATTAACATTAATTTTTGCACTGAATGAGAGATAATAAAGCCATCATGAACAAACATAGTCGGAAATAAGGAATTTTCAGAAATCATAACTGCTAAAATAGCAGCATCATATGTCTCTTGTACATTCTCAGAAATTATACAATTCCAACCAAAGTCAACTAACAGGAACTCCCATGAATTCCAAATTGATAAATTGGGAGCGTTAAATGCCCTTGCAGAAATCATCATCGTTAAGGGTACTCTCCATCCAACAGGCATGGGCAACGCCTCAGCCATAAGTAAATATCCCTGAGACGCTGTAGCTGTAAAAGTTCTAGCACCTGCCGCGCATGCTGCAGTAGAGTAACTCATTGCTGCAAGTTCAGACTCAACATTAACAAATGCTGCTTTAAGTCTACCTTGATTTACCACGTCAGATAATCCTTCAACAGCCTGAGTTTGTGGAGTTATCGGAAAAGCACATATTACATCAGGATTTGTTTGAGTAACTGCACCAGCTACGGCATAATTACCAATCATGGCAGTTTCAATAGGTTCTTTTATTTCTTTAAAAAATAATTTCATTGGCTCAACTGACATATTTATTCACCTTGTGTTTCTTCAGGAACAGCACATGATGCTGGACCTTGCTTTAATCTTTTACTAATTGCATTTACTGGACAAGTATTTAAACAATTTAAACAAGATTTGCAATGAAAATTATCTATTCCAGTCATATGCCATAAGCCATCATCTCCTTTTTCTCGTACAATTGCAAAATCGGGGCATATATACCAGCATTGTGCACAATCAGTACAAGTTTCTTTATCCCATATTACATCCCATTCTCCCCATGATCCTGTATTTACTTGATCACTTCCTACATTTATTACACTCTCATCGCAATACCAGACTCCTGCTTTATCAAGTTCTTTAAAACCAGGTAATGATGGGAATACTTGATGCCATGCTACTTTAGTATCTATGGCGAAATCCAATTCAACCCCACTCTCATATATACATGCCTCATCATATGCTCTTTTAATAGCTTCAACGTTCTTTGCTGCAATCTCACCTCTAAAACGTCGCATGATGGCATCATTTAATTGCTCCAAACTAAAAAGATGAGAAACTCTAACTAAAGCCCCTAGAATGATGGTATTGGTTATATTTCTACCTAATACCTCCATAGCTATATTTGTTGCATCAATTGTGGTAACATTAACGTCTTTTCTCTTTACGATATCTTGAATTTCAAGTTGATTCATAACTGTATTTATTATTAACCAACCACCATTAGGAAGACCTGCTGTAACATCAACTTCAGTTAATAGAGAAGGATCTAAAATACATACAAAATGAGGTACATAAACTTGTTCATTCGAACGTACCAAATCTTCATTATAAGATAATCTTACATAGCTTTCAGTAGGAGTTCCTTGGCGTTCAGCTCCAAACATTGGTTGGCAGACACCATATCCACGAAATGCTTCAACACATAAATTACTCGCAGTAACACCTCCTTGACCTCCTCTTGCATGAAAACGTAAATTGATATTAATATCCTTCAAAATTTCATTAATTTGCTCTGGATTAAACATAATTCAATGCATTCCATAATTTTTATTTAAGATAATAACTAACATAAAAAAAAATATTACTAGAAAATTAAGGTTTACCCCAATAACTTATAAATTCTAAAATTGAAAGGTATTAAGTAATTAAGTCGCTATTTTATTAATAAGTACTTTTTAATTTCAATTTCTACCTAGTATTCTCAACGAGAATGCTCTTTTAACCATTGTAAAAAATTTTCAGAAAAATACTCAAACTTTTTTGATTTATTTCTTTCATATTATTACGTAATAAGATACTTAAATAAAATGGTTAAAACAGAAAAGTTAGTTGAGGATAAAATCACTCCTGATTTTGTTCCTATGATAAGAATCGTTTTTTGGAATTCTCTCGGGTTTTTTTTCTTTTGGTTTTTAATACCCTATGTTTCTAGACAATTATTAGGAGTTAGTGCCTCAGAATTAGGAATTGCCTTTGCATTTCAAACTTTCGGAGGTTTACTTAGTGCTCCACTTGTGACATTTTTAACAGATCGTGTTTCGAAGAAATTACTTGTGCTAATTGGTAGTTTTGGGAGAGGTGTCGCATATGTTATTATGTATATTGGAATATTAGTGATTTCTTTACCTATTTTTATTGCTGGTTTATTTACATTAGGATTTTTTGTAGGATTTTTTTGGAGTCCATTATATGCCTTAATGTCAGAGAAATCTCATAAATCATATCGATCTTCTGCTTTTGGGAAACAAGGTGGAATGCTAGGATGGGGAAATTTAGTAGGATCTGTATTAAGTTTCATTATCTTCGGATTAGCAAATTTATTCGTAGCAAATAATCGATTTATAGTGTACAGCCCTTTATTATTATTTACAGCATCAAATATTTATGCAGGAATTATTTTTAATCGTCAAGTTGATGAATTTTTGACATATGATTTACACATCGGAAGAAATAGTTTATCAGAAGAAACACTAGAAACTGTAAAATCTGAACATACTAGTAAAGAGGTTAAGAGTTCTAAATTAACCATCGGATTTATTATTGGATTTATTGTTCTTGTTATTGCATTTACAACCAGTAACATAAATCAAACAATAGGTCCGCCTTATTATCAATTATATCTTATGGATGAATTGAAGATTACTAACGGAGTTTTAGTAATGCTAATCTATTTTCCAAGTCAGATTATTTCTCTCTTATTATCTCCAAAAATAGGTAAAATAGCGGATAAAGTAAACCCAATTATAGGTATAGCCTTTGTTAGCGGATTTGGTTCATTAGTAACTTGGTTGATAATTAATACAACTAACGGAATAGTATTCTCTATAATGCTTTTATTCGACTCTACATTAGGATGGGCCGGAGGTTTGATTCTGCAAAATATTTTGAGTCGAATATCTAAAGGGCATAGAGGAAAAATATTTGGAATTTCTCAGTGGATGAGTTTTGTAGGGGCAATTTTAGGACCATTAATTGGAGGGTTTGTATATCAACATATAGGTATTCGATATCCTTTTATAATTTCAATATTTGTCGAGTTATCAATAATACCACTCTATATAATCGCTATTAAATTACTTAAACCATATATGGCTGAAAAATTTGAATAATATTCTTTAGTAAAAAATTTTTTATAATTATTAATCGATTATGCCAATTGCTTTTGTTTTAGTATTTGATGAAAAAAGTACATCGCAATTAACTCATCTTTCGAAGAGTTTTATAAAGGAAAATATTACTTCTTTAGAGCCTAAAGTAAGACCACATATAACACTAAATGTTTATTCATATATAGATACAGAAATCGCTAAAAAAAGGCTAATTCAAATTTGCAATCAATTCGAGCCATTTAAGATTCAATTCAGCAGTATAGGTTATTTTCCTTCTGAGGAAAGTGTTATCTTCTTGAATCCAAAAACTTCATTCAAGCTATTAACAATTCAGCAACGTGTTTTTGAACTTTTCAATGATTTTAAAGCTGAAAGTACTCCAGAAGATTGGAATCCTCATTGTACCCTTGTAACTTATGTGTCTAGTGAAAAACTCCCAAAAGCTATTGATATAATAAAGAAAGGTATAATTATGACAATGGATCAGCCATTCTATGCAATAGCAAATGCTATAGATGTGATTGATTTTGAGAGAGAACCATTGAAAATTAATTCCATAAATAAATTCAATTTAAAAGGTGATGTTAATAAATGATAAGAATTGCTTTATATTAACTAAAATATCTTTTAAAAGTGCGACATATAACAAAGTTGATCCATAACTTATAATCTTTGATTCGTGCGCCTTTGAGTAATTTTAAATTCCAGTTTCCATCTGTTCCTTGTTCTTTTATGAACCACTTAAGTGCTCTACTTATTTGTGGATGTTCCTTATTGAACCCGATAAAATAAAGAGAATCTAATGAAGATAAAAGATCAGTAAACCAAAAAGGAAATGTGAATTTCGTCCAATAACTTTTATCACCTCGTGCAGGATAATTATCTCTTTCAAAAAATCGTGATAATAAAAGTTCACCAGCTAATCTAACTTCAGATTTCCTTCGATATTTAGAATGAGCAGCGAATGCTCTCAGAATAACTCCTGTTACCATATATGAAAAAGGTTTATTTTTAATAGGCTGAAGGATTTCTTTAGAAGTTACTGCATCTTGCCATTTAATTCTGTATGTTTGTATCGGTATTACCCAACCTCCATCATTTTGTCTCATAGATAAAAGCCAGTTAAGACATTTTTTAGTGCGCTGATCATTCTCATAACCTGCTTTAATTAGAATCTCCAAGATCCCAGCGGAATAATTAGGAGAATATTGTGTTCCATAAATGCCCCGGAAATCTCCCTCATCAGTTTGAAAAGAAAATAAATATTCAGCTGCTTTCTTTATTGAGGGTTGTGACTTTTTAAACTTATATAATTCAACCAAATAACCCAATTGGCGATAAGTTTCTAATTGATTATAATTCTCCTGAGTTTGAATGTCTTCCTTCCTACTAGAATATTTCCATGCTCCATTTTTCTGTTGTTTTTTCAGGATTTTTTGAGCTTCCTCTAACTCCCATATTTGTTCTATTGAACCTAAATCTTTTTCTTCAACTAGTTCTGTCTTTACAAAACATAGCAATGCTCTACTGGTTGTGGTAAGAAGAATTGGTATAGGATCAAAATTTAAATGCTTTCTCCACCCACTCATTTCAATATCTCTTTTTATAATTCGATAAATTTATTAAACCACCCCATAGGTAGTTCATTCCTTACTTCTTCTAAAAATTCTTGTATAGAATTTATTCCAAATTCTGAAATTACTCCTGTTATATATTCTGGTGGAGTTTTGTCAAAATAGTAATTATGAACTTTTAATAACTTATTATCGAATGCTTTATTATATACTTGCTCTATCGGTTTTTCTTCTATTTCAACACTTAACCCATAATGACTCATTAAGTTGTATTTGAATGAATCACAGATTGCATAAACCTCAACTTTTGCAGAGTTTGCTAGAACTGCCAAGGGATAAGTCCCTATCTTGTTGATAATTGAACCATCTTTTAATATACTATCAACTCCAATAAAAATGATATCGATATTATCAATAAATTTACCCATTGCAGCATCAATGATAAGATGACATTCAAATTTATTAGATAAGATCTGGACAACTCGATGACCTTCCAAAAGAGGACGAGATTCCAAAACATAAAGAACAAGATTTCTTTTATTATAATGAGCTAATAAATCTATGATTGTAGAACTGTGAGAGATCAACATTAGGTTTAGATTTTTCTTTTGCTTAGTTTTTAAAAAAGAATTAAAGTTTGAACTCATTGTTGTTAAAATTTGTTCTCTCTTTTCATTTAATTTATTTATTCTTGAATAAATTGAATTCATAGTTATTATTGATAAATCATGAATTAAAAAACCTATTGTATTAATTAATGGCGCCATGCTAGGCCTCGAAGATATTATTTCTTTTGATAATGTTAAAATGAGAGAGCTTATATCCTTATTTCCATCTTGAATATCGTTCAGTTGATTAGTGATAATATTCAAAGCTTTTCCTATAAATTCATTAGCTCCAGATTGATTATCTTCCTTTAATTTCTTAATTTCTTTGAGAATTTTTTTAGATATCAAAATAATTCATTAATAGTTTTATAATTTTAATCTAAAATTTTATCGGCACTTTTCACATAATCGGGTATATAACTAGTTTTAAGTAGATTAGAATTTCCCGTAGCTATCAATTTGTGTTCTAGATTATAAATTTTTGCAGTTGCATGTAAGATATTTTTACCTTCTCGTAGTATTCTACCTATAACTCTTATTTTTTCTCCGACTTTCACTTTCCCTAGATAATCAACGTGAAAATCTATAGTAATTGGAAAGCCTTCATAGCCTAATGTCGCAGTTGTCATACCTATTGTATCATCCATTAAGCCACATTGCATGCCGCCATGCAATAAACCCGTTGGATTTGCCATTTCAGGTCGTATTTCAAATTCTAACTCTATTTTTCCATAGCTGGCTTTAATAACTTTCCCATTCAGCCATTTTGAAAATGGTGGTATGGGGAGATCCTTCAATTCTTGGTTTTTAAAAGAATTAAATAGTTTTATCATTCTTTCTGAACGTTTTTTTATCTTATCTATCTCTGTCATTTTTAATCAAAATATCAATAGCATTATAGAATTTTAATAAATGTACTTTATATGATTATAGCATCCTTATAATTAAATTTTTTATAAAGTCTTAAATTTTAAAAGCAATTTTTTTAAGATATTTTTCCTAACATTCGAGTCATTTTCCTCCTATAGTCTTGGAATGATTTCCGTCCTTGTTCTGATAAGTGAAGCAGAGTTTGAGGCTTTTTTCCTTTGAATCTCTTTTCAACAATTACATAACCAGCCTCCTCTAATTTAGTGATATGTGAAGATAAATTCCCCCAAGTTAAACCTGTTTGATTTTTTAAAAAAACCATATCTGCACTCTCTACAACAAATAAATAAGCCATAATACTAAGACGAGCAGGTTCATGAATTAGTTTATCAATATCTGTAATTGATTTGATATCTTCTTTATCTTTATTATTATCACTCGTCTTAAACCAGCTCATTATTTGATTTTGTTTGGTTTGGGATACTTATGTAAAAATTTAAACAGATATACTAATCCTATTATTACTATAATCCCTCCAGGTATACCAAATCCAATTATAGTATCTAAAGGGCTTCCTAAGAACGAAAAAATTAAATCAGAAGCAAAAAAACTTAAGCCTGCCATTAATGAGTAGATATAAAGACGATTGAATCCCAAGAAGTATGCAATAATACTAAAAGGAATTGTAAATGATATTAGACCTATGGCTAATGGAGTTAATGATCCTCCGAGCGCAAGAAATTCCAAGAATCCAAAAAAGGTTAATATAAATACGATAACTCCAAATAAAACATTAACTAAGAGAAAAATTTTTAAACGCTTTTGACGAGCTTTTCTTTTCTCACCAAATTTAACGATTCCCAATCTTGGGATGGTTATGAATTTTTTCCCAAGATAATAGATTAGTAATGTTACTATATTCCATATTATTAAAATAATCATTAAATCAAATGGCTCAAAAATCTCAAAAAATATTCGAGTCCAGCTGAAACCTAGACCTAAAATCAACATGCCTATAAAAATATCCCAAAAACCATCTTCAAAGAAAGATCTATATACTTTCTTCTCTAATGCTTTCAAATCAATATCTTTATCAATAATTTCATCCATACTTAAGGACCTCTTCTTTTGGCTTTGGATATTTTTTAAGAAATAGGATAAAAATTACTATTCCCATAATAAGAATAACAGTTCCAGTACTTCCATATGATATTAACCACCTTATTCTATAATCTATAGAACGGTCTAATATTTCATTAATGATAATACCTGTCCAAATAAGTAATCCTATGAGGTATACTCTTGGAAATTTTAGTAAATAAGCTATAGTTATAAAAGGAAAGGCAATGAAAACAATGCCTATAATTAATATAAAAGTAATTCCTTGCACTGTAACTCCTGAAGTAATTCCAAAGAAAGGTAAAAGAAAAACTATCAATGTAAATATAAATTGTGCTAAAATAATAATAAGCAACTTCATTCTAATCGATTTATGTTTTGGACCAGGCTTAACAAATCCAATCCTAGGTTTAACAACATATATGATAAGAAAAAATAATATTATGCAACCAATACAGATAAGAATTAGTGGCCATAAGAAATATCTATAAGGCTCAGGCAAGGCTTCACGAAATATAGGCCCAAATGCCATTCCTGTATAGATTAAGCCAATTATAATATCAAAAAGACCATGTTGGTGGGCAGTCTTGAGAATCTTTTTCTCTATAGCCTTAAGATCAATAACTTGAGTCATATTTTTCCACCCTTGGATTAAATTATAATATTTTCAATAACATAACTCCAAATTTTATATTTTATCTTCGTTTTTTCCTCCTTTTATATATTTTTTTTTATTTTTTAATTGATAAATAAAAAAAATTTTATTATATTTTCAGGTTTTATTCAAGCTTTTTCAATTTCTTCATGCCAAAATATAACAGTGGCAAGCTGACTCCTATATTGTAAAGGAAAACAATCCCATGCATATTTAGTATCAATATTTCAATCGTTTCTGGTTTAATGAAAATCAACATTATCATTGGGAGAAACATTAATGGTTGAAGGAGAAGCATTGAAATCATGGCATTAATTTTCATATTTGAATCTTTCTCCCCAAAGGCAGGAGAGAAACATTGAATACCCATAGCCTGAGCCATTGAGATTTGCGCAAATAATAAAAATTCGGCAAAGAAAATCAAGGCGTTTATAATATTGAGATTTATAAATATTGAGAATAGAATGGTAATAAAGATCGCAATAAAAATATTCAATATAAGTATTGCTTGCAAGTAAGAATATACGATCGCTTTTATTCCTCGTGGTGATCTCTTATAAACCCATATTAAATCCTTTGAATCAACAAAACCAAGATGACCTAACATTACACTTCCTACACCACCTCCGAGTGCAATTATCATTGTTGTAACCAAAGTCCTTCCAACTACATTATCTCCCATTCTCGAGAGAAACCATGACATAAACCCTAGAAGCCCGATAACATAAGCAATTCTTGCCATATTAGCTTTTTTCCTAAAAAATCTCTTTAGTTGCATTATGATCAAACCTCCCCATTTACGACCTGTAATTTTTCTCAGTAACAAATAGAATAGATTTTCGTTATTCACTATTGATATAATACTTTTTTCATTACCACGTTCTAAGGTATAAAATGACTCAGCTTTTTTATAAGAAAGGTATAACGCTATTAAAGGAACACCAACAGCCAGAAGAATGTTAAACCATATATTAAGAAAGAAAGTATTGAGTAAAATTGGATCTATACTGTATAAAATTATATTAGAAAACCATAAAGAAGGATAAACAACTAACCAATTTTTTAGTTCAGGATGCATCATCAGCTCATTAAGGAAAAATATTACTGCGTACATAATGACTATCAATGCGATTGCGAAAATCATTATCAATGCTTTTCCCAAATCTCTTGCTTTTTCGCTTTTAGAAATTTTGTGTTCAAGCCAACTTGCTATAATTGATCCTATTAAATTCGCAAAATATACGAGACCAAAAACACATATATATATTATAAGGTATTGGATAAGTGTTAGATCTATAATAGGATTTATTAAACCGACGACGATTGGAGCAAATATTAAGACTGCCATGGTATAAATTGGAAATTTGCCTAAAAATTCACCAAGAAAAATATCATTTGATCTAACAGGAGCCGCTAATAATGATTCCTTAAAACCAATCTCACTCTCTCGATAAACATTATTTAAGGGATACATAACGAGTACTAAGAATAGTGTCATCATAAAAGATTCGATTAGAATTGCAACAACAGGTTTGAATATACTTGAGTATTGTGTGGCCAAAGTTGGCATAAACATGTCAAATAAAATAGGAGCACCAATAAACGCCCATATGAACAATATAAAAGATACTATTGCAAAAAAAAGCTTTCGATGGTTTCGGAAATTACTTGTTCGAATTCTAATTTCATTTTTTGCAATTACCTTCCATAAACTCTTTTCTTTATACATTGACTTCTTTTGTGTTTTATCAACAGATAACTGATTTAATTCTTCAGTAGTTAGAACTCTCATATTAAACTTACCTCTTTTTGGTTTTCCTTTCCTTTTTACTTCGCTTTTTCCGTTCCTTCTCATTATTCGAGTTTTCATGTCTCCAAGCTAGTAAGTCTTCAATATGGGAAGCTCCAGTGACTTTTAAATATGCTTCTTCTAAATTCTTAACTCCTAATGACTCCGTTATCTTTTTTGGAGTACCTTCAATTTTTAATTCACCATCAACAATAATGCCAATTATATCACATAATTCTTCAGCAATATCTAGAAGATGAGTACAAATGAACACGGTTTTATCGGCTTTTTTTGCAAGTTCCTTTATTAGATCTTTTACCATTCGAGCAGCAGCAGGATCTAGATTTGATGTTGGCTCGTCTAAAAAGATAATTTGTGGATCCTGAATTAAAGCAGCACATAAACATACTTTTTGCTTCATTCCCCTTGAATAACTCTCTAAGAGATCGTTTTTTCTATCTTCTAAATCGAAAAGTCCTAATAATTCGTCGATTCGGGCTGAAATTACCTCTTTAGGCAAATAATATAATTCTCCAATAAATTCCAAGAATTCTCGTGCAGTTAATTTTGAATATAATCCAGGAGTTTCGGGTAAGAATCCACAAATCCTTTTTATTTCATTATTTTGCATATTTAGATCATATCCACCAACAATCGCATTTCCAAAAGTTTTAGAAATTATTGCATTAAGCATTCTTATCGTTGTTGTCTTTCCTGCTCCATTTGGTCCCAATAAACCATATGTTTTTCCATATGGTATTTTTAAATTCAATTCTTTCACTGCTGAAAGATTACCAAAACTTTTAGTCAGATTTTGGGTCTCTATTGCATATTTTACTTCCATTTTTTTTACATCTAAATTATTTTTATTTAATTATTGTTAGCTTTGCATGGCAAAGTACTTTATGATACAATAAAATATTTTCATATTTAAAGCTTTGTATCGAAAGTAGGAGGTAATCTTTATGCA
>JBHLON010000137.1:0-2826 GCA_048940445.1 Promethearchaeota archaeon
AGAAAACTCTTGAAGTCACTAAGAATTCGTGGGAGTTAAGTATGGTTTGGCAAGATATTTATAAATTGAGAAAGAATGTCCCTTGCCCAATTTCCACTCGTGATACTTTTGGAGGGTTGTTTCCTTTGTTCACAATGCCAGGTTTGAAAGCACCTATTAAATTATATAAAAGAATGTATCGAGAAGCTAAAGAACGTGTTGATAAATGTATAGGAGCAATAGAAAATGAAGAATTTAGATTAATGTTTGAGGGTATACCCTTCTGGTACAACCTAAAATTCTTTAGTATTTTAGAAAAGCTAGGTGCCATTATTGTATATGAACCTTACACGTATGCATTTAGTAAATATATGAATCCAAATGTAACCAAAGAGTACGTTTTTAATCAGCCTATTGAAGCCATGTCTGAATTAATGCTGAAATTCTGGTACATCTATGATCTAAAGACCCGAATCGAGAGATTTGAGGAAACAGTGCGAGAGTGGAAGATAGATGGCGTGTTATTACATGAAAACTTATCATGTAGACCAAATTCTTGTGGATTATATGATCTAAAGCGTCATTTAATGGAAGACTATGATATTCCTTCCCTAGTAATTTCAAGTGATATGAATGATCCCAGAAAAATGAATGAAACTCAATTAATTAATCAGATCGAGAGTTTCATTGAAATTCTTCGTAAAAGAAAGAAAAAGTAAAATTTGTAATTAATGGTTAGCAAAGACTGCAACTATAGTGCATGGTAATAGATTTCTTCTTCTTTTATATGGGAGCTTATTTCACCCATTCTATTTAAATTATCCAGAATTCTTTTAATATCACTAAAAGTTAAATCAAATTCTTTTATTTCCTATTACTCTTGCTTCAAATAAATCTTCTTTATGATGGATTGTAATTCTTCACGATCATCGTAATAGAACAAATCATTTCCAAGTTTAAAAAATGGTTTCAATAGCCCTCCCTTTTTAAGCATATGAGTCATATCCACATTTTTTAATACGAAAACCTTGGTTTTATTATAGAATTCAGGAAATGCTACTATGATACCCATTTCTATCATTTGTCCTCCTTTATCATGTTCAAGTACCATAATAATCTCATCAGAAAATTTAGCAATTAAATCAAATTTGAGGATTAGATTCTCACTGTGGGTACGACGAAACTCCTTTTCAAAAAAAGCTAAAGTTTTTTCTCTCTTATTCAATATCTCCTTTATTTGAACTAAACTAGGGAAGTTTACCTCACTATATGATCCACAAATAAAAATTTTGTACTTTAAAAGGTCAAAAATCGAAAAAACATCAATAAATTCATCTAGAAATTCTTCCCATGTTTCTTCATGTGAATGTTCCATATTAAACCTCAATGCCAACTTTTTCGATCAGAGCTTAAATAATGATCTTGAATATTCCAATTACAATTGACTCAATATAATTTGAGTTAAATATAAATATCAAGATTTATTATTTTTTTATAGAAGTAATGAAAAATTCAATAAAAAAGTGAAGGGTGAGTGAAATTGGAAACTCCTAAAAAATTTGAAAAAATGAGAGAGGATTTAGAAGTAATATCAGAAAAGACTCGCTATAAAATACTACTTACGTTATTAGCGAGTGAAGATAAACTATCCTTTAATCAGATAAAAGAATTGCTTCCCTCAATTCCAGACAATAACTTAAATTATCATCTAAGTGTATTAAAGGAACATGAGCTTATTAATAATGAGAAGAAATCGGAATATAAACGGATGGAACCTCGCTCCTTCTATTCTTTAAGTACACGAGCTATTTCACTACTTGACAGTTTAGGACTTAATGCTGTGAAAAAAGAGTTCCAAGCATTGTTTCACCAAATGACTTAACATTAAAAGAAAAAGTGTAAGTATTAGATGCCCAGCTCTATATTTTCTCACCAAGCCCCTGCGTTATTAATTAAAATAAAGTATCCCTATAAGTTCGATGGAACGGCGTTGTGCATCAGTACATTAGTTCCAGATTTGGATGTTATTCTTGAACTTTTTTTTCCGATCTCACTAAGAGGAATTACTCATAGTTTCTTAGGTTTGTTTATTTGGACAATGCCACTAACAATTATATTAACTATCTTATTTTCTAGATACATTGGACCTTTATCTGCTAACATTGCGAAAAAGGACTTAAAAATCTTCAAGCCTCTGAAATATTTTGGTATAGATGAATGGTATCATCTACGTAAAAAACAATTCAATATAAGATTTCTTATTATGGCATCATATTCAGCAATAATTGGAGGATTAACCCATCTTTTGCTTGATCTTCCATCACACGAAAAGATATATTTATTTTTTCCTTGGGCGATATTACAATCTCCTGATTTCTTGTTATACTCAATTGTAAATCATGGGACTTTTTATTTCGGCCGATTTGTAATTGAGGCCAATCTTACGGTATATCGTCTTATTTGGAGCATTGAGTCTCTAGTAGCATTGATTTTCACTTTTTATTTCCTCAGATATATAAAAAAGCATGATTTGATTAATGAATGGTATAAGAGTTTTAGATATAATAAATAAGATAGAGCCTTGATAATTCTGATTTTCCAATATTTAATTAGCAATTTTTACTAGAGAATTTGGAGTGAGTATTAGATATTCTTCTCCTATACGAGCCATTGAACCCCCATTTTCTCGCAAAAAAGATTTTAAATCTTCAATTCCCCTTTTAAGTTTAGAAACATCTACATTATCGAGTAATGTTTTAGTATTAACAATTAAGATTCTACGTCCTAGCAATTCTTTCTTAATTTCATCAATTTGCTCTAATGATGAGAAATCATACTTTTTAATTA
>JBHLON010000067.1:0-11454 GCA_048940445.1 Promethearchaeota archaeon
TTTATCTCTTGGCTTTGTAGCTTTTCCATATACCCTTTTTTCAAACTTAAGATAAAATATTGGAGATTTTCTATTTCCTATTTTAGTTAAATATCCTTCTGTGAGTATAAAAAGATTCAATTTTTCTTGCAAATCTGCTTCACCAATGGTAATAATCTCTTTAGCTGTACGAGAACTTACTCTAACAAAATTTTCCTGTAAGAAAGCTGAAACTGTAAAGTTTTCTGATTTTGCGAGGAGGTCCTGTAAATCTCCAATATTAGTAGATGAGGGATGTGGTTTAGCATATTTAGGTTGCCTTGGAAAGGATGATACTAATCTTCGATAGATGAATTCTTCTCCATACGGATCAATGAAAATAAGTGTTACGTGGGGATTCATTAAAGCAGTTTCTTTTATATAAGTATCTACATAACCCCTAACATATTTAACATTTAAATAATTTAATTTGATGTACGTTCCATGAAGGAAAGGGCTATCAACTTCAGTAGGGTGAACCAAATATTTTTTTTCATTTTTGGATGTTGTGAAAAATTCGGAAACCGAACCATAAATCATATCAGACGTTTTCGATACAGCAATGATTGGCTTTCCAGTAGTATTTTGGGCATCACTAAAGGCACTAGGAGCTCCAAATCCTTGACTTCCTCTAGTTTGTTTTAACTCAACGCTTTTTGAAGAGGCTAAATACTTTCCAAATTTTCGTAAATCAGCTTTACCCATACCTATTCCATTATCAAAGATTTCGAATGTATAATTCATTACATTCTTTTGACTTAATTCAGAAGTTAAGAAAGATGGTGCTTCATATTCTCTTAAGCGGATTATCACAATTGGTTCAATATCTACAATATTTGTTACAGGTTTAATGATTTCATTCATGTCATCTACAATTTTTCTAACTTCCTCTTCAACTTCCAGTTGAGCCTTATCAACAATTTCTCCTGATTTTTCTTCCTTATCATCAAGAAGATATTCACGCTCATTGGCTGCTTTTAATTGGGAACCCTCTATTTCTTGCATTAATGCTTCTTTTGCCTCATTATTTAATGGTTGTATCTTTTCATCTTCTTCTATTTCCTGTACAATTGAGAGATTTTCTAGTGATAGTTCTTGATCTAACGAAAATTTGATTTTAGAGTTACCAGCATCCAATTCACTCCATTGAAATGTTTCAATTGCATCTAATGCATTATCTAAAAACTCAGCTGTATATTGTGTATGCTTCCAGTATCCAAATTCGAATCCAACTAATTGAGTTCGCTTACGCATAAATTGAGCAATTGTACCTTGCGTTATTCGACCATCCTCTTCAGAACTCACCTTTTCCTTCACCTTTTAATTTTCAATACATGAATATAAAAATCTAATATAAATACTTACACATTTGTTGTATATAAGAAAATAATATTATTTAACCACAAGGGTATTAGAGTTTATCTAATAAACCCGGTTATCTATATAACATGTATTTTTTCTTTCATTTTGAAAAGAAATTGAATTACTATTTAAATATTTTTATATACCTAAAAAAGTGTAAATAATGGAAATTTTAAAGTTACTTATGCATTTTATGATAATTTTCAATAGCAACATCTAAAATTCTAGAAGCAACATACCTTTTAGTAGACTTTTCAACATGAGTAATATGCTTTTCTTTATCAACTATATAGACTTCGTTATCTTTGCTTCCAAATCCAATATCTTCCCTACCAATATCATTTGCTACTATCAATTCAATTTCGGATTTTAATAATCTATTATATGCTCTTTCTATTAATTGACTTCTGGATACATTAGTTTCTGCTTTAAACCCTATAATATAAACCTTATAGTTTTTTCTTCTTGCCTCGTCAATTATTTTTGGGGTCAGTCTCATGTTTACTTGTAGTTCCTTTACTTCATCTGAAGAAATTTTTCCTTCAATGCATTCTGTGGGTTTATAATCACTAATTGCTGCTGCTGAAATAAAAAGATTATAATCTTTAGATGATAGTTCACTTTTCACAGCATTGATAAAATCATCTGTTGTTTCTACGTTTAATGTAGTTATATATTCAGGAATCTTTACCATGCACTCACCAGCAATCAACAATACATCAGCACCTCTAGCAGCAGCCTCTTTAGCCAATTCAATACCCATACGCCCTGAAGATCTATTTGATACAAATCTCACCTTATCTATTGCTTCTCTTGTTGGTCCTGCAGTGATTAAGACTTTCATGCCTTCATAATCCTTTTTAGCTATTAATAAATCGATAACCCGGTCAATAATATCATCTAACTTCGCGATTTTAGCCTTTCCTTCGGAGAGTCTGGGACCAAGTATGTCTATACCATATTTTTTCAATTTGGTTATGTTATTTTCTATAATTGGATGTAACATGCTCTCATGCATAGCTGGTACTATTACAATTGGTATTGAAGATCCTAATGCTGTTGATACTACTGTCGTCACCGGAGTATCGTCTATTCCATTAACAATTTTCGAAATCGTATTTGCTGTGGCAGGACAAACTAATATTAAATCTGCTTTTCCTGCAGCATTGGGTCGATATCCTGCTAGAAGCACATGTTCAACTTTACCAGTTAATTTAACGATAGCTGGATTACCTGTTGCCCAATGCATCAGCGATGGGTTTATCAATTCAGTTGCTGCTTTAGATAACACTGGAATTACTTCAGCACCTAATCGCATTAGCTCTCTTGCTATGATTGGAGCATTTATAATTGCAACTGAACCAGTTAAACACATACATATCGTTTTTCCTCGTAAGATAGTACCTTTTGTTTCAATTATATCTTTTGAAGGATGATGGAATTTCTTTTTATCCATATTATAACATCTACTAATTGAGTCTATATACCTATTAGAATTATCTTTTTAATTTAAAAATAATTAATGTATTTTTTTCATTTTAAAGAAAATTCAAATAATTGATCTTGAATTTTATTTTTTATTTCTTTTGAAAGGTTATATAAAGTTTCCTCAGGAATGTGTTTTAAGTATTCAATTAAGTCTCTTTCTATCATTGGACCTAACTTATTCATAAATTTTTCAATAACATGATGTTTTCTTAGATGCAAATTCTTATAAGTCTGTATATAGGCTCGATTCAGACTCTCAAGCCATCTTTTACCTTTTTTCTCCAGATCTGTAATTACTTGTATTGAATTTGAGGCGTTAAAGTTAGTGAATTCATATTTATATCGAATTAGTATTCGTTTAAGGTAGTTCATAATATTCTCTTTCTCAATTGGACTTAAATTTGCATTAGAATTAAGAAAAATAATAATCATATATTTATTAAACAAAAAATTAATTTGGATCTTGATATTGGAGCCATAAATCTCGAGATGAGATAAATTCTGAATATTAGTTTGTGTAGCAAAGACTTTAAGCGAGCTAAAATACATTGATATAAGATCGACTTCAAGAAATGAAGTATCTTGAGTAATATATGCTTTTATTGGTCTATAGTTGCTATTCTCATCTGAATCATGTTCAAGTATCATAAGGGTATTCCCATATTGATTTGCAATGATAATTCCTATTATAGGGGGTATTTTATCAAAACCTTTAGATTTATAAGCAGAATTAACTAAAGTCTCTTCAATATTTGCAAAATTGTTCTGATTCTTATTTCCCTCGTTAAGATGTTGTTCTTTAATAGTCATTTATTAAATATTATTCAATATTAAATATGTCAATTTAGCATATATCTTTGAATAAAAGTGATAGAGTCTGTTGGTTTACTTTCAATTAAAAAGTTATACTTTTTAAATAGATTGAAGTTCGGAAATGAGTAATGGTATATTTAGTTTTCTAGCAAATTTTTCGATCTTATTGAAAAGCTCTTGAGATATTATCTCTTTTTTTTCTAAATTCAGAATTTTCACGAATTTTCTGCCATAATAGGTTTTTTTGAGATTTGAAATATTATATCGTATCGTACCTTCTTCAAATGATTTATATATTTTTGAAGTTTCTAATTCTTCTTTTCTTATTTTAACAATTTCATCGGAGTATTTCATAAACGAAGTATTTCTCATCTTCTTTAGATTAAATATATCAGTAGAACCTAATTCCTTTTTATTTAAGGATTTATTTATAAAAGAATGAATTTCATTTAACAATTCTATTTTAAACTTTTTAAGGGGAAGATCTTCCGACAATAATTTTTTAATTATTCTAGTATATGGAATGTCTATGCCTGCCAATTCTGTCGTCAAATTTAATAACGCTAATATTTGATTAGTTCTCTCTTCTGGATTTAACTTTAACTGGTTAAAGGTATATTCTCTTTCTTGATTTATGAAATTAAATAGAAATTTTCTGAAAGCTTTTATAAATTGATTATAATTTGGGATAAATGATTTATTAGGATTATTATATATTTCGTCATCTGCCTCGAAAGGTGTGATTTTTTTCTTTAGAACTAAACTTACTACAGATAAAGGGTAATAGCCTTCAATAAATTCCATACCTTTGGAGACACTATTTATTGCATCTTTTATTGAGCATTTTGTTATAACATCTATCGTTTTAATAATATTGCCTTCTATTTTAACTGGATTTTTCTGGCAATAACATAGATCGAAAGGTTTTAAATCATGGAATAATGGATTGTTTTGATCGGGAATTATGACTTGGGATCCGTAGGCATTTACAATGTTAGTGTGTTGAGGCTTACTTGCTAAATCCCATTCAATTATGATTACATTATTAATATTTAAAAATGCTTGAAATGTATCATAACTATTATTAGTTGGTTTAGATATCAAGGAAAAAGAATCAGCAAGATTTATATTATAGTCTTCTTGTTCTCCCCAAAATTGATTTTTATAGTAAAAAACATCGGGAAAATTCGTTAGGTCATCAAGGAACAATTCATTCATAATATGATAATTAATTCCAATTTCAGATGATTTAATATTGGAATCATCTAATCCATAGAAACCGATATGCTTTATTATATAATTATAAACAGGAATGCTAAAATTATCTTTATCATGACTTACAAGATAGGTGTTTCTCTTTTTTCTAAAATTAACATGCGCTTTTTTTATATGATGACGATCTATGAGATATTTTAAAAATGCAAATTTCTTTAAATAAATTTTTCTCTTTAACTCTCTGATTTCAACCTTATATTTTTTATATGCGTCGATATAATCTGTTTTGGGAATATTAAATATTTCAAATTGATTTTTCATTAACTTGATCTTTTCTATTATAGAAAAACTTTCAATCTCAGTTAAAAAGTAGTCTAAAATCTCTCTTTTAAACGATTGTTGTTCTTCAAGTTTCACTGCTTCTTTAAAAGAAGGATTTAATGCGCTTAAAGTTTCAAAGTTCTTTATTATGAAAAAGTTTGAGAAGTATTTTTCATTAAAATCTTTAGATTTAGCCATTTCTAGAAGCTTGTCAATCAAAGACGTCAAAAAAGACGTATTCTTAAATTGATATACTTGAAGGATCCTATCAATAAATTCAATGATTCGAAGTATATCATAAAAAGAATATAACGATACTGTTCTTAAAATAAGTTTATAGGCTTTTTCAATATAATTATTATATTTTACTAGATATTCAGCCAAACCATTTTCATAACAATTTTTAAGGAATTCAAATAATTCAATGAATAAATTATTTTCTAGTGCTATCTTAAGGAACTTCTCAATAATCGGTTCACATTCATATTGATTAATAATTGCCTTGTTTAAATAATTTAAGCCTTCTACATAATTTTTATCCCCTAAACAAGAATTTGCTAAGTTTAAAAAATTATCACTTTTTTTTCTAGCACCGAAATCTTCAGAGGTTAAATTATATTTCTTTATATTATTTAAAATCTTTAAAGATAATCTTTCTTTTAAAATAAGTAGTATTTTTAATAAATGAATACATATTTTATCTTCTAATTGCGTATGTATCAAAAATGTAGGACAATCATGAAAGATCTCTAAATTTGTTTCATCTATAATTATATGGAATTCACGATCCTCATCTGAAATAATAGCTTTTATAACAACTGGATCCTCATCTAACTGAATTATAGTTATTTTATTAATTGGAAATTCAGATGATTTTTTGTATAAATTTAATCCAAATTTACTTATTACCAATTCGGACAAAGACTTGTTATCCATAATTTTAAAATCTTGACTTAATAATTTCAGATATCAATTTGGGAAATTCATTCCAATCTTTTATGGTAAGAAGCTGCCCTCCAGCTACTTTAACCATTTTCTTAGCATCTTTTAAGCTATATGAAGTTTCAGGACAAATCAAAATAAAGTCTACTCCCAAAGAACGCATTATTCTAATCTCTTCAATTCCATCACGAAGATCGAATATTTCTGCATCTGTAAATAACACATTTAATTTTTCACGAGAACTTGAATATTCTTTAAACTGCTTATTAGCCCATTTGAGAGCACTCTGAATTCTTGTCCCTCCTCTCGCACTAACAGAAAGCAATTCATCAGCTAGTTGTTCTAAATCAACTTTTTCATTCAATTCCTTTAAAACATGAGTATCTGATTCAAAAAAAGTTACTCCAAATTCATCTTTACGCATACCATAACATAGCATAGTTACACAAATAGTCATATAAGCTAGTTTATCTCCTGACATTGAGCCACTAATATCTAATTCAAAACAACAAGATCGAAGTCCCTTTGCAGTCTCAAAAACATAAAAGTCATCATAATTTATGTGATCTAATTCCTTTCCTTTTTCTAATAGATTAAAAATAGTTTCTTCTAAATCTATATTTTCAAAGTCATCTCCGATAGTATATGGTCTTACTATGTTAATTGGGATAGGTCCGGTCGTAGCAGACCCTAAGCGAGCTCTAGAATAATATATACCTAACTCCACTAGTATTTTTTTTGCCAACTCTTTAACTTTCTGTCTTGTATGTTCTGGTAAAGTTTTACGGTGAATAAACCATTGTTTGAGTAAATTCTCGCCACTGCCAGCCGACAAACACGAAATAGTTTTTTCTTGTCCTTCTTTTCCTCCAATTTGCTGTGCTGCTTTCAAAGTTTCGCCTAAATTAAAATGACCTAAAGCAGCTAATGCTTCTCTATTATCATTAGCTAAGGCACTACTGATTAATTCTTTAACCCGATCATAATTCAATTGATCTTTTACCTGATTGATTAAATTTGAGATTCTTTGAAAATCTCCGATCTTTTTATCAATCATCTTTTTTAATAATTGATAGTTAGGTTCAATTAATTCAAAAATCTCTTCATCAGACATATTGAGTTTTTTTCCAATATCTTTAATCATATCTGACTCTGGGTTCAAACCAATTTTTCTAAAAAATTCAAGAGCATTTCTAAGTTGTTCTGGAGTTTCACAAACTTCTAAAGTTTGTTTCATTAGGTTAGGGATTTGTTGAGCCATTTTTTGACTACAATGGATATTTGCACAACTATTCGCTAATTGTTGTAGGTGATGAGTTAGTGATTTAAATGCTTCAGGTTTTACTTTTTGTTTCATTGCATCTTCGATCGCGTTTTGAAGTGATTGATTAAATAGGTCATTCCATGATTTATCTGCAAATGCATTTTTAGTCAAACTTTCAAGAGATAAATTATTTTTGGAATTATGAAATTGCTCTTGAATTTTCTTTAACAGTTCCATTCGTATATTTGTTCCAAAATATTGATCTAAGGAGTTAGCTAGATTAAAATTATACTCAAAAGAAGAACTTTTTAATGAATTATTCATTACTTTTTGAAGATCAAATTGCGGAGTTTCCCCCAGTGTTTTTGCAGCATTAAATAGTTGGTCTAAATTTGTGATTTGATTATGAAGTTGATTTTTAATATCTTTCAATTGATTTTTTATTTTGTTACTTTCAATAGTTTCATCTAAATATTTCATTGTTTGCAAAAGATCATTAACTTTGTTGTTTTTGATTAAGTCTTCTAACTCAGAAGTAATATCTTGATTTTCAAGCGCCTTAGCAGTAATTTTTTCCCATTCGCGAAGAGATTTCGATTGTATTAATTCATTTAAACCCAATTTAACTCCTGCTTCTATGTCATCTGGTTCTAATGAGTTAATTTTTTGTTCTAAACGATCTTTTGCTTCTTCAATTAATTTTTCTAGTGATGAAATCTCCTCTTTATATAACTCAGAATCTTCGTTAAAAAAGTGCAATGCTGATTTATATGGTTCTTCTTCTCGTTTTTGATTCAAATCATTAAAAAATTCTTCTAATTCTAGAATTGATTCTTGATCAATCGATTTTGAAAATTCTATTTCATCTATTTCATCTTGAATTTGATCTAATTCTGATCTAATTTCACCAGAAACAATCTCATCATTAAATTCTTCTTTTGGTTCTTCATCACTAGGAAAAAATGACCCGAGCATATCCTTCTTATAATTAGGAAAGAGGATTTCAAAAGCAATTTCCTTTGCTAGTTGTTGATTATCAGGAAAAGAGGTAACAGTGCTGATTTCTATATAATCATTTGGAGTCACTTTCCCAATTCTATAATATCGCGATAAAATTAATCTCGGAATTGAAAGAACTTGTCGTGAAGATGGAATTTGTACTATATCTGGATGACTTCTCATCTTTCTAATAAAATCAACGGCAAATTCACAGGGATTTTCTGGAAACACATGCATTAAGAAATGATCCTCCTATGCTCCTAATGTTTTATGAATAACATTATCAATAATAGTTTCAACCCTTATACCTGGTTTTGGCTTAATACTTCCTAATAATACATATTTTGAGATTTCAGAAAGGTATTCATAAACAGAAGCACTTTCTCCAATTTTTCCTTCTCTTTCAAGGAAACGCCTTCTAGCTAACATCTTAGCAATAGCGATTCCAGCTCTAATTGATGCTGGAACTTCAATATCAATCTTATTTCTCCTAGTTTCATCAATTATTGAATAAATTAATTCTAATTCCGATTCTTCAATAGTAAAATGCTCTGGAAGATTAATTCGTATAATATCTAATTCAGTAGTTTTATCTGGATATGTTAATTTTATCCAGACCTTGATTCTGTCTTTTAGAGCTTCTGAAAGACGATGAGTTCCAGATAGTTCTTCTGGATTCATGGCAGAAATAAAGAAGAAATCATCATCGGCTTTAATCCGCCCTAAGTGTGGAATACCTATTGAAGCTTCTTCTAAAGGCTCTAAAAGCGTGTTTTGTGAATATTCTGTAGCACGGTTAATTTCATTAGCTAAAAATGTGCCTCCTTCTAACATCGCACTGAGTAATGGACCTGGATTAAATGCTTCAAGAACAAAACCTTTTTTTAAAGTTATGGCAGGATCAAAAGACCCTATAAAATGAGAAGGTTTTATACTTTCATCCATAGTCATCCAATAAAAACTCCTATTTTTATTCTCTTTAGCTCTTAGACTCGCGAAATATCTACACAAAATAGTTTTTCCAACTCCTGGTGGGCCAACTAAGGCAGGAAATAAACCAGTGGCCTCTGCATCTCTTAATAGTTCCAAGGCTTTTCCATATTGTCCAGACAAGACGATATTAATACTTTCTTCAGTAATATCTTTGATAAGATGTTGACTAAATAGTTGCTCAAAATTTTCTTTATTAATCATACCAATTTCTCAAATGAATCATAGAGATAAATATCTATTCCTTTATGAGAATATTAAATTAATGATAACTTAAAATTTTAAACCTAATATTTTAAAAAAATCATTAATCTAAAAGGAAATTAAGACAATGCCTTTAAGAATTTTTATTTAATTATATACCCATTATTTTAAATAATATTTTGTGTCTAATAATTTGTGAAAATAATAGAGATAAACAATTATATTGTTTTAAATGATTTATTGTAATAAGCGATTAAAAAAGGTAATTAAAAGATTTGACTAATAATAATAATTCACAGAAATCATTAATTGGATTTTTTGAAACGAAAAATCAACTAGAAGTGTATCTCTCATCAAAAAGGTATGAAAATAAAAAAAATAAAGCTATAATAGGAAACCCGCATCCTTTTTTAAAGTGGGCGGGAGGAAAAAGACAATTAATTCGTCAATTAAATAAATATATACCTGATAATTATAATCGTTATATTGAACCTTTTGTTGGAGGAGGTGCATTATTTTTCTATCTTTTGCCTTCAAAAGCCATTTTAATTGATAGTAATTTTGAACTGGTTAATTGTTTTAAGGTTATAAAAGATAATGTTGAGGATTTAATAATATCATTGAAAAAACACAAATATGAAAAAGATTATTATTATAAAATCCGTGCAATGGATAGGAATATACAAGTTTATTCAAATTTATCAAATAATGAAAGAGCTTCAAGGACAATCTATTTGAATAAGACAGGATTTAATGGGTTATATCGTGTTAATAGTAAAGGTTTCTTTAATGTGCCATTTGGTAGACATAAGAACCCAACTATCTGTGATGAAGATAATTTAAGAGCTGTTAATAAGGTTTTAAAGAATGTGAAAATAGTGCATGGATCTTTTGAAATGTGTTTAGAATTTGCTGAGAAAAATGATTTTATTTATTTAGACCCTCCATATTATCCCATCTCTGAAACAGCATTGTTTACCAGTTATACAAAACAGGATTTTGGAAAAGATTCTCAGCTAAATTTATTCGAAATTTTTAAAAAGTTAGATCAAATGGGATGTATGTTATTATTAAGTAATTCTTATTGTGATTTTATATTAGATTTGTATAAGGATTATAAGATTATCAAAATGAAAGCCAAAAGAGCCATAAATTCTGTTTCATCTAAACGGGGTCAGATAAATGAAGTATTAGTTACTAATTTCTCATAATCTTAATAATTTAATATTTACTTTATAACAACAAATCTTTAATTTAATATGAAACCTTATTCTGATTATATATAAATAAATGTCTTTTGAGTGGTTAAAGATGCAATTAGAGCAATCATATCCCAATGCATATGATTATAGAATCACTAAGATGAAAAATAAAGTAATTACCGTACCACATGAATTATGTATTGAAAGGGCAAAACTCTTTACAGAATCATATAAAAAAACTAAAGGAGAACCATCGGTAATTCGTTTTGCGAAAGCTTTAAATTACTTTTTGTCTAACATGACAATTAAAATTTGGGATGATGAATTTATCGTTGGAAATCGATGTACTAAATTTGTGGGAACTCCATTATATCCAGAGGTACGAGTGGATACAATTGAGTTAGATTTGGATCTATACAGCACACGTGATGTTCAAAAATTCCTAATTTCTGATATAGACAAAGAATTTTTAAAAAATGAAATCATTCCGTACTGGAAAATTGAGGAGGATACAGTAAAATCGAGATTTGATTCGTATTTGAGTCCTGATCTATTTGATCTAATGTTAATGATGATCTATATTGTAGATGTTAATATTACAAATGGAGTTGGACATTTTTTTCCCGGTCATGAGAA
>JBHLON010000068.1:0-11417 GCA_048940445.1 Promethearchaeota archaeon
TGCAAGATTAAATGCAATTTGAAATTCATTCTCCTTCCAAACTAAATCTGCTGCTGCTATACTCGCTCCACAAACCAGTGCCGATGCCTCATACATTCCTTTGAAAATAGGATTATCTCCAGGACCTAATCCATATGCATATGCTTCTCTTAATAAAGTGTTATCCCCATGAGCAAGCCCATTTAGGTATGAATCGTCTGGATTTTCACTTAATTTTAATACCGTATTAACATATTCAGGAGAGTGAACTCTTTCAATCTCCTCTTTAGTGGCAGCTCTAGGCTCTATAACTTGTAAGTTTTCACTATTCAAAAGACCTAACTTTTCCATTAAACTATATGTTAGTTTAAGCCTCAATGGTCTAAGAGGATGTTGAGGACCGAAGTTATATGCTTGATATTTATCTGTGTAAATTAAGGCGACCTTTCCAACCATGATAATTACTAGAATATAAGATCCTATTAATTTTTTTTAGCTTTAATTTTAAGTTTCTAATACACAATTGTTTAAATGAGTAAAATTAAAAGAAAAGACCAGCATTAAGGCAAATACAAAAAATTATATTATATAAATATCATATAAAAAAATATAGTTCTTTTAGAATAGATTATCGTAAACTAGTTTTTGTTAAAGATAATGAGTCAGAGATTTAGAAAGTTTGTACTTAGAGTTGCAAAGGATAATGAATTCCAGCCAATTAAAAATAAACTGTTAAATTATTTACAAAAAGAAAGTAAAAATAAATATAAAAATTATCCACGTCTATTGGAACTAATGAAATTCTATTGGCCGGAGTATAAGAATGGTTCTAAAATTTCATATCTCTTAAGGGATCATTATGAGGAGATTTTTAATTTTTATTTAAATACGATATTTCCTTTTAGAAAAGGAGGATTAAAATTTAACAATTGTGAAGCTCCAACTCCAGTCGATTTCAAATTAGAGTATTATTATCGATATAATATTAAAGAAATAGAAATTATAGAAGAAGTAATGCAAGAACAAAATATTGATGGAAAAGTTGAAGGTGTTCTAAAACGACTTTTAATTTTTGCTGTCTCATCATTTAGTCCTATGGTTGAACAAATATTTGGAAGGCCATTTGCTTTCCAGTTTTCTAGCATTGATGCGACTCAATATAATAATAACGAGTGGGAAGTTAAAGCAGTAATTTCCGCAAGAGAACAATAATAATTTCGAAGTGAACCTAGGATTTTGTCAAATAAGATCCTAGATCCATCACTTCGCCATCTCCTTTTTTTACTTGTATTTTACTTTTAATACCTTTAGCTTTTCTCTCAAGATAAATTATAATATCTAAGGGAATTCTTCTTGGAACTGAACCTCTTTGCCTTATTATTGCAATCAAGTAATCAATATTTTGAATTACATCTGGACTTACTAATTGGTTGAAAATTTGTTGATATATCACTGGTTCGTTTTTTTTTAGATTAGTTAAGTGTAAATATGCATCAGAAGCTAAAACGGCACGTAAAATAAAATCAATTTTCTCAGAAATTGAAACTACTCTATTTTTAACTGCTTCTTCTCTCTTCTTTGCCTCCATAAGAGCTTGCATCTTTCTTAATTTAATTTTTTCTAATTCATGTTCTTCGTCATTATTATTTTCATTCATTTATTAACCCACCTATATATTAACTATTTTTAAAGCGATATCTAACGCTTTAATACCATCTTCTAAATCCACAAGCAACTGTTTATCGTAAAGAAAATTAATAATCTCTCTCTTTAGTGGCTCATCTTCTCTTAAAGGAGTATATTTAATGTCTTTGGTTATCGGCCAATCACCCTGCAAATCAATTCCACTTCGAATAGTAATCTCTTGAGTTATAAAGTCAGCTATTATTCCTCCAATTTCACCATTTACATAAATTCGTCTGAATTTTGAAGGTGTAAGCCAATTAGACTCAATTTGACCTATAGCATTTCCAAAATCAAGAATTATAAAAGCTGCATCTGCGTGTTTTGTATCTTTGAAGCACTTTTTTACTCCAAAGACATTTACAATCTCTGCACCACCCATAATTTTTTCTTGAAGATAAATATCATGAATAGATAAATCAAGAATCACTCCCATATCCCAGTTTCTTCTCGGATAGAGCCCTACTCTTTTCGAGGAAATTGAAATAATTTCACCAATTTCAGGTAAACTCTTCAATAATTTCTCAAATACAGGATTAAAGAGTTCAATAAATCCAGGCATTATTCGAATATCTTTATAGTTCCTAAAATAAGTTAAGTCATCCAAATTTAGTGCCAATGGTTTTTCCATTAATATATCTATTCCATGGTCAGCAAATTTTCTCGCTATCTTCGGAATTTCTTTTGGAGGTGTGACTATGCTCACTGCTGCAATATCCTCGTTTTCTATCATAGTATCAATATCAGTATAAGTATTAATGTCATCATATTCCTCTTTAATCTTATCTAATTTCTTCTGCTCACTATCACAAATTCCAACAAGATTAGAAAGATTATAAAAATTACGAACATGTGCTCTTCCGAACCAACCTGTTCCGACTACAGCAGTATTCTTTTTCTTCATTACATCCAAATAGGCTTTTTATAATTTAGTATAATTACTTGTAAAATAAGAATTTTGTGTTGAAGAATGGCTCACATGAAAAGTTAATTGGACCTATATGAGTAAAACAAAAAAATTAACTCTTTATGTTTAACTAGTTCTAAATCTTTTGATAGCAATAGCTATCATAAGTACACTTATCCAATGGAATATTAAAATTGGTATAAAGAGCACCAAATTTATTTTTCCTGTGGAATATGTATCAAAAATAAATGATAAAATTATGAAAAATGATGATACAAAAAAAACGCTTCCAAAAAAGCCTATACAAAAACATGATGTGTGCTTTAATCCATCCTCCATGTCTTTTCCATGAACGCAATCGATACATTCCCTTTGAAATATAAAAAGTCTTCATCTGTAATTTCTTTTCCACAATTAGAACATTGAGGCATTAAATTCCCTCATATTAAAAAGCCTTTAGTATCGATGATCTAATACTTTAAGATACTATTTAAATATATCTGTTACTTGATTTGTTTTTAGAAGAACAAGTAGATTTCCTCCTATTTATATAAAAGTATCTCAATATCTATAATAAGGTTCTTCTATATCGAATAGTCTTATACTTTTTAATAGCAAGAACAATCATAATAATACTTATTCCATGAAATATTGCTATACCTGAAATTTGTGAAATAGTCATTATTCGTGCCATATAAAAACTGTCAACAATAAAACAGCTAACCATTAATGAAGATGATATAAGAAAAATTAATCCAAAAAACCCTATAAGAAAACATGATGTGAGTTTTAAGTTATACTCCACTTCTATTCCATGTACACAATCTATACATTCTCCGTCGAAATATAAAAAGTCCTCCTGTGAAATTTCTTGACCACAATTAGTACAATAAGGCATTGATAATCAAATACTTTAACATGCTATTTAAATATATCGAACAATCGATTTAAAAGAAAAATTAGTCCCTCCTCCCGGATTCTCATCCTTCCTTAATAGAAACGCAATTTGAGCCGGGGACCTCACGGTGTCGGCTGACGTATTTTCATTGGTAAAAACCTTAATACGCGATTAAATCTACAGCCGCGCGCTCTAACCAACTGAGCTAAGGAGGGGATAATTGTTTAATCAATTCTATAATTGATAAATAAATGAACAAAAGAATTAATATAATTTTTACGATTTTAGCTTCGATATCACAATATTATAGCAGATTAATAATTTGTAAAAATAAAATTTTTCTTTAAAAACTTATACTATCAAATATAAAATATCATGTTTTCGTAATATTTTTTAAAGAATAGTTAAACTAAATATTTAACAAATAATTTTATATATTTAATATTTGTACTTCAACCAAATAAAGTGTAAGTTGCATGAGAGAAGAAACTGACTATGCTGAAGCATTAGAAGCCTATAAAGACGATCCATACGTAATCATTGAACCGTGGGGTAGAAGTATTGATCACCTAAGGTTAACGATTTTAGGCAAAGATGGAACTCCATATGCCAAAGGACGTTTTGTTTTTGAAGTGAAATTCCCGGAAAATTACCCATTCCAACCTCCTTATGCATATGCTGTGACTTTAATGTGGCATCCGAATATTGATTCATCAATACCTCCGGGAAAATTAAATATTTGTTTGGATTTAATTAATCCTGACCTTGTAGGAAAGGTTGATGCGGGAACAGGAGCTTCAGGGTGGACCCCCAGTAAAACCCTTACTAACATAATAGAAGCGTTAAAGATGATGATGCATCTTGATCCTCCGTTCTTTAATCCAGGAGATCCTCTAAATCATGAGGCAGGAGAGCAGTATTTCAGAGCTTTAAAGAAGTTTGAGGCGAAAGCAGCGGCTTGGACCAAGAAATACGCTATGGACTAAGGAGACTTAAGTTTTTATTATTTTCTATTTTTATTTTTAAAAAAAACTAAAATTAACTTTAGTAGTTTAGATAGTGTTTAGAAGAATCCTTTGGTTATTTTTCTTCTTAAGAAATTTGAACGGATATAGAAACAAAATCAGTAAGAATTCTATATTTGCATTGATAATCTTATTTAGTATTATCACTCCATGTTAAAATAATTAATACGATAGCTATAGTATGTAATATTGAATATTAGGTAAAGCTTATAAGAATACTTCAGTTATTTTTATACAAAAATTGTAAAAAAAAGGGTGATTTTAATAAGATGAGCATTGAGGATCTTGATGAGTTAATTGATCAGAAATTGATATTAATAAAACATAAATATAATTTTCTAAAAAAATTCTCTTTCTCTCTATTTATTCTGTCTGGAATTATTAACTTATTAAGTACAATCACTGCAATAATAATATATTCTAATCCGATCTATCCTAGCTGTTTCTATATTGCTGGCTTTCACTGTGAACCTCACTATATAGCTAATTATCCTAGCACGATTTTTCCATTGATGATTGTTTTAAGTTTCATTTTTCTTTTTAGTGGTATATTATTATACAAATACACTGAAAAATTTCTTTAATCAATTTGGATCAAGTTTCTACACTAATATTAAGTAAATTCTGGAGCTTATTTTATAGTTTTAATATATTTTTTAAATACTCAGAGCTATAAAGAATCCAAGTATTACAAAAAGATAAAGTAATAACTTTAAATCTTTAGTATCTCATAGATTTGGCCATCAGATGCACAAAAGTATAATTCATTATTATCGTCAATTCCAAAGGAAGTAATTCCTAAATTAGTATCTACTAGGATAGTATTGTTAGTATGATGTATTCCATCATATTCTAAAGCCCAAATTTGACCGAATTCGAAATCTGCATATATATACTTTCCAATTAAATTTGGAAATTGGGAACCTCTATATACAAATCCTCCTGTAATAGAATGCCCGACACCGTGGTTGTATTCAAAAATTGGAAAGTCAACTTTAGTCACATTTGTGCCAAAATTATAAACATGATTCCCCTCAAACGCATTCCATCCATAATTTTTACCACTTTCTATTATATCTATCTCTTCCCATGCATCTTGACCAACATCTGCTGCCCAAAGTATACCTAGATCAAAACTAAAACGCCATGGATTTCGCAATCCGAATGCGAATATTTCTTCTTTATAGCCATCTGAATTATTGTAAAAAGGGTTATCGGTGGGGATAGTATATGGATCGCCATTATCGATATCAATTCTTAATATTGATCCTAATAAAGTTTCTCGATTTTGACCATTCCCCAATGGATCACCAGCAGAACCTCCATCACCTAGAGCAATATATAAGTATCCATCTGGACCAAAAACAATTTGACCTCCATTATGATTAGAGTATGGTTGATTAACTTCGAGAAGAATTTTCTCGCTTGATTTATTCGCGATAGTGTTGTCTGAGTTATTAACCTTAAATCGGGAAATTATGGTGTTCCCTGCCAAGTTTGTGTAATCTAAAAAGAAGAATCCATTTTCACTAAAATTAGGATGAAAAGCTAGACCTAATAATCCTCGTTCTCCTCCACTTGATACGTGATCACTAATATCTAAAAATAAATTCTTTTGGGTATCATAATAATTATTATTAAAAGTATATATTTTACCTCCTAGTTCTAGAACAAAAAGTCTATTAGAATCATCATTTGTGTCATAAATACCAACAGGGAATGAAAAGCTTAATTCTGGAAAAGCAGTTCTAATATCATAGCCAAACGTTCTTGTAGTATTGAAATAGATATACCACGCAATAAATATACCTGAAACACTAGAAATTAAAATCACAGATCCAATAATTATCCCTTTAAACTTCTTTTTCATTAAATACCCTTAGCATATAGTTTCTTGGTTAAAAGAGAAGCAAAAATTGTATTTTTATCTTTTATCTATGATTAAAAAATAAATCGTCATTTACTATTATATTTTAAAGTGAATTTATGAAAATTAGTTCCATATTAAAGACAAAAATGGAAGTGAATTTTTATAATAAGAACTTCTATTCTAATAAAATTCTAATTCTCATAAAATCAATAAAAAGTGATTAAGATGGGAGATTTTAAAAAAACGAAAAAAGTCTTTGGAATTGTTTGGATAATAGGGTTAGTATTCTTATGGCTTTAGGATACTTTATATTAATGAGAAAAAGAGAGATAAAAAATAACTATGCTGATATTATATTTATTCACTTTTTTTTCCATAAAGGATATAATTAAAATATAGATTTTAGATAAATGTAAATAAAAGTTTAAAATCAAAACTAATTGGCTGCATTGATGAAAACACAATTAAAAATTCTATTTCCCTTAATAATTTTTACAGTAATATTTCTCTCTTTTACACAAAATTTTAAAAATCTTAATATAGATACAGATATCTTCCATTACAATTCCCAATATAATATAAATTATTCTAATCTTGAAAACTTGAGAAGTTCAGCTATATGGGGTAAAATCCATATTAAAAATAACTGGACAGCTACTAAGGAGGCGGGAATATGTACTGGAAATGGCACTTTTACTGATCCATACATCATACAGGATTTAATAATAGATGGAGGAAATCTAGGAAATTGTATTAAGATTGAAAATTCCAGTGTTTATTTTAAAATTGAAAATTGTACATTTTACAATTCAGGAGGAATCTATGGTAATGCAGGAATCTTTTTATCTAATGTTAATAATTCCCAATTAATTAATAACAATTGCTCGTTTAATTTTCATGGAATGTTTTTATCTGATTGTTATAATAATACCGTTTTGGGTAACATCTTAGATAAAAATAACTGGGGTATTAATTCTTTCTCCGGTATTAATAATAATTTCTCACAAAATACTATTAATAACAGTCTTTGGGACGGTATAAATTTATTTAATGCTCAATTTGCATATATTTCAGACAATAACATAATTGGCAATATAGATGGAATTGGTTTATTATTGGGTTTTAATAATACCATTTATGCTAATACAGTTAATAAAAATGAGATCGGACTTTATATCGATAGTCTCAACAATATTATTTCAGGAAATATAGCTATTAATAATGATATGCATGGTATCTTATTATATGGCGAGAATGATATCATTTCTGGAAACACAGCGAATTATAATGGAGACAGCGGGATAGTATTATCAAATTGTAATAAAAGCAAAATTATCGGGAATATTGCAAATTACAATACCAATTGGGGGATAGCTTTAAGCACTGGTAATAATAACAGCATATTGGTTAATAATTTAAGTAATAATGATGCAGGAATATACTTAGAATTTGCTAATCAAAATAATTTATCGGGCAACTTTGCAAATACTAATAATGGATATGGAATCTTCTTAACTTTTAGTGATTCGAATATAATTTCGGGAAATACTGCTAATAACAATAAATATGGCATATTTTTACATATTAGTGACAATAATATTATTTCCGGAAACACCTTAATAGGTAATATAGAATGCATTTTTGAAGAGAATTGTCAAGGAAATAAATTTAGTGATAACGGTGATTGTATTTATGGGCAAAGTGGAAATGGTAGATTTCCTATTGAAGTATTATTATCCTCTATATTTATTGGAGTAGGGATTTTGATAAGCATAGTTCTTATTTTCTACATTGTCAATAAACGGAAAAGAATAAAACAATAAAGCAATCATAAAATATGAAACAAATCAAATTAAAATTTACAACAATTCTAATCTTTATATTATTAACTTTAGGGATTATATTCTCCACTTTTACTCTAACTATTAAATTTAATGGCGCGATTTTCTCTCAAAGTTTAAAAAGTGATAAGAATCTCTCATATAATGAAAATTTGAAAAGTTCGGTTATATGGGGAAAAATTCATATTGATAATAATTGGTCAGATGCGGAGATCATGGGTATATGTACCGGAAATGGTACTCCTAATGATCCATACATTATGAAAGATTTAGTAATAGATGGGGGAAATCTAGGAACTTGTATCTTGATAGAAAATTCAAGAGCATACTTTAAAATTGAAAACTGTACATTTTATCATTCGGGCTATGTAGGAGGACCTGATTATATGGTGGGGATCACATTATCTAACGTTACTAACTCTCTATTGATTAGTAACAATTGTTCAAATAATTTTTATGGGATTAGTTTATACAATAGTCATTATAACCAAATTATGGACAACATGGTAACCAATAACCAATTAGGAATAGATTTAGAAAGCTGTGATAATATAACTATCTCGAGAAATAGAGCAGATAATAATTCGGTTGGAATAAATGTCTTCGATGGTCAGAACTTTAACATTTCAGGAAATACAGCAAATAATAATTCTAGATACGGGATTTATTTAAGGTCTAGTAGTAATAATATCATTTCGGAAAACACGGCGAATAATAATACTGCATTTGGGATATATTTAAGGAATAGTCTTTATGATGATATTTCCAAAAATACAGCAAATTATAATGTAGTGTATGGAATTTACGTAAGAAACAGTAGGTATAATAATCTCTCGAAAAATACTGCAAACTGCAATTTAGTACATGGAATACTATTACAAGATTGTAGATATGGTGATATTATGGACAATAACGCAAGTTTTAACATCTCCTGGGGGATAGGGTTATCTACTAGTAATAATACCAACTTTCAAGGAAACTGTGCTAATAATAATGATGTTGGACTAAATTTACAATTTAATTATAATAATCTTATTTCTGGAAACAGAGCAAATTTTAATCATCATTATGGGATTTATTTATATTATGGTGATTCGAATACAATTTCGGGAAATACAGCTAATAACAACATTTATGGAATTTTTCTACAACGAAGTGATACCAATATTATTTCAGGAAACATTCTTTTAGGAAATACTAAATGTATCTTTGAGGAAGATTGTCAAGGAAATGAATTTAGCGACAATGGTGCTTGTACTTATGGAGAAGGTGAAGATGGTCAAAATAATATTGATATTTTCATTGTCATTTTGAATATTGAAATAGGTATTTTGGTCATTGCTTTAGTTATTCTGACAATTATTTCTAAGAGGAAAGGTAAAAAATAATAAACCCTGATTTTTTATTTTAATAGCATTTTAGATATGTTTACTAAATGTTTTTTTAACATATTATAATCTAATTTATACTTTAATGAAAGTATTAGTTATGTACCTTACTTAAAATGAAGACTTTACTTATTTTACGACTTAAAAAGGTTATAGTTTTTGACCTAGATGGAACAATAGTAGAATTAACTGCTGATTGGCATGGACTGATAGAATTTCTAAGGAAGCGTTATTCAGAACGTTATAACGAAGAATGTAATTGCAAAAGAGTTTCATCCTATTTAACTAAGATTATTGAAAAAAAAGATGAGGAAGAACTTAGAAAAAGCTTTGAAATTATCAGAAAGTATGAATTAGAGAATATTAAGCAAACTATCCCAATTGATGAAATCATATACTTTATTAACAATTTAGGCTTCTTTGGAATAAGGAAAGACACAAAGTTAGCAATCCTCTCTTTGAATACCCATAAAACTATAATAGAATCTTTAAAGTTAATTAATTTGGAACAAAAAATAGATTATATAGTTGGAAGGGAAGATGTAAGGAAGTGGAAGCCCCATCCAGAAGGTTTAATGAAAATCAAAAACTTTTTTGGAGTTTCAAAAGAAGAAGTGGTGTTTATAGGAGATTTAGATAATGATTTACTTACTGGTCAGAATATGGGTATAGATTCCTTTCTAGTTGATGATTTAATAAAACTGGTAAAAGAATCAAAAATGAAATAAGATTTAACCTCTATCTGGACCAGCAATTGCGATCACTCCCTCAGTTTGATTGTATCCTTTTCCATGTATCATCCTAATTGAATAAAAATATTCATTTAGATTAAACTCAGAAGCTAATCTTAATGATAATTGATTTTTTTCCAGCATTCCAATACGAATTCTTTTGTACTCAATTTTATTAATTAAATTTTGAAGAAGTAAATGAGGTTTAGATTCTTTAGGATCGATTATCCAAGGTCCAATGAAGATACAATCCTCTTTTGGAATTCCCATTATAAAGCCTTTCAATTTGTTTTGTTGATTTAAAACATAGCATAAATCGGGATGAAGCAAAAATCTCCTTTTTAATAGGAAGGATCTATTTCCCCTAAAATATTTCCGATCTAATTTGACTACTCGCATTAAATCTTTTTTAGTCATTAATTGTACATACTCAACAATTTTTAGATGCAATTTTCCTTCTAATCTAAGTGAGCGGCAAACTGGCCTAAATTTGAATTCCTCATAAAGAGGACATATTTCTGGAACAGCATCTAGCATAATAGATTTTACCCCTAATGATAATAGATATTTCATTGCATGTTTGATTAGCTTTCTTCCTATTCCTTGATTTCTAAATTGTTCTAAGACAATTAAATTTCCGATAAATCCAAATCTGCCATAATTCGCGGTTGAGATAATTCCTTCGAGAGTTCCATTAGAATCTGAAATAAAGAATCCTTCAGGAGAAAATAAGAAGAGATCTTCTAATTCTTCCCTAGAAGTACCCCAACCTTCAAGTTCTGTAAGCTTAAGAGCAAAATCTAATTCATTAGATAAAAGATTTCTAATCATAATTTAATGAAATATATTTTAGGTGATTTTGGAAGAAAAAATACGATGAGTAAATTACATATATGTTATTATTACATTATATTTTTTGATATCTGATTCTACTTTTGCCTTTCCTAGCGGTGTTAATGTAACTATATCATTATTTCTTATTTTTAAAGAAGTTAATTTAAGGTTAGGGTCTTTCATTGAAGGAATATATGGATTCCAATATATTTCTTTTGAAGCAGGATTAGTAATCATCCACAAGATTGGCTCTAAGGAATG
>JBHLON010000069.1:0-11296 GCA_048940445.1 Promethearchaeota archaeon
AACAATTTTACGATTTTAAATCAAAAACAAGGAAGAGGAAAAATAACAGCAATAAATGATGCAATTAATCAGGTTTCAGACGGGATCATTTTTCTGATGGATGCCGATGTTCAAGTCAACGATAATCTTATTTTAAATATGATTGATCCAATTATTAATGCTAACGAAGTGGTCGTTACAGCAGGTCTTAAACCTCATGAATCAATACGGAATAAGGATCTGGTTAAATTTCTCTATATTGATCGAAATCCTAGGTTTAGAAAGAAACCAGTTAGATATGGTGATATCATTGGTATAGTTACAGCGATAAAATATGAAGTTATCCAAAATATTAATGAATTTACTGTAGCTAAACTTTCAGATGATGGTCGAGTAATTGGAAAAGATTTAAAAAAAAAGAACTATAAAATTTATAGAATTGTTGAGTTATCTGGAGAAACATACAATTTTCCTGAAAAAATCTCAGATTTTATCCCACAACAATTAAGATGGATGGAGAATGCATATTATCGTAGAATAGAAGAAGGAAAAAAATTATTTCTATTAAAGAAGTTCTTAACTACTCTACTTTCAATATATCTTTTAATAATTCCGTTTTTAGCATTTAACATTAATCTAATCGTGATTGGACTTTATATTTTACTTTTTATCTATATAAAGAAAATAAGAAAACTAATCTTCTTTAAGAAAAGTGAGCCATCCTCAATAGAAATAAATTTTAATATAGTTTTTTACATTAAATTAATTTTCTATATATATGTTGAGGCTCTTTTAAACGTCATCGTTGCTATAGAGACAATATTCTTTAAAGATAAATATAAAAAGAGAAAGAACATATCATAGTCTTATTATTAGAGTATAAGGGAACATCTCACTAAGATTATTCAGTTGAAACAGGTTTTTCTTTTTCTTATAATCTAGAGAATTAATTTACTCTTTTATAAAAATTTAGCTTTCAATCTAATTATTTTTAACTTTATCAATTAATTCTTTAAGGCAAGAAGAAATATAAAGCTATAAGATTCCAGCTATTAGATAGACTAAAATATAATTTAGAATTATATTAATTCGATTTATAATATTTCCTTGATTAACTTTTTTTAATAGATTAATTTATTCAAATATATATAATATGCTTAATATTGCTGACAAATTTATTAATTTTAAAAAGTATAGGAAACAAAATAAGAAAAGAATTTAAAGATCATGAAGATTGCTTTAATAGCATTTCCTTTTTTCCCATCAAAAGATGGTATATCACATACATTAACAGATATTTATAAAATTTTTTTAAAGAATGAAGAAAACTTTAAAGTATTCAATTTTACTTATAAGAATAAAAATTGTTATAAAATTTTAGAGCAGCGCAAATATTCTATTAAGGATTTTATTACCCAATTAAAATTTAAAGATTTTAATTATTATTTATCTATCTTAACTTTAAGATTATTAAGTTCAAAACATATTTCTTTTCAAAATAAACTAAAAACTATAATCTATTTTTTATTAAAACCTTCACTCTTAGTAAAAAGTATAAATAATATTCATCATCTATACCCCTATTTTAAGAAATTTCAATTTGATATTATCATAGGTGGAACTTCGACAGCAAGTACTCAATCCATCATTTTTTTATTATCAAAATTGTTTCCATTAAAAGTAATTTATTTTGCTCATGGTAATGAATTTATGATTCATAAATATATTAGTTTAAGGGACATATTCTTTAAAGATTCAGATAAAATAATTGTGCACTCTAATCGATTAAAGAAAATCTTAATGCGAATTAGAAATTTACCAGCTAACAAAATTGAAATAATTCCGCCGGGTTTATTTCCTTCTGACTATAAGATCCAAGAATCAAAACTTGACTTAAGAAAAAAGTTTGATATTTCTTCAGATAATTTTGTGATATTAAGTGTTGGTCGTCAGATAAAGAGAAAAAACTTTTCACTGGTAATAAAGGCTTTAAATGAGTTAAGAAAGCTTGCAAATGATGCCATGCTTAGGTATTATCTAATTGGTACTGGTCCTGAAACAAAAAATTTAAAGGCATTAGTGAAAAGATTGAAACTTGAAGACAATGTGTTCTTTTTAGGTAATTGTGATGATATAACAAGAAATAATTTCTATAAAATTTCAGATGTTTTTGTTATGCCTTCAGTACCAAAAGAAGAATCAATTGAAGGCTTTGGTGTAGTATATCTTGAAGCTAATTACTTTAAACTCCCTGTAATAGGTACATTTTCAGGGGGTACAACTGAAGCTATTGTTGATGGTGTTACTGGTATTTTAGTAAAGCAAAATGATTTAGGTGATTTAATAGACAAATTGAAATATCTTTATTATAATCCAGAAGAAAGGAAAAAGTTAGGTGAGAATGGTTATAATAGAGTTATTAATAACTTTAGCTGGGAAATTCTATATAAAGATTATTATAAAGTCTTTAGAGACGTTTTACTTCAATAAAATGATTCAAAATTGGTTAATAATTAATTTTATTATTGGAAAGAAATGTTCTTCTAAGAAAAAAGATATAAAAAGCGAAAAAATCTTAAATCAAAGTTATTCTTCTTTGAATATGTTAAGGGTTTTACCCTTCATATAATTAGGTTTTGATTTATCAAATAATCTAAGTATTATCGGAGCTACATCGGTATAATTAATTAACTCCATCGACCCTTTTTTTATATTTTTTCCATAAGCCATGAAGAATCCTCGATTTGTATGACTAAATACCTCTGTGTTTCTCGTTAGAAAATAAGAGCAATCTTTGAAAAAAATATAGTCATCTCTGAGAGCTATAAGGAAATCAGGAAATTCAGGATTATCAAATTCAAAAATCTGATCAACATATCTATCACGTTTAAGAACTTTTTTTATTACTTCTTTTTTATGTCTATCTTTTCCGAATAAAAATAAACCACCCATATTTGACGTTAATTTCTGAATAAATGTTTTAGGTTGTGCTTTATCAAAAAATTCTAATCTGCGTTCTTTTTTTCTTTCTATTTCTCTTTTCTCAGCATTAAACAGTCTTTGATAAATCCTTTTTGAAATATATACTGGGAGAAAAGGTCTTACTAAATCATATAATTTCAATATAATATTATTGATGCGTTTCCCTTTTAAGTCATTTAGAAAGAGTAATTTTTTCTTTTCTAATAGTCTGGGAAAATATAATACTCGTTTATAAAATTTTAATCCATGATCACTCAGGATAAGTATATTATCAAATTGATTATATCTAAATAATTCTCCAAGAAAGGAATCAATTTTTTTATATCCTAAATTCATTGCATTTAATATTATCTTTTTATCACCAAATACTCGATGAGAGATAGAATCAGGCACTCTTATTACATATACCATTAAATCAAAATCTTCCTTCATTTTTTCTAGAAATAATTTTTTTTTCATTTTAAATGCCTTGAGGATTTCTGGGAGATCCTTGCCTTCAATTATCCATTTATTCTTAATTTGGTCTTCCAATCCTTTAGGATAACACGAAATGGAAGGTGAAAGGATCCCTGTGATCATTTGACCATTTATTGGCCAAGCAGGGTAAGTACCTGGTACATTTAAAGCAAAAACCTTCAAGTCATTGATGGAAAATAATGATTTTTCTTTCCACACACTTGAATTAAAAATTCCTTTAATTGGGTGGATAAATGTATAATATCCTAGCCCTTCAACATCTAAACCAGAAAAAAGACACGGCCAAGATGGTATTGTAGCATGTGGAACCGTCACTTGAATGGGAGCAGTAAACCCATCAATAAAGAATTTTTTAAAATTAGGAAGAACATTTTGTTTTATTAATGGTAAAATACTTTCAAAACAACCCCCATCAATTCCAATGATGACGTTCCTCGTTATAATTCACCAGATTAACAGAAATTATAGACTTTATTAGATTGAATTGATAAAAACTAAAAAGTTTGTTGAAAATAAAATTAGGTCTTCTTTATATCTTATTGTTAATGATCAAGATAAAAAAATCTTATTTAATCTAGTATTATTATATTCTAATAATGGAAAATACTTCTGAACAAAAAGCTGTCATCCTTATTACGATCGATGCTTTAAGAGCGGATCATTTACAATCTTATGGTTATCATAGAAATACAGCTCCGAACTTAGAAAGATTAATTGAAAAAGGAACTACATTTCTGAATGCTATATCAAATGGTCCTGAAACGCCTTCATCTTTTTCTTCGATTTTTAGCTCTAAATTGCCTTTTTCTGATGGTGGTTATAGCCCTTTACCTCTGAATAAAGTAATTTTTCCACAGATTTTAAAAAGTAAAAATATCTTTACGTTTGGAATTCATAGTAATCCTCATTTAGGAGAATATTTTAATTATAATCGAGGTTTTGATGTATTTTTAGATGGTGAACGATATAAGGCAGAATTCCATAAGCCTAAGAGAAATTCATTTAAAACCATATTAAGCTTGAATTTACGAAAGATACTAAACTACAGAAATTTCTCAAGGAAGGTTACTTATCGTTTAAGGGGTTTTAATAAAATCAGTCTGAGGCTTCGTAATAAATACCCATTTTTCACACAAATTTTTTTACCTTTTCTTTCAATCGCCTATGATGCCAGATTTGTAATACAAAAAATAATCACTTTACTCAATAAACATAGTGGACCATTATTTATATGGTCTCATTTCATGGATGTTCATAGTCCTTTTAATCCGCCATCTAAAAATGTCTTGAAATTTAGAAAATCTGACATTGATTATTCTAGAAGAGAATATCTAAATGAGTGCATTCGAGCAACACCAGAAAAGTATAATGTTACAAAAGAATTAATTAATGAATTAATTGATTTGTATGATGCAGGTATCAATTATTTAGATGAATCTCTTGCTATTTTATTTAATGAGATAAAAAAGAAATTTAGAAAAAATTGCATGATAATTATTACTGCTGACCATGGTGAATCTTTTTATGAACATGGATATTTTCACCATCAAGGCAACATTTATGATGAATTACTTAAAGTTCCACTCTTTATTATAGACTTGGCAAAAGATAGCCAATACAATAATGTAACCAATTTGATCCAATTAAGAGATCTTCCTATTACTATTCTAGATTATTTTAAAATAGAAGAATCTCAAAAAATTTTAGGAAAAAGTCTCCTACCTCTAGTTTATGGAGACTCGGATCAAGGTGAGAAATATATAATTTCAGAATGTTTTCAGAAAGAAGGGAAGATAAAGAGAAATCATAAAGAAGGTTATATTTTGTTGTCAATTAGATCTTATATGTGGAAATATATTTTTGACGAAGAAAAGAATTTAGAATATCTATTTAATTTATCAATTGATCCTTTAGAAAAAAATAATCTAATTAATAATAATCAAAAAGAATTAACGGATTTTAGGGAATTACGTGATATTCATTTATTAAATGTTAAAGATTCAGAAGAGAAACTTAAAATCTTAAGATCAGTTAGTAATCTTAATTTACGCAAAAATGAAACGATACTTGATAAAGAAAGGAAGTGAGGATTTTCTATAAGAAATATTATTATCGGAATTGATGGAGGATCGTTTGATTATATTAAGTCTGGCATTAAAAAGGGATTTTTACCAACTTTCAAAAAAATACTTGATAATGGATTCCATTCTAATTTACAAGTGACTATACCTCCTGTAACAATTCCTTCCTTCCCTTGCCTTTTTTCTGGGTTAAAAGTCACCGATTTAGGATATTGTACTTTTTATGACCCTACATTTGGGGTTTTTTCTTCTAATTTATGGAAGGAAAAAAGCATCTTTAATTATGATAATGTACGTGTCTTTTGTTTAAATCTACCATCAACATATCCTGCTTGGGAAATAAACGGAGAGATGATAACAGGGTTATTAACCCCTTTTATTAACGATAAGATGTATTATCCAAAATATTTAAGTGATGAAATAAAAAAGAACTGGATAATTGATGGTTCAAATATTTATGAGATATTTAAAGCTTTTAATATCAAATCAAGTTTCCTTTTAAGGAAATTAAAAGAAAATTTTGATTTATGGATCTATATTATTAGAATTCCAGATTGTATAACCCATCATCCAAAATATAAACTAAAGATCACTGAAGAATTAATGAAATTTGGGTACTCAAAAATTGATAACTTTTTAGCAAAGATAATAAATTCAAACAAAATTGATAATTTGTTTATAATCAGTGATCATGGTTTAGAAATTTACCGCTATGAATTCAATATTAAACGCTTCTTAGAAAAGAAGAAAATCCTCTTTTATAATAATGATATAATTTCTAAATTTATGAGTATATTCATCAAATTTTTTGGAATTTTTAATAGAGGTTTTTTTGATACAACTTACTTTCACAATGAGTTTAAAAGATTGATAGAGCCTATAAGGAAAATATTCATTAAGAGTTCAGAAGGTAATAATAAATTGCAAGACACCCGTTTTGTGCATTTTTATTCTAATTTTGGAGGAATCCATTTAAATAAGAAAGATAAAGTCTCCATCGATAAGATCAAGATGGTCTTGCAAAATTGTAAACATGTTGAAAGGGTTCTTCAATTTAACCAAAAAACATTACCAGACTTAATAATCATTTTAAAAGAAAAATATCTTTATAGCGTAAAAAGTTCATTCTTTGTGAGAAATCGGTTTAATTCTTTTAACCATTCAAAAAATGGAATTTTTATTGCACATGGGAAAAATATTCAAAAAGGGAGAGATAAATCTGTTTCATATGAAGATTTTGCCCCAACACTCTTAAAACTCTATAGCATTAAGGCACCAAATCATATGAAAGGAAAAACTCTTCCTATCTTTAAAAGCTAAATAAAATCATGTTTTAGTAATTTTTTCAATCCAGTCTCTAAAAAGGTTGATTTCAATTTCAGTAGAATAGTTATTAAAAGCAAATCTCTGGGCGAGAGTCTGTAAATGTTTAAATTTTATATTATCACTTTTCCATAGTTTATAGACTTCCAAGATTTTTTCGGTTATTTCTTCTGAATTTAATTTATTAATAAAAAATGCAAATTCCTTATTTTTAAGTAATTCAAGAGAACCTATAGTTTTACTGCAAATAATTACTAATTTTGCAGCTAAAGCTTCCATTAGAACTCTTGGAAATGGTTCTCTTCTTGAAGAAAAAAGAAAAACATCACTTTTTTTATAGTAATTATGGATTTTATCATAATTGATATATCCATTAAATTTTACATGTTGAGGATATTTCATCTCTAATGCTTTAACTTCTGAATCTAATGGACCCATTCCGCAAAATTCAAAGATAACATCATTAGGTTGACTTTTTTGAATAAATCCTTCAATTCCTCTCAATAAAACTTTAACCCCTTTATGAATATCATCTAAATATCCAATATATACAAATTTTAATAGTTCAGAAGGATTCTTATTGAATTCGATTTCTGAATAATCTTTTAATTCTATTCCATGAGTTATATGAGAGACTTTACGGGAATCATAGAATTTATCTAAAAATATTTTTCCATGATTTGATAATGCATGGTGATAAATTCTTTTTTTAAAAAGAGAATAAAGCAAGATAGTTAGGCGATATCTGATATTATATATTGAAAATAATTTATTTGAATATAGAGGTCTTCTATAGCCTATAATAAGTTTTGCTCTACGGTTAATTATACTTAAAATCATAAACATAAAGCTAATTTTGAAATTCGAAACCGAAGTATAAATAATATCACAATTTCTTGTTAATCTAATCAGTTTTATAAACTCCCAAGGGTAAATTATATCAAAATATTTATTTCCTATGTTAGCAGTTGCAAAATTCAATCGATATACGTTTTTAATATCTTTCAATTTTTTCATAATAATTTTTCTGGATAATAATTTATTTCCGGAAAGCCGATTAGTATCAGAAAAGATTATATTATAGTATTTGCTTAATCCAGCTGCTAATTCCATTGAAGATATTTCCCCACCTCTTCCATTTTCTAGAGCTAAAGGAGATAGAATGAAGATCTTTTTCATATATTTTCAAATCTTAATACACTTGTTGTAAATAAAAATCATTAAAAATAAATAAAATTGATTAATCAAAAGAAAAACCCTTTAAAAAACTTGGAATAGATAAAAAATAATGATAAAAAATTATAGATTTAATACTTTCTTTTGAATCTTAATTAGTTCTGATATCCCCATTTCTCCAATGTTTAAGATTTCTTTAAGTTTTTCTTTACTAAAAGTAGCTCCTTCTGCAGTTCCTTGAATTTCTATGATTTCAGAATCTTCATTTTCTACTAAATTAAAATCTACGTCTACTTTTGAATCTTCATCATAATTTAGGTCTAGCATTATGATATCTTTTTTTATACCTAAGGATATTCCTGCGGTAACTCTATAATCTGGAAAATCATAAATTAAATGTTCATTATAAAGATAATTTATTGCATCAAACACTGCCACAAAAGCTCCAGTTATAGACGCACATCTAGTTCCACCATCCGCTTGAATAACATCACAATCAATTTGTATGGTTCGTTCGCCAATCTTTTCACAATCGAATGCTGCCCGCATAGATCTCCCAATCAAACGTTGAATTTCATGAGTTCTCCCCTTTACTCTTAATCTATCTCTCTCTCGGCTATTTCTTGATTGAGTCGCTCTTGGTAACATATTATATTCAGCAGTAATCCATCCAGTCCCTGAATCTGCTAAAAAGCGGGGCACAAAATCTAAAACCGAAGCCGTTATGATTACTTTTGTATTTCCTTGAGTAATTAATACGGATCCTTCAGGGTATTTGAGATAATTACGTTCAATAGTAGTTTTTCTTATATCATTAAAACCACGACCATCATTTCTAGCGTTTTTGTCCATGAAAACCTAACCAGAATTTAGTGAATTATATAATCTGCACTTAATAAATGAGTTTTAAATACAGTTAATTTAAAAGTATATAATTAATAACCTTTTAAAAATCTAAAGAATAGTGTGATAGATTATTATAGATGATTTTCTTTCTTGAAAGATTTATGAATTTTTTAGTTCTTTAGCGATTTCTTCATCTTAGAATCAGAGGATGAATCTTTATTGTTTTTTAAAACTTTATTTTGTAATTTCCTGCTAGCTTTTATTATTTCTTTCCATATAGCTTGAATATCTTTCTTATTATAATTTTTTGACTTAGCCTCAATCCTTTCAACCAATCTCTTTTCTCTGATTGGTTGTTTAATCTCTAATTTGAGTTCGTTTTTCAATCTTCCGACTTTTATGACTATTTCTCCCCTTTTATTTAATAATTCTACAATTTCATTATCAATATTATCAATTTCTTTTCTTAATCTCTCTAATTTATTGTGATAATCATCAGTTTCATCCACATAAATTACCTCCAATCATGTGATATTGATTCTAAATATCAATAAACTTTTGAAGTTTTAATTCCAAAGCAGCTACAGGAAATTCTAATTTGAAATTATTTAATACCTCAGGATGAATTTCTCCAATTTCTCCGATCTTATTGCTATCTAAAAATATTTCACCATATCTACCTTTAATATAGGTTGGATTATCAGCCGGTTTTACCTCATAATTTAAATCATGACCTAAAGTTGTCATTAAATAATCTAATGTTGAACGTATTTCAGTGAAGTCTGCATCTTCATGATAAGTTACTACTGCAAGATTAATCTCTCTTTTGGCACCTGTTTCTTCTTTAGGTTCTAGTAAAATTACATCTCCCACTTCAAAAATTCTAATTGGTTTCTCTTCAGATCGATTAAATAGTAATGTTTCCATTAACTTTGGCAAAATCTTTGTTCTTAATGTATTATATTCTTTTGAAACCGGATTTTCAATTTCTGTTCTCTCTTGTTTATCACATTTTTGGTTCATAAATATAAATTGTTTTTCAGAACTCGCCAGAAGAAAATTTAGGACTTCTAGATAGCCTGCTCCAATCATAATTCTTCGAATTTTATTTGCAAAATCTTGTATAGGATGATATTTTCCTATTCCTCCTTCTCTTATTGTAAGTGGTAATTTGAAATATCCATATCCCATTGCACATTCTTCAGTGAAATCGATTGGATGAATAATATCTCCTCTATAAGCAGGTACCAAAACATCCAAAAATCCCTTTTTTTTTGATTTTATAGCATTCATCCTAACTTTTTGGAAACATTTTATCATATCTGTAGGAGTTAAATTTAAGCCCATAACACTATTAATATAATCGATATCTACTTCCCATTTAGTGGGATCCAAGTTAGGTGTGATAATTTCTTGTTCTCCTTCATAATTTACTATTACACTTTCTATAGTTGCCCCCATATCTGCTAAAGTTGTAGTTAAAATATTTAATGCAAGATTTATTGCCTTAAAGTCGGTGCCTGTTAGATCTAAAAATAAATTTTTTGTATCATCCGTAACTGTAGTTAATACTCCATTTATAATTGGAGGAAATGAGAGTACTTCATCATTTTTATCAAATATCATTGGATATACTTCTTTTCCTTCTAAAATATGAGCATACTCGATACCCTTTTCGTGTAATAATAAAATCTCCTCTAAATTCATCGGATATCCATCTCCATGTAAGGGTTCGAAGCTTACCGAATCAGGCTTTACAGCAGTATACCTGTAGGGAGGTGTCACCTTATCTAAATCGTGAACACCGATAGCTACCTTTTTTCGGTCTCTTCCAACAGCCCAATGCAATTGTTCTTGAATATTCATTAATGTAGCAACCTCATCTTCATCTAAGTCAATATTTCGAATTACACCACACACTATATATGGTCTAACTTTTTTTACACTTGGGTCCACGTTTAGAGTTATATTTCCTTCCGTGATTTCAAACTTAGGTAAACCTAATTCAAGTTCATAATAACCCTTAAGAACCCTTGCAATACCTTCTGGACTTGAAAAATCGGGTCTGTTAGGATTGTATTCCACTTTAAGCTTTTGTTCTTGTTCATCAATACCCTCTAAATCTAAACTGATCCATTGCAAATCATATTCTAACTTCTTTAAATCTAATTTCTTTCCAACTAATCGTTCTAATCTTTCAATTTTTAATTCAAGCGAAGGAATATATGCTCACCTCATTTATAATAAGACTGATGTCTTAACCACTTTATTGGATTAATATAGAAGTCTCTCATATCACTCCTATCATAGTAAAGCATTGCAATTCTCTCTAATCCTTGACCCCACGCTAATACGCGTGTTGGTTCTCGAATTCCCCATGGATAGGTTACCTCTGGTCTAAATATTCCAGATCCTCCTAATTCTAACCATTC
>JBHLON010000138.1:0-2760 GCA_048940445.1 Promethearchaeota archaeon
TCTACAACTAGATTTGTCAAGTTTAACTTATCTTTAAGAAGTTCGTTCACGTTAATCAATGGAAGGATCACGGCACTAAATTCAAGTTTTACAGGAAATGAATTATTATCATAATATGTAGAATCGATTAAACGTGATGCTGTGATATTAACGAAGTTCTTCCCATTTTTTTGATAGAATTGAAATTCATAATGAATATCTCCTATGTAGAGCTCATCTATAGTAGGTATCTCACTGGTTGTACTTATTTCCAACAATTTTTTTTCAATATGATTAATAGAACAATAAATGTTATCAATTGAAGGATCAAATAGTTCGATATTAATGGAAATGGGATACTTAAATGTGTAATTCTTGCGATCATAAAAATAATTTGTTAAATTGTCTTCAAAATATCCCCACTCCCCAAAACTCAACATATCACTTGTCAAGATTAGCTTCTGGCCATCCAAAAATTCGAATATCAATAGTGTCTGATATTCCTCATTCTCAGGTATTTGTTGACTTGAGTTTACAGTTATGATCCAGTTATCAAGAATATCAAAATTCAATTGAGCCTTCTCTGAATAAATATAAGAAGAAGTTTCATTGGCAAAATTTATCATTCTTTCATAAGTTTTATCTTTTTCATTGCTTAACTTAAATGTGAAATTGAGATCAGAATTTAGATTACTACGATATAAGCCAAAAGTTACATTGCCAATTATATTTGCACTATATATACTAAGATCTGGATCCACGTTAAGTATGTCAACATTCAATGAATCGAGATCATATGCTCCTTGAGGATCAATAATGGCAGAGGTAACAAAACCATGAAAATCGTCATAAAAAACGTGATCATTTATCAACCCTCCTAATTCATAGTTTTTTAAATCATCTAGATTAAATAATGAGGAGTTAAAGTTCCAGTAGTAATGCAAACGAACGATATTTGGACTATCATCTTTTCCTTGTGCATTAAATGTTATTACTTGACCTTCATATAGAGTTGTATTAGTGCTAGGTCCAAATACCTCAACAGTTGGTATAGTATTATTTATCAAGAATATTTTTGAACAAATATCATAGAATCCATCATCATCTCTCACACAGAGTGTGATATTATATGTTCCTGCATCTGGAAAACTATGATGAGCGTATTTTCCCCAATCACTCGTTCCATCATCCCAATCCCAATAATATCTTAAGCTATTATAATCAGATTTAGTATCTTTACTCATACTTGCATTTACCTTGACCATAACGATATGATCCTCTCTATATTCATAATCTAGAGAAAAATTCGCTATTGGTGCTTTATTCTTCACGTTAATATACCTGGTTTGCTGCTCCAGCTCTCCTTGAGATCCGATAGCAGTTATAATCAATGGATAAACTCCCTCTTTTTCCCATGAGTATATCGTGGAATTTGCCTTGGAAGTTTTTTTACTAGTCCCAAAATCAAAAATAAAGGTTAAATTGTCTAACATCAATTCTTTATTCTCTATATCGATTGCCACTTCTTCATCTTCAAATACTTCAATCTCTTCATCAGGGTCACTTAATCGTAAATGTTCTGGTTGTTCAGTTATTAAACCATTAACTAGAACATCAAATAGAGGAGGATCATTTCTAACTTCAAGTTCTAATGATTTAGTAAAAGCATCACCCCAATAATCCCAAATCCTTAATGTAGGCTGATATTTACCTTGCAATGCATAAGAATGAATCACATTCCCGCTACATATTCCATTCGTTTGACTAGGACTATCAATTAGTTTGATATTCCCATCACCAAAAATAATCATTGCTTGGTACGGTTCCCCTTGAACCTCCCAATTGAATTGTATGTCTTCCCCTGTCCTCACAATTCTTGTGTCAGATATGGTTTTAAAGGTTCTAATTTTAAATTCAAATTTAGAAATAGGAGAACAATACCAAAAAGAAATGAGGATAATTGCAGTAAGTATTAATGCGCTTATTTTCCTTTTTTCTTTAGTAATATTACCAATTCTATTTTTTATATTTTGTTTTTCCTCGTTCAATTTTTTTATATTCATAACTATTTCACTTTTTTATTTGTTTAAATTCCTCTTTTTTGTTAGATTTTCATCATTAAGTTGTTCTTCTTGAAATTATGGTGTGAAGAACCGTGAATTTTTTGGATTTTTTTCGAATTATATAAATTATGCCCTATAACTATTACTGTATGAACAATTTATGAATTATGAAACTGAATAACGCTATAATGCTCATTAGAGCATTGTGCTGTTAATTTCTGTCGATTTCACTGGTCTATTAATCTTAATATTATTTTGACATCTTTGTATTTAAATCTTTGTACCCGACAAAATTAGTAATTTTATATGAAGATAAAGATGATAATAAAAATAATTTTTATTCAGATAGTCAAGGTATATATATAAGCAAATAAATTATGTGAGATTCATTTTTCCTTTAAATATTAAGATTTCATTTTTCCAATGTAAATGAATTATAAAAAAGGTATTAATATATTGGATAATAAAGTTTTTAGGATTAAGTGTAGGAAGTATATCTGCTTTTTTTGGAAGACATCATTCCTTTGTCAATCTATTTTTAGATGTTAAACATCAAAATCGTAAGTTTAATACGAATTATAGGAATAATTATGCCTCAACAAAAAGAGGAAAGATGTATTTTGAATTAGTTCTTTATTTTAGAGAATATTACAAAAATTTATAGATTTTAAGAGAGATTGTCTTTTTATAATTAAAAATATATAACGAAATTAATTAT
>JBHLON010000070.1:0-11147 GCA_048940445.1 Promethearchaeota archaeon
TAATATTCTTGCATTGAATCATAGAGTGTTTGAAATTTTTTGTCAACTCTTTTACGAATCCTTTCGATTCGGAATATATTTAGAAGATGAGTTAATACACGAGTATAAAGTTCTCGAGGGTTCCATTCTAATTCATTATAAATCATAGTCATTTTTGCCTGAATCATTCCTCTTAAGAATCGCAAATCCTTCATTTTATTTTCAATGGTTTCTAAACTCATAAATACATCGGAATATCGCTTACTAAATAGAATATCCAATGAGCTATTTATTGTCATCAGAGCGAATAGAACAGCTCTCACTTTTGGAGTAGGATCTAATATATGATCCTTAATATATTTAAATCGATATTCCTCTGCGGGCATATATAAAAATCCCGAATTTCTCTGAATGTAATGTAACTCAGAAAGCCGATTCGAAAAATTATTCTCTGTCCTTCTTTCAAAAAGCTCTTCAGAATAATCAGCCCATTCCCCAGAATAGATGCGAGTCCAGTAGCCGATTACTTTTTTATATTTTTCTATATTTTCTCTATTCCATTGAACTGTAAAAGGAGTGGTTCTATTAGAAATGACGAAAGTGTATATTGGACTTCCTAAATCGAGAATTAAAAATTCATTTACTGTTTTATTATTAAATTCTTTAAGGATATCAACAGCAATAAAGGGAATTTGCTGTAGTAGATCTGGAGTTATTTGTTCCTTCTTAAATTCTTCATTTTTAAAATATTCGACCTCGAATTTGAAGTATCCTAGAGTATTATATTCTAACTTTTTATTTTCTTCCACTTCTGAGTATTGCTTATTTTCATCAGTATAAGGGAAATTTTGAAAAAATGGTTCCCAATCACATTCTATCGATATCGATTTTGCCATATCTTTTAATAGCTCTTTCTTTTCTTCAGCATGAGGATATTTTTCTAAATATAAAAAAGCTTTACTGAGTTGCCTTTCATCTAGATTATGTATTTTTTCTAATAATAATGCTTCTATTTCTTCTGCCTTATTTTCACCGATAAACTCATTTGTATTAATAAAAGCACTTATATACCAATACTCTTTTCCGTAAATAAAACGTAAGTTTTCTTCCATCACAATTTGCCCTCTTATTAATTTTTTTAAAAAAGTGATTAAATAATTATTAAATTGTTATTCTATTTATTACTTTTTTTTCTTTTTTATTCTTCAAGTAATTTATCTGCTTCTATTAAGAAAATAGTATTAATTAACCTTCTCTTTAGGTTTTAATTTAGCTTTAACTTTATAAAAGACTTTACTCCAATCAATATAGACAAGTAAAAAAAGAATAATAATGGAAGCTGCCCAAACTAATGAACTTTGTAAAATATCTATAGGATTACTAGGAGGTATAATTCCAGTTCGAGCAGCATTAAGGTCTATACCAAATAACCCGAACAAAAAGTTCCCTAAAGATGTATCAGCGAGCCAAATTGGTAGAGCACTGCACAAAAAACATAAGGTAAATTTTCCTATAAAACAAAATGCCAATGTCTTAACTAAACTATATTGAGCTAGTCCTAAAACAATTAAGAAAGGATCATCAGGAAGCGGGGTTGCTGCAAATAAGAAAATGAGAGCTGGAGCCCAACCCTTATCTACATACCTTTTCATACGTTTCATGCTTTTGGAATCTCCAATAAGTTCTTTCGAACTGCGTCCTACTAGCCATGCGCTTATTTCTCCAAGACTTGCACCTAATCCTGCGATTAATCCAATTAATATGGGATTTACATTCGGAATTATTGCAGATATTACAATTAAGGCAACAATATAGGGAACTGGAAAAAATATCGTAACATTACCGAAAATGCTAATTAAAAATATACCTAAATATATTCCAAAGTCTCCAAATTCATCATAAAACCATTGAACGCTATTGGCTAGCCATTGCCCAAAATTGATATCTAATAAAACTAAGAGTAAAAATGAGAATAAAATAATACAAATAACAAGAATTCCACCATACTTTTTTAAAAATACTATAATATAGGTTTTTTTGTTGCTATCTTTTTTATTCATTCAACATCTGACTAAAAAAAATTAAAAGAGATAAAAAAAGAAATAATTTTAGAATTTAATACTTTTCAATCGTGCTAAATACTTTATTATTTCAATTCCAAAAATGCCAGGAAGAGCTAATAAAATGCAGATTAACCAATCAGTCCCGCTTAGGAACATAAAATTTAAATCAAGTCCAAAAGCGCTATTGATGTAATTATTAACTGAATATGAAAAGCATATAAATAAAACATGTATCGCTAGAGTGAACAAACTAATTATTAATAAAGTACGCGAAAATTCTTCTTTTAGACTTTTGAAAATTGATTTATTAGGTCTTCTAAATGTCCAGATAAATGTAGTTTCAACAATATATAATGTCGTAATAAACATCGTTCTCGCTTTTTGGGCTATAAGAATTTCATCTGTAGTTCCAGAGAGATAACTAAGATTTGGATTGATATTCCATTCATTTAAGGGAATTATTCCCCCTAATGTAAGTTGAAGAGCTAGTACCAGACCTATTCCCATTAAAAGTGCTTGTAATAATAATAATAGCCACATATTCTTATTTAATAACTCTTGTTCATTTCTAGGTGGTTCATTCATCACATCAGTAGGATAAGTATCAACAACTAATGCCAAAGAAGGGAGAGAATGAACAATTCCAAAGATGTAAATATGCTGCCAATTACTCAGTAATTGAAAAAACGGTAAAAATTCATAGGTGAAAAAGATAGAAGCTTCCATTATATTTAAACAAATAAAAAAATATAAAATAGTTCGGATCTTAGCAAATAATCCGCGCCCAATTTTAACACCCCTCACGATCGAACTGAAATTGTCGTCACTGATAACCATATCAGAAGTCTCTTTAGCGACATCAGTTCCAGTGATTCCCATCGCTATACCTGCATTTGCTAGTTTTAGTGCGAGTGCGTCATTTATTCCATCTCCCGTCATGGCACAAATTTGTTCCTGTGTCTGATATTTCCTTACTATAACTTCTTTATCGGAAGGCTCTACACGAGCAAAAACGGATACCCTATTAAATTCATCAGGTTTTAATTTTTCAATATCTGCCCCCTCAATAACAAGATCTCCTTCTTTAAATATTTTCATCTGTGTTGCGATTGTTTTTGCTGTAGCTGGATGATCCCCTGTGATCATGACCACCTTAATCCCTCCAGACTCGCTTTCCTCTACTGATTCTCTAACTCCCTGACGCGGAGGATCTAGAATTGATAGAAGACTTAAAAATGTTAATTCTTCTTCAATTTCTTCTCGCTTGAAATCATTATTTAAATTAAGCTCTTTATAGGCTACAGCTAGGGTTCTATATCCTTGATTTGCATGTGTTTGAATATTTTCAATTATCCTTTGATTGAGATTTTCATCTAAAATCTTTTGTTCGCCATTCATTTCAATCTTATTTGAAATTTTTAGGATTCTTTCGGGTGCTCCTTTACAAAATGCATAAAAAGTATTTTGATTAGAATTTAATCGGCATATTGTAGTCATTCTCTTGACTTCAGAATTAAAAGAAAATTCTTTTAAAATTTCAAACCTCTTTTTCAAAGAATAAGGATCAAAGCCTGCTTTTTCTGCCAAAACAATTAATGCAGCTTCTGTTGGTGAACCTAAAGCCTTTCTTACGGCCATTTCTTTAATGTTTTTTAATTTCACTTGAACATCTTCATAGATAAGCTTAGCATTATTATTTAATACACTTGACTCAATGAACTTTTGAAATGTAAAATTATCTTTTAAAGTTATAGCATTCCCGTTTTCCATAATAATTCCTTCAGGCTCATATCCAGAACCTGTTACCTTATATTCTTTATTATTAATCCAAAATTTCTCGACAGTCATTTCATTTTTAGTAATTGTACCAGTTTTATCTGAGCAAATCACAGATACCCTCCCTAAAGATTCAATGGCAGAAAGATTTTTAATGATAACTCCACTTTTTGCCATATTTAGAACTCCTGTGATAAGAACAAGGGTGGTTAGTATCGGTAAATTAATGGGCATAATATTCATCGAGCGAAGGATTGAGTTAACAAGATCTTGCTTAATATAATCACCGTAAAACTGATTATTACTAATCAAAATACTGAATTTATAAACAATGAGGACTGCTAAGCTTATAATTACAATTGTTCCTAGAATGTACCCTAAATGATTTAGTTTTCGAGTCAGTGGTATGTCTTCAATACTTCCCATTTCATTTAATTGATTTGAAATTTTTCCAATTTCGGTATTAATTCCTGTTCTTGTAATCATTGCTTTTGCTCTTCCAGTATAGACATATGTTCCCATAAACACCATATTAGATTGTTTCTGTATTGGTAAAGGCTTATTCTGTAACTTAACATTATCTTTCTCAGCGGGTTCACTTTCTCCTGTTAGAGGAGCTTCATCAATAGATAAATTAACAAAATCTAATATTCTTGCGTCTGCAGGAACTTTATCTCCTTGCTCTAATGTAATGATATCGCCTGGAGCTAGTTCTCTTGTAGGTATCTCAAATTGAATACCATCTCTCATTACTGTTGCTTTTAAAGCACTTATCTTTCTTAACGATTCTAGTGCTTTCTGTGCTCTAAATTGCTGGATTATAACTGTCATCGAATTCATGAAAACAACTATAAAGGTAATTATAGTATCCTGTGGAGATCCTAAAATGAATATAATTAATCCGGAAACCAATAAAATAATAATCAGGAAGTTGAATATCGGAGCTAAATAAATTTTCCATATCGATTTTTTAATTTTAGGTAATTCATTATAGCCATATTTAGAATGTTTTAACTCGACATCAGTTAATTTTAGACCTTTTTCGGTGTCTGTATTAAATATTTCAACTAATTCAGAAACATTTTTAGCATAATATAAATTATTTGGTAATTGAACTTCAGCCATTATTTTATTCTTGAAAATATTAATAATATTAAATAATTATAATTATAGAATTAAACCTTATTAATTATATATCCTCCATCTTAATAGAAAGAGGGTCACCGATAATCTCTTTTAATATATTAAATTTCTTTCTTATTGTCGTACTTGAGAATTTTGTGGTTTCTTCTATAATACTTTGTGTAAATATTTTCTTATTGTCAAGTATTTGACCTATATAATAAATTAAGCCAGCAGTAAAGGCTTTATAGTTCAGATTTTGAATATCAGAATATTTAATCTTTTGTAATAATTTGTCGACAAATAACAGCATTTCAATTTTTAATTTATCATAATCAGATTTATTTGAAAATTGAGATTTTACTTTATCATAAGAAATGTTATTAAGGTCTTTTTGGAATAGAATTTTTATTTTTTCTTTTATCTCACGTTCCAAAACCGATTTGTCTTTAAGACTTTTATCAAATGTGGTTTCAGTTCTCTTAACTTTAAGCATGGCATTGTTAAGCATCTTTTTATTGATTTTGTGACCTAGTTCTCTTGAAATTTTTATAAATTCCTCTATTCTTATACTGGTTGTATCTTTTATCTCCATCCAGAGGATAGCCAAAAAAATTATAACCATATTTTGATATGTATGTCTGTGATATTTATTATATTTAAGATATCTATCCTTAATTTCTCGATATTTTACACTGTCAATATTCAACCCTATTCCATAACTTTTGAATAATTCAATAGTTTTTTTTTGTTCAGTGAAACTGGATTGATAGTCTCTAAACCATTTGTCTAATGTTTTGATTTGATCATACTTTTGTTTTATTTTTGGATCTTGAATTGCTTTTGAATCACCAATCCTAATTTTTCTTTCATAGTTGATTTGTGAGTCTGAATAAGGAATTGGAGATGATGGTTCTTCAAAGGCAATGCGATCATCAAAAGTTAATCCGCAGTCTTTGCAAACTAGATATCCATCAACTTGTTCAATATTCTTATGTTCACATTTAGATTGTTCCGAAGTCAAATTTCTTTTTTTCTTCAAAAGCAGTTCCCTTATTTTTAAGTCATAATTGATTGTTATTCAAAAAGAATTATATGCAAAATTTTTATTTAAATTTTTATTAAATGGCATCAAAATAATTATTATAAATAATTCTCTTATTAAATAATAACTATAAATAATATTAAGAAAAAATGAATAAAGATTTAATCTTTAAATTATTGAGATACTTCAGCGTAGGTTTTATTATTGTAATTGCGTTAGAGGTCATAGATATTGTTTTATTCAGCTCTATTATTAATCTTACTCTAGGTTTGCATAACCTTAGTATTATTAACATCATTTTTGTATCTGGTTTTACACCTTTAGAGGTGGTAATAGAATGGTTAATATTAATTACAACTATTTGTGCATTTTTAATACTTGGAATTATATTATTAAACCTATCATTTAGAAGAAGACTTGAAGAAGGGTTATTTGCGAGATTTATTCTATTAATTGGATTATTTTTTCTTATTTCTGGTTTAATTCAACTGTTTATTATTTATCAGTTAGGTGATGCTGTAATTCACTATGATAGTACATCTATAATGTTCCAAACTGCTATTTATTCAGGAACAATAACTCCATTTATAGGAGTTATAATGTGGCTCTATTTTTCAGCTATGTGTATGGTCATTTTAATAGCAGGAACTGTTTTTGGAGGGGTAGGACTCAAATTACTTTTAGATTTTGGGAATAGAAATAAGGCAAATTAAAAAAATTTGAAAAATCTTAATGAATTTATAATAACTTTCTTTTAATCTGTTTAGCTCTACTTCTTAAGGTTACTTCTGTTATTTTAGCAATATCAGCAACCAGCGATTGAGTTTTTCTAATGGATCCATCTTTAGCGGCAATATATATACAAGCAGCTGCCAATCCTTTTGGATCTTTTCCTGTACGTTTCAATCCATTTTCAGAAGCTTTCCTGAGCATGTCAATAGCATGCTTTTGAACTGCCATAGGTAGGTCAAGTTCATTTCCAAAGCGAAATACGAGGCTTTCAGCAGTGATAGGTTGATAACGTAATCCTAATTCAGGTAAAACTTCTCTTATTATCATAGCTAAGCTTCTATGAACTGTTCTTCTTGGAGTCAATGATGCTTCACATACTTCATCTAATAAACGAGGAAAATCATGAACCCTTATGGCAGCATATAAAGATCCCGCTATAAATCCATTAATTGAGCGGCCCATTGTTAACTTTTTTTTAGCTACAATACTATAAACCTTCCAAGCAGTTTCGCTAATGTATTCTGGAATATTAAGTTTTGATGTTAGCATTTTTAGTTTAGGCTTAGCTTCCCAAAAGTTTCGTTCAATACTTGAAATTAAAGAATTTTGAATTTTTGATAACCTTGAGAATAATGCTTGTTCTTTTGGTCCTATAGATTTCCCTTTTGAGTCTGTTTTTGTTGATGGTAACATCGTTCTCGGCCCGAAATCCCTCCATCTTGGCTCAGTTCTACGTCTAGTTTGAACTTCTTCAGCAGTATACGCCCTTCGCTCATTTCCTACATATGTTCTTTCAATTATAATTCCACAATTTAAACAAACTTTATTTCCATCTCTTTCTTCTATGTTTGGGTCTTCACAGCAATCACGAATTTGCAAATCATCATCTAAATTCTTATTCTTCAGAAGATCACGATAAATATTATTCATAATAACTCACTGTAAACAAAATGTCGAGAATATTTCTCTATTATAAAAAAATAATGTTCTAAAAACTAGTCTTTATTATTCCTTTAATATTAACATAATATCCTAGTTGCATTTATAAATCTTTGCTATAAAAACTCAAAATATTGAAAGTTCGTCCCATAAGATTCCCATTTGTTGAAAATTTTCAATTACTTCTTTAAAAGCAGTAAAAATTTATTTAATTAAGAATCTATTTCATCTAAAATTTAAATTTATGAGGCTTTTATATTGGATTTTTATGATGTTATAAAAAAAAGGAGAAGTCATCGGATTTTTAAATCTGGGATGATCCCCTCTAAGGAAAAAATTGAGAGAATATTAAACGCCGCCAGATTAGCTCCAACTTGGGCTAATTTCCAAGGAATGCATTATATAGTTGTTCAGAAGCCCGATAGGTTAAAAATCCTACGGAATGCTATTGGACAAGATAAAAAGTTTGTAGATGCTCCTGTATTCATAGTTGGAGCAATTTTAGAATCTGGGTCTGGAGCGAATAAAAATGAAAAGTATTATCCTGTTGATTTTGGAATATGTTTTGAGCATTTAATTCTTGCTGCTACTTCTGAAGGGTTAGGAACATGCTGGATAGGAGCTTTTGATGAAGAAAAGGTTAAAGAGGTATTGGAGATTCCTAAAAAGTATCGTGTTTTAGGTTTAACTCCGCTTGGTTATCCTTTTAAAGAAAAAGGTGAAGTCACAAACAGAAAATCATTAGGAGAAATTGTCCATTATGATAAATTTTAAAATTTCTACTTTTGTTCTACTTTTTTAAGAGGTAAAAGTAAAATAATTTTGATTTCTATCCTAATTATGAAAATAGTCAGGATTAATTTAGAGTCTGATCAAGTAAATTATGAGGAAATTTCAAAAGATTCGAAATATTTCTTATTAGGAGGGAGAGGATTAACTTCTCAAATAATAATGGATGAGATTCCTCCTACTTGTGACCCTCTGAGTTCAGAAAATAAACTCATCATTGCTAATGGACTTTTAGCTGGAAGTCCGTTTCCTAATTCTGCTCGCGCTTCTATAGGTGCTAAAAGTCCTCTGACTAATGGTATAAAGGAAGCTAATGTGGGAGGGCGCCCTGCTATGATGTTAGCAAGACATGGGATTAGAGCAATTGTATTGGAAAATCAATCACCAAATCAAAAAGTAATTCTAATTCATAATAACAGAATTGAATTAATTTCACAAGAATATTATAAGAGATTGGGAAATTATGAGCTTCATAAAAAGATTAAGAAAAAGTATGGAGAGAATGTTGGAATTTTCTCAATAGGGCCTGCTGGAGAATTTATGATGAGAGCTGCGAGTGTAGCAGCAAATGATTTAGAAGGGTATCCAAGTAGACATGCTGCTAGAGGAGGATTAGGTGCTGTTATGGGGTCAAAAAACGTTAAAGCTATTGTTATACTTCCTCCAAAATTATCAAAAGTGAAAATCAATGATATCAAGAAATTTAGGAGTATATCAAAACCATTCGCACAAAATTTGGCAAAAACTAGAAAAACCTTTTCTACATTTGGAACCCCATTGATGATGAGACCGATGAATGAATACGGTGGAATACCTACTAAAAATTTCCGTATGGGTTCATTTGATAAAATTGAAAATATTACAGGGGAAAGACTTCATGAGATTGTAACCGCTAGAGGTGGTAAGAAGAGATTAGCTTGTATCCCTACATGTGTTATTAAATGTTCTAATTTGGTGCTTGATGAAAATGGAAATCATATTACATCCAGTCTTGAATATGAAACTATGGCATTAAACGGTACAAACCTATTAATTGATGATATTGACAGCTTAGCAAAAATTGATCATTTATGTGATGATATTGGAATAGATACCATAGAGTTTGGAGGAACTGTAGGTGTTGCTATGGATTGTGGAAAGATTGATTGGGGAAATGCGGAAAGAGTCTTTGAAATTTTAGATACTGAAATTAGAAATAACTCTGAAATTGGTAATTTATATGGAAATGGGGTGAAAATTATTGGTGAAAAGCTCAAATCCAAAAGAATACCACACGTAAAAGGGCAAGGTATTTCTGCCTATGATTGCCGGGTTTTCAAAGCTATGGGTGTTACATACGCAACATCACCAATGGGGGCTGATCATACAAGCGGAGCAGCTATTGCAGGAAGGGTGGCTAGCAAACATAAAGACTATGGTGAGCTTACAGACAATGAGAAGAAATTAGATTTATCTTTCGAACTTCAAGTGTATACAGCTGTTTTAGACTCATGTGGTTGCTGCTATTTCATTGGACCTAGCTATGAAAATATGGATATTATCGCAAATGCTCTTAATGCTATGTATGACCTAGATTTAAATAGAGATGATGTCATTAAGATTGGAGAAAATATTTTGAAAACTGAGCTTGAGTTTAATAAACAGACGAAAATTTCTTCAAATAATGTTCCAGAATTTTTCAGAAATGAACCTTCCAAACCAACAGATTTAATGTATACTTTTACTCATGAAGATTTAGCAAACTTCTGGAATCGGTTAGAGCATCATAAGTATTAACTTTATACTCTTCTTTTTTACTCTAATAAACTTTGATTTATGGTAGGAAGCTTAAAACATTAAAAATATTAATATATTATTAATAAACTTGTGTTAACCTTTCGATAGTAGCAAGAGTAATTTCTCCTTCAAGTTCTACACATTTCTTATAATCTTCTTTAAACCATGGTACAATCCAATCTTCAAGAGGATTGTAATAACTATAAAAGATTGCTCCAAATTTAACATGTTTCATCTTACAAATAAAAGCCAGTGTATTCAACTCTCCATTTTCCATTGAAATGTAGCCCTCTTTCTGTAAATCTTCAACCTGCTTAACTTTTATTCTATAAAATGCCTCTGTTGAATAGTTTTTCCCAATATGATAATTGTTGGTTCTTTTCTTTATCTCATCGAAAAATGTACTTACGATTCCTTTATCAATTAATGTTTGATCATCAGATTCACGTCCATAGAAAATAGAAATACCATCTGGACCTATTGCATGAGTTGGGAGTAAAAAATCCAGCAATTTAACGTTTCTCGCGATTCCCCAGGCACCACACACTAATAAGAGAACTCTTGCTCCGCAAGTGATTAAATCCTCTGCTACTGATGCAATGGGAGAAGCACCCATAGGTGGAGTTATTACTGAAATCGGAATTCCGTTATAGATTCCCCTATAAAGTTGATTAGAAGCATAAGGGTGATAGGGTGTTAACCATTCAGTAGCTTGCAAATTTAATCTTTTTTTTAGATATTCCAAAAGAGAATTAGAAAACAAAAGAATAGCAAATTTATCACATGCAAACTCTTCTTGGCTTTTATTTGAATATTTGAGTGCGGACTCAATAACATTTTCTGAACGAATACAATATTCTTTTTTAAATGAATTTGCCATATTTATCAAGAAGAGATTTAATCCAAGAAAATTTATATATCTACTG
>JBHLON010000071.1:0-4273 GCA_048940445.1 Promethearchaeota archaeon
GGTAGTTTTGTTCCGGCTAAGTCGGCTACAATCGGAATTATTGACCAAATATTCACTCGTATTGGAGCATCAGATGATTTAGCAAGAAAGTTAAGCACATTCATGATTGAAATGACAGAAACTGCAAAAATATTGAATTATGCCACTCCACAAAGTCTTGTTATAATAGATGAGCTTGGTAGAGGAACAAGTACTAGTGATGGACAAAGTATCGCAATGGCTACACTGCAAAAACTTCATGACATAAAAGTGAAAACGCTTTTTAGTACCCATTATCATCAATTGACAGAAATTAGTTTACCAAGAGTTAAAAATTATCATCTTGATATCATAGAGAATGAGGATGGAAGTATTAATTTTGTAAGAAAATTGAAGCCAGGAAGCACTGATAAATCATATGGAATTAATGTTGCAAAATTAGCGGGAATTCCTGATGATGTTATCATTAAAGCTTTCGAGATCTTAGAGCAAATAGAACAAAAAGATCCTTTTAAAGCAACCGTTAAAGAAAATAATAATGAAAAAAGTTCAATTAAATATCATGATAAATTAATAACTGAGAAACTAAAAGAATTAGAGAAGTTAAATTTAGAATTAGAAATTAAACATCAAGAATTAAACAAATGTGAGGAAGAAATCTCCGAAAGAGAAAAAGAAATAGGAAAAAAAAGTTATGAAATCGAGAAGTTAAAATCTGAAATAGCTACCATAAAGCAGAAAGTAAAATGGAAAACTAAAAGAAAATCTGTGCAAACTTCTCTATTCAAACCGATAGTAGTTAAAGAATCCGAACCTGATGAGGTTTATCTAAGTTTAATTGAAATCATCAAAAATATTGATATTAATTTATTAACACCCTTAGAAGCGATGAAGAAATTAATTGAAATTAAAGAAAAGTTACAAACCATTAAAAGTTAGAGAAATGATGCTATTTATTTTTTTAGGAAGCAATATTAATAAGTGAGTTTTTTTATTCTGAAAAATCCTAATATAGGCAAACAAAACAACTCTAACAAGATTTTGAAATTTTAGTTATCTATTTTCTACTACAAATTATTTAAATCTTAATAGAGTATCTTATTAAATTTGTATATATTGTGAAATATATTAACTTAGTTAAACTATAAATTTTGAGAATAGTTAAAGATTAGATTAAGATTGATACGGCAAAAAATTCAAAAAATAATAGATTCTGAAAAAATTGCAGCAGGGGAGGTTGTTGAAAGACCTGCTAATGTAGTAAAAGAATTAATCGAAAATAGCATCGATGCAGGGGCACAGGAAATAAGGATTATTATAAAAAAAGCAGGAAGATCATTAATACAAGTTATTGATGATGGAATAGGAATACCTCCAGATGAGATAGAACTTGCTTTTGATAGGCATACTAGCGGCAAAATAAGAAGAATAGAAGATTTAGATACATTACAATCCTTAGGATTTAGAGGTGAAGCCTTAGCAAGTATAGCTGCAGTTAGCCAAGTTGAAATAGTATCTAAAGTCGAGGAAAATAATTTTGGAGTTAGATTAACAATAGAAGGGGGTAAAATTAACCGAAGAGAACAAATTTCTTGTCCTATTGGTACGAATATTAAGGTAAAAAATCTTTTTTTTAATATTCCTGCAAGAAGAAAGTTCTTAAAGAAAGATACTACTGAACTTGGTCACATAACTGATATTGTACAAAGATATTCATTAGCATACTCCCAAATTCATTTTATCTATGTTCATAATGATCTAGCTATAATTAATTGTCCCGTAACGAATGATTTGAAAACTACAGTATTTCATATCTACGGAAAACGCATTGCTGAACGTATGGAAGAAATTAATTTTTTTGAAAATGAATTTGGGCTAGAAGGTCTCCTTGGTCATAGTGATATTTCTAAGAAAAATAGAAGTCATTCAAGTTTATACATAAATAATCGTTATATCATTAGTGATGTACTATTTCGAGCTATTCAAGAGGCTTATAAAGATATCTTAATGGTGGGAAAATATCCATTTTTCATTTTAAATCTGAATTTGAACCCTGCTAATATAGATTTTAACATTCACCCTAAAAAATTATATATAAGGTTTGAAAATGAAGAATTTATTTATAACAAAGTATATAATGTGATTCGAGATTTTGTGGAAAAAAAGTTTATCAGAAAGCAAGATAAATACCTAAAAGCCGAAATCACTCAATTCTTTCGTGATGAAGAGAAATCAAATTTAGACACCTTACCAGATGAGGTAAAATTTAGTGATAAAATGAATAATAAATTATCAGATTTGAAGAACCAACAAGAATTAGATGCACAGATTCCTATTCAATTGAGCTTGATGGATCAAATTGAAACTCCCGAAACACTTACCAGAGAAAGATTTATTGTGGTTAAGAATTTTCCCAAAATACGATTAATTTCTAAAACTGGTCAATTGAGTAATAAAATCTATATATTACTTGAAGGTGTTAATGAAAATGAGGAACAAGGTATCTACATTTTAGATCAGCATGCAGCTTCTGAACGAATAAATAAGGAATATTTCCTGGATCTTCATGAACAAGCACAAAAAAAAGTTCAAAAGCTTGTTGTTCCCTTAAAAATAGACGTTTCTCCAAGCGAAAAATTTTTTCTATTGTCAAACTTAGATGAAATAGGCAAATTAGGTTTTAAATTTGAGCATTTTGGGGGAAATACTTTTATCCTTAGAGAAATCCCTATTATTTTTTATAGATTACCTAATGTAGAAACTATACAAGAAATAATTAGTGACCTAACTGAAATCGGAAAGGATAAGAGTTTTTCTGAGATTAAAGAGCAAATCATTAACTATTTAGCTTGTCATAAAAGTATTCGTGGAGGAGATCAATTATCCCTTCAAAGTATAAGAAAACTTATCTATAGTTTAGCTCATTGCAGAGATCCCTATCATTGTGCACATGGAAGACCCACATTGAAATTTATATCCTTTAAAGAGCTAGATAAATTATTTAAAAGAATTGTCTAGATACTTGTAATTAGAAAACCTTGATTTAAAAATCAAATTATAAATAATTTAATTATCACTTAATGCATGTAGACTCTAAATTTTTAATAAATATAGGAAAAACCATGACTCTTAATCCAAATAAAGATAATAATTTTAATCATATTAAAGGTAGCAAATTAAAGATCATCTCTAAGATCCAAGATTTAGAGATCTTAGCAAAAAACGCAGCAATGGTAAAAGATTATGACAAAGCGATAGAATACACAGAAGAAATCATAAGATTAGCAATAAGAGGGGATGCTGATTCTTATATAAAAGAACAACAATATTTCCTAAATACTATCGCGGAAAAAGTTCAAAAAGATTACATGATATCTGAAATTGAGAAATATGCTATGTCAATTAAAAAAATTTATGAAACGTTGATAAATACAGATCAAGTTAAACAAGCACATGATATATTAGAAACCTTCATGAATAAATACAATGATCTCTCCTACTTTAATTCAATTCCTCTAATCCAAGAACTAATTAACAAAGATATCAAATTATGGGCTCATTATAATATTTTAAATGCTGAAACTGATGATTCTAAAATTAACTCTAAGGATCATCTTAAAAACTTAAAACCAGAAATAGATGATATAAAGAAATTTTTAAAGCTCTTTTAAATTAACATGACATTTTTATCCAAAATAGAAATAATTAGATTCTTTAAGCTTTCGAAAAAGCAATACCTTCAATTCCTTGGATTCCATCTACTTTTCCTAATAACGATTCTACCTTATCTGTGCCCCCCCATTCCTCGGGATATCTTACTCGAACTCTAACTTTTTTAAGACCAAAAGCTACAGGCATTATTTCAAAGTGTTCAATCGCACAATTCTCTGGAAGAACGTTCTTTAATTCACTCACAAATTTATCAAAATCAATATCTATATCTTCTGGCACTACATCAATTAATGCTACAAATTCTCCCATTTTAATCACTTTTAAGAAAAGTCTCATTTAATAAAATTCCTAAGGACCCTGAAATTCACACTTAAGGCACTTGTATGTGTTTCCCATTGTTCTGCAACGTTCACATCTCCATATAGTCACATCTCCACATTGAGGACATGGAAAATGCACTGCTGCTTCATAAGGAGCGATAGGACGCCCACATGAAAAACACATATTCTTCTTAAAACTTGACATAACGATTTATGAACCATATAAACTATAATAGATTACAAAATAAGCAATAGCTTTAATTATTTTCGGTTATGAATCGTTAATTTTAAATTAAATCAAA
>JBHLON010000071.1:4373-10999 GCA_048940445.1 Promethearchaeota archaeon
AGAAATTACTGATGGTCTTAAAATGGGGATCTATACAAAAGAGTACAAGCATAAAAATCTTTACCCCGATCCCAATGATCCTGATGACATTTCTGGAAGAGAGCACACTATATACGTTTACATAAACGACAATTTTGATTTAACCGGAGCTCACGCATTTTTCGGAGACTCCCCAAGTATGTCAGAAGTAGGAGCTGAAACTCTAGAAGCAGGTGGTGAAGTAAGAATTCCTGTCGTTGTGAAGGAGGTGACTCCCTTAAGTGTTCAATTAGGGATGCTTTCTATGGATCAATATAAAGTCTTAAAAGTGTGTGATGGAATGAATACGTTAGAGCAAGTTGCCCAAATATCACAAAAGTCTGTAGATAAGATCGAAAAAATGATGGAAGAGCTTAGAAAAAAAGGATTGGTTAAAGTAATTAAAAGAACAGCTTCGTAAATTATTCTTCTTATGAAGAAATTGTATTACTATATAGCTCTATATAGATTATATAGAAAATGATTATTGAACAGTTAACTAAATGGTTATATATATTTCCTTAACTAATAAAGATCAAATATAAAATGGATTAGTAAAAAATTCTCAAAGTAGAGCATATTTGAAAAAAATAGTCTTATACATTTTATTTTTATTAGCTGGAGTCTCATTGGGGATAATTTTTACTCTTATTGATCATTTCATCAGATCCTTTATATAGTAAAAATAATAATAAAAAATTCTACTAAAGTATGAGTCATAAACGTAAAGTTAGGAAAAGCAATAAAGCTAAAATCTTATTGATCTTCATCTTAGGATTTTTTGTAGGTACTATCTTTACTAATATAGCAATTATGGGAAGCGGAAATGTAGTTCATATCACCATAATTTACAGTTCTGAGAAAGCAAGTTGGATGACAATAGCTTATACCGATTTCATGAATGAATGGAGAAATAATGCGTCAAATGAAGAGATTAGAATAGATATGCATCCTTACGGATCCTCAGATTCTATTATTAGTATTCTTAATGGAGAAATATTTCCCACAATATGGAGCCCTGCAAGTTCGATATGGATGACATTTTTAAATACTAAATGGGAAGAATATACTGGTAGTGTGGAACCAATTGTAAATATTGGAGAAGCTGTCAAGATTATTTATTCTCCCATAGTTATTGCTACATGGGAGGCTTTCAATGCAACTCATGAAATCAGAGGTTTTTCTGATATACGAAATCTAAGTTTAGATCCTAATGTGAATCTTAAAATGGCTCATACTGATCCTCGTTTGTCAAATTCAGGTTATATGAGTGTGATAATGGCCATTTCTGCGGCATCTGGCATTACATCTGAAAATTTGACGATGGCAGATCTTACAAATTATAGTAATCAGCAATGGTTAAGGCAATTTGAATCAAGTGCTGTGATGTACGGTAAATCAACAGGTTTTTTAGCATTGTATATGCAACAAGGTGGACCAGATGTATTAAATATTGCGTTTCTTTATGAAAATTTAATCAGAGATATTTCTAGTACATCGGTGGGGGGTAAAGTCATTGCAATTTATCCTGAAGAAGGAACATTATATAGCGACCATCCTTTCTGTATATTAAATGCCAATTGGATTACCCCAGAACAAAGACACGTCGCCAACGTTTTCCTTAAATTTCTTCAGAAACGAGATACTGTTAAATCTGCTATGACTTATGGATTTCGCCCAATTAATCAATCAATACCATTAGATCTTCAAGTGTTTAATTATATAACGAATGGAATTACTCCTAATATAACTGTTCCCGAATTAAAGACACCATTAGATGGACATGTTTTACTAAAAATACCTGATTTATGGTTACTTTGTAAAGCAACAGCGTAGGTTTACCCTAAGAGAGTGGAAATAATTTTGAGTGAAGAAGATATTATTCTTATGGAGAAAAGTAAGGATAAAAAAGTAGAACTTCCTCTAAGTTTAAAAGTAGAACGTTATTTTTCCAAACCCGTATATAGAAAAAGTCTAGATGCAATAACGATAACCTTTTTTATTTTAGTTATAATAGGACCGATTATTAACATCTTTTCAACAATTTTCTTAAACATACCAGCAATTAATCATGATGTTTTTAATGATGAATTAACGGGAAATTTACAATGGCTCAATATATTACATTCTCTTGGAATTTCTTTTTCAATTGCTGCAATTGCTGTGGCTGTAGATATAATAGTCGCATTCCCTATCTCTATCATATTAACTCGTTATAAATTTAGAGGAAGGCGAGTTTTAGATGCTTTAGTTGATTTGCCTATGGCTGTTCCTACTAGTGCGTTAGGATTTTCAGTGTTGCTTTTTTGGAGAATCTTTGGTGTAGCACCAGGGTATGAATTAATAATTTTAGGTCATATTGTCTTCACTTTTCCATATATTGTCAGAAATATGAAAATTGTTTTGGAGAAAGCAGATACTCTATATGAAGATGCCGCCAGAACGCTTGGAGCACCAGGAATTACTGTTTTTCGAACAATTACTTTACCAATGATGAAAGAAGGTGTTATAGCGGGAGCAATTCTTTCTTTTACAAGGAGTCTAGGAGAAACTGGGGCAACGATTATTATGGCAGGGTTGGTGGAAACAGCTCCAATTTTGATAGTTGGTTTTCGAAGACAATTAGAATTACCTTCAGCGTCACTTTTAGCAGGTATTTTAATTACAGTTTCAATATTACTCCTATTTTCGGTTAAACTTTTTACAAGAAAGGTCGGGTTTCCAGTTAAGAAAGTTTGGCCAAAGATTGAACGATTTTTTAGTCATAGATATTTCCGTTTCATTAGAGACTTTATTATAGTTAGTATTTTAATTTCAATTTTTCTTATTCCTTCACTTTTTATCATCAGTCAAATTTTTCAGGGAAATTTAATTGGAGAGCTATTTTTAGGTCAGGATTATAAATGGGCTTACCTTTATACGAGTTTTATGTACTCGATCCAAATTGGAGGCTTAGCAGTACTTATTAATCTCATTTTTGGTTTGCCATTTGCTTTTATAATTACAAAAAGAAAGTGGGGTCGAGTCATTACTTTTTTAGATACGATTCTCGATATACCTATTGCTATTCCTTCAGCAGCTTTGGGTTTTGCTATATTTCTATTTTGGGGTCCCGCGGGATTAGGATTATTTGAACCTGGATTTTTTATGATTTTATTTGTTCATGTGTCATTCTCATTTCCATATATGGTCAGACCGATCATAGGAGTTTTGGAAAGTGCTAATAAAGGTGTGGAAGAAGCAGCACGTACATTAGGGGCATCTAATCTTACCGTTTTCAGAAGGATTACTTTACCAAATATAAAGCAAGGGATTATTGCGGGAGGTATTATGGTTTTTACGCGCTCGCTCGGGGAAACTGGTGCGACAATTGTGGTAATGGGAAGTATTAGAACAATACCAGTGTTAATTGTAGATTGGGTTGAAGCAAACGCTTATCCAAGTGCTGTATTTGCTAGTGTATTAGTAATTATATTTAGTGCTTTCCTGATTTTCGCTTTGCGAATAATTAGAAAAAGATCGAGGTGATGATATTACCAGAAATAGATTTAATTAATGTTACAAAAACGTTTAATGAGGGAAAAGTACTTGCCGTAGATAGTGTTTCATTTAAGATCGAAGATAGCGATTATGTTTTCTTACTAGGCCCTACAGGGTGTGGTAAAACCACTACTTTAAGAATGATTGCTGGTCTTGAAGACCCCACAAAAGGAAAAGTATTGATAGATGGAAAAGATGTTAAGGGAATTCCCCCTGAAGATAGGGATATGGGATTTATTTTTCAACATTTTGAAATTTTTGATCACCTTACTGTTTGGGAAAACGTAACTTTTGGACTGGAGATGCGGGGTTATAATGATGATTATATTATTCAAATAGCAGAAAAATCACTAAAAGTAGTTGGGTTACTTGATTATGCAGATGAGTTTCCTTCTGTATTTGGAAATCCAGGGTTGCAAAAGTTGGGAATTGCGAGAGCAATCGCAACAGGAGCTAAAATTATGATCATGGACGAACCATTAGGATCTCTAGATCCAAAAGTTTCTAAGGTTTTTCGCCATGAATTAAGAAAGCTAATTAAAGATTTAGGACTAACTGCTATTCATGTCACCCATAATCAGGAAGAAGCAATGGCAATTGCGGATAAGATCATTATAATGAGAAATGGTAAAATTCTGCAAATGGGTACTCCATATGAACTATATGAAAGCCCAAACAGCATTTTTGTGGCAAATTTCCTTGGTGAAACTAACTTTCTTCAAGGTTTTGTCTTAAAAGTTTTTGAACAAGAAGAAATGATGATTTGGATTCGTTTAGGCGGTCCAGAGTTAAAATGTAACAACTTTAACAATGAATTTAATTTAGATGATAATTTAGTAATTTCTTTTCGTTATGAAGATGTCTATTTATTTCCGCGAGATTATGACTTTCAGGATAGTCCTTATGACTGGTCTAAAGTTCAATTCTTTAACGCAAAATTAGAATCTTCGAGGTTTATTGGGGCTACAAAAAGATTTTATTTAACACTAGAGAGTGGAGATACTTTTTTGTCAATAAAACCCGGGAATTTTGAGGAAAATTTTATCATTGGAGAAAATTTAATTATTGGAATCCATCAAGATGATATTCATGTATTTAAAGCTCCAAGAAATCTATTGAAAGAATTAGCTTTAACATAGGTGAACATATGGTCCATATTGAGTTAGAAAATGTATCAAAGTCTTATGGAAGGTTTAAAGCCTTAAAGAATTTTTCTCTTGGAATTAAGGATAAAGAGTATTTTATTATTTTAGGTCCAACAGGGGCAGGCAAAACGACCTTATTAAAAATCATTGCAGGTTTATTAAAACCTGACTCTGGAAGAGTTTTATTCGATGGAAAGGATGTAACAAACAAGACATCAGGAGAAAGGAATCTTGGGTTCATGTTTGAAAATTATGCACTATTTCCACATATGAATATTGTTGAAAACATATCATATAGTGGACGTGTAAATGCAAGAGATTCTAGAAGTACAAAAACACTTGTGGATCAAGTTCTAATGATGACTCTCCTAACTGGAAGGGATGATGCAGTACCTGAAGAATTAAGTGGAGGAATGAAACAAAGAGTTGCATTATGCAGAGCTCTTTTGAATTTGGAGCAATCAAAATTACTCATTTTAGATGAACCTCTTAAGGCTCTTGATGCTGGTCTTAGAATGAGTCTAAGACGAGAATTATTATTAATGGCAAAATCAGAATTATTGCAATTAACTGTAATTCATGTAACAAATGAGGAAGAAGAGGCAATGATGCTCGCAGATCGGATTGCAGTAATGAATGAAGGTGAGATCATTCAAGTTGGTAGTCCCCATGAAATATATTACAATCCGAAAAATCTGTTTGTTGCTAATTTTTTGAGTGAACTAAACTATTTTGAAGGCATTTACAATGAAGATCGAACTCATTTAAAGGAAAGTATCAAGAATTCAAAGAAACTAGATAAATTTTTAAATCAAATTCAAGAAGATTCAATAGCAGTAGAAGTAAATATAGGTTTAAAAAATAATTTTGTTGGTTATGTTCCAAAAAATAGAATTAATGAGATCCATAACGGGGATAATTTATTATTATTAGTTAGAGCAAACCACATGAAAATTAGACTAGGAAATCGTTTAGGTCAGAAGAGTAATGCACTTTTAGGAAAGATACTAAGACGTAAATTTATGGGTGTCTTTTATAGATTTGAAGTCAAAATTGAATTGAATAAGAAAGAAAAAATAATTATTGTTATAATACCTTCAACTTCTGAAATACACCAAAAGTTTGTAGAAAATTTAGAAGTCACCGTATATTTTCCAAAGGAATTGGGAATTATATTCAAACATCCCGGGGAAAATGTAATAAAGGAAGTATTAAAATTAGAATAAAAAATATAATTATTTAAAAGGAGAAAAAAATGAGCGCATTATTTGAATGGTTTAAATCTCGTAATGAAGAGAATGCAATAAACAAAACGTTAGTTCATATGCAAAAAGTACTTGAATGTGTTGTTGAATATGAGAAAGCCTTAGCATTTTTAATAGAAGAGAGAAATATCGACCTTGCTTTAAAAGTGTTCTTTCGCGTAAACGAACTTGAGAACCAAGCTGATAGTATTAGACGTAATATTCTTAATATGCTCTCAAAAGCTGAACTTGCTTCAAGTGTACATGAGTATTTGATTCATTTAACAAATAAAGTTGATGATGTAGCAAATGCAACCAATGCTAGCGCTAGAATATTTATATATATGAATAAACCTGATTTTTTTGAATTAGGTAAGCAAGTACATTCCAAAATGATGGAGATGGCGAGAATATCAGTAGAAACTGTTAAGAAATTAAATGTTATGGTAAATAAGTTACTTGCTGCTAAAGAAGCTGAAATACAAATACTAGGGGAAGAAGTAAACGCACTTGAGCATAAATGTGATGAATTAAGGTTTGCAATAAGTAGGATCTTAGTTTCGAATACACCTGATATTAATCCTTTTAGCGCAATAGAAATACATAGATCGATTTCTGCGCTTGAGGCGATTAGTGACAATGCTGAAGATGTCGCAGACTATATAATTATGTTGACAAT
>JBHLON010000139.1:0-2696 GCA_048940445.1 Promethearchaeota archaeon
TGATTGGAAATTAAGTTATCAAACCAAACCTCCAAACAACCAGAAAAAGAAAAAGAATAATATATCCATAAATAGTTTAGATATTCCGCATTCGGAATTTAAAAAATTCATTAAATTATGGAAAAGTAAAAATTTAGTATTCTAAAATTTAAGTTAGTTTTTCAAACTTAAGAATTTCCTAGTTCATCCATTAATATATTATAATATTAAAAATGAGTTATTATATGACTAGCTGGATACAAAATTTGCTGCGAATAGGGCAAAGATTGCTACTAAACTCACACTTAGTATAAAAGTACTAATAATTATTTTCTTACTATAATATTGCTTTTCAAGTATCTCTCGTTGTTGCTGTTTTTTCAATTCTAACTCAGGATTGATATTATCCCATTGTTGACTTAATTTTTTTGTACTCATACCATATTGCGTCCCCATTCTCATCAAGAATTGTGCTTTCGCATAACTACTTAATGCGGAAGTCTGACTTTTACCTTTTGACAGATTATAGATAAAACAAATATCCGGAATAAGAATAATAGCAAAGTAAGGATTTAGCATTATTGAGGGAATAGAAAAAAGTAAAGCACATAAAAGGAGTGAGTAACAATAATAAATATACAATGGATTGTTTCTTATGAATGTAAAGATCGCAAGTGCAATCGTACCACAAGATAAAAAAATACCTATTATTGAGATTGCTAGATTTTCGTAAATAATAATTAAAGGGAAAATTATAACAAGAGAATTGATAAAAGCTAAGATAATATCAAAGTAATTAACAAGATGCTTTTTAAAGTCTTGAGATTTCTCTTCAGTCAATTTAATTTTTCCATATTTAATTTTTTTCTCAAAAGCTTAATACATATAGGTCTAATCCTTTATTTAAGTGTTTTGAGTGCCTTTATAAAAAATCATAATTTTAAGATATATCAATTAACCAAAATTTATGATTTGAGAAGCCTATTATAATTAATTCGTATCTAAGTTAATAATGAAGGGATAGAAAATTTGTTGGATAATAAATATTTAAATTTTTCAAGGTTGAATCTTGTTTTATTAATTTTAATTTAACCAAAATAAATATGTTAATTAAAAATTAAAGTGAAATTAGATGTCAGAAGAAGGTATAGAACCTAAAGTAGAAAAACGAAGATCATTGCATGAGAGATGGGAATGGTTAGATCAATTTCGAGGCTTAATTATTATATTTCTTATTATATCAGTTATCACTTGGCCACTTTCAGGAGACCCTTCTATTGGATCCACTAATCCTCCGATAGGGCCTCCCTTATTAAATCATGGTTTTAAATATTTTAATGGATATCCCGCATTGATAACAATTATTGATATTGGACAACAAATATTTATGTTTGTCTTAGGGCTTGGAGCATATCTCGCTTTTACTAGTAGAAGAGAGAAAAAAGGAACTGGAGCTGCATGGAAGCATGCTGCTATTAGAATTGGTATCTTATATTTTTTAGCATTTCTAGACGATGGTTTAATTGGAGGGACATTATTTGGACCAGATCATACATGGAATGCAGTATTGTACTATGGAACATTGGCAAATTTAGCAATTGGTACATTTGCTGCCTATTTAGCAGTTTACTTAATTCCTAAAAGTGCTGATAAAAGAATGTATATAACTATCGCAATTTTAATTATTCACGCTAGTCTCTTTTATCTTCCTTTCCTCAAACATCATGGAAGTTCATCAGGATGGCCTCCAGACCCTTGGAATTTTCCATGGAATGCAATCAATCATGCTGCGATAGCAATTGCAGGAACTTGTTTTTGTCAATGGTATAAAATGGATCCTAATGATCCTGTTGTAGGATTTAAGAAAAGGATTTTACCTGTAGCAACAATTTCAATATTAGCCTTTTATTGTTTTGATTGGATCCAACCTGCTGAGCATCATGATGCTACCACCTCTCTTGCATTATTGGCAATCGCAGCCTCAGGATTTTTGATTGCTATTTTTTATGGATTCGAGAAACTGGAATTTAAAGTGCCCATTTTAAGCGAAATGGGACGAAATTTGTTATTATTATTTATTTTAGCTTTTATTTTCGATCAGTATGTTCAGATTTTTCCTAAACCTTTCCTTATTGACTATCCTTGGCTTACAATGATCTTGATAGGAATTCTTCCTATTGCTATAGAGGGAGGAATAGCTGTTCTTTTAGCTAAGAGAAATATAATCATAAAAATTTAAGTATAATACTTTTCTATTTTTTTTTAATAATTTTAATTCAGTAATTTAGATATTCGGAGTCACCATTAGATACTCATCCAAATTGTTAATTATCTCCAATAATTATTAAAGGATCTATTAATTTCCATTCACTATATTTTTCTTGTAATCTACATAATTTGTAAGGTTAAGTTAATTTTGATTAAGAAACCAGTAAGAAAAAAGAATATGATTTAAAGTTTAATATAATAATAAAGAAGGGACGAGAAGCTGCAAATGATTACCAGAGGTATCAAATGCAGGAGTATTGTTTTTCTCACATTAAGTGAGAATTTTCTCAATGTATTAAATCAAGTGGCATCGGGAAAAGAAATACCTTCCCTAGAATAATTTTATTATTCTTTGAATGGTGTTATCGTATAATAACCTTACCAATTCTAGCGAATTAGCCAGATTGAACACCGAATATAATCCTAATGGCTTATATTTCAGTTCAAAT